>NZ_JBJFZU010000009.1:0-50136 GCF_045032955.1 Serinicoccus shuyuelongi | reverse complement strand
ACCAGATGCAGGCGCTGATGACACGCACGCCGAGTCTCGAACCTCCGGGACCGCTGCCCTGGACTCAGGGACACCAGACCACGTGGGCCCACCGACACTCGGTCACACTCCCGGGCGCCTTCTCAGCGCCGACGCTCGGCGACACCTGGCCTCCCTGCTCGTCTACGCCGCCCTCGCCGCCCGCCAACGCGGCGCACCCCTCGAGGCACGCGACGACGACCCCAACAGCGACACCGACCTCATCGGCCCCATCACCGACACCCACCGAGCTATCCAGCTGCGCCACACCCGCACCCGCGACCACCGCCGCACCACCGGACCCCACCCCGACACCCCCACCCCCGAACACCTCATCCAACACACCCCCGAGACCATCCTGGCAGCCGAACACTGGACCGACCCCTTCACCGGCCGCAACACCCCCAGCACCGGCAAAAGCACCCCGAGCGACGACACCGACCAGGCCTGGCGCGACGAACCACCACCCTTCTGACCGGGAGCCTGCCGGTCAGCGGTCCCCGAGTCCGGCCGCCCGACCACCCGAGCCTCACCCCTGACATCGGGCCACCGTGACCCCTACCTCCAGCGGCTAGACTGGGAACGCAAGACACACGCGCTCCGGGGTCGGTGCAAGTCCGAACCGGCGGTGACAGTCCGCGACCCGACCGCAGCCAGCGGCCGGTTGACCTGGTGGAACTCCAGGACCGACGGTGAAAGTCCGGATGGGAGGCAGCGCGAGGGTCGACGGTTATCCCGTCGCCCGGCACGTCGGCATACGCCGTCACCGAGCCGAGCGACTCGGGCAACCGCCCCTCACGTCCCCTCAGACGTCCCTCCCCGGGCACCGACGAGGAGAGGACCACGGTGAGGGCCACCACCCAGGCACCCGGGCACGTCCCGCCCGACGCGGCGGTCGCGACCGCCCTGCGACGCGCGGTTCAGCTCGCCGCCCGCGGCCCCGCCCGTGACCCGAACCCGCGCGTCGGCTGCGTGCTGCTGTCCCCCGACGGGACAACCGTCGGCGAGGGCTACCACCGAGGGGCCGGCACGCCCCACGCCGAGGTGGTCGCTCTGATGGAGGCCGGCCCCAGGGCGCGTGGCGCGACCGCCGTCGTCACCCTCGAGCCGTGCGCCCGCAGCGGCCGGACGGGCCCTTGCGCCCATGCCCTGGCCGAGGCCGGCGTCGCCGCCGTGCGGTATGCCGTCGCCGACCCCACGCCTGCCGGCGGTGGCGCGCACGAGCTGGCCGCCGCCGGGGTGGAGGTACGTCGCTCCCCGGACGAGGGGGCCGACGAACTCGTCGCGGACTGGCTCCGTGCCGCCAGGCTGGGCCGCCCGCACGTCCTCTGGAAGATCGCCAGCACCCTCGACGGCCGGGTCGCCGCCGCGGACGGCACCAGCAGGTGGATCACCTCCGCCGCCGCCCGGGAGAGCGCCCACCGGCTCCGGACCTCCGTGCACGCCGTGGTCGTCGGGACCGGGACCGCCCTCACCGACGACCCCGCCCTCACCGCCCGTGCCGCCGACGGCACGCTGCTCCCCGTGCAGCCCCTCCGCGTCGTGGTCGGGCACCGGGACCTGCCCGACGGTGCCAGGCTCGACGACGACGCCGCACCCACCCTGCACCTGCGCACGCACGACCCCGCCGAGGTCCTGACCGAGCTGCGGTCGCGGGGCGCGCAGAGCGTCCTGATCGAGGGCGGGCCACGCCTCGGCGGCGCCTTCTGGCAGGCCGGGCTGGTCGACGAGCTGCTGGTGCACCTCGCCCCCGCCCTGCTGGGGGCCGGCCCGTCGGCCGTCCCCGACCTCGGTATCGGCACCGTGGCCGACACCGCCCGGCTGGAGATCACCGAGACGACCCGGCTCGGCCCCGACCTGCAGATCCGCCTGCGACCCCTCACCCCGACCCCCCACCAGGAGGACTGATGTTCACCGGCATCGTCGAAGAACTCGGCACCCTCGTCTCCCGCACCGACGCACCCGGCGGCGACTCGGCCGTCCTCGAGATCCGGGGCCCGCTCGTCGCCTCGGACGCCGTGCATGGATCCTCGATCGCGGTCGACGGGGTATGCCTCACCGTCACCACCCGCACCGAGGAGGGGTTCACCGCGGACGTGATGGCCGAGACCCTCGCCGTGACCAGTCTCGGTCGCCTGCACGACGGGGACCGGGTCAACCTCGAGCGCGCCCTCCCGGTCACCGGCCGGCTGGGCGGTCACGTCGTCCAGGGTCACGTCGACGGCACCACCACCGTCCTGTCCCGGACCCCCGGCGAGCGCTGGGAGGTCGTCCGCCTCTCCCTGCCCCCGTCGTTGGCCCGGTACGTGGCGCACAAGGGGTCGGTCGCCCTCGACGGGGTCTCGCTGACCGTCTCCGCCCTCGGCCCCGACTGGTTCGAGGTCTCGCTCATCCCCACCACGCTGGACCTGACGACCCTGTCCCGGCGCGCCCCCGGCGACAGTGTCAACGTCGAGGTGGACGTGCTCGCCAAGTATGCCGAGCGCCTGCTCTCCCCGGACCTGACCTCGTGAGCGGCGGGGGTGTGATGGGCACGGACGGCGTCGTGAACACGGACGGTGTGATGAGCGTGGACGTTCCGACCAGCACGGGCAGAGCGACCGGCGCCAGTGGCGTGGAGGCCGCCCTGGCGGCCCTGCGCGAAGGCAGACCGGTTCTGGTCCTGGACGACCAGGAGCGGGAGAACGAGGGCGACGTGGTGCTGGCCGCCCAGACCCTCACCCCGCGCTGGACCGGGTGGGCGGTGCGGCATACCTCCGGGTTCCTGTGCGCGCCGCTGCCCGGCGAGCTCGCCGACCGGCTCGAGCTGCCGTTGATGGTGCGGGACAACGAGGACCTGCTGCGCACCGCGTACACCGTCACCGTCGACGCCGCCGTGGGCGTGAGTACCGGCATCAGCGCCGCCGACCGCTGCCGGACCGCGCAGGTGCTGGCCGACCCCGCCACCGTGCCCGGTGACCTGCGCCGCCCCGGCCACCTGGTGCCGCTGCGCGCCCGGGACGGCGGGGTGCTGGCGCGGCGCGGGCATACCGAGGCCACCGTCGACCTCTGCCGGCTGGCCGGGCTGGCCCCGGTCGGGGTGATCGGCGAGCTCGTCGACGACGAGGGGGAGATGCTGCGCGGACCGCAGGTGCACGCCCTGGCCCGCGAGCACCACCTGCCCGTCCTCACCATCGAGGACCTCGTCGCCTACCGGCGACAGCACGACCTGCCCACCACCGTCCCGACCCACCCCACCAGGAGCACTGCATGAGCAAGTCCGGAACCCCCGAGCTCACCGTCGACGGCAGGGGCCTGCGGGTCGCGGTCGTCGCCGCCTCCTGGCACCAGGAGGTGATGGACGGTCTGCTCGACGGGGCCCGTCGCGCCCTCGCCGAGGCCGGCGTCGAGGACGTGCGCGAGGTCCGGGTCCCGGGCAGCTTCGAGCTGCCCGTGGCCTGCGCCCGGCTGGCCCGGGAGGGCCGGGTCGACGCGCTGGTCGCCCTGGGCGTGGTGGTGCGCGGCGGCACCCCGCACTTCGAGTACGTCTGCCAGGCCGCGACGTCCGGGCTCACCCAGGTCTCCGTCGAGACCGGCGTGCCGGTCGGCTTCGGGGTCCTCACCTGCGACGACGACCAGCAGGCCAGGGACCGCGCGGGTCTGCCCGGATCCACCGAGGACAAGGGCCACGAGGCGACCACCGCGGCGCTGGCGACGGTGCTGGCGCTGCGCTGACCTGCGCCTCAGGCGGTGTGCCCACCCGGCCGTGACAGCCACCACAGGTCACGCCCGAAGGACCAGACGATCAGCACCACCCCGACGCCGACCGCCAGCTGAGCGAGCCAGGGCGGGATCACCGGCAGCACCGACCAGACGAGGATGCCTCCGGCGGTGGCCGCGATCACCTTGCGGGAGCCGCGCGGGGGCAGCGGCGCCCGCCACCGACGTCCGGTCAGGCGCAGCAGCAGGAACGCGTAGTGCGCCAGCCCGATGGCCAGGGCCCAGGGCGCCAGCGGCGCCAGCGCCACCGACAGCACCAGGATGAGCAGCGCGTCGGTCTCCTCGTCGAAGTGTGCGCCGAAGCGGCTGGTCCTGCCGGTGCGTCGCGCCAGGTGACCGTCCACCAGGTCCAGCGCCCAGGCCGGCAGCGCCAACGCCCACAGCACCCAGGCCCGCGCGGGCTCGGTGCCCTCGGACATCAGCAGGGACATCAGCACCAGGGAGGAGGCCAGCAGCACCAGCACGGCGCGGGCGCCGGTCACCAGGTGGGCGAGGTTGAGGCGGTCCAGGCTGAGCCGGCGCCGCTCGGGCGCGACAATGTCCGACATGAGGGCTCGAGCGTACTGGACCGTCTCCGCCGGTCAGGGTGTCATCACCGAGGAGGAGCTGGCGCCGCCGGGCCCCGGCCAGGCCCGGGTGCGCACGCTGACCTCCGGGGTGAGCCGCGGCACCGAGCTGCTGGTGCACCGCGGGGAGGTGCCCGACTCGGTGGCCGAGCGGATGCGGGCACCCTTCCAGCAGGGCAGCTGGCCCGGCCCGGTGAAGTACGGCTACCTCTCGGTGGGGCGGGTGGAGGCCGTCGGCGATCCGCAGGACGGCGACTGGGTCGGCCGACGGGTGTTCTGCCTGCACCCGCACCAGGACCGCTACGTGGTGCCGCTGGACGCGCTCACCCCGCTGCCGGACGACGTCCCGGACGACCGGGCGGTGCTGCTGGGGACCATGGAGACGGCCGTGAACGCCGTCTGGGACGCCCAGCCCGCCTACGGGGACCGGGTCGCGGTGGTGGGCGCCGGCATGGTCGGCGCCTGCGTCACCGCCCTGCTCGCCAGGATGCCCCTGCAACGCCTGGAGCTGGTCGACCCGGACCCGGCGCGGGCCGCGCTGGCCGGACCGCTGGGGGCCCGCGGCGTCGACCCCGCGCAGGCCGGCGACGAGTGCGACGTGGTCATCCACTGCTCCGCCACCCAGCAGGGCCTGCAGCGCGCGGTGGACCTGCTGGGCGACGAGGCGACCGTGGTCGAGATGTCCTGGTTCGGCGACCGCCCGGTCACCCTGGACCTGGGCGGGGCCTTCCACGCCCGCCGCGGCCGGATCGTGGTCAGCCAGGTCGGCACCATCAGCCCGGTCCGCTCCGCCCGGCGGGACCACCGGGCACGGATGGAGCTGGCCGCCGCGGCGCTGCGCGACCCCGCCCTGGACGCGCTGCTGGCCGGGCCAACACCGTTCGTGCGGCTGCCCGCCCTGATGGACGAGCTGGCGGCCGGGGGCGCCCCCGGCCTGTGCCACGTGGTCCACTACGAGCACACCGACGACCCGAGCTGACGACCGGAAGGACCCCGTGTTCACCCTCACCGTCCGCGACCATGCGATGGTCGCCCACAGCCTGCCCGACCCCTTCTTCGGCCCCGCCCAGGGGGTGCACGGCTGCACCTACGTGGTGGAGGCGACCTGGGAGCGCCCCGACCTGGACGAGCACGGCGTGGTCGTCGACATCGGCGCCGCGACCGAGGCGCTCTCCGCCGTCCTGGGCCGGATCTCCTACCGCAACCTGGACGACCTCGAGGAGTTCGAGGGCCAGGTGACCACCACCGAGGTGATCGCCCGGTGGGTCGCGCAGCGCCTCACCGAGCGGATCGATCCGGACCCGTTCGACGCCCTGGTGGTGACCCTGCGCGAGCACCCGGACGCCTGGGCGAGCTACCGGCTCGCACTCTGATGTGGGTGACCTGATGAGGGTGACCTGGGTGGTTCGGGAGGCCGACCCCGAGCTGCCCAGCGGCGGCGACCGGTATGACGCCGCCGCCATCTCCCGGTGGCGCGCCGCCGGGGCGCAGGTCGAGGTGGTCACCGCGACGGGGCACTGGCCGCACCCGGACGGGGTGGCCCGGGACGAGCTCGAGCAGCGGTGGGACCGCCTCCCCGACGACCCGGTGATCGTGGATGGGCTCATCGGGGGTGCCTGCCCCGAGGCGGTCCGCCGCTCCGCTGGTCGCCGGCCCACCCTGCTGCTGGTGCACCTGCCGCTGCCGGTCGAGGCCCCCGCCGACCGGCGGGACGACCTCGCGGAGCGGGAGCACGCCGCGGCCCGGGCCGCCCACGTCGTGGTCACCACCAGCCACTGGGCCGCGCAGGACGTGCGGGACCGTTACCCGGGGTGTGCGCCGGTGCTGGTCGCCGCTCCCGGGGTGGAGCCCGCGCCGGTGTCGCCCGGCCACGGCGGCGAGGGACACGTCCCGCAGCTCCTGGTGCTGGGCTCGCTGACCCCGCGCAAGGGGCTGCTCGTGCTGCTCGAGGCGCTGGGCGCCGTCGCCGACCTGGCCTGGCAGGTGGTGCTGGCCGGTCCGGCCCCGGACGCCGCCCACCTCGCGGCCCTGCGGGTCGCCGCCGACCGGACGGGCATCGCCGACCGGGTGCACCAGCCCGGCCCGCTCACCGACGGGGAGCTGGAAGACGCCTGGGCGGCCACCGACCTGCTGGTCCACCCCTCACGGGTGGAGACCTTCGGCATGGTGGTCACCGAGGCCCAGGCCCGGGGCATACCGGCCGTGGTGGTGCAGGGGACCGGCGCCCAGGAGGCCCTCGGCGGCACCGCCGGGACGGCCGTCGGCCCCGACGCCGACGACCTCGCGCAGGCCCTGCGGGACTGGCTCACCGACCCGGCGCTGCGCCGACGGTGGCGGGACGAGGCGCTCGCCCGGCGCGCGTCCCTGCCCGGCTGGGAGACCACGGTGGCCGCCCTGGACGCCGCCGTGCAGCGCGCCCGGCAGGATGCGGCATGAGCACCGGGACGGGCCCCGGGGCCACCGGCCCCCGGCCCGAGCGCCCGGTGGAGCAGGACTGGCTGGCCCTGCGGGTCCCCGCCGACACGGCCGCCCGCGACAGCGGCTCGGCCGTGCTGCTGGACACCCTGCGGCAACGCTGGACCGACCGTGCGGTGCGGTCCGTGCAGGTGGTCGACCTGGGGGCGGGCACCGGCGCGAACCGGGCCTACCTGGAGCCGCGCCTCGGGCTGCCGCAACGGTGGACCGTGCTGGACCACGACCCGGAGCACCTGGACCATCCCGGGCACGGCGACGCCGAGCGGGTCTGCGCCGGTGTCGCCGAGCTTCCCGGGCTGCTGGCGCAGCTGCGCCCCGGCCCGGGGGAGGCCCTGCTGGTGACCTGCGCGGCGCTGCTCGACGTGCTCGGCCGCGACGACCTGGAGGTGCTGGCCGAGGCGGTCGTGGGCTCCGGGGCGGACCTGCTGCTGGCGATGTCGGTGACCGGGGAGGTCGGGTGGGAGCCCGCCGAGGCCGACGACGCCCTGCTGGCCGAGGCCTTCGACGCGCACCAGCAGCGCCAGGACCGGCCCGGCCCGCTCGCGGTCCCGGTGCTGGTCCGGATGCTGGAGGAGCGGGGCCGCGCCGTCCGCACCGCCGACACCCCGTGGCTGCTCCCGGACGCGGGTGCCGGCTCCGGCGAGCAGCTGCTGCGCCGGTTCCTCGACGAACGGGTCCGGGACGCGCTGGAGGTGCGTCCCGGTCGGCGGGCGGCGCTGACCCGCTGGCAGGGGCACCGGCACGGGCAGCTGGGCGCCGGCGCCCTCACGGTGCGGGTCGGGCATACCGATCTGCTGTCCTGCCCCGAGGTCAGCGGGGAGGCGCCAGCACGGTGACCGTGTCGTCGCCCAGGTACCAGCGGTCCAGCACCACCGGGCGGGCGGCGTCGCAGAGCCGGTCCACCGAGGGGGCCCGCAGCCCGGGGACGCCGTCGCCGATGAGCACCGGCGCGGTGGTGAGGTAGACCCGGTCCACCTCACCGGCCTCCACCCAGGCGCTGACCAGCCGGCCGCCGCCCTCGACCAGCACCCGGTCGATGCCGCGTCCCCGCAGCCGGGCCAGCACCTGCGCCGGGTCCATCGGCCCCTCGGTCTCCCACCGGAGCACCGTGACGTGCTCGGCGAGGCCGTCCAGGTCGGCAGCGGGACGGGCCCCGGCGCCCAGCACCCAGAGGGTGGGGGCGGCGCCGTCGGTCAGCACCCGCGCTGCTGCCGGCAGCAGCCCCTGCGGGTCCAGCACCACCCGCACCGGGTTGGTGCCGGTGACCGCCCGCACGGTGAGCTGCGGGTCGTCGGCGACCGCGGTGGCCGCGCCCACGACGACCGCATCGACGAGCGAGCGGAGCCGGTGCAGGTGGGTGCGGTCCTGCTCCCCGGTGACGAAGGTGGCGTCCCCGGTGCGGGTGGCGATGTACCCGTCCAGGCTCTGTCCCAGCTGGGCGATGACGCGCGGCCCGTCCGGGGCGGTGAGGTCGGCGTACCGGGCGCCGGCGGGGTCGTCCGGCGCCTCGTCCGCGTTCACCCCGTCCGCGTCGTCCTGGACGGCGTCGTCGTGGCCCATCCGCTCCCGCTTGGTGCGCAGGTAGCGGGCGTTCTCCGGGTAGACCGGGACCGACAGGCCCTGTCGGCCGACGACCTCCACGCCCAGCGCCAGCAGAGCCTCCTCCTTGGCCGGGTTGGAGGTGAGCAGCCGGACCCGGCGCAGGCCCAGGTCCTCCAGGATCAGTGCGCAGTGGTCGTAGCTGCGGGCGTCCGCGGGGTGACCCAGCCGCAGGTTCGCCTCGACGGTGTCCACCCCGGCGTCCTGCAGGGCGTACGCCCGGACCTTCTCGACGAGCCCGATGCCGCGGCCCTCGTGCCCCCGCAGGTAGACGACCGCACCCCGGCCCTCCTCGGCCACCTGCGCCAACGCCTGCTGCAGCTGGTCCCCGCAGTCGCACCGGTGCGAGCCCAGCGCGTCACCGGTCAGGCACTCCGAGTGCACCCGCACCAACGGGGCCGGGCCGGGCCCGGAGCCAGGCTCCGGATCGCCCAGGCCCATGCTCAGCGCCACGTGCTCGGTGCCCCCGTCGTCCCGGTATGCCGTCATCGTGAAGACGCCGTGCCGGGTGGGGAGGACTGTCTCGGCCAGCCGGGTGACGGCCGGGCCGGGCGTGAGGGGTTCTGCGCTCATCGTCCGAGTATCGACGAGGCCCGGCGGATCGGCACGTGCAGGTGGGTCCCGGCGTGCCCGGCGGCGGTGATGTCAGGATGAACGCCATGGAACGCTCCCTGCCGATGACCGAGCCGATGCCGGGCCTGCCCGACCGGGTGACGATCTACGAGGTGGGCCCCCGGGACGGGCTGCAGAACGAGAAGACCGCGGTGCCGGTCGAGGTCAAGGCGGAGTTCGTCCGCCGGCTGCTCGGCGCCGGCCTGGAGACCGTCGAGCTCACCAGCTTCGTGCCCCGGCGCTGGGTGCCGCAGCTGGGTGACGCCGAGGAGCTGCTCGACCTGCTCGGCGGGGTCGGGCGGGGGCGGCACCGCCCGGTGCTGGTGCCCAACGAGAAGGGGCTGGACCGAGCGCTGGAGCGGGGGGTGTCCTCGGTCGCGATCTTCGGCAGTGCCACCGAGACCTTCGCCCGCCGCAACCTCAACCGGTCCGTCGAGGAGTCGGTGGAGATGTTCGCGCCGGTGGTGACCCGGGCGCTGGACGCCGGTGCCTGGGTGCGTGCCTACGTGTCGATGTGCTTCGGCGACCCGTGGGAGGGCCCGGTGCCGGTGCAGCAGGTGGTCGACGCCTGCTGCCGGCTGATGGACCTGGGCTGCGACCAGCTCTCGATCGGCGACACCATCGGGGTCGGCACCCCCGGGCACGTGCTGCGTCTGCTGGACGCCCTGGAGGACGCCGGGATCGGGACCGAGAGCACCGCGGTGCACTTCCACGACACCTACGGCCAGGCGCTCGCGAACACGACGGCCGCGCTGCGCCGCGGGGTCCGGGTGGTGGACGCCTCCACCGGCGGCCTCGGCGGATGCCCGTACGCGAAGTCCGCGACCGGCAACCTGGCGACCGAGGACCTGGTCTGGGCGCTTGACGGGCTGGGCATCGAGCACGGCGTCGACCTGGACGCGCTGGTCGCCACCAGCGCCTGGATGGCCGAGCAGCTCGGCCGGCCCGCCCCGTCCCGGGTGGTCCGTGCGCTGAGCGGCTGACCGCCCGGCCGGCCCGGTCGCTCCTGCCCGGCCCGCCCTCAGATGTCGCGGCGCCGGTACCCCCAGGCGCCCAGGGCCGTCAGCCCCGCGGCGAGGGCCAGCATGCCCAGCACCGCCGTCCAGTCCATCGGGTCGACGGGCAGCTGCGGCAGCGGCGCCCACGGGGTCAGCCCCACCAGCCAGTCGGGCAGCGAGAGGATCGCGCCGACCCAGACCATGAGCAGGCTCCAGGCGACGACCACCCAGGTGAGCGCGGCCAGCCGCGGTGCCCACCCGTGCAGGAGGACCGCGATGCCGAGCACCACCAGCCCTCCGGGGGCCAGCGCGGCCCCGGCGCCGGCGACCCGGGCGACCAGCGACCAGTCGCCCTGCGTGCGCGCCTGGTTCAGCGCCAGCACCGCCCCCACCAGGACCAGCAGCAGGGCCGGGGCCAGCGCCGCGATCACCAGGTGCGAGGCGAGCAGCCGGCCCCGTCCGGGAGCCGTGGAGAGCAGCAGCTCGGCGTGCCCGCGCTCCTCCTCGCGCGCCAGCCGTGAGAAGAGCTGGACCGCCAGCACCGCGACCACCACCGAGACGATCGAGAGCATGGCCACGAAGAAGGCGTCCACCAGCTGCTCGGCGCCGCCGCCCATCTGCTGCAGCACGACCCGCAGCTGAGGGGCCTGCTCCAGCATGTCGGCGAAGCTGGTGGACAGCGACCCCAGGGCCAGCGCGAGCAGCACCAGCCCGGAGCCCCAGCCGAGCAGCTGACCCCGGTGCAGCCGCCGGGCCAGCCCACCGGTGCTGGACAGCGAGGCGGCGGCGCGGGCGGGACCGGGCCGCGCCGCCCATACCCCGGAGCCGTGGTCCCGCCGAGACTCGAGCAGCACCGCCGCACCGGCCAGCAGCAGCGCCAGCACGGCGGGCAGCAGCAGCACCCACCAGCGCTCCTGCGCGTACGGGCGGGCCAGCGCCATCCACTGCACCGGTGAGGCCCAGCCCGCAGCCCGCAGTGTCGACCCCTGCGCGGACCCGTCCGCCACCGCCCGCAGGGTGTATGCCGCCGCCACCGTCCACAGCCCGAGCGAGCGGGCGGTCCGCGCCGAGGCGGTGAGCTGGACCGCGACGGCGCCCACCCCGGCGAAGACGGCGGTGACCAGGGTGATCCCGGCGCCGAAGGCCAGCGACCCCCCGAGCGGCTGCCCGACCGCGGTCATCGACCCCGCCACCAGCAGCCCCAGCACGGCACCGGCCACCACCGCGACGGCCAGCCCGGCGACCAGCGGCGCGTGCCGGTCCACCGACCCGGAGCGCAGCAGCTCGGTGCGCCCGTCCTCCTCCTCGGCCCGGGTGGAGCGGACCACGCCGAGCACCGCCATCACCGCTGCCATGGCGGCCACGAAGGTCCCGACCCGCCAGACGGTGAACCCCCCGGCCGTGGTCAGGTCGAAGGGGGGACCGAGCATCGCCCGCATGGTCGGGTTGTTCGTCATGGTCGCGATCAGGAGCTGGGCGTTGCCGGGCTCGATGATCGTCTCGTAGGCCGCGGCGGTGGCCGGGACGACGACCGTCAGGGCCAGCACCCACGCGGCGTAGAACCAGCGGCTGCGGCGGGCCACCAGGCGCAGCAGCGTGCCCAGCCCGGTCATCGCCCGCCCTCGTCGTAGTGCCGCAGGAAGAGCTCCTCCAGCGTCGGCGGGGTGGAGGTCAGGGAGCGGATCCCCAGGGCCGAGAGCCGAGCGACCAGCCCGCCCAGCTCGACGTCGTCCACCTGGCAGGTCAGCCGGTGTCCCGCCAGCACGGCGTCGTGCACGCCCGGGTGCGCGGCGAGGGACGCCGGCACCGGCACCGCCAGCTGGACGTCGACCTGGGTCCGGGTGAGGTGGCGCAGCTCGGCCAGGGTGCCCGACTCGACCACCCTCCCGGCCCGGATGATCGACACCCGGTCGCACAGGTGCTCCACCTCCGACAGGATGTGGCTGGAGAGCAGCACCGTCCGGCCGCGGTCCCGCTGCTCCGCCACCGCCTCCCGGAACCTGGCCTCCATCAGCGGGTCCAGGCCGCTGGTCGGCTCGTCCAGCAGCAGCAGCTCCACGTCCGAGGCCAGCGCCGCGACCAGGGCGACCTTCTGCCGGTTGCCCTTGGAGTAGGTGGAGCCCCGCTTGGTGGGGTCCAGGTCGAAGCGCTCCACCAGCTCGGCGCGCCGGCCCTCGTCGAGCCCCCCGCGCAACCGGCCCAGCAGGTCGATGACCTCGCCACCGGTGAGGTTCGGCCACAGCGCCACGTCCCCGGGGACGTAGGCGAGGCAACGGTGCAGGGAGGTGGCGTCGGCCCAGGGGTCGCCGCCCAGCAGCAGCGCACGCCCCGCGTCCGCCCGGAGCAGGCCCAGCAGCACCCGGAGGGTGGTCGACTTGCCCGACCCGTTCGGGCCCAGGAAGCCGTGCACCTCACCCTGGGCGACCTCCATGGTCAAGCCGTCCAGTGCCGTGCTCCGCCCGAAGCGCTTCACCAGGTCCTGCAGCTCCACGGCGTTCATGACCCGACGCTACTCCTGCCGAGACCTATGCTGGGCCGGTGAACGGGGAGATCGTGGGTGGCGCGAGCGCGAGCGACTACCTGCCACCGCCGGTGGTCCGGGTGATCAGCCTGGGCCTGATCCGCCATCCGGAGCGGGACGCCATCTTCGTCACCGAGTACGTCGACCCCGGCCGGGACGAGCTGATCCACCGCCCGGCCGGCGGCGGCATCGAGTTCGGGGAGACCTCCGAGCAGGCGTTGCGGCGCGAGTTCCGGGAGGAGTTCGGCACCGAGATCGAGGTGGGGGCCCGGCTGGCGGTGATCGAGAACATCTTCGTCTTCAACGGTCGCCCCGGGCACGAGTTCGCGGTGGTGCACGAGGCGCGGTTCACCGACCCGGCGATGCACGAGCGCGGCCCGTTCCCGGTCCTCGACGCCCCCGGCGACGTGGCCGGCTGGCGCCCCCGCACCGGCTCCGACCTGCCCCGACTGGTCCCCGAGGAGATCGCCGGGCTGCTGTGAGCGCGGCGGCCGGCACCCCCGGCGGGTATGCGGCCGCTCCGGGTGCGTGGGTGTCGGTGGGACGACATACGGTGGGGTCATGAAGTCAGGGATCGACCGCGCAGGAATGGCCACCGACGTCCGTGCCCAGGACGACCTCTTCGCCCACGTCAACGGGGGCTGGTTGGCGACGGCGGCGATCCCCGAGGACAGGGCCCGGTACGGGTCCTTCGACATGTTGCGCGAGAGCGCCGAGACGGCCGTGCGTGCGCTCATCATCGACGCCGCCGAGCAGCAGCCCGACCCGGGCACCCCGGCCGGCAAGGTGGGGTCCCTGTTCGCCAGCTTCATGGACGAGGAGCGGGTGGCGGAGCTGGGCCTGACCCCGCTGGCCGAGCCGCTGGCGCAGGTCGCCGGGGTGCAGGACGCGACCGGGGTGGTCGCGGTCTCGGCCGGGCTGCAGCGCGAGGGCATCGAGGGGCTCACCCACCTGTGGGTCACCGCCGACGCCGGTGACCCCGAGCGGTACATCGCCTACCTGCACCAGGGTGGGATCGGCCTGCCCGACGAGGCCTACTACACCGACGAGGAGCACGCCGGCGTACGCGAGGCCTACCGCGGCTACCTGGCGCGGCTGCTCGAGCTGGCCGCCCCGGCGCTCGTCGAGGCCGGCCTCACCGACGTGCTGGGCAGCACCGAGGACGCGGTGGCCCGGGTGTACGCGCTGGAGGAGCGGATCGCCGCCGCGCACTGGGACCGGGTCGCCAGCCGGGACGCGGTGCGCTCCTACACCCGCCTGGGGCGCGAGGAGCTGGCCGGGACCACCCCCGGCTGGGACTGGGACGCCTGGGCGCAGGGCCTCGGTGCCCCGGCTGCGGCGCTGGACGCGGTGGTGGCCCGGCAGCCGGAGGTGCTCACCGCCGTGGCGACCGCGCTGCGGGAGGTGCCGGTGGCCGACTGGCAGGCCTGGCTCGCCGTGCGGGTGCTGGACGGGACCGCCCCGTACCTCACCGACGACCTGGTCGCCGCGCACTTCGACTTCCACGGCCGGGCCCTGTCCGGGACCCCCGCCAACAAGGAGCGGTGGAAGCGGGGGGTCGGTCTGGTGGAGGGGCTGCTCGGCGAGGCCGCCGGTCAGCTCTACGTCGAGGCGCACTTCCCGCCGGCCGCCCGCGAGCGGATGAGCGAGCTGGTCGACAACGTCACCGAGGCCTTCCGCCGCCGGATCGGCGAGCTGGAGTGGATGGGGCCGGAGACCCGCACCCGGGCCCTGGAGAAGCTGGCGGCCTTCCGACCCAAGATCGGGCACCCGCCCGTCTTCCGCGACTACGCGACCTACCAGCTGGACCCTGCGGACCTGGTCGGCAACGTGCGCCGCGGCGCGGCCGTCGAGACCGACCGGGAGCTGGCCAAGGTCGGGGGTCCGATCGACCGCGACGAGTGGCTGATGACCCCGCAGACGGTGAACGCCTACTTCCACCCCATGCTCAACGAGATCGTCTTCCCGGCGGCGATCCTGCAGCCGCCCTTCTTCGACGTGGACGCCGACGACGCCGCCAACTACGGCGGCATCGGGGCGGTCATCGCGCACGAGATCGGGCACGGCTTCGACGACCAGGGCAGCAGGTACGCCGGCGACGGCTCTCTCACCGAGTGGTGGACCGAGGACGACCGGGCCGCCTTCGACGCCCGCAGCGCGCGCCTCGTCGCGCAGTTCGACACCCTCTCCCCGCGGGACATCCCCGGCGGCACGGCCACCGTCAACGGCGGCCTCACCGTCGGCGAGAACATCGGCGACCTGTGCGGGCTGGAGCTGGCCCACCTGGCGTACACGATCGCCACCGACGGCGCCGCCCCCGAGCTGGACGGGTGGACCGGGGACCAGCGCTTCTTCCTGGGCTGGGCGTCGGTGTGGCGCACCGTCGCCCGCGAGGAGGAGGCCCGACGGCTGCTGTCCGTCGACCCGCACGCCCCCGCCGACCTGCGCGCCAACACGGTGCGCAACGTGGACGCCTTCCACCGGGCCTTCGCGACGACCGCGTCGGACGGCCTGTGGCTGGAGCCGCAGGACCGGGTCCGGGTCTTCTGAGGCGCCGCTACCGGTAGAGCTGCGGCGCCACCTGCCGCAGCTGGCGGTCCAGCTCCGGGGCCAACGTCCGGGCGTAGGTGGCGGTGAGGTGGCTGTGGTCGCTGTAGACCACCACGTTGCCGACCACCGGCGGGCAGGTGGTGTCGGTGCAGATCTGGTCGATCAGGTCCACGAAACCGACCGAGGCGGGTATGCCCTCCGCCCCGACGTAGGGCGGCGTCTCGCTGTAGCGCAGGTCCCGGGGCATCCCGCACCGGCCCGGGTCGTCCCCGTGCTCGTCCAGGCACTCGGGCACCCGCTCGGGGAGCCGGCCCGTGTCCCGGACGGCGACGACGTCGATGTCGCGGGCGGCCAGCTCCTGCCAGACCTCCACGAACCCGCGGGACACCTGCTCCTGTCCGGAGATGGCGGTGGTCGCCAGGGTCAGCACGACGTCCGGGTCGATCTCGTCGAGCTCCTCGAGCAGGTTCGCGTTCCAGCGCGCGCAGCTGTCGGTCACCGGGGCGTCCGTCCGGACCGGGTAGTCGCCCGGGTTCGTGGTCAGGTGGCACCCGGAGCGGCTGGCCACCACCAGGTTCCACCCCTGCTCCCGGGCGATCCGCTCCAGCGCCGGGTGGTAGTGGACCATGTGCGAGCCCCCGGTCAGCAGCACCGTCGGCCCGGACCCCGGGGAGGTGCCGGCGCAGACCAGCACCTCCGACGCCGCGGTGGTGTCCTGCCAGTCCTGGATGCAGCCCTGGTCGTAGACCGAGGCGTTGTCCAGCGGGGCCGCCTCGAGGGTGGGGAGGTCCGCGACGTCGGTGTTGCCGAGGTCGGGCTCGCCGATGGCGGCCGCCCCCGGGTGCTCGGGGGAGCCGGTGGCAGCGGCCGCCGCCGCCAACGCCGCCTGCTGCCGGTCCACCAGCCGGTCCGTCCACCGGGTCAGCGACACCGCACCCAACCCGAGGACCAGCCCGCCCACCAGCACCACCGCCACGGGCCGGCGCATCGGGCGGCGGGTGAGCGGGCGCTCCACCAGCACGTGGGTGAGGTGGGCCAGCAGCACCGACACCGCGATCACCGCGGTCCCGGTCACCGCGGTGAGCTCGTCCTGCTCCAGCACGACCAGCCCGAGCACCACCAGCGGCCAGTGCCACAGGAAGAGCGGGTAGGCGCGGTCCCCGACCCAGGCCAGGACCCGACCGGACAGCCAGTGGTCGACGCCCCACCGGGACCCGGTGCTGCCCGCGGCCATCACCAGCGCGAAGCCGCCCACCGGCCACAGCGCGGCCGGACCGGGGAAGAGGGCGCCACCGTCCAGTACCAGCCCCGAGGTGGCCACCAGGGCCAGCCCCAGCCATCCGAGCACCACCCGCACCCGGACCGGCAGCCGGCCCTCCACCGCGAGCAGCGCGACCAGGCCACCCAGGGCCGGCTGCCACAGCCGGGTCCCGGTGTGCAGGTACGCCACCTGCTGGTCCGTGGTGTGCATCCACGCCGCCCAGCCGAAGGAGAGCAGTGCCACCAGGGCGACCATCGCGCCCAGCACCGGCAGCAGCAGGTGCCGCCGGCGGTGCACCAGCAGGCTGCAGCCGACGACGACCACCGGCCAGAGGAGGTAGAACTGGCCCTGCACCGACATCGACCAGAAGTGCTGCAGCGGGCTGGTGCCGGGTCCGGCGGCGGCATACCCGAGCTGGGAGCCGATCAGCTCCCAGTTCTGGGTGTAGGTGAGGCTGGCACGCAGCTCATGGCCCAGCTGCACCCACCGGGTGGGTGGCAGGAGCAGCCGGCCGGCGACCCAGGTGGACGCCAGCACCAGCACCGCCGCCGGCAGCAGCCGTCGCACGATCCGTCCCAGGTAACGCGGCAGGTGGAAGGGACCACCGGTGCGCACCACCTCGCGGACCAGCATGCCGGTGAAGAGGAAGCCGGAGATGGCGAGGAAGACGTCGATCCCGCCCGAGACCCGTCCGTCGCCGAAGACGTGGAAGAGGACGACCAGTGCGATCGCCAGCCCCCGCAGACCGTGCAGCTCGGGCCGGTACCGGGAGGACAGCACCGGGTGTCGTGAAACCTGGTCCCGACCCTCGGACGGGTCGGGGTCGGCGGGCACGACCGCGATGCTACTCGGCGGGCGCCTCAGTCGGCCGGGCGCACCCGGGTGATGCGGTGCAGCAGGAACGTGCGTGCCACGTCGGCCTCCCCGACGGTCGCCCGGACCCTGCCGCCCTCCACGGCCAGCGGCCGCAGCAGGTGGGTGGCGACCCCGCCGACGTCGTCGGCGTACCCGATCCAGAGGGCCTGGCCGTCGGCGGCCGCCTCCCGCATCGCGGCGGCGACCACGACCGGGTCCGAGCTGCCCTCCCCGGAGGTGGGCGCGTGCCGGTTGCCGTCGCCGCTGCGCATGACGGCGACCACCTGGGCCGAGACCACCGGGTCCACCCCGCTGACCCGGACCGGCGGGGAGGAGGGCCGGGGCGCCCGACGCAGGGTGGCACCGACCAGCTCCAGCCCGCCGTCCGCGCCGTCGGTGACCGGGCCGTACTGCTCCTCGCGGAGCAGGTCGAGGACGGTGGTCGCCGGGACCGGGCTGACCAGCACGGTGGGTGCCACCCGGCGCCACTGCACCATGCCCAGCGCACGGTCCCGCTCGACCCGGTCCAGCAGGGCCACGTCGTCGCAGCGCAGGTACGAGGCGCAGGCGCCGACCCGGGCCAGCCCGTGCCGGCGGGCCACGTCCCGCACCAGGTAGTCCAGCGGCTGGGGGACCCCGGTCCGGGACACCCCGGCGAGCTCTTCCAGCAGCCGGTCCGCCGGCCAGCCGAGGTCCAGCGCCCGACGCACGCTCTCGTCGGTGAACCGGTGCACGGTCGCGCCGCCCCGGGACTCGACGTCGCTGGACAGCCGCATCAGCGCGCGGGCCGGTCCGTCCAGCCGGCCCGGCGCGATCGCCGTGAGGTCGGCCTGCAGCAGCACGTGGTCGACCGAGGGCGGCACCAGCGGGGTCATCGCCGCCGGGGCGCCACCCGTCCCCAGCACGAGTTCCCGGCCCGGCGTGGAGAGGGCGCCACGGCCGGTCAGCCCGGCCCACTCCGCCTCCCTGAGCACCGTCCCGAGCCCCACCCCGAGCTCCCCGCCGGAGCGGGCAGCGCGCAGCGGGTGACGCCAGCGCAGCAGGCCGGCGAGGTCGTCGGCGGTGGGTGCAGCACCGTCGGGAAGGGCACCGAGGGCCCGCAGCACGTCGTGCCGGCGCTGGCGTCCCGGGGGGAAGGAGGTCTGGGTGGAGAGCACGTTCACCCGGCCGGACTCGGAGGAGCCCACCAGGCTCGGGGCCGCCGACATCGACCACCAGGCGGTGGCCAGCGTCGCCCAGCGGTCGCCGACCTCCTCGTCCATCCAGGCGTCGGCGGCGCTGGTGGGTGCCCAGACGGCCTGCGCCTCCGACCGGTGGCCCCCGTCGTCGACCGCCAGCAGCCCGGCGGCGTGCGCGCTCTCCAGCAGCCAGGCCACCTCCTCGGGCCCGGTCTCCAGGTGCGCCGCCAACCGGCTCAGGTCGCGTGCGGCGAGACCGCCGCTGCGCAGCACCCGGGGCGGGTGGGCGCCCCACTCGTCGACGATCTCGGTGGCCAGCACGATCAGGTCCGCGGCGCGGCCCCCGGCGGCCGCGTCCACCACCTCCGGGTCCAGCACCGGGTGCTCGACGGGCGGTGGCTCCACCGCGCTGCGCCGGTGCAGCCGACCCTCGCGCAGCCGCAGCGCGACCTGGCGGGGGAGCACCACGTGCTCGTCGTCCTCACGGACCAGCAGCCCCGCCTCGAGCAGCTCCCGGGCGGCGGTGACCATCGGCGAGGCCGACGAGCCGTCTGCAGGGGCGGTGGCGACGGCGCCCCGGGCCGGCCCCCAGGTCAACGCCGCGAGCAGGTTGCGGTGCCGCTCGGTCAACCCGTCCAGGGCCGCGTCCAGGGCGGTGCCCTCCGGCACCCCCGGGGCCAGGGGGCCCAGGCCGCCCGGTTCCCCGACCACCTCGACGACCGGCCGGGGCGCGCGCAGGCCCTCCGCCGAGCGCCAGCAGAGGGCGAGGTCGTGCAGCCGACCCAGCAGCCGGTGGGCCGTCGGCGCGTCGGTGCCCAGCAGCCCGGCGACCTCCTCGTCGTCGGCGGGGGCCGCGACCAGCAACGCCTCCAGGGCCTGCAGGTGGGCCAGGTCCAGGCCGTCCAGGGCACGCTGGATGCTGGCCCGGGTGGTGGCCCGGGCGGCGAGGGCGGTCAGGTCCGCCGGGGACGGGCGTGCCAGGTCGGGGCGGGCCTGCAGCAGCTCAGCCAGCTGCTGGTCGTCCCGTCCGCGCAGGTCGTCCGCCAACGAGCGGGGGGTGGGCTCAGTCAAAGAGCGCCTCGTAGACGCGCTGGAACCGGCCGAAGCGTTCGGTGTAGTAGCGGCGGCGATGGTAGTCGGGCATCAGGGTCTCGCCCCGGTCCGGCTTGGCCCGGCGCACGTCCGGGGCCAGCACCTCGAGGGCGAGCAGGGCGGTCCCGTGCAGGGTGGAGCGTTTGATGGTCACCGGGGTCACGGGGGTGCGCATCGCGTCCGCCATCACCTGCATCAGCTCCGGCCGGTCCGCCGCGACGCCACCGCCGGCGAAGAGCTTCTCCGGCTGCGGGGCGACCTCCCGCAGCTGGCTGGCGATCCGGGCGTAGGACAGCGCGATTCCCTCGACGACACCGCGGTAGACCTCGGCCGGTGCCGAGGCGGCGGTGACCCCGACCATGACGGCACGGGCGTCGGCGGACCACCCGGTGCTGCGCTCGCCGCTGAAGAACGGGAGCACCAGCGGGGTGGTCGGGTGCGGTTCGGCGGTGAGGGCGTCGGAGAGGGCCTGCGCGCCGACCTGGTCGACGGCGAGCGTCACGTCGGCCCAGGCCAGTGCCCGACCGACGTCGTTGAGCGCGCCCCCGAGCAGCGCCCGGTCGTGCGAGACCCGGTAGCACCACAGCCCGGTCGGCAGGGTCTCGGGCATCTCCCGGACCAGCACCCGCAGCGAGCCCGAGGTGGCGCAGGACGCCCCGATCGCGGTCTCGTCGTGCGCGCCCAGGCCCACGTTGGCGGCGAGCCCGTCGGTGATCGGGGCGAACCAGGTCGCCTGCGCGAGCATCGGCCACCGCTTCGCGATCACCTTCTGCTCCGCCTCGGCGACCGGGACCGGCTGGTCCAGGTGGTGGATCGGCGGGAGCCGGCGCGGGTCGATGCCGCTGATCTCCACCAGCTCGGGGTACCAGTCCGCGGTGTGCCGGTCCACCAGCCCGGTCCACGAGGCGGTCGAGGTGCCGGTGGCCAGGGTGCCGGTGAGCCGCAGCATCAGGTAGTCGCCGAGCGAGAGGTAGTGCCCGGCCGCCCGGACCACCTCGGGGCGGGTCTTCGCCAGCCAGCGCAGACGGGCCGGCCAGTAGCTGGAGTGGACCCGGGTGCCGGTGCGCTGCTGCAGGTTCTCCTCGGAGAGCTCCTCACGCAGCTGCACGACCTGCTCCGCGCAGCGCCCGTCGGCATAGGTGTAGCAGGGGGTCAGCGGGGACCCGTGCTCGTCCACCACCAGCAGCGAGGAGGCGAAGGTGTCCATCGCCACCCCGGCGACCTCGTGGTCTCCCAGCGCGCCGGCCAGCTCGTCGACCAGGGCGCGGACCTCGTCCAGGATCTGGTCCGGGTCGATCTCGGAGGTGCCGTCGTGCGCGGTGGTGAAGGTGTGCGCGACCTTGGCCCGTTTCCCCACCGGGCGGCCCCGGGCGTCGTAGACCATGCCCCGGCTCGCGCTGGACCCTACGTCGAGCGCCAGGACGAGGGGCGGCACGGCGTCCTTGAGCTCGATGTCGAAGTTCGAGGCCATGAACAGCCACTCTAGGCCAGCGCGGCGCGCACCGGACCGGCGGAGGCTGACCGGGCCCACCCGGCGTGGCACCATCTCCTCGTGCACCCCTCCACCGCGCTCGCCACCGTCGTCGCCGACGAGCTGCTGCGGGGCGGGGTCACCGAGGTGGTGCTGGCGCCCGGGTCCCGGTCGGCGCCGCTGGCCTACGCGCTCGCAGAGCTCGACGAGGCGGGTCGGATCCGGCTGCACGTGCGCATCGACGAGCGGGGTGCCGGCTTCCTGGCGCTGGGGATGGCGCGGGCCTCCGGCGCCCCGGTGGCGGTGGTGACCACCTCCGGCACGGCGGTCGCCAACCTGCACCCGGCGGTGCTCGAGGCGCACCACAGCGGCATACCCCTGGTGGTGCTCTCCGCCGACCGGCCCGCCGAGCTGCGCGGGACCGGGGCGAACCAGACCACCGTCCAGCCCGGGATCTTCGCCGGCGCGCTGCGCTGGGAGCGTGACCTGCCGGCCCCGTCGTCCGCCGACGCCACCGCCGCCGCCCACTGGCGGGGGACGGTATGCCGGGCGCTGGCCGCCGCCCTGGGCCGCCCGGACCCGTCCACCGCCGGGCCGGTGCACCTGAACCTCTCGTTCCGGGACCCGCTGGCCCCGGACCTCGACCGAACCGTCCCGCCCCCGGCGCTGGCGGGCCGGGCGCAGGGCCGTCCGTGGACGCAGCTGTCCCCGCCCCGGTGGCCCGAGGGCGGCCTCGAGCCGCCGGTGGAGCCGGGCGCACGGACCCTGGTGCTGCTGGGCGACCTGCCGGACCCCGTTCTGACCCGGCGGGCGCTGGAGTGGGCGGAGGCCGCCGGCTGGCCGGTGCTGGCCGAGCCCTTCGGGGTGCTGCCGAGCGGCGCCGGCGTGGTGCCGCACGGGGTGTTGGTCGCCGGGCGGGTCAGTGGTGCCGGGCAGCCGCTGCTGCCCGACCGGGTGCTCGTGGTGGGCCGGCTGACCCTGTTCCGGGAGTTCGGGGCCCTGCTGCGCCGACCCGGCGTGCAGGTGGAGCACGTCAGCGCCACGCCGCGGTGGACCGACCCCTCGCACGTGGTGCACCGGGTGCACGGCGTCGGGGTGCTGGCCGAGCCCCCGACCCCCGCGCCGGACGCGCAGGACTGGGTGCGGGCCTGGGTCGAGGCCGGCGCCGCGCTGGGCCCCCGGGTGGCGCAGGCGGTCGACGGGCTGACCGGCCCCGGGGTGGCCGCCGCCGTCGCCGCGGCGCTCACCGACCAGGACCTGCTCGTGCTCGGCTCCTCCAACGCCCCGCGCGACCTGGCGCTGGCCCTGGACGGGCGCGCCGCCCCGGTCCGGGTGCTGGCCAACCGCGGGCTGGCGGGCATCGACGGCACCGTCTCGACGGCGATCGGCGCGGCCCTGACCGGGCCGCGGACGGTGGCCCTGATGGGGGACCTGACCTTCCTGCACGACGCGGGGGCCCTGACGATCGGACCCGCCGAGCCGGTGCCGGACCTCACCGTCGTGGTCGTCAACGACGACGGCGGCGGGATCTTCTCCACCCTGGAGTACGGAGACCCGGCCCGGTCGGCGACCGCGGCGCACGCGGCCCGCACCGAACGGGTCTTCGGCACCCCGCACGGCACCGACCTGGCCGCGTTGTGCGCCGCGCACCACGTGGCACACCGGCGGGTCGGCTCGGTGCAGGAGCTGACGGAGGCGCTGGCGGTGCCGCCGTCCGGGCCGGTCACCGGGATCCGGGTGCTGGAGGTGCCGGTCGACCGCACCGGGCACCGCCGGCTGCGCGACGCCCTCCGCGACTGACCCTCACCACCCCCCCCCGACCGGGCGAGCCTTACTGTCCCGACCGGGCGCGCGTCGTGCTCCGACCGGGCGCGCGTCGTGCTCAGAAACCGATGGCGCCGACCGGCTCCGTGTCGGCCCGCATGGCCCGTGACAGCTTCCCGAGTGCCCCGGGGGTGACCTCACGCACCCCGAGCGTCGGCACCTGGGAGACCAGGGTCCGCCCACCGAGGTATGCCGCGCCCAGCGCCGCGACCGGCGCGACCACGTCCGGACCGTCCTGCGTCGCCTCGACGGTCGCGGCCCCGCTCGCGTCGGCCCTCACCCGCCAGCGACCGGCGTTCCACGGGCAGAACTCGTCGGTGACCTCGAGCACCACGTCCAGGGGACCGGCATACCCGCGCTCGGCCAGTGCCCGGGGGACGTCCACCAGCCGCAGCCAGAGGGCGTCCGAGGCCTTCATCCCGGCCGCCCTGGGGCCGCCCGCCCACCAGAGCAGCGGGTCGTCGACCGAGCGGTTCCAGAAGGTGACCTTGGTGGTCAGGTCGAGGTCGAGCAGGCGGCGGGCCAGCGCCAGCAGGCTCGCGTGGTCGCGGGCGGCGAGCTCGGCGACCGACACCTCGCCCTGGGAGACGCCGTCCTCCCACCTGCTCTCCCGGCGGAAGAGGGCGTACCCGGTGACCTCGTCGTCGACCTGCGCGAGCATGAGCCGGCGCGGCTCCTTGCTGCCCCGGGCCTTGGGCATGTCCCGGAACCAGGTGGTGGCCTGGGCATCGGGGCGGGTGACCGTGCCGAGTGCACCATCGGCGCAGGCCAGGTGCGCGGCGTGCAGCGCCGCGGTCCCCTCGGCGGTGGGCAGGGTCACCATGTGCGTCCGGACGGCGTCGGCCCGGGCGCCGAGCTCCTCGGGGGCGGTGAGGGTGGTCCCGCGGCCGAGCGTCAGCTTCACGTCGAGGCTGGCGCTGCCGTAGCCGAACCGCCCGTAGATCGCGGGCTCGGAGGCGTGCAGCCCCGCCACCGCGCACTCGCCGCGGTCGTGGATGCGGTGCAGGTGGTCCCGCATCATCCGGGTCAGCACCCCGCGCCGGCGGGCGTCGGGGTGCACCCCGACCCAGGTGAGACCGTCCATCGGCAGCACCCGTAGGCCGCCGACCGGGCCGGGCACGGTGACCTGCATGTCGAAGGCTCCGTAGATGCCGACCAGCGGCGTCGGGCCGGACGCGTCCTCGCCGGGCAGCGGCGGTCCCGGCCGCTCCATCGCGCGGGCGTGCCGGAAGTCCAGGTCGTCCGCGAGGTCCGCCGGGGTGCCACCGGGGAGCACCTCGAACCAGACGGTGTCCTCCAGCTCCTTGATCCGGGGCAGGTCCGCCGGGGTCAGGTCGATCATCGTCGCGTCGGTGTTCACAGCAGGAGTGTGGCAAGACCTAGACTCCTGCCGCCAGGGGTTTTCACGGGGGTCACAGCTCAGGAGTGGTGTGCGCGCACAGGTACGTCCAGGCTCGGTCACGGGATCGGTCACCGCCGTCCTCGTCGTCTTCGCGGCCGCTGGTTTCGTCATGGGGCAGGCGCTGTCCCGGGTGCCCGCGGTGCGCGACCACGTCGGTGCCGACACCGCCCAGCTCGGGCTGGCGCTGATGGGGATGGGCCTGGGGTCGCTGCTGGCGATGCCCTTCACGGGCCGGCTGGTGGACCGGTACGGCAGCCGCCGGGTGGTCCTCGTCGCCGTGCTGCTCGGCTGTCTCGGCTGGTCCCTGGTCCCGCTGGTGCCATCGGTGCCCACCCTGCTCCTGCTGCTGGTGCTGACCGGGATGAACATCGGCATCTGGGACGTGGCGATGAACATCCAGGGGACCCACGTCGAGCAGGCCCGCCGCCGGTCGCTGATGCCGTACTTCCACGCCGCCTTCTCCGGCGGGGCGGTGCTCGGGGCCGGCTCCGGGGCGCTCGCGGCCTGGCTCGGGGTGGGGTTGGTCCAGCTGCCGGTGCTGGCCCTGGTCGCCGCCGTGGCCGGCGCGCTCGGCGCGACCCGCTTCGTCCCTGAGGACGACGCCGCTGGCACCGTCGCCGCCGGGATCGACGCCGCCGGGATCGACGCCGCCGGGACCGACGCCGCCGACGCGCCCCCCGCTCGCGGCGCGGTCACCCGGGTCGAGGTGCTGATCGGGCTGATCTGCCTGGCCGGTGCGCTCGCGGAGGGGTCGGCCAACGACTGGCTCGCCCTGCTGCTGGTCGACGTGCACGGTGCCCCCGAGGCCTTCGGTGCGCTCACCCTCACCGCCTTCAACCTCACCATGATGATCGGACGCCTGCTCGGCGGCCCGGCGATCGAACGCTTCGGACGGGTCGCCGTGGTCCGCGCCGGAGGGGTCCTCGCCGGGGTGGCGATCCTGGTCGTCACGCTGTCCCCCTCGCTGCTGCTGGCGCTGGCCGGTGGCCTGCTCTGGGGGCTGGGGGTGGCGACCATCTTCCCGGCGGCGATCTCGGCGGCCGGCGAGGTCCCCGGCCGGGGCAACCGGGCGATCACCGTCGTCTCGACCATCGCCTACGGCGCCTTCCTCTTCGGGGCGCCCACCATCGGGCTGGTCGCCGAGCAGGTCGGGCTGGACCGGGCGCTCTTCCTGGTGGTCGGCTTCCTGGTCCTGCTGGTCGTGCTCGGTCCGGCGCTAGCCCCCCGCTCGCGCTCGCGGGTCTGAGGCATCATCGCCGGGATGCTGACGCTCCGACCCCCGCTGCCGCAGGACGAGCAGCCGCTGCGCCGCCTGCACGCCCAGCTCGCCGCCGAGGACTTCGAGCTGCTGCTGGCCGAGGGGGACTGGGCGCAGATCCTGGCCCAGGTGGCCCGCGAGGCGTCCGGGACGGACCTGCCGCCGGGCCGGGTCCGGGCGGAGTTCCTGGTCGCCGAGGTGGACGGCACCCCCGTGGGCCGCGTCTCGATCCGGTATGCCCTGACCCCCTTCCTGCTCGAGGTCGGCGGCCACGTGGGGTATGCCGTCGGCCCGGACCACCGGCGCCGCGGCCACGCCACCGAGATCCTCCGGCAGTCGGTGCAGCGGCTGGCCGACGCGGGCGTGGACCGGGTGCTGGTGACCTGCAACGACGACAACGCGGCCTCCGCCACCGTCATCGAGCGGTGCGGTGGGGTGCTGGAGGACGTGCGCGAGCGGCCCGGCGACGGGCCGGCGAAGCGCCGCTACTGGATCAGCCCTCGCGCAGCCCCAGGGCGTGCCGCATCGCGGTGAGCTTGACCTCGGTCTCGGCCAGCTCGGCGTCCGGGTCGGAGGCAGCGACGATGCCGCCACCGGCGAAGAGGCGCATCGCCCGACGGTCCGGGGAGAGCTCCCCGCAGCGCAGCGCGATGCCCCAGTCCCCGTCGCCGCAGCCGTCCATCCAGCCGACCGGACCGGCATACCGGCCCCGGTCCATACCCTCGAGCTCGGCGATGACGGCGGCCGCGGCACCGGTGGGGGTCCCGCAGACGGCGGCCGAGGGGTGCAGCGCCGCCGCCAGGCGCAACGAGGTGGCCCCGCTGCGCATGGTGCCGGTGAGGTCGCTGGCCAGGTGGTAGACGTCCGGCAGCTCGAGCACGTAGGGCGCCTCCGGCACCACCAGCTCGGCGCAGTGCGGGGCGAGCGCCTCGGCCACCGACCGGACGGCGAAGGCGTGCTCGTCCAGGTCCTTGGCGCTGCGCACCAGCCGCAGCCGGGGGTCGAGCGGGTGCTCGGGGGAGCTGCCCGGGGTCTCGTCCGGGGCGGGCGCGCTCGCCCGTCCGGCCCGGCGGATGGTGCCGGCCAGCACCCGGGAGCGGGCGGTGCCGCCCTGCAGCCGGACGAGCATCTCCGGGGTGGCCCCGACCAGCCCGTCGACGGCGAAGGTCCAGGTGGCGGCATACCGCTTCTCGAGCCGTTCCAGCACCGGGGCGAGCCGGACGCTGCGCCCGTCCCGGTGGCGCACGGCGACGTCCCGGGCGAGCACGACCTTGTCGACCTCACCGCGCTCGATGCGGCGCACCGCGCCGGCCACCACGGCGGGCCAGCCGTCGGCGGGGATGGATCCCTCCGACTCCACCAGCGGGTCCAGGGTCCCCAGGTGCTCGTTGGTCCGGCCCAGCAGCTCGGCCGGGTGCGCGGTGGGCCAGGGCTCGTCATCGGTCACGATGTGCGTGACCCAGGACAGTCCGTCGCGGCGGCCGATGAGCACCTGCGGGACGGTGAGGACGCTGGCGTCCTGCGACGCGTCGGAGAACGCGAACGAGCCGAAGCAGACCAGCCCGGTGCCCGGCAGCCGCACCTCGTCCGCCACCTGCGCCGACGCCCGCACCCGGGTCCACCAGGCCTCGGCGTCCTCGAACCGGCCCGGTCCCGAGGTGCGCACGCAGGTGACCCGGCCCCAGCCGACCAGGCCGTCGCCCTCGCGCAGCCAGGTCACCACGTCCCGGGGGTCGACCTCGTCGGGGACACGGGTGAGCAGGTCGCCGGGCGCGTCGACGGCGACCGTCCGCGCGCGCAGCCGGGGGAGTTCGGGGGGTGGAGCCACAGCGGAACACTGTAGGACGTGGTGGGAGGATGGTTCGCATGAACCCGACGCGCGCCCACCTCGACAAGCAGCCGCACGAGGTCGCGGAGATGTTCGACGGGGTGGCCCGCCGCTACGACGTGACGAACACCGTGCTCACCGGCGGGATCGACCACCTCTGGCGCCGGGCCGTGGTCCGCGCGGTCGACGCCGCCCCCGGGGACCGGGTGCTCGACATCGCCGCCGGCACCGGCACCTCCAGCGAGCCGTATGCCGACGCCGGGGTGGACGTGGTCCCCGCGGACTTCTCCCTCGGCATGCTGGCCGAGGGGCGTCGGCGTCGCCCGGACCTGCCGTTCACCGCGGCCGACGCGATGGCGCTGCCCTTCGCCGACGGGTCCTTCGACGTCGTCACGATGAGTTTCGGGCTGCGCAACGTCGCGGACGTCGACGCGGCGCTGCGGGAGTTCCTGCGGGTGGTGCGCCCCGGGGGGCGGCTGGTGGTCTGCGAGTTCAGCCGGCCCGTGGTGCCGGTCTTCTCCACCGTCTACCGGAACTACCTGATGCGGGCGCTGCCCCAGGTGGCCCGCCGGGTCAGTTCGAACCCCGACTCCTACGTCTACCTCGCGGAGTCGATCCGGGACTGGCCCGGGCAGCGCGAGCTCGCCGCCCAGGTGCGGCGGTCCGGCTGGGAGCAGGTGCGCTGGCGCAACCTCACCGGTGGCGTCGTCGCCGTGCATCACGCGGTCGCGCCCCGCCCCGCCGGTCCGGACGCCTAGGCCGGGTCGCGACGTGGACGTCGAGCTGCTCGAGATCCGGGACTTCCTCGCCGGACACGCGCCCTTCGACGCCCTTCCGGCCCAGGTGCTGGACCAGCTTCCCGCGCGCTGCACCCTGCGCTACGTGCGGCGCGGGACCACGGTGCTCAGCGCCGGAGAGCCCGGGGACCGGCTGTTCGTGGTCCGCTCCGGGGCGGTCGACATCAGCGACGAGGGGACCCTGGTGGACAGGGTGGGGGCCGGCGGTGCCTTCGGGATGTCGTCGCTGGTGGAGCACGTGCCCACCCGCTACGACGTGGTGGCCCGGGAGGACACCCTGCTGCTGTCTCTGCCGCAGGTGCACGTCGACGCCCTGGTGGCGCAGCACCCGGTGCTGGCGGTGCACTTCGCCGCCACCCACCACGAACGGATCCGGACGGCCATCGCCCGGCTGCGCACACCCACCCGTGGGTCCGCGGTGCTGCGGACCCGGGTGCGGGACCTGGTGCGTAACGCCCCGGTGTCGACGCCACCGCGCACCCCGGTCGCGGAGGCGGCGAGGGTGATGACCCGGGCCGGGGTGTCGTCGCTACTGGTGATGGAGGGGGAGGAGCTGCTGGGGATCGTCACCGACCGGGACCTGCGGCGCAGGGTGCTCGCCGCCGACCTGGACCCTGGGTCACCGGTGGCCGACGTGATGACGCCCGGCCCGGTCACCGTCCGGGCGGAGGGGCTCGCCCTGGAGGCGATGCTGGAGATGACGGGACGCAACATCCACCACCTGCCGGTCGTGGACGCCGCCGGAGGGGTGCTCGGGCTGGTGACGACGACCGACCTGGTCCGCCTGGAGAGGTCCAACCCGGTGTACCTGGTCGCCGACATCCAGCGTCAGGAGACGGTGGAGGGGGTGGCCGAGCAGGCGGCCCGCGTCCCGGCCGTGGTGGAGCAGCTGGTGGCGCAGGACGTCAGCGCCGCGGATGTCGGACGGGTGGTCAGTTCGCTCACCGACGTGTTCACCGTGCGTCTGGTCGCGCTGGCCGAGGCCGAGCTCGGCGACGCCCCGGCACCCTGGGCGTGGGTATGCCTGGGGTCGGCGGCACGGGAGGAGCGGGCGCTGGGCGGGGACCAGGACCATGCGCTGGTGCTGGCGGACCGGGCCGACCCGCAGGACCCGTGGTGGGGACGGCTCGCGGAGACCGTCACGTCCGGTCTCGAGCGGTGCGGGCTGCCCCGGTGCGACGGCGAGGTGATGGCCACCGACCCGGGGCTGCGGCTGCGCGCCCGTGACTGGCGGGAGCGGTTCGCCCGGTGGGCGCACCGGCCGACCCCGGCGGCGGTCCTGTCCGCGGCGATCTTCTACGACATGCGCTGCGTGCACGGGGAGCGGTCGTTGGTGCAGGCGCTGCGCGAGGACGCCGTGGCGATGGGGAGCCGCTCGGACCTGCTGGTCGCCCACCTCACCGCTCAGGCGTCTCGGATGCGGCCGCCCCTGGGGTTCTTCCGCGGGTTCGTGCTCGAGCCGGAGGGGGAGCACCGCGACACGCTGGACCTCAAGCGAGGGATCGGTGCCGTCGTGCAGCTCGCCCGGGTGGCGTCCCTGCGGGCGGGCTCGACCGAGCTCGAGACCGGCGAGCGGCTGGCCGTGGCGGGCAGGTGCGGGGTCCTCCCGACCGGGACGGCCACCGACCTCGCCGACTCCCACGAGCTGTTCTGCTCGCTCCGGCTGCAGCACCAGGCCGGGCAGGTGCGGGACGGGCTCACCCCGGACAACCACCTCGACCCCTCGACCCTGGGCGGCCTGGACCGTCGCCACCTGCGCGACGCCTTCCAGATCGTGCGCACCGCCCAGCAGAGCCTGGCCGCCCGCCTGCCCCCGGTGACCTGATGGCCCGGCCTGCGACCGGGACGGCGCTGGCCGGGCTCACCGCTGCCCGGCCCCACTCACGACGCGACCCGCTGGCCGGCGTCGAGCTGCTGGCGCTCGACCTGGAGACCACCGGCCTCGACCCGCGACGGCACGAGGTGCTGGCGATCGGTCTGGTGCCGGTGGTGGCGGGCGAGGTGGTGCTGGGCGGAGCCCGCGGGCAGCGGGTGCGCCCCGCGGGCTCGGTGGGTGGCTCCGCGGTGGTGCACGGGCTCACCGACGACGCGCTGGCCGGGGAGCCGTTGCTGGAGCAGGTGCTGCCCGAGGTGCTGGGGGCGATGCTCGACGGTTCGGCGACGACCCCGCGCCGCCGGGTGCTGCTGGCCCACTTCGCCCAGATCGAGCGTGACTTCCTGGCGGCCGCCTGCCGTCGCACCTACGGGGCGGTGGTGCGGATGCCGGTGGTCGACACCCTGGAGCTCGAACGACGGCTGCTACGGGCTCGCCCCGACGAGGTCCCGCCCGGTCGGCTGCGGCTCGACGCCTGCCGGCGGGCGCACGGGCTGCCCCGGTACGCCGCGCACGACCCGGTGACCGATGCGCTGGCCTGCGCCGAGCTGTTCCTCGCCCAGTGCGCGGTCCTGCAGGAGCGGCTGCGGCGCCCGCTGCGCCTCGGCGACGTCCTGGTCCGGTGAGCGGTCCGACCCGCGTCGGCAGTCGGACCGCACGAGGGGATTAGGTCAGTCCGCATGCGCGTATTCGCGCTGAGGCGGCCCTTGGCCGGAACCACGGGTCCTCGGGCCTAGACTCGGCAGAGTTCGTGAACGTCGTCACAAGGTCACAAGCGAGGCGCCAAACACCGTGAGTGAGCAGGTCGAATCGGCTGACGTCATCGTCGTCGGCGCAGGTCCCGGAGGGGCCAGCACCGCCGCCTATCTTGCCGGACACGGGCTGGACGTGCTCGTGCTGGAGAAGGCCACCTTCCCCCGCGACAAGATCTGCGGCGACGGCCTCACCCCCCGCGCCGTCCGCGAGCTGATCCAGCTCGGTGTCCCCATCGACGAGCAGGACGGCTGGCACCGGACCCAGGGGCTGCGCATCCTCGGCGGCGGTATGCGCCTGGAGCTGGACTGGCCCGGCAGTGCCACCTTCCCGCCCTTCGGCCTGGTCCGCACCCGGCACGACCTCGACGAGCTCCTCGCCCGGCACGCGGTGAGCCGCGGCGCCCGGTTGCTGGAGGGGATCAACGTGCAGTCCCCCGTGCTGGACGGTCGCGGTCACATCTGCGGCGTGAAGGCCAAGGTGATGGGACCGGACGGGCGCGCCACCGGTGAGCTCCGGGAGTTCCGGGCCCAGGTCGTGGTGGCGGCCGACGGCAACTCCAGCCGGCTCTCCCTCGGGATGGACCGGCCGCGCCGGGAGGACCGCCCGATGGGTGTCGCCGTCCGGGCGTACTACGAGAGCCCCCGGCACGACGACACCTACCTCGAGTCCTGGCTGGAGCTGTGGGCCAAGGGCACCGACGGCGCCCCGGACACCCTGATGCCCGGCTACGGCTGGATCTTCCCGGTCGGTGACGGCACCTCCAACGTCGGTCTGGGCATCCTGGACACCGCCGAGGAGTTCGGCACCTTCGACTACCGCGACGTGATGCGACGCTGGATCGCCACCATGCCCGAGGGCTGGACCTACTCCGAGGAGACCCAGCAGGGCCCCATCCGGGGAGCGGCACTGCCGATGTGCTTCAACCGGCAGCCTCTCTACGACCGTGGCCTGCTGCTGGTCGGCGACGCCGGCGGGATGGTGAACCCGTTCAACGGGGAGGGCATCGCCGAGGCGATGGAGGCCGGGCGGCACGCCGCAGAGGTCATCGCCTCCGCCCTCGTCCGGGCCACCCCGGGGGAGCGGGAGGCCGTGCTGCGCTCCTACACCAGCGCGATGAAGGACTCCCTGGGCGGCTACTACACGCTCGGGCGCCACTTCGCGACGCTGATCGGCAAGCCGGAGGTGATGCGGCTGGCGGTCAAGTATGGTCTGCCGCGACGCTCGATGATGAGGCTGCTGCTGAAGATCATGGCCAACCTCCCGCAGGAACGCGGCGGCAAGCTGGACGACCGCATCATCAACGCGCTCACCCGGATGACCCCCGCAGCATGACCGATCACCTTCACCCTAGGATTGTGACGCGCGCGACCCTGGCGGGCCCCACGCTGGGCAAGTCACGAAAGGAGTGCTGGCACTGATGGACTACCACCCGTATCTGCCGGTCGTCTTCTTCCTCTTCTTCGGCCTCCTGTTCGCCTTCGGGTCCGTCTTCGGCGGTGGCCTGCTCGGTCGGGTGTCCTACAACCGTGCGAAGGCCGAGGCCTACGAGTGCGGCATCCAGCCCACCCCCCAGGCGCACGAGGGTGGCCGGGTGCCGGTCAAGTACTACCTGACGGCGATGCTCTTCATCGTCTTCGACGTCGAGGTGCTGTTCCTCTACCCGTTCGCGGTCGCCTTCGACCAGGTGGGGCTGTTCTCGGTGCTGGCCATGCTGCTGTTCCTGGCCGTGGTGTCCGTGCCGTTCGTGTACGAGTGGAGCCGTGGGGGCCTGGAATGGGACTGACCAAGAGAGTGTGGTGTTGAGCGATGGGCCTTGAGGACAAGATCCCCGGTGGGATCATGCTGACGACGGTCGAGGGACTGGCCGGTCATCTGCGTCAGTACTCGGTGTGGCCGGCCACCTTCGGGCTGGCCTGCTGCGCGATCGAGATGATGGCCGTCGGCACCCCCGACTACGACATCGCCCGGTTCGGTATGGAGCGCTTCGCCGCCACCCCGCGTCAGGCCGACCTGATGATCGTGGCCGGTCGCGTCTCGCAGAAGATGGCCCCCGTCGTGCGTCAGGTCTACGACCAGATGCCCAACCCCAAGTGGGTCATCTCGATGGGTGTCTGCGCCAGCTCCGGCGGCATGTTCAACAACTACGCGATCGTCCAGGGCGTCGACCACATCGTGCCGGTGGACGTCTACCTGCCCGGTTGTCCGCCCCGCCCGGAGATGCTGCTGAACGCCGTCCTGGAGCTGCACAAGCAGATCCGCGAGTTCAAGTTCGGCGTCAACCGCGAGGACGCCGCCCGGGCCGCCGAGGCCGCCGCGATGAACGCGACGCCGACGCACGCGATGAAGGGGCTGCTGGCATGAGCGACGGCAGCGGACCGGAGATGCCGGACAAGAACCCACCGGCCCAGGAGACCACCCAGGACCCGGTCAACAACCCGCCGCGCGGGGCGGACCAGAAGGTCGACACGGCCGCCGCCCAGGAGGGTGGGGGCTCGGTGCTCGCCGAACGCGCCACCCCGGGCGAGCCCGTCCAGGTGGCGCACCGTACCGGGATGTTCGGGGGCTCACTGGGCACCGACACCTCGGGCTACGGCGGGCTCGACGTCCCGGTGCTCTTCCCGGGACAGTCGGAGCGCCCCTACGGCTCCTACTTCGACGAGGTCGTGGACGCCCTCGAGGCAGCTGCCCCGGAGGCCTTCGCCGCCGGCGTCGAGCGGGTCGTCGTCGACCGTGGCGAGCTCACCCTGCAGGTGCACCGCGACCACCTGCTGGCCCTGATCACGCCGCTGCGCGACGAGCCCCGCCTCCGCTTCGAGGTGTGCACCGGCGTCTCCGGCGTGCACTGGCCGGAGCAGACCGGTGCCGAGCTGCACGCGGCATACCACTTCCAGTCGATCACCCACGGGGTGCGTCGCGTCCGGGTCGAGGTGACCTGCCCAGACGAGGACCCCCGGATCCCCTCGATCGTCTCCGTGTACCCGGCCAACGACTGGCACGAGCGCGAGACCTGGGACATGTTCGGCATCGTCTTCGAGGGTCACCCGGGCCTGACCCGCATCCTCATGCCCGACGACTGGCCGGGGCACCCGCAGCGCAAGGACTACCCGCTCGGCGGCATCCCGGTCGAGTACAAGGGAGCGAGCATCCCGGCCCCCGACCAGCGCAGGAGCTACCGCTGATGGCGACCACCACGCACGACGAGAGCCCCGACGAGGGCCTGCCCACCGACCTGTACGCCGAGGGCGGCCCGACCTCCGATCCCGACGGCGACGCCGTCTTCACCGCCGCCGGCGGGGACTGGGACGAGATCGCCCGGGACGTGGCGGACCTCGGTGCCGAGCGCATCGTGGTGAACATGGGCCCGCAGCACCCCTCCACCCACGGGGTGCTCCGGCTCATCCTCGAGCTGGACGGCGAGACGGTGCGGGAGGCGCGGGCCGGCATCGGCTACCTGCACACCGGCATCGAGAAGAACATGGAGTTCCGCACCTGGGTGCAGGGCACCACGTTCGTCACCCGGATGGACTACCTCACCCCCATCTTCAACGAGACCGCCTACTGCCTGGCGATCGAGAAGCTGCTGGGCATCACCGACCAGATCCCGACCCGGGCCAGCGACATCCGGGTGCTGACGATGGAGCTGAACCGGATCGGCTCGCACCTCATCGCGCTGGCGACCGGCGGGATGGAGCTCGGCGCCACGACCGTCATGACGATCGGCTTCCGCGAGCGCGAGCGGGTGCTGCGCTTCCTGGAGGCGGCCTCCGGGCTGCGGATGAACCACGCCTACGTCCGTCCGGGCGGGGTCGCCCAGGACGTGCTGCCCGAGCACCTCGACCTGCTCGAGGAGGAGCTGCCGCAGCTGCGCCGCGGCGTCAGCGAGCTGGAGAAGCTGCTGCTGGAGAGCCCGGTGCTCAAGGGCCGGACCGTCGACGTGGGCTACCTGTCGCTCGCCGGGTGCATGGCGCTCGGGGTCACCGGCCCCATCCTGCGCTCCACCGGGCTGCCGCACGACCTGCGCAAGGACGAGCCCTACTGCGGCTACGAGACCTACGACTTCGACGTCATCACCCGGCGCGACATGGACGCGTACAGCCGCCTCTGCATCCGGCTGGACGAGATCTGGCAGTCCATCCGTATCGCCGAGCAGGGCATCGCGCGGCTGCGTGCCAGCCAGGGCGAGCCGGTGATGGTCGCCGACCGCAAGATCGCCTGGCCGGCGCAGATGTCGGTCGGCGCGGACGGCCAGGGCAACAGCCTGGACCACATCCGGGAGATCATGGGTGAGTCGATGGAGTCCCTGATCCACCACTTCAAGCTGGTCACCGAGGGCTTCCGGGTGCCGCCGGGCCAGGCCTACGCGGCCGTCGAGTCGCCGAAGGGCGAGCTCGGGGTGCACGCGGTCTCCGACGGCGGCACCCGTCCCTACCGGGTCCACTTCCGCGACCCGAGCTTCAACAACCTGCAGGCCGCCTCGGCGCTGTCCGAGGGCGGCCTGGTCGCCGACGTGATCGTCGCGGTCGCCTCGATCGACCCGGTGATGGGAGGAGTGGACCGATGAGCCAGCACGAGCAGGAGGACATGCGCAGCCAGCTCGAGGAGGCCACCGAGCGGCGCGTCCACCACAGCGTGCCCGGTCACGACGACCACGGCCCCCTGCACCACCACACCCCGCTGCACGCCTCGGACGAGTCCTACCCCGAGGACGTGCTCGCCCGGCTGACGGCGGAGAGCGCCCAGATCATCGCCCGCTACCCGCAGAAGCGGTCCGCGCTGCTGCCGATGCTGCACCTGGTGCAGTCGGTGGACGGCTACGTCACCGGTCGCGGCGTCGAGCTGTGCGCGGAGCTGCTGGAGCTGTCCACCGCGGAGGTCAGCGGTGTCGCGACGTTCTACACCCAGTACAAGCGGCACCCGAACGGTGAGTACACCGTCGGCGTCTGCACCAACACCCTCTGCGCGATCATGGGCGGCGACCAGATCTTCGACGAGGTCAGCGAGCACCTCGGGGTCGGCCACGACGAGACCACCGAGGACGGCAAGATCACCCTGGAGCGGGTGGAGTGCAACGCGGCCTGCGACTTCGCGCCGGTGGTGATGGTCAACTGGGAGTTCTTCGACGACCAGACGCCGGAGTCGACCAAGAAGCTGGTCGACACCCTGCGGGTCGGCGGCGTCGTCACCCCCACCCGTGGCCCGTCCCGGGTCTGCACCTTCAAGCAGGTCTCCCGGGTGCTGGCCGGCTTCACCGACGGCCTCGCGGACGAGGGTCCCGGCGCCGGGCACGCCTCGCTGCGCGGGACCCTGCTGGCCAAGGAACGGGGCTGGACCGCCCCTCGGCCGGAGTCGCAGACCTCGTCCGAGGCGACCCCCGAGGGCAAGGCCGGTGGCCTGTCCGCCGGACTGCACGACTCGAAGGACGCCGACGCGCGGGAGGCGGACGAGATCCCGACCTCCGAGGGCGTCAAGGACGTCGACGAGACCACCACGAGCAGGGAGGGAGAGGACTCGTGAGCACACAGCTGACGCCGATCCTGTCGGCCTTCTGGGACGCCGAACGGTCCTGGACGCTGGAGACGTACGAGCAGCACGAGGGCTACCAGGGGCTGCGCAAGGCCCTGGAGATGGACCCCGCCGACCTCGTGGCCTCGGCCAAGGAGTCCGGCCTGCGTGGTCGTGGCGGCGCCGGCTTCCCGACCGGGATGAAGTGGGGCTTCCTGCCGCCGCCGGACGGGGGCCCCCGCTACCTGGTGGTGAACGCCGACGAGTCCGAGCCGGGCACCTGCAAGGACACCCCGCTGATGCTGGCCACCCCGCACTTCCTGATCGAGGGGATGATCATCACCTCGTTCGCGATCGGCTGCAACCACGCCTTCATCTACCTGCGGGGCGAGATCGTGCACGTCTACCGACGGCTGATGCGCGCCGTCGAGGAGGCGTATGCGGCCGGCTACCTCGGCAAGGACGTGCTGGGCACCGGCTTCGACCTGGACATCACCGTGCACGCCGGGGCCGGGGCCTACATCTGCGGTGAGGAGACGGCGCTGCTGGACTCGCTGGAGGGGCGCCGTGGTCAGCCGCGGCTCAAGCCGCCGTTCCCCGCGGTCGCCGGCCTGTACGCCCGGCCCACCGTCGTCAACAACGTCGAGAGCATCGCCAGCGTCCCCGGCATCGTGCTGCACGGCGCCGACTGGTTCGCCGGCATGGGCACCGAGAAGTCGCAGGGCTTCGGGCTCTTCAGCCTCTCCGGTCACGTCGAGCGGCCCGGGCAGTACGAGGCCCCGCTGGGCATCACCCTGCGGGAGCTGCTCGAGATGGCCGGCGGGATGCGCGGCGGCCGGGCGCTGAAGTTCTGGACCCCGGGCGGCTCCTCCACGCCGATCTTCACCGACGCCCACCTGGACGTCCCGCTGGACTTCGAGTCGGTGGCCGCGGAGGGCTCGATGCTGGGCACCCGCGCGCTGCAGATCTTCGACGAGACGGTCTCCGTGGTCCGTGCGGTCTCCCGGTGGACCGACTTCTACGCCCACGAGTCCTGCGGCAAGTGCACCCCGTGCCGGGAGGGCACCTTCTGGCTGAAGCAGATCCTGGCCCGGCTGGAGGCCGGCCAGGGACGCCCCGGCGACATCGAGAAGCTGGACGACATCTGCGACAACATCCTGGGTCGCAGCTTCTGCGCCCTGGGTGACGGCGCCACCAGCCCGGTCACCTCCGGCATCAAGTACTTCCGTGAGGAGTTCGAGCAGGGGATGCACACCCCCTGGCAGGAGCTCTTCCCGCCCGACCGCAACACCCTCTTCGCGAAGGAGAGCCAGCCCGCATGAGCGTGAACGTCGAGGGCCGTGCGTCCTCCGATCAGCAGGCCGATCCGGACGTGAAGATGGTCGAGGTGACCATCGACGAGGTGCCGGTGTCGGTGCCCGAAGGCACCCTGGTGATCCGGGCCGCCGAGGAGGTGGGGGTGCACATCCCCCGCTTCTGCGACCATCCGCTGCTGGAGCCGGTGGGCGCCTGCCGCCAGTGCCTGGTGGACGTGGCTACCCCCGACCGCGAGGGCAACCTCAAGACGATGCCCAAGCCGCAGGCCTCCTGCACCATCGCGGTCTCGCCGGGCATGGTGGTCCGCACCCAGCACACCTCCGAGGTGGCCGACAAGGCCCAGACCGGGGTGATGGAGCTGCTGCTCATCAACCACCCGCTGGACTGCCCGGTCTGCGACAAGGGCGGCGAGTGCCCGCTGCAGAACCAGGCCATGTCCGACGGCCGCCCGACCTCCCGCTTCGAGGACGTCAAGCGGACCTTCCCCAAGCCGGTCAACATCTCCAGCCAGGTGCTGCTGGACCGTGAGCGCTGCGTGCTGTGCGCCCGGTGCACCCGGTTCTCCGACCAGATCGCCGGCGACCCCTTCATCGCGCTGATCGAGCGCGGGGCGCTGCAGCAGGTCGGCATCTACGAGGAGAAGCCGTTCAAGAGCTACTTCTCCGGCAACACGGTGCAGATCTGCCCGGTCGGCGCCCTCACCGGCGCCGCCTACCGCTTCCGCTCCCGGCCCTTCGACCTGGTCTCCACGCAGAGCGTGTGCGAGCACTGCGCCTCCGGGTGCTCGATCCGTACCGACCACCGCCGCGGTTCCGTGCTGCGCCGGATGGCGCTGAACGACCCCGAGGTCAACGAGGAGTGGAACTGCGACAAGGGTCGCTGGGCCTTCACCTACCCGACCCTGCCGGACCGTCTGCACGACCCCGTCGTCCGCGGTGAGGACGGGGAGTATGCCGTCACCTCCTGGCGCGCCGCCTACTCCGCCGCGGCGGCCGGCCTGGCCGCGCACGCCGCCGGCTCAGGTGTCGGGGTGCTGCCCGGTGGCCGGGTCGGCGTGGAGGACGCCTACGCCTACGCCAAGTTCGCGCGGGTGGCGCTCGGCACCAACGACATCGATCACCGGGCCCGGCCGCACAGCGCGGAGGAGGCGGACTTCCTGGCCGCCGCCGTCGCCGGGCGCCGGGACGTCAGCTACGCCGACCTGGAGCACGCTTCCTCGGTGCTGCTCGTCGGGCTGGAGCCCGAGGAGGAGAGCCCGATCGTCTTCCTGCGCCTGCGCAAGGCGATGCGGGCCCGCGGGACCACGGTCTTTGCGGTGGCGCCGTTCCTGACCCGGGGCCTGGAGAAGCTGGGGGGCACGTGTCTGTCCTCGGCACCGGGCACCGAGGCCGAGGTGCTGACCGCCCTCGGCGGCCGGCACGAGGACCTGGAGGTCGACACCTACCGTGGCGCGGCGGAGTCGTTGACCGCCGACTCGGTGATCCTGGTCGGCGAGCGGCTGGCCGGCACCCCCGGCGCGCTGAGCGCCGCGCACGCCCTGGCCGCCTCCACCGGCGCCGCGCTGGCCTGGGTGCCGCGCCGTGCCGGTGAGCGGGGCGCGGTCGACGTCGGTGCCCTCGGCAACCTGCTGCCCGGTGGCCGCCCGGTCGCCGACGAGCAGGCCCGCGGCGAGGTCGCCGCCCGCTGGGGCGTGCAGCCCACCGTGCTGCCCGCCACCCCGGGCCGGGACCTCGGCGCCATCCTGTCCGCCGCGGCGGACGGCCAGATCGGGGCGCTGCTCGTCGGTGGCCTGGAGATCGACGACCTGCCCGACCCCGAGCTGGCCCGCCGGGCCCTGGCCCGCGCCTTCGTGGTCTCCCTGGAGGTCCGCGAGAACGCGGTGCACGAGTTCGCCGACGTCATCCTGCCGGTGGCCCCGCACCAGGAGAAGGCCGGCGCCTTCGTCACCTGGGAAGGCCGCCTGCGCCCCTTCGAGCGGGCGATCGACAGCCCTGCCGTCTCCGACCACGTCGTGCTGGACCGCCTGGCGGCCGCGATGGACGTGCCGCTGCGGACCGGGACGGTCACCGAGGTCCGGCACGAGCTCACCGGGCTGGACCGCTGGTCCGGGACCCGCGCCGCCGCGCCGCAGGTGCCGGTCCCGGTGCCCGCCTCGCCCGGCGCGGGGGAGGCCGTGCTGGCGACCTGGCACCACCTGCTCGACGCCGGTGCGCTGCAGGACGGCGAGCCCTTCCTGGCCGGCACCGCGCACGAGGCCCGCGCGCGGATCTCGGCCGGGACCGCCCTCGGGCTGGGCGTCCGGGACGGGGACGAGGTGGTGCTGTCCACCGCCCGGGGCACCATCACGCTGCCGGTGACGACCACCCCGATGCACGACGGCGTCGTGTGGGTCCCGACCAACTCCGTCGGCTCCGCCGTCCGGTCCAGCCTCGGCGTCGAGGCCGGCGCCGTGGTCGGGCTGTCCGCCGCACCGGTCCGTAGCGACACCCCGCGAGGTGAGGCATGAGCGTCCTGACGGCATACCCCGAGCTGCTCGCCAGCGGCGCCCCGCTGGCGATGAGCAGCGACCTGCCGGTCGCCGACTTCAGTGACACCCCGTGGTGGCTGTCGCTGTTCAAGGCCTTCCTGCTGTTCGTCTACGTGATGATCTCCGTGGTCATCGTGATCTGGTTCGAGCGGCGCGTCATCGGCCAGATGCAGCAGCGGCCCGGCCCCAACCGGCTCGGTCCGCTGGGCATCCTGCAGACCACCGCGGACGGGATCAAGCTCTTCCTCAAGGAGGACGTCACCCCCAAGGGCGCGGACAAGGTGATGTTCTACGCCGCGCCGCTGATCGTGGCCTCGCTGGCGTTCGTGTCCTTCGCCATCATCCCGATGGGCGGGGACGTGCGGATGTTCGGGCACACCACCCCGCTGCAGCTGACCGACACCCCGGTCGCGGTGCTGCTGGTGCTGGCGGTGGCCGGTGTCTCCGCCTACGGCTTCGTGCTGGCCGGCTGGTCCTCCGGCTCGACCTACCCGCTGCTCGGTGGCCTGCGCTCCACGGCCCAGGTCATCTCCTACGAGATCGCGATGGGCCTGTCCCTGGTCGCGGTCTTCCTCTACGCCGGGTCCATGTCGACCAGCCAGATCGTCGCCGCCCAGCAGCAGACCACGGTGCTCGGCATCCAGCTGTGGTACATCGTGCCGCTCTTCTTCAGCTTCGTGGTCTACGTCATCACGATGATCGGTGAGACCAACCGGCTGCCGTTCGACCTGGCCGAGGGCGAGGGCGAGCTCGGCGGCGGGTTCCACACCGAGTACTCCTCGATGAAGTTCGGCATGTTCTTCCTCGGTGAGTACATCAACATGTTCACCGTCTCGGCGCTGGCGACCACGCTCTTCCTCGGCGGGTGGCACGCGCCCTGGCCGATCACCCTCATCGGTGACGGGATGTTCGACCAGGGCTGGTGGGGCCTGCTCTGGTTCACCGCCAAGATGTGGGGCTTCATCTTCTTCTACGTCTGGGTCCGTGGGTCGCTGCCCCGCGTCCGCTACGACCAGTTCATGGCGCTGGGGTGGAAGATCCTCATCCCGCTGTCGCTGGTCTGGGTGGTCGCGGTGGTGCTGATCCGCTCCGCCCAGGAGGGCTATTTCGGCGAGGGCCGCTGGGTGACCGTGGTCACGCTGGCCGGGATCGGGCTGTTCGTGCTGCTCGGCATCCTGCTCTGGGACCGGTATGCCCAGCGCCGAGCCGAGGAGCGGGAACGGTCCCGGGAGGTCCCGGAAGAGATCGACCCCTTCGCCGACGGGTACCCTGTGCCGCCGATGCCCGGCCAGCGGCTGGTCGAGCCGCGGCCCGGCCTGGAGCAGGCCGCCGCGGTGACCGTGCCCGGCGGGACCGCCGAACCGACGACCACCGACGACCCGAAGGAGCCCCGTGGCTGAGCACACCGAGCCGACCGACGAGGCAGCGCGCCGCACCCCCGCCGCCGCACCCGAGCGTGCCGGGTCCGGCGACCCCGACGGGGGCAAGAAGGAGCCGGGCCTGCTGGCCCAGTTCTTCGCCCCGGTCGCCGGGTTCGGGGTCACCTTCGGCACCATGTTCCGCAAGGTGCCGACCCAGGAGTACCCGGAGGTGAAGCGTCCGACGGCGACCCGCTTCCACGGTCGTCACCAGCTGAACCGGCACCCGGACGGGCTGGAGAAGTGCGTGGGCTGCGAGCTGTGCGCCTGGGCGTGCCCGGCGGACGCGATCTACGTCGAGGGTGCGGACAACACCGACGCCGCCCGGTTCTCCCCGGGTGAGCGCTACGGCCGCGTCTACCAGATCAACTACCTGCGCTGCATCTTCTGCGGCCTGTGCATCGAGGCCTGCCCCACCCGGGCGCTGACGATGACGAACGAGTACGAGCTGGCCGACTCCGAGCGGGCACCGCTCATCTACGAGAAGCACCAGCTGCTGGCGCCGCGCCGCCCGGACATGCTCGAGCCGCCGTTCCCGATGGCCGACGGCATGGAGGAGCGGGACTACTACCTCGGCAAGGTCACCGGCGCCACCCAGGGGCAGCGGGAGTACGTCGAGGCCCACCAGCACGCGCAGGACGGCGACGCCGCGGCGGGCGAGGGTGACCACGGCCCGGAGGCCCGGTCGTGACCCCACAGACGATCGACGGGCTGGAGGTCGGCCTGTTCTGGCTGCTCGCCGCGGTCGCGGTGCTGGGGGCCATGGGCCTGCTCTTCGCCCGCAAGGCCGTGCACGCGGCCATGTCGATGGCCACCACGATGATCAGCCTCGGCGTCATCTACATCGTCCAGCAGGCCGAGTTCGTCGGGATCATCCAGATCTTCGTCTACTCCGGCGCCGTGATGATGCTCTTCCTCTTCGTCGTCATGCTGGTCGGTGTCGACGCCTCGGACTCCCTGGTGGAGACCCTGCGCGGGCAGCGGGTGTGGGCCTTCGGCCTCGGCGCGCTGCTGGCGGCGGGGTCCGTCTACGGCCTGAGCCGGGTCTCCTGGCCGCAGGCCGTGGGCCTGGACACCGTGCAGGCCGAGGGTACCGTCACCGCGCTGGCGCGGGAGATCTTCGAGCGCCAGGTGCTGACCTTCGAGACCCTCGGGGTGCTGCTGGTGGTCGCGGTGATGGGGGCCATGGTGCTCGCCCACCGCGAGCGGCTGACCCCGCGGCGTACCCAGCGCGAGATGTCGCAGGAGCGCGTCCGCTCCGGCCAGTGGCTGGCCGGCAAGCCCAACCCCGGTGTCTACGCCCGGCACAACGCGGCCGACACCTGGGCTCTGGCCCCGGACGGGAGCCCGATCGAGGAGTCCGTGCCCCGGGTGCTGGTGGCCCGCGGCCAGGTCACCGACCCGGCGGCATACCGGCTCGCCCAGAGCACCGCCACCGCGGCGGGGGAGCCCCCCGGCGACCAGAGTGCCGAGGACCTGCCCCGCGGGACCAACGCCACGGTCGACGGCGACGGCGGGACCGCAGGGACCGGGCAGACGGACCTGCCCGAGGACGAGAGGGGTGAGCGCTGATGGGGCTGGAGTCCTACATCTACCTGTCGGTCGTGCTCTTCGCGATCGGCAGCATCACGGTGCTGATCCGCCGCAACACGATCATCGTCTTCATGGGCATCGAGCTCATGCTGAACGCCTGCAACCTGGCGCTGGTCACCTTCGCCCGGATCCACGGCAGCCTCGACGGTCAGGTGTACGCCCTGTTCGTCATGGTCGTGGCCGCCGCCGAGGTCGTCGTCGGGCTGGCGATCATCATGTCCATCTTCCGTGCCCGTCGCTCGGCCTCGGTCGACGACGCCAACCTGCTGAAGCTGTAAAGGAGCGCTCGTGTCTGTGCACGACCTGAGTCACGGGCTGGCCGGTGCCGGTCTGGCGCTCGCCGACCCGAGCGCGGTGCGGGCCACCGAGGCCGTGGGCATCTCCGCCCTCGGCTGGTTGCTCGTCGCGCTGCCGCTCGCCGGTGCCGCGATCCTGCTGCTCGGTGGCCGCGCCACCGACCGCTGGGGTCCCGGGCTGGCCACCGGCCTGTCCTGGGCCAGCTTCGGCGTCGGCGCCGCCATCATCGTCCAGCTGGCCGGTATGCCCGGGGAGGATCGGGCGATGTCGGTCCCGCTCTGGGACTGGGTGAGCGTCGGTGAGCTGAGCCTGCACGCCGGTCTGCTGCTGGACCCGCTGTCGCTGGCCTTCGTCATGCTGATCACCTTCGTCGGCAGCCTGATCCACGTCTACTCGTTGGGCTACATGGAGCACGACCCGGACAAGCGCCGGTTCTTCGCCTACCTCAACCTGTTCGTGGCGGCGATGCTGATCCTGGTGCTGGCCGACTCCTACCTGCTGATGTTCGTCGGCTGGGAGGGCGTGGGCCTGGCCTCCTATCTGCTCATCGGGTTCTGGAACTGGAACCCGGAGTACGCCTCGGCCGCCAACAAGGCGTTCGTGGTGAACCGGGTCGGTGACGTCGGCCTGATCACCGCGATGGCGCTGATGCTGGCGACCTTCGGGGCGCTGGACTTCGCCACCGTGCACGGCGCGGCCGGCGGGGCGGGCGACCTGACGTTGACGCTGATCGGGCTGGCACTGCTGCTGGGTGCCTGCGGCAAATCGGCGCAGTTCCCGCTGCAGAGCTGGCTGGGAGACGCGATGGCCGGCCCGACGCCGGTCTCCGCGCTGATCCACGCAGCGACCATGGTCACCGCCGGTGTGTACCTGATCGCCCGCTCGCAGGCCATCTACGACCTGACCCCGGACGCCCGGCTGGTGGTCGCCGTCGTCGGCACCATCACCCTGGTCTACGGGGCGGTCGTCGGCTGCGCCAAGGACGACATCAAGAAGGCGCTGGCCGCCTCCACCATGTCCCAGATCGGCTACATGATGCTGGCCGTCGGGCTCGGACCGGCCGGCTACATCTACGCAATCTTCCACCTGGTGACGCACGGCTTCTTCAAGGCGAACATGTTCCTGGGGGCCGGGTCGGTCATGCACGCCATGAACAACAAGGTCGACATGCGCCGCTTCGGTGCGCTCAGCACGGAGATCAAGATCACCTGGCTGACCTTCGGCGCCGGCTGGCTGGCGATCATCGGCTTCCCGTTCACCGCCGGCTGGTACTCCAAGGACTACATCATCGAGACCGCCTTCGCGGCCGAGGGGTGGCAGGGCTGGGTCTTCGGCCTGGTCGCGCTGCTGGGTGCCGGGCTGACCGCCTTCTACATGTCCCGGCTGTTCTTCATGACCTTCCACGGCAAGGCCCGCTGGAGCGACGACGTCGACGCGCACCCGCACGAGTCGCCGCTGACGATGACGGTCCCGATGATGGTGCTCGCCCTCGGCTCCCTGGTGCTGGGTCTCGTGCTCTACCCGACCGGCATCCTCACCGGCTGGCTGGAGCCCGTCTTCGGCCACGCCGAGCACGGGGAGCCGCTGCTCCCGGTGCTGGCGATCCAGGTGCTCGCGTTCCTGCTGATGGCGGCCGGCGTCGCCCTCGCGTGGCTGCGCTTCGGCCGTGACGACGTGCCGGTGACCGCACCGCAGGGCAACGTCCTGACCCGGGCGGCCCGTCGCGACCTCTACCAGGACGACGTCAACGAGGCCCTCTTCACCGGCCCGACCCGGGGCCTGGTCTCCACCATGGTCGAGGCCGACGAGGTGCTGGTCGAGGGTGCCGTCTCCGGCGGCACGACCTCGACGCTGACCGGTGTGTCCGGCCTCCTGAGGAGGACGCAGAACGGCTTCGTCCGCTCCTATGCCCTGGCGATGCTGCTCGGCGTCGTCGTCATTCTCGGCGCTGTCTGGGTGATCCAGTGATGACCTTCCCCTGGCTGACCACTCTTCTCGTGCTGCCCCTGGTGGGGGCGCTCGTGGTGGCCCTGCTGCCCAAGGAGAGCTCGCTGGTGCGCCCGGTGGCGCTCGGCACCTCGCTGCTCACGCTGACCGTGGGTGTGCTCACCGCCACCCAGTTCCGGTTCGGCGGCGGCACCACCGAGGAGCCCTTCCAGCTCACCGAGGTCTACTCCTGGATCCCGCAGTTCGGCGTCTCCTACGCGGTGGGCGTCGACGGCATCTCGCTGTCGATGATCCTGCTCGGGCTGGTGCTGGTGCCGATCTGCATCGCGGCCGCCTGGGACGACGTCCCGGCCGCCGGGCGACGGCAGCACACCTACTTCGCCCTCATGCTGGCCCTGAGCTCGATGATGATCGGCGTCTTCGCGGCCGTCGACGTCTTCCTGTTCTACGTCTTCTTCGAGGTCATGCTGATCCCGGTCTACTTCCTGATCGGGATGTTCGGCGGCACCCGCCGCGCCAAGGCGGCCACCACCTTCCTGCTCTACTCCCTGGTCGGCGGGCTGGTCATGCTGGTCGCGGTGATCGGTGTCTACCTCGCCGGACCGCGCGGCACCGACGGCTTCCTGCTGTCGAACCTGACCGGGCTGGACCTGTCGGTGGAGGCAGGCCGCTGGCTGTTCCTCGGCTTCTTCATCGCCTTCGCGATCAAGGCGCCGATGTGGCCGGTGCACAGCTGGCTGCCGCTGGCCGCCGAGCAGGCCCGACCGGCCACCTCGGTGCTGCTGGTCGGCGTGCTCGACAAGGTCGGCACCTACGGGATGATCCGCTTCTGCCTGACCCTCTTCCCGGAGGCCAGCCAGTGGTTCACCCCGGCGATCCTGACGCTGGCGCTGCTCTCGCTCTTCATCGGGGCGTTCCTGGCCATCGGCTCGACGGACATGCTCCGGCTGATCTCCTACACCTCGATCAGCCACTTCGGCTTCATCGTGCTGGGCATCTTCGCCTTCACCACGGTGAGCCAGACCGGTGCGACGCTCTACATGGTCAACCACGGCTTCACCACGGCCGGGCTGTTCCTCATCGCCGGGATGCTCATCGTCCGGCGCGGGTCCCGTGACCTGCGCGACTTCGGCGGCTGGCAGCGCGTCACCCCGCTGATCGCCGGCTCGCTGCTGGTGGCCGGTCTGTCCGGGCTGGCGCTGCCGGGCCTCAACTCCTTCGTGAGCGAGTTCCTGGTCATCGTCGGCACCTTCGAGAGGCACCCGTGGCTGGCCGTCATCGCGGCCGTCGGGGTGATCCTGGCGGCGGTCTACATCCTGGTGATGTACCAGAAGATCGCCACCGGACCGAAGCCGGTCGGACCCGAGGTCGAGGGCATACCCGACATGGGCCGACGGGAGAAGTGGGTGGTCGCCCCGATCATCGCCGCCTTCCTGGTCCTCGGCTTCTACCCGAAGCCGGTCATCGACCTGCTCGAGCCCGCCGTGCAGCAGACGCTGCAGATCGTGGGCGTCAGCGACCCGGCACCGGCGGTCGACACCGCCACGCCCCACCACACCACCGAGGGGAGTGACCACTGATGGGTGGCTCCATGTTCGTCGCGCCGGACATCAACTACACGGCGCTGCTGCCGATGATCATCGTCTTCGTCGGTGGGCTGGTAGGTGTCACGGTGGAGGGCTTCGCCTCCCGCACCACCCGGTATGCCGTGCAGGTCCCGCTCTCGGTGGCGACCCTGGTGCTGGCCTTCGTCGCCCTGGTGGTGCTGGGTCGGGACCACCAGGGGGTGACCGCCGCCGAGACGGTGGCCCTGGACGGCCCGGCGCTGCTGCTGCAGGGCCTGGTGCTGCTGCTGGCGATCCTGGGCATGCTGGTGATGAGCGAGCGCTTCGGCGGCAGCCAGCCGGACGCCTTCACCCAGTCCGGCGTCTCGACGCCGGGGTCGGCGGAGGAGAGCTTCGCCACCCGGGTCGGCGCCACCACGACCGAGGTCTACCCGCTGACGCTGATGTCGGTCGGCGGCATGCTGCTCTTCGTCTCGGCCAACGACCTGCTGCTGCTCTTCGTGGCGCTGGAGATCCTGTCGTTGCCCCTCTACATCCTGTGCGGGCTGGCCCGGCGCCGCCGGCTGCTCTCCCAGGAGGCGTCGCTCAAGTACTTCCTGCTGGGCAGCTTCTCCTCGGCGTTCTTCCTCTTCGGCGCGGTGCTGCTCTACGGCTACGCGGGCTCGATGCGCTTCGCCGACATCGCCGCCGCGGTCGGCAGCAACGTCGGGATGGACGGGCTGCTCGTCCCCGGCGTGCTGCTGGTCGTCGTCGGTCTGCTCTTCAAGGTCGGCGCCGTGCCCTTCCACGCGTGGACCCCGGACGTCTACCAGGGTGCCCCGACACCGGTCACCGGCTTCATGGCCGCCTGCACCAAGGTGGCCGCCTTCGGGGCCATGCTCCGGGTGCTCTACGTGGCCGTCGAGGGGGCCCGGCTGGAGTGGCAGCCGGTGCTCGCCGTGGTGGCCGTGCTGTCCATGGTGGTCGGTGCGCTGCTCTCGATCGTGCAGACCGACATCAAGCGGATCCTGGCCTACTCCTCGATCGCGCACGCCGGCTTCATCCTCACCGGCGTGCTGGCGCTGGACCAGGCCGGCCTGTCCAGCACGATCTTCTACCTGGCGACCTACGGCTTCATGACCATCCCCGCCTTCGCCATCGTGGCCCTGGTGCGCTCCTCCGGCACCGAGGCCACCCAGGTGGACCAGTGGTCCGGGCTGGCGAGCCGTTCGCCCTGGGTGGCCGCAGCCTTCACCTTCCTGATGATGGCCTTCGCGGGCATCCCGCTGACCTCCGGCTTCACCGGCAAGTTCGCGGTGTTCTCGGCGGCGGTCAGCCAGGGCTGGGCGTGGCTGGCGGTGGTCGGTGTGCTGGCCAGCGCGGTGACCGCCTACATCTACTTCAAGGTCGTCGTGCTCATGTGGCTGGGGGAGCGGACCGGTGACACCGTCGTGGCGCGCCCCTCCTGGATGACCTCGGTCGCGATCCTGGTCGGGGTGGCGATCACCCTGGCCCTGGGCGTCATGCCGTCCCCCCTCCTCGACCTGGCGCAGAACACCGCGGCGTTCCTGCGGTGAACGATCCCGTCCTCCCCGGCGCCGACGCGGCGCTGAGCGCCCGTGTCGGCGAGGGTATGACGCGGGTCGCGGTCCGGCTGGAGCAGGTCGTCGACCACGGCGACCCGTTCGTGGCGGAGGCGAACGCGCACCTGGCCCGAGCGGGCGGCAAGCGGTTCCGGCCGTTGCTGACGCTGCTGGCCAGCGAGGTCGGCCAGGGCTGGAACGACGACGTCGTGGACGCCGCCGTCGGGGTGGAGCTCACCCATCTGGCCTCGCTCTACCACGACGACGTGATGGACGAGGCGGAGCTGCGCCGAGGGGTCGAGAGCGCCAACGCGCGCTACGGCAACGCGACGGCGATCCTCGTCGGCGACCTGCTCTTCGGCACCGCCTCGGCGGTGGTCGCCGGCCTGGGGGCCGACGCGGTCCGCATCCAGGCGGAGACCTTCATCCGGCTGTGCGCGGGCCAGATCCGGGACGACCGGCAGCCCACGGTCGGCAGCGACGAGGCGGTCGCGGCATACCTGGGCATCCTGGCGGACAAGACCGGCGCGCTGATCGCGACCGCGGCCCGCTACGGGGCCATGTTCGGCGGCTGCGACGAGGGGACCGTCCGCACCCTGACCGAGTTCGGCGAGCAGCTGGGGGTGGTCTTCCAGCTGGCGGACGACCTGCTCGACGTCGCCTCCGAGGCGGACGCCTCCGGCAAGACGCCCGGCACCGACCTGCGCGAGGGCAAGGCGACGCTGCCGGTGCTCTACGCCCGCACCAGCACGGACCCGGCCGACGCCCGCCTGCTGGAGCTCACCCGGGGCCCGATCGAGGACCCCGCCGAGCTGGACGAGGCGCTGGCCCTGCTGCGCGGCCACCGGGCCATGGGGCAGGCCCGCGAGCACACCGCCAGGGTGGCGGCACGGGCCCGTGGTGCGCTGGCCGAGCTGCCGCAGGGCCCGGCGGTGGACGCACTGATGGCGTTGGTCGACGGCGTCGCCGACCGCTCCGCCTGAGCGCCGGAGGTCGGGACCAAGGTCCCGGCGGGGACCGGACCCCAGCCTCTACTCACCATCGTCGTAGCGCGGCATCCTGAAGGTGGATCATCCATCTGAGACCCACGAAGGAGCTGGCTGACATGACGACCCGTACAGCACACACCCACGAGCTCGACACCACCGTCCACGACGACGAGCGGCACCTGCTCCCCACACTGGGCGGGTATGCGCTGGGTGTCACCCGCCTGGCGTTCGGCTTCTACTTCCTCTGGGCGTTCCTGGACAAGGTCTTCGGCCTGGGCTTCGCCACCCCCGGCGACCGTGCCTGGGTCAACGGCGGGAGCCCGACCACGGGCTACCTGTCCGGCGTCGAGGGACCGCTGGCAGGCCTCTACCAGCCGATGGCCGGCAACGTCCTCGTCGACGTGCTGTTCATGCTGGGTCTGCTCGGCATCGGCCTCACCCTGATGAGCGGTGCGGGAGCGCGGATCGGCGCCCTCTGCGGCGCGCTGATGTACGTCTTCATGTACGGCGCCTCGCTGCCCACGACCACCAACCCCGTCCTGGACGACCACCTGACCGGCGCGCTGGTGATGCTGGTCATCGCCGCCATCCCGGCCGCCTGGTCCTACCTTGGCGTGGGGTCGATGTGGCGGGAGCGGGCACCCGAGTACCTGCGCTGACAGGCTCGCCCCCTCGGGAGTGGGGGGGGGGGGGGGGGGGGGGAGAGGGAGGGGGGGAGGGGGGGAG
>NZ_JBJFZU010000008.1:0-174239 GCF_045032955.1 Serinicoccus shuyuelongi | reverse complement strand
GGGATTGTGTTAACCCGAGGTGGACCTTCACCATTTTGTGGGGCGATGGAGGTCCTCCTAGGGTGACCGCACTCGCGGTCCTGGGTGTCAGCCCCTGCTGCGGTAGACGTGCGCGACGCCCGGCCGGGGCACGCTGTCGCCCAGGTAGGGATAGGCGCTCTGGCTGCCCTCGCCCGGGTGCTGGACCGCGACCAGCACCGACCGCTCGTCCCAGGAGACGACCGGGCCGCAGCACTCCGCGCCCGAGGGCACCGAGAGGAACTGCTGGACCTTGCCGCGGTCCTCGCCGGCGGTGGGCATGAGGAACATGCCGTCGCAGGTGCCGATGGTGCCGGGCGCCCCGTCCGTGGAGATCCACAGGTGGTCCGGGTCACCGTCGAAGGCGACGTTGTCCGGGCAGCTGATCGGGCTGACCTGGCTCCGGTCGTAGCCGTCGAAGAAGGTGCTCGGGTCGTCGGGGTGACCGGCGATCAGCACGATCCGCCAGCTGAACGTCAGCGCCGCGGCGTCGCCACCGGCCTCCGTCCACTCGATGACGTGCCCGTGCTTGTTGTTGGCCCGCGGGTTGGCCTCGTCGATCTGGCTGGGCGCCCGCCGGGTGTTGTTGGTGAGCGCGACGTAGACCTTGCCGGTGTGCGGGTTCGGCTGCACGTCCTCGGGGCGGTCCATCGCCGTGGGGCCCACCCGGTCCGCCGCCAGACGGGTCCAGGTCAGCACCTCGGCGACGTCCATGCCGGGCACCCGTGAGCTGCCGTCCACGACCAGCGGCAACCACTCGCCGGTGCCGTCGAACTCGTCGTCCCCCAGTCCGTCGCCGGTGAACCGGGCGACGTAGAGGTCGCCCTCCGAGAGCAGGGTCATGTTGTGCGCCCGGTCCCCCGCGCGGTAGGTGCCGGCGGAGACGAACTTGTAGACGTAGTCGAAGCGCTCGTCGTCGCCCATGTAGGCGACGGCCCGTCCGTCCGCGGCCAGCCGCACGGTCGCCCCCTCGTGCTTGAAGCGTCCCAGCGCGGTGTGCTTGACCGGCGTCGAGGTCGGGTCGTGCGGGTCGACCTCGACGATCCAGCCGAAGCGGTTCACCTCGTTCGGCTCCTCGGTGAGGCGGAAGCGGGGGTCGGCCTGCTCCCAGCCACGGCCGGAGGTGGTGATGCCGTAGCGCTCCAGGCGGCGGCCCTCGTCCTCGGCACCGTCGGCGTTGAAGTACTGGTGGAAGTTCTCCTCGCCGGAGAGCACGGTGCCCCAGGGGGTGTCCCCGCCGGCACAGTTGTTGAGCGTGCCGAGGACCGTCCGGCCCTGCGGGTCGGCGCTGGTCCGCATCCACGCGGCACCGGCCGCCGGGCCGTCCACGGTGAACGGGGTCCAGGTGTGGATGCGCCGGTTGCGGGCACCGCGACGCGACCCACGCGGTCCGCTGCCCGGCTGTGCCGTCCACGGGGCGAAGGCACCCTGGCGGCGGACCTCCACGATGGTCATCCCGTGCGCCGCCATCTCGATCTCGGCCTGCTCGGGCGTGAGCGTGCCGGTGAAGCCGGGGAACATCCGCTCGGGGTTGGTGTACTCGTTGTTGAAGACGATGAGCGCCTGGGTGGCGCTGTTGTTGCCCGGGCCACCGCGCAGCAGCGTCAGGTAGTCCGCGTTGTAGCCGGCCTGCTTCTTCTGGGCCTCGACGCTCTGGGCGTCCACGTCGAAGGCGGGGGCACCGGCCTCGACCGGGTCGCCCCAGGAGATCACCGGCGACCAGGTGTAGCCGGTGGGGACGACGAGGTCGTCGACGTCGGCGGGGGTGGGCTCGATCGGTACGAAGCCGGCCAGGCCGGGCCTGCCCCCCTTCCCGCCCCCGGCGGCTGCCGGCTGCGCGGTGCCCCAGGCCAGCCCCAGGGCGGTTGCCCCGGCGGCGCCGCCCTGCAGCAGTGCCCGTCGGCGCACCGACGAGGCGAGGACATCACCGAAGTAGGTGGCCCCGGAGGTGTTGGGCACCGGCTGGGCGCACTGGTCGCCGCAGCGGTAGCGGCACGTCTCGGGGCTGCGGTTGGTCACGTGCGCGGACGGGCTCAGCAGCGGGAGCAGGCTGCGGCGGGTGGGGACGTTCACGTCGATCCTTCGGCAGGGTGCGGGGGGACGGCAGGCACGGACCGCGAGGATCGCGGCGAGCGCGCCTGCCTGCGAACCTACGGCGGCCCGGGGGCGTGGTCGGCGACGACCACGTGAACCTGCGACGGCGCTCCGGTGACGTCTGGGGGAGCGGTCGCGGCGGCATACCCTGGGTGCCGGACGACGAAAGGACCTCGACGATGCGCCGTGCCCTGGCCGGACTCTGGGTGATCATGGCACTGCCGGTGCTGCTGGTCGCGATGACCGTGCTGTCACCCCCGGCGCGGGTGCCCACCCACTGGAGCGGGGACCTGCCCGACGGCTTCACCGACGGCCCCGGGTTCACCGCGGTGGTGCTCAGCGCCACGGTGCTGTGCGTCATCGCCGCGGCGGGCACCTCGGTGCTGCAGCGGGTGGTGCCGGCGCTGTGGGGCCGGTGGCTGCTGACGGCGGTCGCCGGGGTGGCCTGGGGGGCGGTGCTGCTCTACGCGCTGACCCTGTGGCGGGTGCAGGTCGTCGGGGCGGATCAGGTGCGCCAGTGGTGGGCGCTGCTCGCGGTGGCCGGGGCGCTTGCCGCCGCGGTCGTGGCACACCGGGTGCACGGCACCCGGCGGCCGGCGCAGGCCGAGCTGGACGAGCAGATCCCGGAACGTGCGCGGGTGCGCCCGGTCCGCGGCCGCGGCGTGCGCCCGGTGCAGCCGTGGACGACACAGGTGGCCTCGACCACGCTGCGGGTGATCGGGTGGGGGCTGGTCGTCGTCTTCACGGCCGTCCTGGTGCTCCTGGTGGTGCGCTCCGAGACGTGGTCGCTGATCCTCGTGGTGCTGCTCGCCGGGGTGCTCCCCGGGGTGCTGGCGCTGGCCTGGTCACGGATCACGGTCAGCGTCGACGCCGACGGCCTGCGGGTGCGCTCGGCGGTGCTGCCGGTGCCGCTCTCCCGGGTGCCGGCCCGGCAGGTGGCCGGGGTGCACGTGCAGGAGCTGGACCCGATGGCCTGGGGCGGGATAGGGCTGCGGGCGCTGCCGGACCGCACGGCCTACATCGTGGGGCCGGGGCTGACCGGGATCGTGGTGCACAAGCGCGACGGGCGCCGGTTCGCGCTCCAGGTCACCGAGGGTGACGAGGCGGCACGGACCGGCGCCCGGACGCTGCTGCAGGCGGCGGGTCAGCGGCTGGGGGAGGGCTCCTCCTCCTGACCGGGGGCCGAGCCGCTGAGCTGCCGCTCCAGCTGGGCGCCCTCGACGTCCACGTCCGGCAGGATCCGGTCCAGCCAGCGCGGTAGCCACCAGGCCTTCTCGCCGAGCAGCGACATCACCGCCGGGGTCAGTGTCATCCGGACCAGGAAGGCGTCGACGAGGACACCCACGGCCAGGCCCAGCCCGATCGGCCGGACCATCGTCAGGTGCGCCCAGACGAAGCCGGCGAAGACGGAGATCATGATGATGGCCGCGGCCGTCACCACCCGGGCGCTGTGGTTGAAGCCGGTGACCACCGCGGTCCGCGCGTCCTTGCCGTGCACGTGCTCCTCGCGCATCGAGGACACCAGGAAGACCTGGTAGTCCATCGCCAGCCCGAACAGGATGCCGATCAGCAGGATGGGAAGGAAGGACAGGATGGGCCCGGCCTCGTTCACCCCGAAGATGCTCGAGGCGAAACCGAGCTGGTAGACCGAGACCACCGCACCGAAGGCCGCGGCGATGCTGAGCAGGAACCCGCCGGTCGCCAGCAGCGGGATGACGATGGAGCGGAAGACCAGCAGCAGCAGGATCAGCGACAGCCCGACGACCACCACCAGGTAGAGCGGGAGCGCGTCCGCCAGCCGTTCGGACACGTCGATGTTGGCCACCGTCTGCCCGGTCAGGCCCAGGGTGGCGTCCTGGTCGGCGCCGATCTGCTCGACCGCGGTGCCCAACCGGTCGACGAGGTCCTCGGTCGAGGCCTCCGCGGGCCCACCCTCCGGCTGCAGCTGGAAGGCCAGCACGTCACGGGCCTCGTTGACCCCGGCGGGCAGCACCTGCTGCACGCCCTCGACGGCCATCAGTTCCTCGGCCAGGTCGGCCTGCGCGGTGGTCAGCGCGGTGGTGCCGTCCGCCACCGGGGTGTCGAGCTCGGCGACGACCAGCACCGGGCCGTTGGCGCCGGCACCGAACTCCTCGCGGACGGTGTCGTAGGTGGTGTAGGCGGTCGAGCCGGCCGGCTCGCTGCTGCCGTCGGGCAGGCCGAGGCGCAGCTGCGCCGTGGGGTAACCCAGCCCGGCCACGATCGCCAGGACCGCCAGGATCGCCCACCACGGACGGCGCTGGACCACTGCGGCCCAACCGCGCCCGGTGTCGGCCTCGTGCGCCTGCTGGCTCTCCCGGTGACGGGCGTGCCCCTCCCGGGCCCGGCGCGGCAGCACCCGCTGACCGATCAGCGCCAGCATCGCCGGGGTGAGGGTGATGGCGACGAGCACGGAGATGCCCACCGTGGCGGCGGCGACCAGACCCATCACGCCCAGGAACGGGATGCCGGTGAGGGTGAGAGCGGCCAGCGCGATGATCACCGTGAGGCCGGCGAAGGTGACCGCGTTGCCGGAGGTGCCCACCGCCAGCGCGATGGAGCTGCGCACGTCCATGCCCTGCTGCAGCTGCTGGCGGTGTCGGTTGATGAGGAACAAGGAGTAGTCGATCCCGACCGCCAGGCCCAGCATCAGCGCCAGCACCGGGGTGATCGACTGCATGTCGAACCACTGGGACAGCGCGAGCGCGCCGGTGAGGCCGACGCCGACGCCGACCAGCGCCATCAGGATCGGCAGGCCGGCGGCGACCAGGGTGCCGAGCATGACCAGCAGCACCACCGCGGCGACGGCCAGGCCGACGACCTCACCGGGGCCGAGCAGGCTGGACAGGTCGTCGGTGATCTCCTTGGAGAAGTCGACGGCGATGCCCTCGGACTCCAGGTCCGATCCGATCTGCTGGATCGCCTCGGTGGTCTCCGGCGGGATGAAGCCCTCGGCGTCGGCGACCGAGATCTGGCTCAGCGCGACCGTGCCCTCGGCGTTGACGACCCGGAAGCCGTCGGTGATCTCGGCCAGCCGGGCGCCGGCCGCGAGCTCCTCCTCGCCGGCCTCGATCTCCGGGGCGGACTCCTCGAGGGTCGCCTCACCCTCGGCCAGCTCGTCCTCGCCGGCCTGCAGCTCCTCGGCGCTGGCGTCCAGCTGCTCCTGGCCGGCGTCCAGCTGCTCCCGCCCGGCGTCGATCTGCTCCTGGCCCGCGGCGATCTCCGCACGCGCGGCCTGCTCCGCCTGGGCGGGCACCTGACCGGCGGCGACGCCGGCGTCCAGCTCCTCGACCTGGGCGTCCAGCTCGTCCTGGGCGGTGGCCAGCTGATCGGCCTGCTCGTCCAGCTCGGCCTGGCCGGCCTCCAGCTGGGTCCGGCCCTCCTCGAGCTGCTCGCGGGCGGTCTCCAGCTCCGCGCGGCCCTCCTCGAGCTGGGCGCGGCCGTCCTCCAGCTCGGCCCGCCCCTGAGCCAGGTCGTCCTCGGTCGCGTCCAGCTGGTCCTGCGACTCGAAGGGGTCCACGGCGCTCACCGAGTCCAGGGCGTCCCACTCCGCGACCGCCTGTGCCGCCGCCTCCCGCTGCTCGGCGGTGAACGGCTGCTCGCTGCTCAGCACCACGGTGCCGGTGGTGCCGGCCGCCTCCGGGATCTCGTCCCGCAGGGTCTGCAGCACCACCTCGAACCGGCTGCCCGGGATGGAGAACTCGTTGGACAGCGGCTTTGCCAGGGTGAGCATGCCGGTGACGGTCAGCGCCAGCAGTGCGACCCAGGCGCCGATGACGCGGAAGCGGTGCTGGGCGCACCAGCGCCCCAGGCGGTGCAGGAAGGTGGCCACGGAGGGTCCTCTCGGGTCAGGTGGTGGGCCGCCAGCCCTGGGCGAGATGCCCCAGGGCCCGGTCCAGGTGGTCGTGGAAGGCGGCGACGTCGGTCGGGGAGAGAGCCCCGTCGGCCCCGTCGATCCCGATCTGGGTCGCCCAGGCCTGCTCGGCGGCCTTGAAGCAGCTCATCACGGCAGCCGCCAGTGTGGGCACGTACAGGGGGTCGGAGCTGGCCAGCACCGGGTGCAGCTGCTCCTCGAGCCAGGCGGCCAGGTCGGACCACACGGTCCGCTCGAGCAGGACGCCGGCGTCGGTCTGGGTGCCGTCGTGGGTGAGCGCCGCCAGCCAGCCGAGCAGGTCCAGGGGGATGTCGCCCCGGGAGACCAGGTCGCGCATCGCGGTGACCGGGTCGCGGCGCAGCGCGTCGGCGTCGATCATCCCCAGCATCTGCGCGGCCAGGTCGGCCATCGCCGAGCTGAGGACGGCCGGGATGCTGCCGAAGTAGTTGAAGAAGGTACGCCGGGAGATGCCGGCCCGCTCCGCGACCTGGTCGACGGTGATCTCCTCGACCGGCATCCGCTCGACCAGTTCTCGCAGCGCCGCCACGATCGCCTCGTGCGTCCGGGCCTTGTTCAGCTCACGGCGGCCGAGGGGGGAGGGCGAGGTCACCGGACCAGCATACGCAAGCATGCACACCGTGCAAAATTGCACATCGTGCAATCCGCAGACCATCACCAAGCGCCGCGAATGGTTGCTCTGAACCCCACCGGGCGTCGCGACTGATTCCCCCTCAGACGGGTGCGGGATGGGTCAGGTCCTTGCGGTGGCGTCGTGCCCGGCGCAGCTCGCCGACCATGTCCGCGGAGAGCACCACCAGGGCCACCCACACCAGGGCGAAACCGGCCCAGCGCGAGGTGGGCACCGTCTCGCCCAGCAGCAGCACCCCGGTCAGCAGCTGCAGGAAGGGCGTCAGGAACTGCAGCAGCCCGATCGTCGACAGCGGCACCCGGCTCGCGGCCGCGGCGAAGAGCAGCAGCGGCACCGCGGTCGCGACCCCGGTCGACATCAGCAGACCGCTGTGCAGCGTGCCGTGACCTCCCCAGGTGAGGGCTCCGTCCCGGGCCAGCCACCACAGGATCACCGCGGCGATCGGCAGCACCGCCATCGTCTCGCCCATCAGCGAGCGGAACGGCGACAGCGAGACGCCCAGCCGGTTCTTCATCAGGCTGTAGAGAGCGAACGAGCACGCCAGCACGAAGCTGATCCACGGCGGCGACCCGTAGTCGATGGTCAGGTAGACCGCGGCCAGCACGCCGATCCCGACGGCCACCCACTGCAACCGCCGCAGCCGCTCCCGCAGGATGACCACCCCGAGGCCCACCGTGACCAGCGGGTTGAGGAAGTAGCCGAGCGCGGCCTCGGTGACGTGCCCGGTGAGGACGGCGTAGGTGTAGATGCCCCAATTCGCGGTGATCAGCACGCCGGCGACGACCACCCCGGCCAGCCGCCGTGGGGTATGCGCCAGCTCGAGCATCCAGCGTAGGTCCCGGGTGATGACCAGCACCGCGGCGCACAGCACGAAGGTCCAGATGATCCGGTGGGCGACGATCTCCCACGGGCCGGTCGGCGCCAGGAGCGCGAAGTAGAGGGGGAAGGCTCCCCAGATGAGGTAGGCGAGGAAGCCGTAGAGGGTGCCCTGCTGGCGACGCCTGGCTGCGTCGGTCACTCCCGCTGGACCTCGTCACCCTCGTCCGCGAGAGCGTCCCCGGCGGCAGCCGTCGGGCCCTCGGTGGTCTCACCCTCCAGGGTCTGCTCGACCTCGCCCGGCCGGGTGCCGTCCACCGTCCAGGTGTCCCGCCCGTGCAGCAGCGTGTCCAGCGCGGCCTCCCCGCGCTCGGGACCGGCGGCACCCTGGGCGGCGGTGACCTGCTCGCGCACGGCGTCGTCGTAGGTGGCGCGCTGCACCTGCCGGAAGATCCCCATCGGCACGGTCTGCATGCTCGGGTCGTCCAGCCGGGAGAGCGCGAACGCCGGGGTCGGGTCCTGCTCCGTGGGGTCGTGCACGACGACGCTGGTCCCGTCCGGGACCTGCCCCTCGGGCACCACCTCGAGACGCCCGTCCGTGCGGCGCACCACGACCCGGGCCTCCGGCGAGCCCTGGGCACCGATCCGGACCGGCTCGCCGGCGCGCAGGTGCGCGATCCGGGTGGTGGCCTCGTCCCGGTCCTTGAGCAGTTGGAAGGCGCCGTCGTTGAAGATCGGGCAGTTCTGGTAGATCTCCACCAGCGAGGTGCCCCGATGCTCCGCCGCGGCCTTGAGCACCTCGGTGAGGTGCGCACGGTCGGAGTCCATGGTCCGGGCGACGAAGGTGGCCTCCGAACCCAGCGCCAGGGACACCGGGTTGAAGGGGTGGTCCACCGACCCGGCGGGGGTCGACTTGGTGACCGCGCCGACGTCCGAGGTGGGGGAGTACTGGCCCTTGGTCAGCCCGTAGATCTTGTTGTTGAAGAGCAGGATCGTCAGGTTGACGTTGCGCCGCATCGCGTGGATGAGGTGGTTCCCGCCGATCGAGAGGGCGTCGCCGTCACCGGTGACCACCCAGACCGACAGGTCCTCGCGCGCCGTCGCCAGGCCGGTCGCGATCGCCGGCGCGCGCCCGTGGATGGAGTGCATGCCGTAGGTGTCGAGGTAGTAGGGGAACCGGCTGGAGCAGCCGATCCCGGAGACGAAGACCATGTTCTCCCGGCGCAGGCCGAGGCTCGGCAGGAAGCCCTGCACCGAGGCCAGGACCGCGTAGTCGCCGCAGCCGGGGCACCAGCGCACCTCCTGGTCGGAGGTGAAGTCCTTCTTGGTCTGCTGCTGTCCCTCGCCCACGGCGGGGACACCGCTCAGCCCGCTCACCGGCATACCGAGGTCCGTACTCATGAGGTCACCTCCTGCTCGACGTCCATGAGGTTCTCGTGGATCACCTGGGCCAGCTCGCCGGCCGCGAAGGGCAGGCCGCGGACCGTGGTGTGGCTGCGCACGTCGACGAGGTACCGCCCGCGCAGCAGCAGCGCCAGCTGGCCGAGGTTCATCTCCGGCAGCAGCACCCGGTCGTAGCGGCGCAGCACGTCGCCCAGGTCGGCGGGGAAGGGGTTGAGGTGACGCAGGTGCGCCCGCGCCACCTGGGCCCCGGTCGCCCGGACCAGCCGGGTGGCGGCCGCGATCGGACCGTAGGTCGAGCCCCAGCCCAGCACCAGCACCCGCGCCTCACCGCCGGGGTCGTCCACCTCGAGCGGGGGCAGCGAGTCCGCGATCCGCTCGATCTTCGCGGCCCGCAGCCGGACCATCTTGTCGTGGTTGTCCGGGTCGTAGGAGATGTTGCCGGTGACGTCGGCCTTCTCGATGCCGCCGATCCGGTGCTCCAGGCCGGGGGTGCCGGGCACCGCCCACGGCCGGGCCAGGGTATGCGGGTCGCGCAGGTACGGGTGGAAGACCGGCTCCCCCTTGGCGTCCGTGGCGTTCGGCTCGGTCGCGTGGGTGACCGTCAGGTCGGGCAGGTCGGCCGCGGTCGGGATGCGCCAGGGCTCCGAGCCGTTGCCGAGGTAGCCGTCGGAGAGCAGGATCACCGGGGTGCGGTAGGTGGTGGCGATCCGGGTCGCCTCCAGCGCCGCGTCGAAGCAGTCGGTCGGCGAGGCGGCGGCGACGACCGCCACCGGGGACTCCCCGTTGCGTCCGTGCAGGGCCTGCAGCAGGTCCGCCTGCTCGGTCTTGGTCGGCAGCCCGGTGGAGGGCCCACCGCGCTGGATGTCGATGACCAGCAGCGGCAGCTCGGTGGCGACCGCCAGGCCGATGGTCTCGCTCTTCAGGGCCAGACCCGGACCGGAGGTGGTGGTCACCCCCAGCGACCCGCCGAAGCTGGCGCCCAGCGCCATCCCCACGGCGGCGATCTCGTCCTCCGCCTGCAGCGTGGTCACCCCGTGCCCCTTGAGGCTGGACAGCTGGTGCAGCACGTCGGAGGCGGGGGTGATCGGGTAGGACCCGAGGACCAGCGGCAGCCCGGTGCGCTGCGCGGCGGCGACCAGGCCGAGGGCCATCGCCTGGTTGCCGGTGATGGTGCGGTAGGTCCCCGGGGTCATCGGGGCGGGCGCCACCTGGTAGCGGACCGCGAAGTCCTCGGTGGTCTCGCCGTAGGCGTGCCCGGTGCGCAGCGCGGTCAGGTTGGCCTCGAGGATCTCCGGCGCGGAGGAGAACTTCGCGCGCAGGAAGGCCTCGGTCGAGGCGACGTCACGCGAATAGAGCCAGGACAGCAGGCCCAGGGCCAGCATGTTCTTGGCGCGTTCCTTCTCCTTGCGGGTCAGGCCCTCGACGTCGGCGAGCGCCTCCACCGTCATCGACGTCAGCGGCAGCGCGTGCACGTGGTAGCCGGCGTCGGCCAGCGAGTCGTCCTCGAGCGGGCTGACGGCATACCCGACCTTGGCCAGGTTGCGCTTGCTGAACTCGTCGGAGTTCACGATCACCGTCGCCCCGCGCGGCAGGTCGGAAAGGTTGGCCTTGAGCGCCGCCGGGTTCATCGCGACGAGCACGTCCGGGGCGTCCCCGGGGGTGGCGATCTCGTGGTCGGCGAAGTGCACCTGGAAGCTGCTCACGCCCGGCAGGGTGCCCTGGGGGGCGCGGATCTCGGCCGGGAAGTTGGGCAGGGTCGACAGGTCGTTGCCGAGGCTGGCGGTGTCCGAGGTGAACCGGTCGCCGGTGAGTTGCATGCCGTCCCCGGAGTCCCCGGCGAAACGGATGACGACGCGCTCGAGCTGGTGCAGTGGTGTGGAAGACATGACAATAGACAAGGGTACTCTCCCCAAATACCCGGGATCGACCGTGTGGCGGGGCGGACCGCCCCGGCGGTTGCTGCGCCGGCTACCCGTGCCGGACGCAGGTGGTGGCCCAGGGACGGGCCTCCAGCCGGGCGGGCGGGATCGGCTCGCCGCACACCGCGCAGGTGCCGTAGCCGCCCGCCTCGATCGCGGCCAGGGCGGTGCGGACCTGGGCCAGGATGTCCGCCAGGTTGTCGTGCGCGCTGACCGCGGAGTGGCGGTCCACGGCCATCGCGGTGCCGTCGCCGACCCGCTTGCCGAAGGAGATGTTGCCCTGCTCCTGCATGGGCCGGCTGAGCTGGTCCATCTCGGCCTGGATCTGGACCGCTTTGGCCTCCAGCTCCGCCCGCGCCCGCTCGTGCATCAGGCTGTCCCGCCCCGGGCGGCGACGACCTCGTCCACGGTGCCCGCCTCCAGCGCGGCCACCAGCCCGGCGACGGCGTCCTCCACCTGGTCGTACATCGCGACGTAGGCCTCGCGCTGCAGGCCCCAGGGGTCCGGGACGTCCAGCACCTCGCCGTCGTCACCGGCGAAGGCGCCCAGCCGGACCACCTTGGCCTCGTCCTGCGGGGTGCGGGCCAGCGCCAGCACGTCGGCCAGGTTCGAGGAGTCCATCACCAGCACCAGGTCGGCCCGGTCGAAGTCCTCCGGGGCGAACTGCGCACCGCGCGAGGTGAAGGCATACCCCCGGCTCTCGCCCTCGGCCACCGACTCCGGGTGCGGGGTCTCACCGACGTGGTAGTCGGCCGTCCCGGCGGAGCTGACGGTGACCTCGTCCAGCCCCGCCTGCTCGAGCCGGTGGACGAGCACGGCCTCGGCGGCGGGGGAGCGGCAGATGTTGCCCAGGCAGACGGTCATGATGTGCATCCGTCCACCCTCTCAGGTCGGCGCCGTCCGCGCGCCGCCGTCCTGCCCCTGAGAGGCTGGACCGATGAGCACCGAGCCGTTCACCAAGACCCGCCCCGACGCCCCGGCCGGCTTCTTCGACCGGGAGGCGGTGGGTCTGCGGGCGCTCGCCGGGGCCGGTGCCCGGGTGCCGGAGGTGGCGGACGTCGCGCAGGACCACATCACGCTGACCCGGGTGGTCGAGGGCGGCCACCGGACCGCGGCCACCGAGGAGGCCTTCGGCCGAGAGCTCGCGGCCCTGCACGGCAGCACCGGCGACGCCTACGGCGCGGTGGACGGCGAGCCGCGGGCGTGGCTGGGGGACTGCCCGGTGGACCTGACCCCGAGCCCCACCTGGGCCGAGTCCTGGTTGACCCGCCGGGTGCTGCCGCTGACCCGGCGGGCCGTCGACGAGGGGCACCTGGACGCGGGCAGCCTCGCCGACGCCGAACGGATCAGTCCGGACGGGCTGGGCCCCCCGGAGCCCCCGACCCTGGTGCACGGCGACCTGTGGGCGGGCAACCGGCTGGTCGACCGCGGCGGTCGCAGCTGGCTGATCGACCCGTGCGCGCACTACGGGCACCGGGAGGTGGACCTGGCGATGATGCAGCTCTTCGGCGGGTTCAGCGGCCGGGTCTTCGCGGCTTACGTCGAGGAGCGTCCGCTGGCGCCGGGCTGGCAGGACCGGGTCGCGGTGTACCAGAGCGTGCCGCTGCTGGTGCACACCCTGCTCTTCGGCGGCGGGTATGCCGTGCAGACCGGTGACGCGCTCCGTCGGGCGGCAGAGCGGTGACCGGGCTCGGGCCGGCTACGGGCCGGGTGCTGGTCTGCTGCCTGGTGCTGACCGCGTGCAGCGGCCCGGGTGAGGACGACGCGGCGGTCACCTCCACCCCCGCGCTGGTGCTGGAGACGGACGGGGCGACCGCGGCCCCAGACCCGTCCGCGGCGCCCGAGGAGGCCGCCGTGACCACCGGCCCGGCGGACCTGCCGGAGATCGACCTGGCGGAGACCGTCACCGACCCTGAGCTGCGGGGGGCGCTGCGCTGGGTGCTGGGCCTGCTGGAGCCCGGCGCCGAGGGACCGGCAGCGGACGAGGCGGTCCGGCGGTTCGCGCCGGACTTCCTCGAGGAGGTGCCGGTGACCCGGCTCGGCGGTGTCCTCGCCCAGCTGCGTTCCGGAGGCCCCTGGACGGTCACCGACGCCCGCCAGGGGGAGGGCACGGCCCGGTCCGCGACGCTCGTCCTGGACGCGCCGGAGCAGCCGATGGTGATGACGATGGCGGTGGACGCCGAGCACCGGATCGCGTCCCTGTCCTTCCAGCCCGACACCTCCGGCGAGGAGCCGGAGCTGACCGGCTGGGCCGACCTGGACGCCGCCCTCGACGGGCTCGGCGGGCAGAGCCAGGTGGTCGTCGGGCGGGTCGACGGCGGCGCCTGCGAGCTGACGCACACCACCGCCGGCCTCGAGCCGGGCGGTGAGGCCGCCCCCAGCGCCTCGGTGGTCAAGCTGCTGGTGCTCTCCGCCGTCGCCGCGCAGGTGCAGGCCGGTGAGCTGGGCTGGGACCAGGAACTGACCGTCACCGACGAGCTCCGGAGCCTGCCCTCCGGGGTCCTGCAGGACCGTCCGGAGGGGTCCAGGGTCACCGTGCGGGAGGCCGCAGAGCTGATGATCTCGATCAGCGACAACACCGCCACCGACCTGCTGATCGAGGCCGTGGGCCAGCGCGCGCTCCGGTCTGCCGCCGACGCGGCCGGCCTGGACACGGTCCGGGTGATGCCGGTGCCCAGCACCCGCCAGCTCTTCCAGCTGGGCTGGCAGGTCGACCCCGAGGTGCGGACCCGGTGGGCCGAGGCCCGGGTCCCCGAGACCCGGGAGGCGATCCTCGCCGACCTGCCGGAGGAGCTGGAGCTGGACCCGGGCGCGGTCAACGGACCCCGCTGGCAGAACGACGTCGACTGGCTGCTGACCGGCGCGGAGATCTGCTCCCTGCACGCCCGCCTCCAGCAGCAGGCCCGCGACGAGGCCGCCGCGCCGGTGCGCGACATCCTCGCCGTCAACCCCGGGGTCACCACCGGCGAACCGGCCGCCTACCAGGCGTTCAAGGGTGGCTCGGCGCCCGGCGTGCTCGCCCTCTCCTTCTACGTCGAGGACGAGGCCGGCCGAGGGCAGGTGCTCGTCGTGCAGACCCGCAGTGCGGAGCCCGTCGACGAGCTGCGGGCGGTCACCCTCGCCCGGGCCGCCCTCCGGCATCTGGGCGCCCCGGCGGACTAGGCTGGCGGCACGATGTCTGACTACCTCGTCGTCGCCCTGGTGACCCTGACCGGCGTGGCCCTGGTCGCCGCGGCGACCGGCGCACGCCGGCTGCTGGCGCCGCACGACCCGACCCCGGCCAAGGTCACCACCTACGAGTCCGGGGTGGACCCGGTGGGCTCCGGCTGGGAGCAGGGCAGCGTCCGGTACCTCGTGTACGCCCTGCTCTACGTGGTCTTCGCGGTGGACGCCGTCTACCTCTTCCCCTGGGCCCTGGTCATCCGGACCGACCTGGGGGTGGCCAGCCTGGTCGAGATGGCGGTCTTCATCGGGATCCTCGTGGTCGCGCTGCTGCACGTGTGGCGCCGCGGCCTGCTGAGGTGGTGGTGAGGTGAGCACCGACCTGCCGACGCCGCGCCTGGGGGCGCCCGTGGAGAAGGCGCCCCGCGCCGTCCAGGTGGTCCTGAACTGGGGACGGAAGTACTCCCTCTGGGTCTTCAACTTCGGCCTGGCGTGCTGCGCGATCGAGTTCATCAGCGCCTCGATGGCCCGGCACGACTTCATCCGGCTCGGTGTCATCCCGTTCGCGCCCGGCCCGCGCCAGTCCGACCTGATGGTCGTCTCCGGGACCGTGACCGACAAGATGGCGCCGGTCATCCGCCGGCTCTACGACCAGATGCCCGAGCCGAAGTACGTCATCTCCTTCGGGGCCTGCTCCAACTCCGGCGGTCCGTACTGGGACAGCTACTGCGTGACCAAGGGCGTCGACCAGCTCATCCCGGTGGACGTCTACGTGCCCGGCTGCCCGCCCCGCCCGGAGGCGCTGCTGGCCGGCATCGTGGCGCTGCAGGACCAGATCGCCGAGGAGACCCCCGGCCGGGCCCGAGGTCAGGGACGGCCGCTGTCCCGGTATGCCGACCGCCCGGTCACCGCGGGCGAGGTCACCCGCGGCCTGGTCGCGCCTCCCAAAGGTGCCCCGTGAGCGCGGGCGTCACCGTCGAGGAGCGCCGCGTCGAGCCGTCCGGCTGGCACCGGTCGGTGCAGGAGGCCCGCGCCGAGGGGTATGCCTTCTTCGACTGGCTCTCGGCCGTGGACGAGAGCGACGCCGAGGAGCCAGGGCTCGAGGTGGTCTGCCACCTGCTCGACGTGCGACGGCGGGACGGCACCGGCCTGCGCCGGGTGCTGCTGCGCACCCGGGTGCCGGAGGGCGGCGCCCTGGCCTCGGTCACCGACCTGTTCGCCGGTGCGGCCTGGCACGAGCGGGAGACGCACGAGATGTTCGGGCTCGTCCTGGAGGGCTTCGAGGACGGCACCGGGCTGGGGCTGCGGCCGCTGCTGCTGCCCGAGGGCTTCGAGGGACACCCGCTGCGCAAGAGCTTCGTGCTGGCGGCGCGGGCCTCCAAGCCGTGGCCGGGCGCCAAGGAGCCGGGGGAGGGCGGCCGTCCGCCGGAGCAGGAGGCGCCCACAGCGCCTGCCAGCGGCACCCGGGCGAGGCGTCCCCGCAAGCGGCTGCTGCCGCCCGGTGTGCCGGACCCGTCGTGGGGGCCCCGCTAGGACTGCTCGGCTCCCTCCCGGAGCCGCTGCAGCTCGGGGTCCAGGAACCGGCCGAGGACGCTGACGCCCTGGTCGGCATACCCGAGCCGTTCGTAGAAGGCCAGGGTCCCGGCGTTCTCGGCGCGGACCATGAGCATCACCTTGGGCACCCCCTGACGGTCCAGCCAGTCCTCGGCGGCCCGCAGCAGCTCGGTGCCCAGACCGGTTCCGCGGTGCCCGGGGGCGACCGCGAGGTAGTAGACCCAGCCGCGGTGCCCGTCGTGGCCGGCCATCACCGTGCCGACGAGTCCTCCCGGGGGACCGGACGCGGTACCCGGGGTGCTTCCGGTGCCGTCCCCTGCCTCGGTGCGGGCGACCAGCACGGTCGAGGAGGCCCCGTCCACGGCGCGGGCCAGGTCGGCGTCCGGGTCGTTCCAGGGGCGGGTCAGGTCGCAGTCCGCCCAGAGCCGGGTCACGGCGGCGAAGTCGGGGGAGCCGGGGGAGAGCGGGACGATCTGCATACCGCTCATCCTCCCCGACACCCCCCCTGGGGCGGGGGACGCGCGCTCAGTGATGGACCCGGACGTCCCCGGTGCCGGTCCGCACCCGGACCTGCAGGTGCGGCTGCCCCTCCTCGGGGGCGCCGACGCTGTCCAGGTCGCGGCGCACGGTGCCCAGCCCGCTGCTCAGGTCCAGCCAGGTCGGTATGCCGCGCGGCAGCCGCACGTCCACCGCACCGGTGCCGGTCCGCCCCGCGAACGAGCCCCGGCCGTGGTCGCAGGTGATGTCACCGGTCCCGGTGGCGACGGTCACGTCGGTGAGCATCTGCCCGAGGTCCACGTCACCGCTGCCGGTGCGCACCTCGAGGGTGTCGGGGCCGGTGGCGCTCCGTACGGTGACGTCCCCGGAGCCGGAGGTCAGCGACCCGCCGGGCAGCGATCCCACCCGGATGTCCCCCGAGCCGGTGCCGGCCCGCAACCGACCGGAGTCCTGCACCGTGAGGTCGCCCGAGCCGGAGGAGATGGTGGTCGCCCCGCAGACGCCCTGCAGGACCACGTCACCCACCTTGGTGCGTACCTCGACGTCCGCGCCGGGGGGCAGGTGCACCTCGACGCGGGCCGGCTCGGACCGGCCGCCGATCGACAGCCTCCCCAGGGACAAGGTGCGCCCGCCACCACCGCCGGCGGCGTCCGCCCCGGTCAGGGCCGGGACGTCCACCGTCACCCGGCCGCGCTCGCAGGTGGCCACCACCGCGGAGAGGTCGACGGGGCGCCGGGTGGTGACGGTGACCTCGGCGGTGCCCTCCGGCGCGTCCAGGACCACGGCGACGTCACCGCTGTGGTTCTCCAGGGCGAGGGACAGCGGCAGGTCGTCGGCGAAGGAGAAGGTGCGGGTTGTCTCGGTCGTGCGGTGCATCTCGTGTCCTCTCAGGCCCAGCCCGTGACCCGGCGGGGGTGCCGGGTGGACTGGTCGGTGTGCCGGGCGGTGGGGGTGCTGGCGGTCGCCTCACGGATGACGTGGACGACCCAGGTGTTCAGGGACTGCCCCTCCTCACCGGCGCGCTCCTCGGCACGACGCTTGAGCGGGCCGGGCAGGCGCACGGTGAGGCGGGCGGTGCCGGCGTCCTCGCCCCCTTCGTCCTCCTGCTCGCCCGGGGCCGGCGGACCGGGCGGGGGCGGCGGGGCCAACGGGGCGTCGCCGGGCAGTCGCCGGACCTCGAGGACCGGTTCCCGGCCCTCCATCCGGACGGTGACGACGGCGTCGTCCAGCTGGGTGGTGAGGCCCGATGCGGCATCGGAGAGCGCCTGCACCAGGGCCAGGCGCACCGCAGGCTCGATCGCGGTGGCGACCCGGCGGGCCACCTCGCGGGTGTGGTCGTCGGCGAGCGCCGCCGCCCGGTCCAGGTCCTCCGCGACGGCGGAGACATACGGTTGAAGATCCATGACATCACTATGGCGTCATAATGATGTCATAGTCAAGACCTATGACGTCATCGCGCTCTCGGGTCGGGTCGGGTCAGCCGCGACAGCGCGCCGACGTCGGTGCGGCAGCCGCCTCCGCCCCCCGGGCCTCGGTAGGGTGGCGCGCAATGCTTGCCGAACTCCCGTTGGCCCTCGAGGTCGCGCTGAAGGCCGTCGTGGTGCTGGCGGCCTTCCTCACGCTGCCCCTCGCACTGGGCCAGCTGGAGCACAAGCTGATGGGGCATATGCAGGGGCGGCTCGGGCCGATGGAGGCCGGGTGGCACGGCATCGGCCAGCTGGTCGCGGACGGCATCAAGTTCGCCCAGAAGGAGGACATCACCCCGACCGCGGCCGACCGGCCGGTCTTCCGGCTGGCCCCTGCGGTGGCGCTGATCCCCTACCTGGTGGCGCTCGCCCCCCTCCCGCTGGGGGCCACCTGGGTGGCCGTCGACGTACCCGCGAGCCTGCTGCTGGTGCTGGCGGTAACCAGCGTCGGCGTGATCGGCACCCTGATGGCCGGCTGGGGCTCGGGCAACAAGTACTCGCTGCTCGGCGGGCTGCGGGCAGGCGCCCAGCTGGTCTCCTACGAGCTGCCGCTGGTGCTGGCCGCCGCGAGCGTCGCGATGGCCGCCGGCAGCCTCTCGCTGGTCGGGATCGCCCAGGAGTGGTCGTGGTGGTGGCTCGTCTGGCAGGCGCCGGCCGCGTTCGTCTTCCTGGCCGCCAGCGTGGCCGAGCTGCAGCGCACCCCCTTCGACGCGCCGCTCGCGGACTCCGAGCTGGTCTTCGGGCCGCTGACCGAGTACTCCGGGCTGCGGTTCGCCTTCTTCCTGCTGGCCGAGTACGCCGGGATGGTGGTGATGTCGCTGCTGTTCACGGTCCTCTTCCTCGGCGGGTGGCGGGGTCCCTGGGGTGATGTCGGGGTGGTCGGCGCCCTCTGGACACTGCTCAAGGCCACCGGGGTGGGCGTCGTCATCCTGTGGCTGCGGGTCGCCTGGCCCCGGGTCCGGGAGGACCAGCTGCAGCGCTTCGCCTGGCTGGTGCTGCTGCCGGTTGCCCTCGGTCAGCTGGCGCTCACCGGCGTCGGGGTGGTGGTGCTGGGATGAGGTCGATCACCGGACTGGTCCAAGGCCTGCTCACCACCGGGCGCACGCTGCTGCGTCCGGCGCACACGGCGCAGTACCCGCACACCGAGCCCGAGCTGCCGGAGCGCAGCCGCGGCGTCATCGCGCTGCTCGAGGAGAACTGCACCTCCTGCATGCTCTGCGCCCGCGAATGCCCCGACTGGTGCATCACCATCGACTCGCACAAGGAGGAGCTGCCGGCCGAGAGCGAGGGCGGACGGGCCCGCACCCACAACGTGCTGGACCGCTTCGACATCGACTTCTCGCTGTGCATGTACTGCGGCATCTGCATCGAGGTCTGCCCCTTCGACGCCCTCTTCTGGGCCCCCGACTTCGCCTACGCCGAGGGCGACATCCGCAACCTGCTGCACGGCAAGGAGCGGCTGGGGTCGTTCATGGCCCGCGTCCCCGACTCCGCGCTCCCGCCGGGGTATGCCCGCCCGGAGCCGGAGCCGGAGCCGGAGCCGGAGCCGGAGCCGGAGCCGGAGCCGGACGTCGAGGACGGGTCATCGGGGCGGGGCGCATGAGCGGACTGGACGTGCTCTTCCTGGCGGTGGGGCTGCTCACCGCGGGCTCCGCGCTGCTCGCGGTCACCTCCCGGCAGGTGCTGCACGCGGCGCTCTGGCTGGTGCTTACCCTCGGCGGGCTGGCCGGCTGCTACCTGGTGCTGGGCGCCGAGCTGGTGGCGCTCGTCCAGCTGCTCATCTACGTCGGCGCGGTCGTCGTGCTGGTGCTCTTCGCGCTGATGCTGACCCGCTCCGGCGGGGTGCCGGTGGTCACCGGTCTCGGTCAGCGCGTCGCGGCCGGACTGGTCGGTGCCGGGACCACGGTGGTCCTGGGGGGCGGGCTGCTGAGCGCCTTCGGCTGGGGTGCGGTCGCGGTCGACGGGGCCGACAACGAGCAGGTCGCCGCCGCGATCTTCGGCACCTACGTGTGGCCCTTCGAGCTGCTCTCGCTGCTGCTGCTGATCGCGCTGGTCGCGGCGGTGGCGGTCGCCCGGGCGCCGGTCGGCGGCCAGGACGACGCGAGCCTGCGCCCGGACGCACCCGCCGAGATCGAGGCGGCGCAGGGGGAGGGGGAGCGGTCGTGATCCGTCCTGCGCTGCCCTACCTGCTGGTCGCCGTGCTGGCCGGCCTCGGCGTCTACGGCATCCTCGCCCGCCGGCACGCCGTGCTGGTCCTGATCGGCGTCGAGCTGCTGCTCGGTGCGGCCGGGCTGCTGCTGGTCACGGTCGCCCAGACCGGCGCCGCCGGTGACCCGGGCGCCCAGGTGCTCACCCTCTTCGTCATCACCATCGCGGCCGCCGAGGTGGTCGTCGCGCTGGCCGTGCTGCTGGCCCTGTTCCGGGCCCGTGGGCACGTCGACCTGCACGCGCCGCTGGAGCAGCGGCACACCCCGGGCACGGCGGAGGTCGAGCGGTGAACCTGCCCGGGCTCCCGGACCTGAGCGACCTGAGCTGGTCGGACCTGCAGCTCCCGCAGCTGCCGCTGCCCACGGTGCCGGTGCCGGAGCTGTGGGGTGCCCCGGCCCAGTGGGCGATCCTGGTCACGCTGCTGGCGGCGCTGGGCGGGCTCGGGCTCACCGGTCGCTCCAACCGGCTCGGCGCCTGGGTCGGTGTCGGCGGCACCCTGGGGGCCTTCCTGGCCAGCCTGTGGCAGCTGCAGACGCTGACCCAGACGCAGGGTGCCGTCCGCACCGCCGGCACCGTCGGGTCGCCCTGGCTCGGCGACCTCGAGGTCCCGCTGCAGCTGGTGACGACCTGGCCGATGGCGCTGATCGGGGTCACCGTCGCCACCGTCGCGCTCATCGTCCAGGCCTACGCGCGGTGGTACCTCTGGTACGACCCGCGCTACCGGGCGTTCGCGGCGACCGTGTCCCTGTTCACCGCGGCGATGCTGCTCACCGTGCACTCGGGGGACGTGCTGCTCACCCTGGTCGGCTGGGAGGTGATGGGCTGGTGCTCGTTCCTGCTGGTCGGTCACCAGTCCACCCGGGGAGCCGCCCGCCGGGCCGCCGGCAAGGCGCTGCTGGTGACCCGCACCGCCGACATCGGCTTCGTGCTGGGGGTGGTCGTCCTCGCGGCCGGCGCCGGGACCACGAGCACGGCCGGGATCATCGAGCACTGGAGCGCCCAGGGGCCGTCGTTCACGCTGACCACGGCCATGGTGCTGCTCGTCGTCGGGGTGGCCGGCAAGTCCGCACTGTTCCCCTTCCAGGACTGGCTGCCGGACGCGATGGAGGGGCCGACCCCGGCCTCCGCCCTGATCCACGCCGCGACGATGGTGGCGGCCGGCACGGTGGTGCTCACCCAGCTCTTCGCCCTGCTGACCCTGGCCGGCCCGGCCCGGATGCTGCTCGCCGTCCTCGCCTGCGTGACGATGATCGGCGCCGCCCTGCTGGCCTTCGCCCAGGCAGACCTGAAACGGCTGCTGGCGTGGTCGACCGTCAGCCAGGTGGCGCTGATGCTGGCGGTGCTCGCGGCCGCGACACCGGCCACCGGACCGGACGCCGCCGCCCAGCACCTGATCGCGCACGCCTGGTTCAAGGCGCTCCTCTTCCTCACCACCGGCTGGCTCGGGGTGCTGGTGGGCGGCACGGCAATGGCGCTGGTCGCCTCCGGTGCCCGCCGCTACCGGGTGCTGCGGCGTCGCTTCGGGTGGGGACTGCTGGCCCTGGCCGGGGTCCCGCCCTTCGTCGGCTTCTTCTCCAAGGAGCTGATCCTGGGCACCGCGGAGGTGGGTGCGGCCGACAGCGGCGGGCTGGCCGCGGTGCTGGTGCTCGCCTCGGTGGGGGCCTCGGCGCCGCTCACCGCGGCCTACTGCATGCGGGCCTGGCTGGTGCTCAGCCGCCCCACCGCCGCCCAGGGCCACGCCCGGACCTACCACCCTGGGCCGGTGGACCGGATCGACGACTTCTTCGACGAGCCGCAGGTGGTGCAGGAGGCCGAGGGGGTGGAGCGGGCCGAGGCGGCGATCAGCTCCAGCGCCCGGATGGGCACCTCGGTGCTGATGCTGATGACGGTGCTGGGCGGGCTCGTCCTGCTGCTCCCGGTGTGGCGCTCCGACGTCGACCTCGACCTCACGCTGCTGGGCGCCACCCTGCTGCTGATGCTGGTCAGCGCCGTGCTGGTGACCCTGGGCGCCCGGGGCATCCGCACCCGGGACGCGGCGGCCAGGATCCCGGCCGGCACCTCGCTGGCCGGCGAGCGGGGACTCTACGCCGACCACGCCTACCGGGTGGTGGTCGTCGTCCCCGTGCTGGGCCTGGCCCGGGCGGTGACCTGGTTCGACCGGGAGGTGCTCGACGCCTGGGTGCGTGGCACCGCCGTCAGCACCCGGCTGCTCGGCCGGCTCGGTGACCTCAGCAGCCCGCGCCGTGCCACGCCGAGCCTGGCCCTGGTGCTCGCCGGGGTGCTGGTGCTGGCCGCGATCGGGGTGGTGACCTCATGAACGACACCCTGCGCGGGTTCCTGTCCGACGCGCTCGACCTGGTCCCCGACCTCGGCGCGCTCTGGCTGCTGGTCGCCCTGGCCCCGCTGCTGCTGGTGGCGGTGATGCTGCTGGGCGCCGGTCGGTGGCCGGTGCAGCCGGGCCACCGGGTGGTCCACCGCACCTCGATGGTCGCCGCCTCGCTGAGCTCGATCGGGGTGGCGGGCGTCGCGCTGCACCGCCCCGTGGTGGAGCTGTCCTGGATCCCGAGCCTCGGCGTCTGGTTCACCCTGCGCCCGGACGGGCTCTCGGTGCCGCTGCTGCTGCTCACCGCCGTGGTGGGGGTCGTCGCGACGTCCCTGCACCTGTACCCCACGCACGTCCGGCGCGAGGTCGGCCCGGAGCTGGAGGGGACGGACCCCACCTCCCCGATCCCGGTGGTGCGCGGCGCCGACGTCCCCGGCCTGGCCACCTACCACGCCTGCCTCCTGCTGGTGCTGCTCGGCGCCCTGCTGGCCTTCCTGGCCGGCGACGCGCTGCTCTTCTTCATCGGCTTCGAGCTGGTGCTGGTGCCCATGTGGGTGCTCGTCGCGCGCTACGGGGACCCGAACAGCGACCGGGACGGCGCCGCTCTGCGCTTCCTGCTGGTGACCGTGCTGGGCTCCTCCCTGGTGCTGCTCGGGCTGCTGGCGGTGGCGACCGCCACCGGCAGCACGGACCTGGCGGTCTGGGCGGAGCAGGGCGGCTCGGCGATGGGCCGCGGCACCCAGCTGGTGGTCGCCGCGCTGCTGCTGACCGGCCTGGCCCTCAAGGTCCCCGTCTTCCCGCTGCACACCTGGCTGCCGTGGGTGCACGCCACCGCCCCCACCGCCGGGTCGGTGCTGCTGGCGGCGGTGCTGCTCAAGCTCGGCACCTACGGCATCGTCCGGCTGGTGCTGCCGGTGGTGCCCGAGGGCTTCGCCGTGTGGTCCCCGCTGCTGGCGGGGCTGGCCGTCACCGGCATCGTCTGGGCCGGCCTGGTCTGCCTGGTGGAGCGGGACCTCAAGCGGCTCATCGCCTGGTCCTCGGTGGCCCACCTCGGCTTCGTGGTGCTGGCCCTGGCCACCGGCACCCAGGCCGGGCTGCAGGCGGCGCTCTTCGGCAACGTCGCGCACGGGCTGATCTCCGCGCTGCTCTTCGTGGTCGTCGGCGGGCTCAAGCACCGGTGGGGGAGCGCGGACCTCGCGGTGGCACGGGCGTCCCTGCGGGAGGCGACGCCCTTCCTCGGGTTCGCCCTGGTGGTCGGGATGGCGGCCTCCCTCGGGCTGCCCGGGCTCGCCGGGTTCTGGGGTGAGATCGGTGCCCTGCTGGCGGCCTGGTCGCCCGCCGCGGACCGTCCGGAGGGCTGGTTCCGGGCGTTCACCGTGGTGGCCGCCGTCGGGGCCGCGCTGGCCGCCGCCTACGCGGTCCGGGTGCTGCGCGAGGTCTGGTCCGGGGACCGGGTCGAGCCCCGGGTCCCCGACGCCGCCCTCACCGAGCGCAGCGCGCTGCGCATCCTGGGTGTGCTCGTGCTCGTGCTCGGTCTGCTGCCGGGCACCCTGCTGGCCCTCACCGCGCCCTTCGTCCAGGGGGTGCTCACACGATGAACATCGACCTCCGGCTGATGGCGACGCTGCCGGTGCTCGCCCCGGCGGCCGCCGCCGTCCTGGTGCTGCTCGTCGACGTGGCCCTGCCCGACCGTCGCCGCGTGCACCTGGGGCTCGCGGCGCTCGGCCTGGTGGTCGGCGTCCTGGGCGTGCTGCCCGGCCTCCGCCTCGGAGCGGGGGACCGCCGCGGCGCCTTCTGCCTGGACTCCGGCCACTGCGGGTATGCCGCCACCCACCTCACCTCGGTGCTCCAGCTGGCGGGTCTGCTGGCCGCCCTCGTGGTGCTCGTCCTGGCCCGGGACGACTGGGCCGCCCCCGGTGCGGGGGGCGCCCCCGACCGGACCGGACGCGCCCCGGTGGTGGTCGCGCTGGCGCTGGCGGCGACCGCCGGGGTGGTGGCCGTGCCTGCGGCCGGTGACCTGGGCACCCTGCTGGTCTCGCTCGAGCTGGCGACGCTGCCCACGGTGGCCCTGGTGGCCCTGGTCCGGACCGGCTGGCCCTCCGAGCGGCGGGCCCGGGCCGTCGACGGCGCGGTCTCCCTGCTCACCACCTCGCTGGTGTCCTTCGCGCTGCTCGCGCTGGGCGCGGCGTTCTGGGTCGCGGCGACCGGCAGCACGGTGCTCGGGTCCGTCACCGACGTCGCGCACCCGCCGCTGCTGGTGATGGCCGCCGTGCTGATGGTCGCCGGGCTGGCGTTCAAGGTCTCCGCGGTGCCCTTCCACGCGTGGACGCCGATCACCTACGCCGCGGCCCCGATGCCGGTCACCCTCTACCTGGCCACGGTCTCCAAGGTGGCCGCCCTCGGCGGGCTCGTGGTGGTGGTGCAGGCCCTCGGCGTGGTGGACGGGACCACCCTGGTGGCGGTGGCCGTGCTCGCCGCGGCCTCGATGACCCTGGGCAACCTGGTCGCGCTGGTGCAGCAGGACGTGCTGCGGCTGCTGGCCTGGTCGACCGTCGCCCAGGCGGGCTGGGTGCTGCTGCCGCTGGCCACCCTGTCCTCGCGCGCCACCCAGGCGGCCGGCTCCTACCTGGTGGTCTACCTGGCCGCCACCCTGCTCGCCTTCGTGGTCGTGCTCACCGTGGCCGTGCTGGTCACCGCGCACGACCAGGGGGAGGGGCCCGGGACCCGGCTGTCGGCATACCGGGGGCTGCTGCGGTCCCGACCGCTGCTGGCGCTGCCGCTCGGGCTGGCGCTGCTCACCCTGGCCGGGCTGCCGCCCGCGGTCGCCGGGGTGGTCGCCAAGATCGCCGCGCTGCGCCCGGTGCTGGGCGAGGAGATCTGGTGGCTGGCGCTGGTCGCGGCCCTCAACGTGGCGCTCGGGATCGCGGTCTACCTGCGCTGGGTCGCGGTGCTGGTCGCCACCGACCGACCCGGCCCGGTCACCGCCGCGGTCCGGGTCCCGGCCCCCACCTGGGTCCTGGTCGGGCTGCTCACGCTGCTGCTCGTCGTCGGCAGCATCGTGCCGCTGGGCGTGGTCTGAGCGGTGGGAACAGCCGGGCACGTCCCGCTCGTTGCGCAGACATGAGCAAGCACTACAACGGGTTGAAGACGACGTTGCTGTTCGGTGCCATCTGGGCGATCTTCCTCGGCCTCGGTGCCGTCGTCGGCAACGGGCGTTTCATCTGGTTGTTCGCCCTCATCGGCCTCGGCACCACCTTCTACGGCTACTGGAACTCCGACAAGCTGGCGATCAAGGCGATGCGCGCCCAGCCCGTCACCCGGGAGCAGCAGCCGGCCATGTACCGCATCGTGGAGGACCTCTCTGCGCAGGCCGGCAAGCCGATGCCCCGGCTCTACGTGAGCCCGACCGCCGCGCCGAACGCCTTCGCCACCGGGCGCAACCCGAAGAACTCCGCGGTCTGCTGCACCGAGGGCATCCTGCACCTGCTCGACGAGCGGGAGCTGCGGGGGGTGCTCGGCCACGAGCTGATGCACGTCTACAACCGGGACATCCTGACCAGCTCGATGGCGGCCGGCATCGCCGGTGTCATCACCTCGGTCGCCCAGATGATGCTCTTCTTCGGCGGCAACCGGAACGCGAACCCGATCGCGCTGATCGCGATGGCGCTGCTGGCCCCGCTGGCCGCGACCGTGGTGCAGCTGGCGATCAGCCGCACCCGCGAGTACGACGCCGACGAGGACGGCGCGGCCCTGACCGGCGACCCGTTGGCGCTGGCCTCGGCGCTGCGCAAGCTGGAACGGGGGACCGCCGCCGCACCGCTGGCGCCCGAGCCGGCGCTGGTCAACGCCAGCCACATGATGATCGCCAACCCGTTCCGGGCCGGGGACGCCAAGAAGCTCTTCGCAACCCACCCGCCGATGGACCGGCGGATCGCCCGGCTGGAGCAGATGTCCCAGGGGCAGCAACCCGGGATCACCCGCTACTGAGCAGGCCCGGGTCCTCGCCCGTCGCTCAGTCGGTACAGGGTTCGCCCCGCACCGCGCGGGCCGGTGGCCGGTCTCCCCGGAGGCTGGCCACCATGTCCACCACCCGCCGGGTCGCGCGCACGTCGTGCGTCCGGAAGACGGTGGCACCGAGCCAGGCGGCCACCGCGGTGGCCGCCAATGTCCCCTCCAACCGGTCCTGCACCGGCAGGTCGAGGGTCTCGCCGACGAAGTCCTTGCGGGATAGGGCCTGCAGCACCGGGTAGCCGAGGGCCGCGACGTCCGCGGTGTGCCGCAGCGTCACCAGCGAGTGCCGGGTCGTCTTGCCGAAGTCCAGGGTCGGGTCCACCAGGATCCGTTCGGCCGGCACCCCGGCCGCCCGGGCCGCCGCGGCGCCCTGCGCCAGGGTGGCCAGCACGTCGCGGACCACGGCCAGCTCGTCGTCGCCGTGCCCGTCGGCATACCGGACGTCGACCGGGTCGGTGCGTGGCGGCAGCCCGCCGGTGTGCGAGACGACCACCCCGGCCCCGATGTCGGCCGCGACCCGGACCAGCTCCGGGTCGTGCCCGGCCCAGGTGTCGTTGACCAGGTCCACCAGCCCGGCGGCCGCGCGCGCGACCTCGCTGCGCCAGGTGTCCAGGGAGAGCACCAGCCGCGGGTATGCCCGACGTGCCGCCTCCAGGACCGGCAGCACCCGGTCGATCTCCTCGGCGGCCGAGACCCGGGCGCCCTGCTCCCCGGCCCGTACCCCGCCCACGTCGACGATGTCCGCCCCCTGCTCCACGGCGGCGTCCACGGCGCTCAGCGCGTCCTGGAGCACGGGGTGCCGGTTACCGGCCCAGAAGGAGTCCTCGGTGCGGTTGACGACGGCCATCACCCCCGGCGCCGACGCGTCGAGGACCCTGCCGCGCAGCACCAGGGACGGGGGCCGGGGCAGGGTCCTCGGTCGCGGGAGGGGCATACCCCTCATGCTCGCACCCGCTACTCCCAGGCCCTCCAGTCGATCTCCTCGTCGGCCAGCGCGAGGACCGGGTAGCTCATGCCGTCCTCGGTGATCAGCGTCCAGGCGGGGACCTCCACGCTCCCGGACTCGGTCCACAGGGTGCCCTGGACCAGCTCGGCATCGACGACCGTCTTGTCCTTGAGCAGCAGCGGCAGCCTGTCCCCCGGCTCGAGACTCACCGGCTCGGGCAGCGTGGGTTCGACGAACTCCACGGGGGCGTCCCCGGCGAGGTCGTCCTCCGGCAGGCTGATCCCGTACTCCATCGAGAACTCTCGCAACCCGTACCGCTGCACCGCCTCGACCGGGGAGATCACCTGGTAGTCGCCGAGCGAGGTCATCTCGCCCAGCGAGGCGTAGGCGGTGACGACGCCCCCGGGGGCGACGGTCACGCTGGCCTGCAGCGGCCCGTACCGGTCGACGCCCTCGGGCCACGCCTCGACGGTCACGTACAGGGAGTCCGGCTCCCCATAGTCGATCGTCTCCAGGGTGTAGTCCTGCACCGGGACGCCGGCGTCGCGGAGGAAGTCACCGGCCAGGGTGAGCGCCTCCTCGTCGGTGGGACGCGGGCCCTCGGGGGTCACGCAGCTGTCCACCGACGGCATCGCCAGCTCGTCGCCGAAGGCGCTCTGCCACTCCTGGCGCAGCACCGCCAGGTCGTCCTCGGTCATCCCCTCGTAGTTCTGGGCGCAGTACTCGTCGCGGTAGACGTCGGAGTAGCTGAAGGACAGGGCGGCGCCGTCGTCGTGGACCGTCATGGCGCGGCCCGTGTCCGGGTCGAAGACCCCGTCCCCACCGAAGAAGTCGCTGTCCTGCTCCAGCGGCACGCCGGCGAAGCCGGTGGCCGCGGTCCAGGCGTCGAGGAACTCCTGCGGCTCCTGGTCGGCGACCAGGGCCCGCACCTGACCGGTGGTGCCCTCGGTGGACAACCCGGTGCCGGCCACCAGGCGCACCGGCCCGGGGTCGTAGGCCGCCGAGGTGGCCTCGGCCATCCCGACGCCGGAGTCGGTGGACGAGGTCAGCATGGCCTCGCTGGGCAGGTCGCCCTCGCCGACGGAGCTGCCGGGGCCGATCGCGGGGGTGAGCGGGTTGTCGGCCAGCACCACGGTGCCCTCGCCCTGCTGCTGGCCGAGGGCATACCCCCCGACGCCGACGGCGAGCGCCGCGACGGCGGCGGCCGCGATCCAGGGGGTGCGGATCCGGGGTCCGCGCAGCAGGTCGTCGTCGATCCCGGTCGCGGTGTCGGCGCCCTGCGCGTGCGTGCGCTGGCTGGCCGGCGCCCGGTGCGCGATGAGGGTCCGCAACCGGTGCAGGTCGGGGTGCGACCCGGTCGCCGGGTCACTGTCCCGCAGGCGTCGCATCGACGCGTCGGTGTGCTCGTCGGCCATCATGGTCTCCTGTTCGTGCGGTGCTGCCGGGGGTGAGGGTGGGGCCGTACCGGGTCGGGGGTGCTCACGGGTCCTGCTCCCAGGCCTCGCGCAGGCGGGCCCGGGCGCGGGAAAGCGCCGCCGCGGCCCCGCCCCGGGTGAGGCCGAGGGCACGGGCCATGCCCTCGCCGTCCAGGCCCTCCCAGGCGTGCAGCATCAGGACCGAGCGGTCCCGGACGCTGAGCCGGGCCAGGGCCCGGCGCACCTGGTCGTCGCCGACCACCAGCTCGGCCGGGTCGACGCTGCGCATGTGCGGGTCGTTGCGCTCCTGGGTGCCGTAGTCGGCGAGCAGCGTCAGGGTCGGCTTGCGGCGGTGGTTGGCGAGCACGTAGGCGGCGGTCCGGTAGAGCCACGGCAGCTCGAAGTCGGCCGGGACCCGGTCCCGGCGACGCCAGGCGGTCGCGAAGACCTCGGCGGTGAGGTCCTCGACGTCGCTGCGCTCGGCGCGCCGGACGACGTACCGGTGCACCGCGGTGGCGTGCCGGGCGAAGAACGCGTCGAACCAGGTGGCGTCGCGGGGCTCCTCCGCGGGGGCCGCGGCCGGGTAGCCCACGAGGTCGCCGCGGACGTCGCCTCCGACGTCGCCGCCGAGCGGCCTGGGTGTCATCGTTCCTCCTGCGGTACGGCGGCGTGCGCCGACCCCGACGGCGCCGACACCAGCACTATGTCGCCTCCACGCGTGGTGTTGCAGCGCCCCGCCGGCGGTGCCCGCCACCCCCTGGGCGTACCGGGTCCGGACGCACGGGAGGGGCACCGGATCTCCGGTGCCCCTCCGAGGTGGTGGCAGGTGCAGGATTCGAACCTGCGTAGGCGTAAGCCGACGGATTTACAGTCCGTTTCCATTGGCCGCTCGGACAACCTGCCAGTGCGCTGAGCGCGGGTGAAAGGATATCAGCCATCCAGCGGTGGGCCGAACTCGTCCGGACCACCACCACGACACGCAGGAGGTATGCCCATGGCCGACTCGTCCTTCGACATCGTCAGCAAGGTCGATCACCAGGAGGTCGCCAACGCCGTCAACCAGGCCGCCAAGGAGATCGGGACCCGGTACGACTTCCGGAACGTCGGTGCCCGGGTGGAGCTGACCGGCGAGGTGATCAAGATGGCCGCGAACACCCCCGAGCGGTGCGAGGCGGTGCTCGACGTGCTGCAGACCAAGCTGGTCAAGCGCGGCGTCTCCCTCAAGCACCTGGACTACAGCAACGACGGCGAGCCCTCCGCCTCGGGCAAGGAGTACCGGCTCGAGGCCGCGCTCACCTCCGGGATCTCCAGCGAGAACGCCAAGAAGATCTCCAAGATCATCCGGGACGAGGGGCCGAAGTCGGTGAAGTCCTCGATCCAGGGTGAGGAACTACGGGTCACCTCCAAGTCGCGCGACGACCTGCAGGAGCTGCAGCGGCTGCTCAAGGCCAAGGGTGACGACCTGGACGTGGCGCTGCAGTTCACCAACTACCGCTGACCCGCGCCCTCACCCTCCGCCCCCACCCCCGACCGGGCGAGCGCTGTGCCCCGACCGGGCGAGCGCTGTGCCCCGACCGGGCGAGCGTTGTGTCCTGACCGGGCGAGCGCTGTGCCCCGACCGGGCGAGCGCTGTGCCTCGACCGGGCGAGCGTTGTGCTCCGGACCGCTGTCCGGCGCGCACGCGGCACGGCCTACGATCGGTGCCCATGCCGACGGTGAACCCGGGTGACCCCGAGACCGACCACAGCCTGCCGACCCGGGCCGAGCGGATGGGCGAGATGCCCTACAGCCGCCGGCATACCCGGGTGCTGCTCGGCTCGGGCACCGGCTGGGCGCTGGACGCGATGGACGTGGGCCTCATCTCCTTCGTCGGGCTGGCGATCGCCACCCAGTGGGACCTCAGCGCGACCCAGCAGTCCTGGCTGCTCTCGATCGGCTTCGTCGGGATGGCGATCGGGGCCACCTTCGGCGGGATGCTCGCCGACCGCTACGGCCGCCGCACGGTCTTCGCGCTGACCCTGCTGGTCTACGGGCTCGCCACCGGCGCCTCGGCCCTGGCCACCGGGCTCGCCGCGCTGCTGCTGCTGCGCTTCCTGGTCGGAATCGGGCTGGGAGCCGAGCTGCCGGTGGCCTCGACCCTAGTCAGCGAGCTGTCCCCGACCCGGATCCGGGGCCGGATGGTGGTCATCCTGGAGTCGTTCTGGGCGGTCGGCTGGCTGCTCGCGGCGCTGATCGGCTTCTTCGTGGTGCCGCTGTCCGACGACGGCTGGCGCTGGGCCTTCGCGATCGGTCTGGTGCCCGCGCTGTATGCCGCCGCCGTCCGGTGGGGGCTGCCCGAGTCGCCGCTGTTCCTGGAGCGGCGGGGGCGGGTGGCAGAGGCCGAGCAGGTGGTGCGCTCCTTCGAGGACGCGGCGGGGATCGCCCACCCGGAGAGCCGCCCGCTGCCGGAGGCGCCCCCACGCACGCCGGGCACGCTCTGGTCGATGCCCTACCGGGTGCGGACCGCGGGCATCTGGATCGTCTGGTTCTGCGTCAACTTCTCCTACTACGGCGCCTTCATCTGGCTGCCCAGCCTGCTCTACGCCCAGGGCTTCGACCTGGTCCGCTCCTTCGGGTACACCCTGGTCATCACCCTCGCCCAGCTCCCGGGGTATGCCCTCGCGGCCGTGCTCGTCGAGGTCTGGGGGCGCCGCGCGACCCTGGCGACCTTCCTGCTCGGCTCCGCCGCGGCGGCGGTGTGCTTCGGGGTGGCCGGCGAGACCTGGCAGATCATCGCGGCCGGTTGCGCGATGTCCTTCTTCAACCTCGGCGCCTGGGGCGCTCTCTACGCGATCACCCCCGAGATCTACCCGACCACCGTCCGCGCCTCCGGCGCCGGCGCGGCCGCGGGCTTCGGCAGGCTGGCCTCGATCGCGGCACCGCTGCTGGTGCCGGTGATCCTGGCGGCCTGGGGGAACGCCGCCCTGTTCGCCATCTTCGGCGGCGCCTTCGTGGTCGGTGCGATCGCGGCATACCTGCTGCTGCCCGAGCAGGCGGGCGACGCTCTCGAACCCAGCTGATGCATAGCTATACTGGGTGATGCATGAGTACACGGCCGCGGTCCGGTGGCCCCGGCCCGTCCCTGCTCCCCGCCCGGGACCATCCCCGCCCCCGACCCTAGGATGAGACGCATGACTGAGCTGTCCACGAACCAGGACTTCATCGACCTCGAGGACAAGGTCGCCGCCCACAACTACAGCCCGCTGCCCGTGGTGGTGGGTCACGCGGAGGGCATCCATGTCACCGACGTGGAGGGGCGCACCTACATCGACGCCCTGTCCGGATACTCCGCGCTGAACTTCGGCCACCGCCACCCGGGCCTGGTGCAGGCGGCCAAGGACCAGCTGGACCGGTCCACGCTGACCTCGCGCGCCTTCCACAACGACCAGCTGGGCCCGTTCTGCGACGCGCTCGCGGACCTGGTCGGCAAGGACATGATCCTGCCGATGAACACCGGTGCCGAGGCCGTCGAGACCGCGCTGAAGATCGCCCGCAAGTGGGGCTACCAGGTCAAGGGCGTCCCGGACGGGCAGGCCGAGATCATCGTCATGGACGGCAACTTCCACGGCCGCACCACGACGATCGTCTCGTTCTCCGACGACCCGGAGGCGCACGACCACTACGGCCCCTACACCCCCGGCTTCGTGGCCGTCCCCTACGGCGACCTGGCGGCGGTCGAGGCTGCCATCACCGAGCGCACCGTCGCGGTGCTGGTCGAGCCCATCCAGGGCGAGCAGGGCGTGATGATCCCGGCGCAGGGCTACCTGCCCGGGCTGCGCGAGCTGTGCACCCGCACCAACGTGCTGATGATCGCCGACGAGATCCAGTCCGGCCTCGGGCGCACCGGCACCACCCTGGCCTGCGAGTACGAGGGTGTCGAGGCCGACATGTACACCCTGGGCAAGGCCCTCGGCGGCGGCATCGTGCCCGTCTCCGCGGTGGCCGCCAACCAGGACGTGATGAACGTCATCACCCCCGGTACGCACGGCTCCACCTTCGGTGGCAACCCGCTGGCGGCCGCCGTGGGCAAGGCCGTCGTCGACCTGCTCGCCACCGGGGAGCACCAGGCCCACGCCAAGGAGCTGGAGGCCGTGCTGACCGAGGAGCTGGGCAAGCTCGTCGGCCAGGGCGCCGAGGCCGTGCGGGTGCGCGGCCTGTGGGCCGGCGTCGACATCGACCCGAGCCTGATGACCGGCAAGGAGGCGTGCAAGAAGCTCGCCGCCAAGGGGGTCCTGGCCAAGGACACCCACGGCTCGACGATCCGGCTGGCCCCGCCGCTGACGATCACCGAGGCCGAGCTGCGCCAGGTGACCGACACCCTGGCCTCGGTGCTCGCCGACGCCCGCGGCTGAGGCACCCGACCCGCACGACGGGTCACCCCGCGGCGAGGGCCCTGCGGTCAGGGGCTCAGCCGCGTCCGCACCACCTCGAGGTGCTGGACCAGCTCCGGCGGGTCCAGCACCTCGATCTGCGTCCCGAGCATGACCAGCTCCGCGGCGAGGTAGTCCAGCGACTCCCCGCCGGTCACCAGCTCGCACCAGCCCTCGCCCAGCTCGCGCACCTGGCCGGCCAGCGGGGAGACCCGCTCGGACAGCTCCTCGACGCTCGTCCGCACCCGTGCGGTGGCCACGAACCGGTAGGGCGAGCGCGTCACCGAGGTGGTGATGTACTCCGCCGGGTCGGGGACCTCACGCGGGGCGTTGGGCAGGGTGCCGACGTCCAGCGCACGCGCCCGGTCCAGACGGAAGCTGCGCCAGTCGTCCCGGTCCAGGTCGAAGGCCAGCAGGTACCACCGGTGGCTGACCGCGACCAGCTTCGCCGGCTCGATCCGGCGCGTGCTCCCGGTCCCCGCCCGGTCCACGTACTCCAGGGTGGCCCGCAGCCGGTCACGGCAGGCGCGGGCGGCCGCCATCAGCACGCCGGGGTCCACGACCGCACGGGCGGTGCCCACCGTCACCGTGCTCTCGTGCAGCGCGGCCACCTGCTCGCGCGCCGCCGCCGGCATCACCTGGTCCAGCTTGGCGAGGGTCCGGACCGCGCTGTCGGTGACGCCCGCGACGGTGCCCCCCGCCGCCAGCCGCAGGCATACCGCGACCGCGACCGCCTCGTCCTCGGCGAGCAGCAGGGGAGGCAGCGCGCCGCCCGCGCCGAGCTGGTAGCCGCCGCCGGCACCGCTGCTGGCGCGGACCGGGTAGCCCAGCTCACGGAGCCGCTCGATGTCGCGGCGGATGCTGCGGGTGGTCACGCCGAGGCGCTGCGCCAGCTCCTCCGAGGTCCACAGCGCCCGGGTCTGGAAGAGGCCGAGCAGGCGGAGCACCCGGGTGGTGGGGTCGGTCATGGGAGCACTGTCCCACGCGTGGCGGACAGGATCCGTCCGCCAGGGGCGGTTGACTACCGTCATGGACGACCTCAACGACGGCCTCACCACGCACCTCGTCGACCAGCTGGCGTACCACTGGGAGCACGCCGCCCGACCCCGGCTCGAGGGGCTCACCGACGCCGAGTACCGCTGGGAGCCGGCACCCGGCACCTGGAACGTCCGCACCGCGGAGGAGGAGGCGCCCGCCGGGGTGGTCGTCCGCGCCGGCGCGGGTCCGTGGCTGGTGGACTGGGCCCCGAACCCCGACCCGGCGCCGGTCACCTCGATCGCCTGGCGGCTCGGCCACCTGATCACCGGCGTGTTCGGTATGCGGGTGCACAGCCACTTCGGCGGGCCGCCGGCGGACCAGCGGGACTGGGCCTACGCGGGCACCGCCGACGAGGCCCTCGCCCAGCTCGACCAGACGTATGCCGCCTGGGTCGAGGGCGTGCGCGGGCTCGGTCCGAGGGCGCTCGACACCCCGGTCGGGCCGGCGGAGGGGCCCTGGGCCGAGGCGCCGATGATCACCCTGGTGCTGCACATCCACCGCGAGGCGATCCACCACCTGGCAGAGGTCGCGCTGCTGCGCGACCTCTGGGCGCACCGGGTCGACTGACGGTGCAGCCGCCGTCGCTCAGGCGGTGGCCGACCCGGGGGTCCACCGAGCAGCGGTCTCGTCCTCGAGCATGCTCGAGTTCAGCCACGCCTCGGGGATGCCCATCCCCTCGACCAGCTCCAGCGCGTGCGGCCGCAGCTCGGAGCACAGCTGGTTGACCTGCGCCAGCACCGCCTTGGCCCGACCGGCCGACATCCTGTTGTGCGCCTGGAACCAGCCGCTGTCGGCGTCGATGGAGCTGAGCGCGTAGAGGGTGCACAGCCGCTCCAGCAGGTCCCTGACCTCGGGGTCCTCGCAGGCGTCGATCCCGGCGACGAAGGCCTCGAGGACCACCCGGTCCATGTGCGTGCGGGCCGCCATCAGCAGGTGGTCCTGGTGGGAGTTGAAGGCGGCGAAGGCGTCCTCGTCGCCGGCGCGCCGGCGCATCCGGGTCGCCAGCGTCTCCAGCACGTGGCGCTCGCGGTCGGCGAACATCGCCAGGTGCCAGCCGCGGTCGAGCAGCTTGTCGTCCTCGCTGCCGCGGGCGGCGGTGGCGCGCAGCCGCTCCACCAGCGGTCGCGCGGCGGTGGCCTCGACGAACTGGCCACCGAAGGAGCGGGCCGCGAACTGCACCATGCCGCGCATGTCCAGGTCGCCCCACATCTCCTTGTAGCCGGAGAGCAGACCCTTGGCGACCAGCTGCAGCAGCACCGTGTTGTCACCCTCGAAGGTGGCGAAGACGTCGGCGTCCCCGCGCAGCACGGTGAGCCCGTTCTCGGCCAGGTAGCCGGCCCCGCCGCACGCCTCGCGGCACATCTGCAGGGTGTCGTTGCCGAAGCGGGTGACGACCGCCTTGAGCCCGGCGGCCCGGGTCTCCAGCTCGCGCTGCGCCTCCTGGTCCTTGACCGGCATCTCGTGCAGCTCCTGCAGCCGCTCCACCACCTCGTTGACGGCGAAGGTGTGCGCGTAGCCGGTGGCGATCGCCGGGAGCAGCTTGCGCTGGTGCGCCAGGTAGTCCATCAGCACCACGTCGCCCTGGTAGCCGGGGGCGCTGAACTGGCGGCGGCGCAGGGCATACCGGGTCGCGATGGAGAGCGCCTTGCGGGAGGCGGTGCCGGCCCCCGCGGCGACGCAGATCCGGCCGCGGACCAGGGTTCCGAGCATGGTGAAGAACCGCTTGCTGTCGCCCTCGATGTCGGAGACGTAGCGCCCCTGCTCGTCGATCCCGCCGAAGCGGTCGAGCAGGTGCGCCCGCGGGACCCGCACCTGGTCGAAGGTGATGGTGCCGTTGTCGACGCCGGCCAGCCCGCCCTTGGCGCCGTTGTCGCCGAGGGTGACCCCCGGCACCGGGGTGCCGTCGGCGTCCCGGACCGGGACCAGCACCACGTGCACCCCGTGCGAGGTGCCGTCCACCACCAGCTGGCCGTAGACCGCGGCGATGTGCGCGTCCTCGGCGGCGGCGCCGATGTAGGTCTTGGTCGACGACGGGGTGGGGGAGTGCACCACGATCTCGTCGGTCGCCGGGTCATAGGTATGCGTGGTCTCCAGCGAGGCGACGTCGGAGCCGTGCCCGTACTCGGTCATCGCGTAGCAGCCGACCTGGTCCATGGACAGGTTGGGCGGCAGGAACGTCTCGTGGTGCCACGGCGTCCCGAGGGCGGTCACGGCACCGCCGTAGAGACCGAAGTGCACCCCGGACTTCACGGTCACCGACAGGTCGCCGTGCGCGGTCATCTCGAAGTCGACGCAGGACCGCCCGACGTCATCGAGGCCGCCCTGGGCGACCGGGAAGCCGCTGCCGGCCATCCCGTGCTCCACCAGCCGGCGCAACGAGGTGTTGGTCCAGGCGCGCGCCTCCGGCACCGACAACGAGGGGTCGCGGACCATCACCTCGGCGGGCACGGTGGCCCGGGCCAGGTCCCGCACCGGTCCGTAGCGACCGCCGGTGGCCCGGCGCAGGCCCTCGCCGAGCTCGGTGAGCCGTTCGTCCGAACGCGGTCGCCGCGCCTGGTCGCCGGCCGCGGCGGGCATGCTCACCTCCGTGCTCGGCCGGGGGGTGTGCGTGTCGGTCTGGGTGGAGGTGGTCATGCGCGGGTCACTCCTTGGAGGGCGGGGCGGATGAGCTCCATGACGGCGTGCGTGACGTCGTCCACGGAGGGCTGGTCGGGGTCGGTGGTGTTCGTGCTGAGCCAGTGGTCGGCGGCGGAGCGGACCATGCCCACGATGCCGTGCCCCCAGGCGGGGGCCAGCAGGTCGGCCTCGTCGGCGCGGCCGGCCTCGACCAGGTGGGCGTACAGCGCCGCGGTGATCTGTTCGCCGATGACGCCGGTCACGCGCTGGACGGGGTCCGGCTGGTCCGGGTCCTCCAGCGGCCGGGTCATCACGAAGCGATAGATGTCCGGGTCGCGCTCCACCAGCGAGAGGTAGGAGTGGGCCATCGCGGCGATCCGGCTGAGCAGGTCCCCGCCACTCTCCTGCGCCTCGCGCAGGTCGGCGAGGACGTTGTCGTCGACGGCGGACACGACCGCACCGTAGAGCCCGGCCTTGTCACCGAGATGTCGGTAGAGCACCGTCTTGCTGGTCCCGGCCTGGGCGGCGATCTCGTCCATGCCGACGCCGGCGCCGTGCTGGCGGATGGCCCGCAGGGCGGCCTCCACCAGCTGGCGGCGACGCTGGGTGCGATGGGCCTCCCAGCGGGCGTCCCGTCCGTCGCGGGCGCTACCGGCCAGGGCGGGCGAGGCCTGTGGCTCGATGCTCATGGATGTCAGAGTACCGCGTACCACGCGTATCGGCTACAGTCGGTATCGGATAGTTCGTCTTCCTCCGTGCCGCACCAAGGAGCACCACATGCCCGACCAGTTCAGAGACGCCGTCATCGTCGGTGGCAACCGGATCCCGTTCGGCAAGGCCGGGGGTGCCTATGCCGCCGCCTCGAACCAGGCGATGCTCACCTCCGCCCTGGACGGGCTGGTGGCCCGTTTCGGCCTGGCCGGACAGCAGGTCGGCGAGGTGGCCGCCGGGGCGGTGCTCAAGCACGCCCGCGACTTCAACCTCACCCGGGAGTCGGTGCTGGGGTCGGCGTTGTCCGCACGGACCCCCGCCTACGACCTGCAGCAGGCCTGCGGGACCGGGCTGGAGGCGGCGGTGCTGGTGGCCAACAAGATCCGGCTCGGCCAGCTGGACTCCGGGATCGCCGGTGGGGTCGACTCGGCCAGCGACGCGCCGATCGCCGTGGGTGAGGGGCTGCGCAAGGCGCTGATCAAGGCCAACCACGCACGCACCCCGATGGCCCGGGTGAAGGCGCTGGCCGGCGTCCGTCCCCGTGACCTCGCCCCGGAGACCCCGCGCAACGGTGAGCCCCGGACCGGGCTGTCGATGGGTGAGCACCAGGCGATCACCGCCAAGGAGTGGGGCATCACCCGCCAGGCCCAGGACGAGCTGGCCGCCGCCAGCCACCACAACCTGTCGCGCGCCTGGGAGTCCGGCTTCTTCGACGACCTGGTCACCGGCTTCCTGAAGCTCTCTGTCGACGAGGGTATGCGCCCGACCACCTCCGTGGAGAAGCTCGCCGCCCTGTCCCCGGTCTTCGGCAAGGGTGAGGGCGCCACCATGACGGCCGGCAACTCCACCCCGCTGTCCGACGGTGCCGCGCTGGTGCTGCTGGGCAGCCGTGAGTGGGCCGAGCAGCACCACCTGCCGGCGCTGGCCCGGTTCGTGGACGCCGAGGTCGCCGCCGTCGACTACGTCGACGGTGACGAGGGCCTGCTGATGGCCCCCGCCTACGCGGTGCCCCGGCTGCTGGCCCGCCAGGGTCTGAGCCTGCAGGACATCGACCTCTTCGAGATCCACGAGGCCTTCGCCTCGACCGTGCTGGCCACGATGGCCGCCTGGGAGTCCGAGGAGTTCTGCCGTGACCGGTTGGGCCTGGACGGCCCGCTCGGCACGGTGGACCGCAGCCGGCTCAACGTCAACGGGTCCTCGCTGGCGGCGGGTCACCCGTTCGCAGCCACCGGCGGGCGCATCGTCGCGTCGATGGCCAAGATGCTGCACGAGAAGGGTCCCGGCTCGCGGGGCCTGATCTCCGTCTGTGCCGCCGGCGGCCAGGGTGTCGTCGCGATCCTGGAGGGATGCTGACATGGCTGATCTGATGACGATGCTGACCACCAACCCGGTGGCCCGGCAGCTGGGCGTGCCGCAGGCCACCCGGCTGCGTCGGGGCCGTGAGCTGCCGGCCGGACAGGTGGCCCTGGGGGCCGCCGGCGGCGGGACCGTGGCGGCCAGGTCGCTGGCGCTGCTCGGCGTGAGCACCCGAGAGGCGCTCGTGGACACCTCGGCCACCCGGAGCGTCGAGACGGACGACAAGGGACGGGAGCGGCAGGTGCCGACGCCCTACCCGAGCAGGATCGGTGCGCTGGTGCTGGACGCCACCGGTGCCAGCGACCTGCGTGACCTGGAGGCCGTCCGTGGCCTGCTGCGCCCCGCGATGAAGGGCCTGGAGCCCTCCGGCCGGGTGATCGTGCTGGGGGTGGAGCCGCAGACGGCCGGCGCCCCGATGGCCGTCGCCACCCAGCAGGCCCTGGAGGGCGTCGTGCGCAGCGTCGGCAAGGAGCTGCGCGCCGGGGCCACCGCCAACCTGGTCCGTGTCGACCTGCTCACCGAGGGGGCGACCACCGCTGCCGACCTGGCCTCCACCCTGTCCTTCCTGCTGGAGGGCCGGTCGGCCTACGTCTCCGGCCAGGTCCTGCACGTCGGTCACGCCGAGGGCGACGCCGAGCGGCCCGTCGAGGCGGCCGGGCAGTCCCGGCCCTTCGAGGGCCAGGTCGTCGTGGTCACCGGGGCCGGTCGCGGGATCGGCGCCGGGATCGCCCGGACGTTCGCCCGCGACGGCGCCATGGTGGTGGCGGTGGACGTCCCGGCCGGCGGCCAGGGGCTCGCCGAGGTGGCCAACAGCATCGGCGGGACGGCGCTGCAGCTCGACATCACCGCGCCCGACGCCGGGCACCGGATCGCGGCCCACGTCGCCCAGCGGTTCGGCGACGCCGCCCGGATCCACGCCATCGTGCACAACGCCGGGATCACCCGCGACAAGCTCCTGGCCAACACTGACGATGAGCGCTGGGGCAGCGTCCTGGAGGTCAACCTCGCCGCCCAGATCCGGATGAACGAGCAGCTGCTCGACGCCGGGCTGCCGGGCGGTCTGGACGACGGCGGCCGGATCGTCGGGGTCGCCTCGACCTCCGGGATCGCGGGCAACCGCGGCCAGGCCAACTACGCCGCCTCCAAGGCCGGCGTGATCGGGCTGGTGCAGGCACTGGGGGCCGACCCGAGGCTCGCGGCCCGGCGCATCACCGCCAACGCGGTCGCCCCCGGCTTCATCGAGACCGAGATGACCGGCCGGATGCCGGTCGCCACCCGGGAGGTGGCCCGCCGGATCAACAGCCTCCAGCAGGGCGGCACCCCGGTCGACGTGGCCGAGGCCATCGGCTACCTGGCCGACCCCGCCTCCGCGGCGGTCACCGGTCAGGTGCTGCGGGTCTGTGGTCAGAGCCAGATCGGGGCCTGAGATGGACGACGTGGACGTGGAGCTGCTGGAGACCAGTCCGGGCGTGGGTCCCGCTCTCCTCCGGGGCGCCGTCACCGGTGCCGGGCGGCCCGGTGCCCGCGGCACCCTCCCGCGCCGCCGGCTGGTGCTGACCGGGGTCGAGCAGGAGGTCAGGGCGCTGGCGGACTTCTGCGAGGTCACCGGTGGCCTGCTGGGCAACGCCCTTCCCGCCACATGGTTGCACGTGCAGACCTTCCCCCTGCAGGTCAGGCTGATGGCCGCCCGCGACTTCCCGTTCCCGATGCTGGGCATGGTGCACGTCGCCAACCGGATGCGGGTGCACCGACCCGTCCGGGTGGACGAGACCCTGACGCTCTCCTCCTGGGCGCAGGACCTGACGCCGCACCGCAAGGGCCACACCGTGGACCTGAGGGGCGAGGCCCGGGTCGGCGACGAGGTCGTCTGGGAGGGGTCCAGCACCTACCTGGTGCGCTCCAGCACCCCACCGGACGTCGCCGGTGGTGGCCCCGGCACCCCGCCGGACACCGACTTTGGTGGGGACGGGTCCACCGACCCCACCCGCGCGGTCGCCACCTGGCGGCTGCCGGCCGGGCTGGGCCGGCAGTACGCCCGGGTCGCCGGCGACGTCAACCCCATCCACCTGAGCGCGCTCTCGGCCAGGGCGCTGGGGTTCCCGCGGGCGATCGCGCACGGCATGTGGACGCACGCCCGGGCGCTCGCCGCCGTGCAGTCCCGGCTCCCGGGGTCCTACGAGGTCGACACCCGCTTCCTCAAGCCGATCCTGCTGCCCTCCACCGTGGTGCTGCGCGCCGCGCTCGGCCAGGGGAGCGCCGACCTGGCGGTCACCGACCGGGAGGGCTCGAGGCGGCACCTGTCGATGCAGGTCAAGGCGCTGCCCTGAGCCGACGGCGGTGGCCGGGAGCCCGTTTTGGAATCGCCCGCCGCCCTCGTGTAAAGTTTCCTCTCGCTGCCTGGGAGCCTGGTGCTCAGCAGGAATCACAGCCCGCCCCCATAGCTCAGTCGGTAGAGCGTCTCCATGGTAAGGAGAAGGTCAACGGTTCGATTCCGTTTGGGGGCTCTGGTAGGCCGGTCCGCCGGCCTCCGCGAGGCGGAGTAGCTCAGCTGGTTAGAGCGCACGACTCATAATCGTGAGGTCGCGGGATCGAGTCCCGCCTCCGCTACCACGTACCGTCGCCGGTACGACACCGCAAGAGCACTGATCCACACCGAGAGCAGGTTGCACCGTGGCCAAGTCCACCGACGTCCGCCCCAAGATCACCATGGCGTGCACGGAGTGCAAGGAGCGCAACTACATCACCAAGAAGAACCGTCGGAACAACCCCGACCGGCTCGACATGGCGAAGTTCTGCCCGCGCTGCGGCAAGCACACCGCGCACCGCGAGACGCGCTGACCCAGCCGTCCGCACGCACGCGAGGCCGTCACCCGAGGGGGTGGCGGCCTTCGTCGTCCTCGTTAGGCTGTCCGGTATGCCCGTCAACCCAGATCTCGCCGGCCGCGCCTACCCACCGGCCGGCCCGTTCGAGGTGACCCGCGACCAGCTCGCCGCCTTCGCCGACGCGATCGGGGCGACCGGCGCCGCCTACCGGGACCCGGCCGCCGCCCGCGCGCTCGGGCACCCGGACGTCGTGGCCCCGCCGACCTTCGCGGTGCGCCTCGCCCAGCAGTGCGAGGCCCAGCTGATCCAGGACCCCGAGGCTGGCATCGACTTCTCCCGGGTGGTGCACGGCCAGGAGGGCTTCGTGCACCACCGGCCGATCGTGGCCGGTGACGTGCTCACCGGCACCCTGCACGTCGACACCATGCGGGAGGCCGGGGGCCACGGCATGGTCGCCACCCGGGTCGAGCTCGCCGACGCCGACGGGGGACCGGTCACCACGGTCACCTCCACGATCGTCGTCCGGGGGGAGGGCTGATGAGCGAGCTGACCCGCACGGTGAGCGTCGACCGCACCCGGCTCCTCGCCTACGCGGAGGCCTCCGGCGACCGGAACCCCATCCACCAGGACGCCGAGGTGGCCCGTGCCGTGGGCCTGCCGGACGTCATCGCGCACGGCATGTGGACCATGGGGGCGGCCCTGGAACTGGTCACCGAGTACGTCGGCGGCGACCCGGGCCGCATCCTGTCCTGCTCCACCCGCTTCACCGGCATGGTCGTGGTCCCCGAGGGCCGGACCGTGCAGGTGCAGGTCACCGGCGTCCCGGGGACGGTCGACGAGGAGGCCGGCACCCAGACCCTCGACCTCACCGCGACCTGCGACGGCGAGAAGGTGCTGGGCCGCTGCCGGGCGGTGGTCCGGAGGTGACCACGGCGCTGGCCGAGCTGACCACCATGCGGATCGGCGGGGCCCCCCGCCGGCTGGTCACCGCGGACACCGAGGCCGAGCTCGTCGAGGCGGTCAGCGGGGCCGACGCCGCGGGCGAGCCGCTGCTGGTGGTCGGTGGCGGCTCCAACCTGCTGGTCTCCGACGCGGGCTTCGCGGGCACCGTGGTCCTGGTCCGCACCCGTGGCGTGCAGGTGCCCCACCACTCGTCCTGCGGCGGGGTCGGCGTCACCGTCGCCGCCGGCGAGCCCTGGGACGAGCTGGTCGCGCAGGCCTGCGAGCAGGGCTGGTCGGGCATCGAGGCGCTCTCCGGGATCCCCGGCGGCACCGGGGCCACCCCGGTGCAGAACGTCGGCGCCTACGGCCAGGAGGTCGCCCAGACCCTCGCCCAGGTCCGTGTCTGGGACCGCACCGAGCGCCGGGTCCGCACCCTCTTCGCGGCGGACCTCGACTTCTCCTACCGGCACTCCGTGCTCAAGGGGTCGATGGCCGCAGCGGGTCCTGGCTCCGTCACCCCGCGCTACGTCGTGCTCACCGTCACCTTCTCGCTGCGCCCCACCGAGCTCTCGCAGCCGATCGGGTATGCCGCGCTGGCCGACGGCCTGGGGGTGCCCCTGGGGGAGCGGGTGCCGCTGGGCGAGGCCCGGGCCGCCGTGCTGGAGCAGCGCCGTCGCCGCGGGATGGTGCTGGACCCGGCCGACCACGACACCTGGTCCTGCGGGTCTTTCTTCACCAACCCGATCCTGACCGCCGGGCAGCGGGAAGAGCTGCAGCGGCGGGCCGCCGCGCTGCCCGGGGCGCCCGGGTCGGTGGCCCCGGAGTTCCCGGCCGTCGACGGCCGGGTGAAGACCTCGGCCGCCTGGCTCATCGAGCGGGCCGGCTTCGACAAGGGCTACGCGACCACCCAGGGACGTCCGGCGGGACTCTCGACCAAGCACACGCTGGCGCTGACCAACCGTGGGTCGGCACGGGCCCAGGACGTGCTGGCCGTCGCCCGCGAGGTGCGCGACGGGGTCCGGGAGACCTTCGGGGTGAGCCTGGTCAACGAGCCGGTGCTGGTGGGACTCGAGCTCTGAGGCTCTGACCGCGGCCCGCCCCTCACCCGGGTGCTGTCGACTCCCACGCGGCCACCTGGTCCAGCAGCTCGCGGCGCAGCTCCGGCGGTGCCGCCGACCCCTCGATGGAGCCGCGGGCCAGGTCGGCGAGCGCGGTGTCGGGCAGGTCGTGGTCCAGGCGTGCGGAGACGTACTGGTCGGCCAGCCGGCTGCCGAAGAGCAGCGGGTCGTCGGCCCCCAGGGCGACCCGCGCCCCGACCTCGAGCAGCCGCCGCAGCGGGACCGCCCCGAGCGAACCGTAGACCCCGAGCGCCACGTTGCTGCCGGGGCACACCTCCAGGGTGACCTGGTCGCGCACCACCCGGTCCAGCACGGCCGGGTCCTCCACCGCACGCACCCCGTGACCCAGCCGGTCCGGTGCCAGGTGGTCCAGCGCCACCTGGACGTGGTCGGCCCCCAGCAGCTCCCCGGCGTGCGGGACGCTGGCCAGGCCGGCCCGGGCGGCGATCCGGAAGGCGTGCTCGAAGTCGCCGGTCCAACCGCGCCGCTCGTCGTTGGACAGCCCGAAGCCGACCACGGTGCCCGGCCCCCGGCCGGCGTGCCGGGCCGCGAGTCGGGCCAGGGTGCGGGCCTCCAGCGGGTGCCGCATCCGGCTGGCGGCGACGACGACGGCGACCTGGGTGCCGGTCCGGGCGCTCGCCTCCCTGGCCTCGTCCAGGACGATCTCCAGCGCCGGGGTGAGGCCCCCCACGTAGGGGGCGTAGGAGGTGGGGTCGACCTGCAGCTCCAGCCACCGGGACCCCTCGGCGGCGTCGTCCTCGGCCGCCTCGCGGACCACCCGTCGCAGGTCCTCCTCGTCGCGGACGCAGGCCCGGGCGGCGTCGTAGAGGCGCTGGAAGCGGAACCATCCCCGCTCGTCGCGCCCGGAGAGCTCGGGCGGCCAGCCGGTGGTGAAGGCGGGAGGCAGGCGCAGGCCGTGCTTGACGGCCAGCTCCTGCACCGTCGTCACCCGCATCGAGCCGGTGAAGTGCAGGTGCAGGTGCGCCTTGGGCAGCGCCAGGATCGATCTGCTGCGCTCGGGCATCCCCCCACCGTAGACGGGGGCCAGCACCCTGCCTCGGCACCCCCGGGGTGGTTAGAGTCCTCCTCGTGACAGTTATCCAGACGCGGTCGCTGACCAAGCGTTTCAGCTCCAGCGCCCCGGCGGCCCTGAACGAGCTGTCCATCGAGGTCGGGGACGGCGTCACCGGCCTGGTCGGGGCCAACGGCGCGGGGAAGTCGACCCTCATCAAGATCCTGCTCGGGCTGCTCGCCCCCACCTCCGGCGGCGCCACCGTCCTCGGGCACGACATCGGCGGGCAGGGGGAGGCGATCCGCCGGGTGGTCGGCTACATGCCGGAGCACGACTGCCTGCCCCCCGACATGCGGTGCATCGACTTCGTGGTCCACATGGGGCGGATGTCCGGGCTGCCGCCGGCGCCCGCCCGGGAGCGGGCCGCCGACGTGCTCCGGCACGTGGGCCTGGCCGAGGAGCGCTACCGGTTGATGGGCGGGTACTCCACCGGGATGAAGCAGCGCGCCAAGCTGGCGCAGGCGCTGGTCCACGACCCGCAGCTGGTGATGCTGGACGAGCCGACGAACGGCCTCGACCCGGCCGCCCGGGACGACATGCTCGCGCTGGTGCAGCGGATCGGCCACGACTTCGGCATACCGGTGCTGGTCACCTCCCACCTGCTTGGGGAGCTGGAGCGGATCAGCGACCACGTGGTGGTGCTGGACGCCGGCGACCTGCTGCGCTCCGAGGCGACCCGCACCTTCCTGGCCGACACCGGGCTGGTGCTGGTGGAGGTGCTCGGGGAGACGGACGCCCAGACCCGGATGGGGGAGGCGCTGGCCGCACGTGGCCTGTCCTGCCGCCCCCGGGGGACGCTGATCGAGATCGACCCGATCCCCACCGAGGGCGCCGGCGACGACACCGGCGACGCCATGCCAGACCCCGAGGCGGCCGCCCGGGCCCACGACCGGCTCCGGGACGTGGTCCGGGACACCGCCGCCGAGCTGGGGGTCGGGCTGGTGCGGGTGCAGCCGCAGACCGGCCGGCTCGAGGACGTCTTCCGGGACGAGGTGCCGGCATGAGCGCCACCGGGGAACGCACCGGTGTCATCCACGACATCGGCTACCGGCGGTATGCCGGTGCCCGCACCGGGCGGGCCGGCATCATCCGGGCGCTGCTCGGCTCCGGCGTGCTGGCGATCTTCGGCTTCGGCCGGTCCGGCAAGGCCAAGGTGCTGCCCTTCGTGCTGCTCGGGATGACCCTGGTGCCGGCCGTCATCCAGGTCGCCATCATGGTCGTCATCGGCCTCAGTGCCGACCTGCTCACCTACTCCGCCTACAACGCCGGGAGCTCGTTCCTGGTGGTGCTCTTCGTCGCCGCCCAGGCACCCGTCCTGTTCAGCCGCGACCTGCGCTCCGGGGTGATCAGCCTCTACCTGGCCCGACCCCTGGGCGCGGCGACCTTCGCGCTCACCCGGTGGGCGTCGCTGGTGCTGGCCATCCTGGCCTTCGTGCTCACCCCGCTGCTGGTCCTCTTCATCGGCGGGCTGAGCGCCGGTGCCTCCTTCTCCGAGGAGCTGCCCCGGGTGGCGGTCGCCTTCGGCGGGGCGATCCTGCTGGCGCTGCTGGTGGCCACCGTCTCGGCGGTGATCGCGTCCTGGACGCTGCGCCGGGGGCTGGCGATCGCCGGCTCGATCATGGTGCTGCTGGTGGGGCTGGGGGTCACCGCCGGCATCCAGGAGACGGCGAGCTCCGAGGGGCTGGACACCTTCGCCCGGTGGGCCGCGCTGCTCTCGCCCTTCGTCCTGGTCGACTCTGTGCAGGTCGGCCTCGGCGACACCACCGGCCAGTTCCCGGCACCCGCCGAGAGTGCCGGCACGGCCTGGCTGCTGCTGCTCTCCGCGGTGGTGCTGATGGTCGGTGGGCTGGGCCTGCTCATCCGTCGCTACCGCAGCAAGGGGGCATGATGTCCGACCTGGTCCTCACCGGGGTCTCCCGGTGGTACGGCAACGTCGTCGCCGTCAACGACGTCTCGATGACGATCGGCCCCGGGGTGACCGGCCTGCTCGGCCCCAACGGGGCCGGCAAGTCGACCCTCATCGCCCTGATGGCCGGCTTCCTCGCCCCGTCGTCGGGGGAGGTGCGCCTGGACGGCGCTCCCGTCTGGCGCAACGTCGCGGCATACCGTGACCTGGGGCTGGTGCCCGAGCGGGAGGTGAGCTTCGCCTACCTCACCGGACGCCAGTTCGTGCAGGCCACCGCCGAGCTGCACAAGCTCCCGGACGCCCGCCGCGCGACCGAGGCGGCGCTCGCCGAGGTGGAGCTCACCGACGCGGCGGACCGGGCGATCAGCACCTACTCCAAGGGCATGCGGCAGCGGGCCAAGCTGGCCTCGGCCCTGGTGCACGAGCCCGGGGTGCTGCTCCTGGACGAGCCCTTCAACGGGGTGGACCCGCGCCAGCGGATGCACCTGATGGCGCTGCTGACCCGGATGGGGGAGCAGGGACGCACGGTGCTCTTCTCCAGCCACATCCTGGAGGAGGTCGAGCAGATCGCCCGGCACATCGAGGTCGTCGTCGCCGGTCGGCACGCGGCCAGCGGGGACTTCGGGGCGATCCGACGACTCATGACGGACAGGCCCTCCCACTACGTGATCCGCTCGAGCGACGACCGCGCCCTCGCCGCCGCCCTGATGGGGCAGCCGAGCGTGCGCAGCGTCGGGCTGGGCCGGGTCGGCGCGGGGGAGGCGATCACGGTGGAGGTGACGGAGATGGGCCAGTTCACGCACGCGCTGCCCCGGCTGGCCCGGGAGGCGGGGATCACGGTGCGTGAGCTCGCACCCTCGGACGAGAGCCTGGAGTCGGTCTTCACCTACCTGGTGCAGTCATGAACCCGACGATCGCGAGGCTGGCGTTCCGGGCGCTCGTCGGCGGCTGGCGCGGGATCGTGCTGATCGCGCTGCCGGTGCTGCTGGTGCTGCTGGCCGGACTCCTGCGGGGCCTGACCGGGGAGCCGGTCGAGCCGGACCTGGTGATGGTCGAGGTGGGTCTGGCGCTGGTGGTGCCGCTGGTGGCGCTGCTCGCCGCGAACGGCGTGCTCGGCCCGGAGATCGACGACGGCTCGGTCGTCTACCTGCTCTCGACCCCGGTCAGCAGGTATGCCGTCGCCGCGTCAAAGTACCTGGTCGCCGGTGGTATCGCCGCCTTGGTCTCGGTCGTCGGGCTGCTCGCGGCATCCCTCGCCGGAGGACTCGACGGGGAGTGGCTGCTGGTGTCCCTGGTGACCGGCGGGGTGGGGGCGTTGCTCTACACCGCGCTGTTCACCGCCTTCTCGGCGGCCACCCGGCACGGCATGATCGCCGGGCTGCTCTACATCACGGTGCTGGAGGGGCTGCTGGGCCGGCTGCTCACCGGACTGCGCTACGTCTCGGTGCGTTCGGTCGCCGAGCGCCTCGGGGAGGCGGCCTCCGGCGTGGACCTGGGGGGCCAGGACCTGTCGCTCACCTACGCGCTCATCGCCTCCGCCGTGCTGCTGGTCGTCGGCGTCGGGGCCGCGGGCTGGCGGCTGCAGCGCTTCCAGCTGCGCGGGGACGAGTAGCGGCTCGCGTCCCCGCCGCTCAGGTCGGTCCCGGGAGGGCGCACGCCTGGGTGCCGCCGGGGAGCTGGTGCCGGTGGGCGGCGACCCAGCGGTAGGCCGCCGAGGCGGGGCGCTCGAGCACGCGGGAGCCCAGCACCCGACCCAGCAGCGGCAGCGGGACCGGGCAGTGCCGGAGCACCTGCGCGAAAGCGTGGTGCCCCCAGGCCACCTCCCCGCCGGGCAGCAGCACCGGGATCTCCAGCAGGGCGCGGTCGGCGTCCACCCCGAGCGCGGCCAGGTCCCTCGACTGGAGCGGGACGACGTCCACCCGGGCGCCGAGGCGGGGGATCCAGCCCGCGGACAGGGTGCAGAAGCCGCAGTCGGCGTCGTACAGCACCAGCGGGCGGTCCGGGCCGGTCCGTGCGGTCATGCCTCTAGTATCCCTCTCCCCGACCGGGCGCGCCTTCTGCTCCGACCGGGCGCGCCTTCTGCTCCTTCTCCGGGGCCACTGACCTGCGGGTTGCATAGATATGCGGTGGTGCGCATACACTCGTTTCCATGTCCAAGGTCTTGACGAGCATCCCCATCGGTGAACACGTCGGCATCGCCTTCTCCGGCGGTCTCGACACCTCAGTCGCGGTGGCGTGGATGCGTGAGAGGGGTGCCGTGCCCTGCACCTACACGGCCCACATCGGTCAGTACGACGAGACCGACATCGACGGCGTGCCCGGGCGCGCCCAGGAGTACGGCGCCGAGCTGGCGCGGCTGGTCGACTGCCGGCCCGAGCTGGTCGAGGAGGGCCTGGTGGCCCTCGCCTGCGGCGCCTTCCACATCCGCTCCGGCGGACGCACCTATTTCAACACCACACCGCTGGGTCGCGCCGTGACCGGCACCATGCTCATCCGCGCGATGAAGGACGACGAGGTCCACATCTGGGGTGACGGGTCCACCTACAAGGGCAACGACATCGAGCGCTTCTACCGCTACGGTCTGCTCGCCAACCCGCAGCTGCGGATCTACAAGCCGTGGCTGGACGAGGCCTTCGTGCACGAGCTGGGCGGGCGCGACGAGATGAGCCAGTGGCTGCACGAGCGGAACCTGCCCTACCGCGCCAGCAAGGAGAAGGCATACTCCACCGACGCCAACATCTGGGGCGCCACCCACGAGGCGAAGACGCTGGAGCACCTGGACGTGGGGATGGAGATCGTCGACCCGATCATGGGCGTGCGCTTCTGGGACCCGGAGGTGGAGATCCCCACCGAGGACGTCACCGTCTCCTACCGTGACGGGCGCCCGGTGGCGATCAACGGCGAGGACTTCGGCGGCGACGCGGTGGCCCTGGTGATGGAGGCCAACGCGATCGGCGGCCGGCACGGGCTGGGGATGGCCGACGAGATCGAGAACCGGATCATCGAGGCCAAGTCCCGCGGGATCTACGAGGCGCCCGGGATGGCCCTGCTGCACATCACCTACGAACGCCTCGTCAACGCGATCCACAACGAGGACACCATCGCCGCCTACCACGCGCAGGGACGCGCGCTGGGCCGGCTCATGTATGAGGGGCGCTGGCTGGACCCGCAGGCGCTGATGATCCGGGAGTCGCTGCAGCGCTGGGTCGCCTCCGCGGTCACCGGCGAGGTGACGCTGCGGCTGCGGCGCGGTGAGGACTACACCATCGTCTCGACCGACGGTCCGGCCTTCTCCTACCACCCGGACAAGCTGTCGATGGAGCGGGTGGCGGACGCCGCCTTCGGGCCCACCGACCGGATCGGCCAGCTGACCATGCGCAACCTGGACATCGCGGACTCCCGCTCCCGGCTCGAGCAGTACGTCGGGATGGGGCTGCTCGGCAAGGGCGGCGCCGACTCCGGCCGCTCGGCGCTCGGGCTGGCCAGCACCACGCTGGTGGGCGAGCTCACCCCCGGCGGGGCGGACCGCATCGCGCGCGGCGTCGGCCCGACCGAGGAGGACGAGGAGGCGCTGGACTGGGCGGCGATGGAGTTCGGCACCGACTAGACGGGTCCACGGCCCGGTGGCACGGCGCCACCGGGCCGGTTCCCTGCGGGGTCAGTACCACTCGCGCCGGGGTATGCCGATCTCCTCGCGGAAGCCGTTCTCGGTGAGGTCGAAGTCGTAGTCCTCGCCGTCGGCCTCGGGGACGATGCCCGTGTCCCAGGGCAGGCCGACGTTCTGCCGCTCGATCAGCGGCTCCCCGTTCTCGTCGACGAAGCGCTCGCCCGTGCCGGGGTCGGTCCAGTGACCGGATCCGCCGCCCTGCGAGCGGTACTGGTTGATGTGCCCCATCTCGTGGAAGAGCACGACGATCGGCGGCTTGCCGGACCAGCCCTGCGGGTCGGTGGTGTTGTTGATCCCACCCTGGTAGGTCGGGTTGATCTCGATGGCATAGCCGTCGGGCCCGTGGCTGGCGAAACCGTTCTGCTCGTCCAGCTCGCGCAGCACCACCCTGTCCTTGCCCATCCCGAGGAAGCCGGACTCGTCGTAGTGGTTCCCCTGGGCCTCGAGCATCGCCTGGCCGGTCTCGCTGGAGGCCATCATCTGCAGGTCGGCGAGCATCCGCTCCCGGAAGGCGTCGCTGCCGTCGACCTCGAACTCGAGCCACCGGGTGTAGTGCTCCTCCGCAGGGATCTCGATGACGATCCGCTCCTCGCCGACGAGGTCGTCGCCGTCCTCGCCGGTCACCGTGTCGTCGCCCGCCCCACCGGCGAAGGTGTCGTCGCCGCTGCCGGCGTACAGGGTGTCGTCGCCGCGGCCACCCAGGCCGAGGTCGTCACCGAACCCACCGGAGACGATGTCGTCTCCGTCGCCGCCGAAGAGCGTGTCGTCGCCGCTGGCACCCTCGAGGTAGTCGTGGCCCTCGCCACCGCTGATGACGTCGTCACCGCCCATGCCGTACAGGATGTCGTTGCCCAGGCCGCCGAAGACCTGGTCGTCGCCGCCCCCGGAGTCGACGTAGTCGTCTCCGTCGCCGCCGAGGACCGTGTCGTCCCCGCTGCCCAGCTCGGCGATGTCGTCGCCGGCCCCGGCGAAGAGCTCCACCGGCCCGGTCGCCTCCCGACCGGTCACCGTGTCGTCGCCGTCCCCGGTCGAGAAGCGCAGGCTCACGTCCACCCCGGGCGGGACGGAGATGGTGTCGTCACCGCTGCCGGTGTTGATGACCACGTCCTGACCGGCCGGGATCCGGATGTCCTCGACGATGCACTGGTCCTGGGTGTAGTGGGTGATCCGCAGGGCGGTCTCCCCGGTGTCCGGGTCCACCAGGACCTGGACGTCGGTGTCGAGGTCGCCGGTCGTCACCGTGGTGGTGTCGCCCAGGGTCGTCTGCTGGATGCCGTAGGTCACCCCGGTCGGGTGGTCCCAGGCGGGGGTGCCTCCGGCGGGGCCGGCCCAGGCGTCGGCCAGGGCGCCGGCCTCCGTGCCCACCGCCGACAGGTTCCCGGCCCGTCGGCCGAGGCTCTCGCGGACGCCGCTGAGGATGGAGCCCGCGGTGGCGCGCTCGCCGTCGATCTCGGTGGGGCGGTCCTCCTCCTCGGCCCAGGAGAAGGTGACCTGACCGTCCGCCCGGGAGACCGAGGTGCAGCGTGCACCGGCCCGCACGTAGGAGGTGTCCAGGTCCGCCTGTGCGTCGTCGAGGACGGACGTGATCCCCTGCAGCACCTGCTCGACGCGGCCGACGAGGTCGCTGCCCCGCTCCAGCGCGACCTTCAGCCCTGGGGCGTAGGCGTGGTACGACGCCGCGTGAGCGCCCTCCCAGTGCTGGGCCAGGTCCTCTCGGGTGCTGCCCACCGTCCCCGCGGTGTCCGCCAGGGTCGTCGCCAACGTGGTGAGCCGGCCGCGAGCCGTGACCAGCCACGAGGTGTTCGCCTGCAGGTCCCACACGTCGTGGACGGTGGTGCTGCTCACCGTGTCCCCTCGGGGAGCTCGACGACCTCGCTGCACACGGTGGTGGTGCCGGAGGCGTTCGCGGCGATGGTGGACGCGTACGGCTCCTCCTGACCTGGTTCCGGTCCCGGTGCCAGCTGCACGCAGACCTCGACGCCGGTCACCGCCGCGGGATCCTGCAGCGGGTCCTCGGTCACGGTGATGGTCCGGGTGCCCTCGGGCAGGTCCGTGGCCAGGGGCAGGGTGACGAAGGCGGTGTCCTCGAGCGTTCCACCCGGCTCCACGGTGGCACTGCCCACCCGGTGCAGGTCGGTCGGCAGCACCCCGTCCGGTATGCCGAACACCTGCTTGGACAGGCGCGCCACGTCGGGGGAGCTGCCGGCGCTGACCCAGACCGCGGCGCTCGCGGTGACCGAGGACCGGGTCTGGCCGGAGCCACGGTCGGTGGCCACCTTGATCGGCTCAGGGCCGTCGTTGGTGACGGTGTAGGTCACGAGCACGCCCTCGAGCCCGGCGGTGAAGCCCTCCGGTGCCGTGGCCGGGGTCGCGCTCGCGTCGACGGACACGCTGAAGGCGTCCGGCTCCGCGCTCGTCCGGGTGTCCTCGTCGGCGGGCGGGCCGGTGGTCGCGGGCGTGGTCTCCTCGGTGCCCATCTGCTCCTCCTGGCTGCCGCACGCGGCGAGGGTCATGATCATCGTCAGCGCCACGGCGGCGCCCCGTCCCCGTGCCCTCATGGGGGGACGGTCCCGCCGCCGGCCCCTCCACCGGCTCCACCACTACCGGCCCCTCCACCGCCGCCCTCCGCGTCGTTCGCGGCGGTGTCGATCTCCCGCGAGGCGCGCTGCAGGTGGTGACCGTCCGTGGCGCAGGTGTCCCCGAGCCGCCCCGTCGCGCGGACCAGCTCGGCCAGCGCCGCGTCGAAGGCGGCAGCCACCCCGCTGCCGGTGGCCGCCCGTCCCAGCGACGCCTCGTCGAAGGTGCGGTACGCCCCCAGGGCGGTCTGCCCGCCCTGCAGGTCGATCGCACAGTCCATCGTCGTGCTGCCCGACCCGTTGAGCCGAGCAGGATCCCCACCCACCATCTGTCGACCTCCTGGCAGCGAGGCTAGCGCACCGTCGCCCTCAGCGCGCCTCGCCCAGCAGAGCCTGGATCCGGCCGACGCCCTCGCGCAGGTCGTCGTCGCCCAGCGCGTAGGACAGGCGGAGGTAGCCGCTGGGCCCGAAGGCCTCGCCGGGCACCACCGCGACCTCCACCTCGTCCAGGATCAGGGCGGCCAGCTCGGCCGACGTCTGCGGGGTGCGGCCCCGGATGGTCCGGCCCAGGACCCCCTGCACGCTGGGGTAGGCGTAGAAGGCACCCTGCGGGACCGGGCAGTGCACGCCCTCGATCGCGCTCAGCATCTCGACCATCAGCCGGCGCCGCCGGTCGAAGGCCAGCTTCATCTCCTCGACCGCGCCCAGGCTGCCCTCCAGCGCGGCGATCGCGGCGCGCTGGGACACGTTGGCGACGTTGGAGGTGGCGTGGCTCTGCAGGTTGGTGGCCGCCTTGACGACGTCCTTGGGGCCGATCATCCAGCCCACCCGCCAGCCGGTCATGGCGTAGGTCTTGGCGACGCCGTTGAGCACCACGCAGGTGTCCGCCAGCTCGGGCACCAGCACCGGCATCGAGGGCGCCTGGGCGCCGTCGTAGAGCAGGTGCTCGTAGATCTCGTCGGTGATCACCCAGATGCCGCGCTCGAGCGCCCAGCGCCCGATCGCCTCCACCTGTTCGGGCGGGTAGACCGCGCCGGTCGGGTTCGACGGTGAGCAGAACAGCAGCGCCTTGGTGTGCTCGGTGCGCGCCGCCTCGAGCTGCTCCACGGTGACGAGGTATGCCTGGTCGGCCCCCGCGAAGACGTCCACCGGGGTGCCGCCCGCCAACTGGATCGCCTCCGGGTAGGTGGTCCAGTAGGGCGTGGGCAGGATGACCTCGTCACCCGGGTCGAGCAGCGCCGCGAAGGTGTTGTAGACCGCCTGCTTGCCACCGTTGGTGACCAGCACGTTGGCCGGCTCCACGGCATACCCGGAGTCGCGGCGTGTCTTGGCGACGATGGCCGCCTTGAGGTCGGGCATCCCGCCGGCGGGGGAGTAGCGGTGGTTCGCCGGTACGCTGCACGCCTCGACGGCGGCCTGGACGATGTAGTCGGGGGTGGGGAAGTCGGGTTCGCCGGCGCCGAAGCCGATGACGGGGCGTCCTTCGGCCTTGAGGGCCTTCGCCCTGGCGTCGACCGCCAGGGTCGCGGACTCGGCGATGGAACCGACACGGGCACTGATGCGGGTCTGCGGGCTCACCCGCCCATCTTTGCACCTGTGGACGCGCGTCACGTAGACTGCCCATTCGGGTGTTCGCACCACGCACCAGCCTGCCCCCCAACGGCGGCCGGTGCCGCGGTCCCCGGGTGAAGGGCAATAGCTCAATTGGTAGAGCACCGGTCTCCAAAACCGGCGGTTGGGGGTTCGAGTCCCTCTTGCCCTGCGCGAGCGACGTGCAGGCAGAGCATGGACGTCGCGACCAACCAGACCTGCAACAGGAAGGCGATCCGTGGCGAACCCCGCCCGCGACACCGATGGTGCCGCCCGCAGCGAGCCTGGCTCCGGCCAGTCGGTGCGCCCGGCCACCTTCGTCGAGCAGGTCCTGGCCGAGCTGCGCAAGGTCGTCCAGCCCACGCGGCAGGAGCTCATCACCTACACGATCGTCGTGTTCGTCTTCGTCGTCGTGATGATGGCCTTCGTCTTCGGCCTCGACCAGCTGTTCCAGCGGCTGGTCGGCCTCGTCTTCGGGGCCTGACCGCCGCTCCTCGTCGCCCCCGCGCCGAGGCACCACACCTGAGGAAGTAGGGCATGTCCGAGCACACCCCTGACCATGACCAGGTCACCGCCGAACAGTCCGTGCAGGACGCCGACCTCGACGTCGCGTCCGCGGCGGACGGTGCCACCGACTCCTCGGCGACCGACCCCGTGGAGGACGCCGTCTACGGGGAGGACGACGAGGTTCACTCCGAGCCGGTCGCCGACCCGGCGCCCGAGGGTGCGGAGCCGGCCGACGAGGACGGCGACGACGCCGAGGCCGTGGTGGACCCCCTGGAGGAGTTCACCTCGGTGCTGCGCGGCAAGTACGGCGACTGGTTCGTCGTGCACTCCTACGCCGGCTACGAGAACCGGGTGAAGCACAACCTGGAGACCCGTATCACCAGCCTCAACATGGAGGACTACATCTTCGAGGTGGAGGTCCCCATGGAAGAGGTGACCGAGATCAAGAACGGCCAGCGCAAGCAGGTGCGCCGCGTCCGGATGCCCGGCTACGTGCTGGTCCGGATGGAGCTCACCGACGAGTCGTGGGGAGCCGTGCGGCACACGCCCGGCGTCACCGGCTTCGTCGGCAACGCCCACCAGCCGGTGCCGCTCTCGATCGACGAGGTCGTCTCCATGCTGGCCCCGACCTTCGACACCCCGGCCCCGGCCGCCGGATCCTCCGCCGCCTCCGGCCAGCAGGACTCCGGGTCCTCCCGCTCCGCGCAGCCGCAGGTCGACTTCGAGGTCGGCGAGTCCGTCACCGTCATGGAGGGTCCGTTCGAGACCCTTCCCGCCACGATCTCCGAGATCCTGCCCGAGAGCAACAAGCTCAAGGTGCTGGTCTCGATCTTCGGCCGCGAGACCCCGGTCGAGCTGTCGTTCAACCAGGTCGCCAAGATCTGATCCCCCCGGGGCGCGGACCCGCGCCCCGGACTGCAACCGGGTCATCGCCCACGGCGTCGGCCCACCGACGAAGGAGAAATCAGCATGCCCCCCAAGAGCAAGAAGGTCTCCGGCTTCATCAAGCTGCAGATCCAGGCCGGTGCCGCCACCCCCGCCCCGCCCGTCGGGCCGGCGCTGGGTCAGCACGGTGTCAACATCATGGAGTTCGTCAAGGCCTACAACGCCGCGACGGAGTCCCAGCGTGGCAACGTCATCCCGGTCGAGATCACGGTCTTCGAGGACCGTTCCTTCACCTTCATCACCAAGACCCCGCCGGCCGCCGAGCTGATCAAGAAGGCTGCCGGCGTCGCCAAGGGGTCCGGTGAGCCGCACAAGACGAAGGTCGCGAAGCTGACCGACGCGCAGCTCACCGAGATCGCGGAGATGAAGATGCAGGACCTCAACGCGAGCGACCTGGAGATGGCCAAGCGGATCATCGCCGGCACCGCGCGCTCGATGGGCGTCACCACCGAGTGATCACCCTGAGGTATGCCGGTCCGCCCCCCGGGCGGCACGGCATACCTCGCACTGTGGCAGGGCCTGCGCCGGCCCGTACGACCACAGCTCCCACCACACCGAATGGAGTGCACGATGAAGCGCAGCAAGGCCTACCGCGCCGCGGCGGACAAGCTCACCGAGGGCACGCTCTACACCCCTCGTGAGGCGATCCGCCTGGCCAAGGAGACCAGCACCACCACCTACGACGCGACCGTCGAGGTCGCCCTGCGACTGGGCGTCGACCCGCGCAAGGCGGACCAGCTGGTCCGTGGCACCGTCAACCTGCCCGGCGGGACGGGCAAGACCGCCCGCGTCCTCGTCTTCGCCAACGGCGACAAGGCCGAGGCCGCCCGCGAGGCCGGTGCCGACTACGTCGGCTCGGACGACATGATCGACAAGGTCTCCGGCGGCTGGACCGACTTCGACGCCGTGGTCGCGACCCCGGACCTGATGGGCAAGGTCGGCCGTCTGGGCAAGATCCTGGGCCCCCGCGGCCTGATGCCGAACCCGAAGACCGGCACCGTGACGATGGACACCGGCAAGGCCGTCTCCGACATCAAGGGCGGCAAGATCGAGTTCCGCGTCGACAAGCACAGCAACCTGCACTTCATCATCGGCAAGACCTCGTTCGACGAGGCCACGCTGGCGGAGAACTACGGTGCGGCCATCGAAGAGGTGCTGCGGCTCAAGCCGTCCAGCTCCAAGGGCCGGTACGTCACCAAGGCCACGATGGCCACCACGATGGGCCCCGGCATCCCGCTGGACCCGTCGCGCGTGGGCTCCGTGGTGGAGGTCGCCGCAGGCGAGTGAGCGGTCGACGAGGCCCCCGGTGAGCGAGAGCTCGCCGGGGGCCTCTGTCGTCCCCACGCCCGTATGCGCCCCGACCCCAGGGGCGCTTACGGCCCTGAGGGGTCGCACGCACCTCAGAGACACCACGGCGCCGGCCGTTCGCCCACCCTGGGCGGATGGATGACGCGCTGAGCCTGCTGCTGGCCACCCACCGAGGGGTCGCCGGCACCCGGGACCTCGAGGCGTTGGGCCTCGGGTCCGAGGCGGTCCGGGACCTGGTCGCTCGCGGGCGCCTGGTGCGCCTGCGCCGGGGGACCTTCGTGGACGGCGAGCTCTGGCGGGCCGCCCCGCCCTGGGACCGGCACCACCTCCGGGCTCGTGCCGTGGCGCGGGAACGCGCCGGGGCGGCGGTGGCGCTGAGCCATCACAGCGCCCTCGCCGTCCAGGGCATCGGGGTGCACGGCGTCGACGAGCGCGTGCACCTGGTCCGCACCGTCCCGGGGCGCTCCCGTGCCGACCGCACGGTGGTGGTGCACCAGCAGGTGCCGTCACCCTTCCTCGCCGACCGCGAGGGCACCCGCTGCGTGGTCCCGGCGATGGCCTGCCTGCAGGTGGCGTCCCGCTTCGGTGTCGAGGCCGGCCTGGTGAGCGCGGACGCCGCGCTGCACACGGGCGTCATCGACCGCGCCGCCCTGGACGTCGCTGCTGCCGCGCTCGGCCCGGTGACCGGTCGCGGCCGTGCACTCAGGATGATCGAGCTGGCCTCGGCGCGCAGCGAGTCGGCGGGGGAGTCCCGCTGCAGGTGGGTCTTCGTGCTGGTCGGCCTGCCCGACCCCGAGCAGCAGGCCGAGATCCGGGACGCCGCCGGGGCGTTCGTGGCCCGGGTCGACTTCCTCTTCCGCGACGCCGGAGTGGTCGTGGAGTTCGACGGGATGCTGAAGTACGGGGACGCGGCGGCCCTGCGCGCCGAGAAGGTCCGGGAGGACCGCCTGCGCGAGCTCGGCTACGAGGTCGTCCGGCTCACCTGGGCCGACCTCGCCTCGGGTGCCACGGTCGCCGGCAAGCTGCACGCCGCCTTCGCCAGAGCTGCTGCCCGGCCCGGCACCCACGCGCGAGCTCTCACCGGCCCGGCCTCCTGAGCCACCACCGCCCACACGCCCCACAGGCCCCATGTCGCCAGGAAACCCTGGATCCGCCGCCGTCAGAACCTGCGCGGATCTGCCTGGCGTGGCGCCTGGTGTCGTGGGGCTGGGGACTCGGGGGACCGCGCCCTTGAGTATGACGGCCCTGCGGCCCTCAGCCCTTCGAGACCTCGGGCAGCCGCCACGACACGGCCGCCCCGAGGAGCCCCAGCACCGCGAGGAAGACCAGGGCGGGCAGCTGGCCGAAGAGCGCGAGCCCGGCGCTGACGGCACCGGTGACCAGCAGCACCAGCCCCATCGCGGTGTTCGACACCGCCACGTAGCGGGTGCGCTGGTCGCCCTCGGCGACGTCCACGACATACGTCTTGCGGGCGACCCGGACGCCCACGTGCACCAGGCTGATCACCAGGTATGCCCCGACCAACGTCACCGGCAGCACGACCGAGCCGTCCGGCGCCAGCGCGACCACCAGCACCACGACGAGGACGGCCAGCGAGGCGACCAGCGACCCGAGCACCATCACCAGGCGGCTCGACCGGTCGGCCAGCCGGCCGAAGACCCGACCCCCCACGGCCGACGCCACGCCCTGGGCGATCACGAAGGAGCCCAGCCCCGCCAGCACGGACCCGCCTGCGTCCACGGCCAGGGTCACGATGAAGGGCGGCGCCAGGGCCGACACCAGCAGCAGTGTCCGGGCCAGCACGAAGGACCGGAAGGCCCGGTCACCGCGCAGCAGGTCCACCGTGTCCCGCCACCAGGGCGCGTGCTCCTGCGCGTCGGCCGCAGGCTCCTCCGGGATCCCGGCATAGACGACGATGCCGACGCACCAGGCCAGCGCGGCACCGACCAGGAAGGCGGCCAGGGTGCCGGCCGACAGCGACGGTCCGAGGGCGTGCAGACCCAGCCCCACGGCGATCGCGGCCACGCCGGAGATGGCTGTGGCCGTGCCGGTCACCTGTCCGCGCTGCCCCTTGGGCACGCTGCGTCCTTGCACGTCCTTGGCGGCGATCGAGCACAGCGCACGGCCCAGGGCGAAGCAGGTCAGTGCCACCAGCACGGCCGCCCCGGCGGGTGCGCCCACCAGCAGCACCGCGGCGGCGGCCATCCCCAGCGTGGACACGCCCTGGACGGCCGCGCCCAGCATCCACACCCGGGTGCGGCGCGGGCGTGCGGCCACCCGCGGCGCCAGCGCGGCCTGCGGCAGCATCGACCCGGACTCCCGCAGCGGCACCAGCAGCGCCACCATCGCCGCGGGGGCCCCCAGCACGGAGAACAACCAGGGGAGGACGGTCTTGGCGTTCACCACCTGGTCGCCGACGTTCTGCAGGGCGTTGGCGACGATCAGGCGGACGCCCCCGGCGGCCACCCGGCCGCTGCCGCCGAACTCCTGCTCGGCAGCGGGGTCCGGCTGCACCAGCCGGTGGTAGACGTGCTCTGCGGGGGGTTCGTGCATCGGACCATCATCCCCCGGGACCGCCCAGGGGGCCGCGTCGTGCTGCCGGATTTGTCCGTGCCGCGCGCGATGCCCTACCCTGAGGGGCATACCCACAGACCGCCGGTTGTCGGCGTGCCCCGGACGTGCAGACGTCCTGGACCATGTCGGCCGAAGGTTCCCACGACAGGGACGCCAGCGTAGGTGACACGAGCTTGAGCTGCGGCGGTATGCCGACGCAGACCTGATGAGCCCTGGCGCCTGCGCCGGGGCTCTTGTCGTGTCGGGCCGGGGGGTATCCGGCACCACGACGTGAAGGAGGCCAGTATGGCGACGCCCGAGAAGGCTGCTGCCATCGCCGAGCTGACGGAGAAGTTCCGCAGCTCCGGTGCGGCCGTGCTGACGGAGTACCGCGGCCTCAAGGTGAGTCAGATCACCGAGCTGCGGAACACCGTCCGTGAGCACGCCACCTACGCCGTGGTGAAGAACACGCTGACCAAGCGTGCTGCTGCCGAGGCCGGTATCGACGGACTCGACGAGCACCTCCAGGGCCCCACGGCCATTGCTTTCGTGACCGGTGACCCGGTCGCGGTCGCCAAGGGTCTGCGTGACTTCGCCAAGGCCAACCCGGCCCTGGTCATCAAGGGCGGTGTCTTCGACGGTGCGCCGTTGACGCCCGCCGAGATCACCAAGCTCGCGGACCTCGAGTCCCGCGAGGTCCTGCTGGCCAAGCTGGCAGGTGCCATGAAGGGCAACCTGTCCAAGGCCGCCGGCCTGTTCGCCGCACCGCTGTCCTCCACCGCACGGGTGGTCGACGCGCTGCGCGCGAAGGTCGAGGCGCAGGGCGGTTCCACCGCAGGGTCCGAGTCGGCTGCTGCCGACGAGGCTCCGTCGGCCGAGGCCGACACCCCCGCCGAGGCTCCGGCCGAGGCGACCACCGACGTCGCCGAGGGTGGCGACGAGAGCTGAGCCGAGCCCCACGGGGCACGGTCCGGTTCACCATCACAACGCCACTCACGGCACAGAAGAGGAAGGAACGCCACCATGGCGAAGCTGAGCACCGAGGAGCTCCTTGAGCAGTTCAAGGAGATGACCCTCATCGAGCTGTCCGAGTTCGTCAAGGTCTTCGAGGAGACCTTCGAGGTCACCGCCGCCGCCCCGGTCGCCGTCGCGGCCGCCGGTCCGGCCGGTGGTGGCGAGGCCGCCGCCGTCGAGGAGCAGGACGAGTTCGACGTCGTCCTCGAGGCCGCGGGCGACAAGAAGATCCAGGTCATCAAGGAGGTCCGTGCGCTGACCTCCCTGGGCCTCAAGGAGGCCAAGGACCTCGTCGACGGGGCGCCGAAGCCGGTCCTGGAGAAGGTCGACAAGGACGCCGCGAACAAGGCCAAGGAGCAGCTCGAGGGCGCTGGCGCCACCGTCACGCTCAAGTGAGCCGCGCCGGGCGTCGTGAGGTGACTCACGGCTGACCCGGACGCTCCACTCCGCCTCGGGCGGGGTCGCACCCACGGGTGCGACCCCGCCCGCGTCGCGTTCCGGGCCCTGTGCGAGGGGGGCACGCCCGGACCATTGCTTGACGGGAGGGTGGGGGAGGGAGCACCATCGAGTCACGCAACTGCCGGTGGGCAGGTGCCGGGACGATCCCGGGGGCGCGGCCGCCCCCGACGCCGGCATCGGAGACCGAGCACCCCGTCGTCCCGATTGGACGTCGGGTCAGTCATCCGTGTACAGTCGTACTTTGCGCTGCCCTGCACCTGTCTCCGATCTCCGCTAGATGCGTCGGTGCGCGCCCCGGCCGGTCGACCGAGGCGCCTGACACCCTCGAATCGCGCTGTATCCGAAGCAGGTCCTGGTCACGCCTGACCGCCGCTCAACCATAGGCCCGTGGAAGGACCATCCTTGGCTGCCTCGCGCACTGCGAAGAAGACTGTGTCCACCGCTCAGACGGCGTCCGGCCGCCTGAGCTTTGCAAAGATCCGGGAGCCGATGGAGGTCCCAGACCTCCTCGCTCTCCAGACGGAGAGCTTCGACTGGCTCCTGGGCAACGAGGCCTGGCAGGCGCGGGTCGCCGCTGCCCAGGCCGAGGGACGTGACGACATCCCGGCCGCCTCCGGTCTGGAGGAGATCTTCGAGGAGATCTCCCCGATCGAGGACTTCTCCGGTTCCATGTCGCTCAGCTTCCGGGACCACCGGTTCGAGGAGCAGAAGTACACGGTGGAGGAGTGCCAGGAGAAGGACATGACCTACTCCGCGCCGCTCTTCGTGACCGCGGAGTTCATCAACAACTCCACCGGTGAGATCAAGAGCCAGACGGTCTTCATGGGCGACTTCCCGCTGATGACCCCGCGCGGCACGTTCATCGTCAACGGCACCGAGCGTGTCGTCGTCTCCCAGCTGGTGCGAAGCCCGGGCGTCTACTTCGAGCGCAGCCTCGACAAGACCTCCGACAAGGACATCTACTCCTCCAAGGTCATCCCGAGCCGCGGCGCCTGGCTGGAGTTCGAGATCGACAAGCGCGACCAGGTGGGCGTGCGCGTCGACCGCAAGCGCAAGCAGAGCGTCACCGTCCTGCTCAAGGCCCTGGGCTGGACCAACGAGCGGATCCTCGAGGAGTTCGGCGACTACGAGTCGATCCGCCTCACCCTGGAGAAGGACCACACCACCAACCAGGACGAGGCGCTGCTCGACATCTACCGCAAGCTGCGTCCGGGCGAACCGCCCACCAAGGAGGCCGCGCAGACGCTGCTGGAGAACCTCTACTTCAACCCCAAGCGCTACGACCTGGCCAAGGTCGGCCGGTACAAGCTGAACAGCAAGCTGGGTCAGCAGGCGCCGCTGGGTGACTCGGTGCTCGCCATCGACGACATCGTGGCCACCATCAAGTACCTCGTCGCGCTGCACGCCGGCGAGGTCACGGTGCCCAGCCCGAGCGGCGAGGTACCGGCCGAGGTCGACGACATCGACCACTTCGGCAACCGTCGTCTGCGCAGCGTCGGCGAGCTCATCCAGAACCAGGTCCGTACCGGCCTGTCCCGGATGGAGCGCGTCGTCCGCGAGCGGATGACCACCCAGGACGTCGAGGCGATCACGCCCCAGACGCTGATCAACATCCGGCCGGTCGTCGCCTCCATCAAGGAGTTCTTCGGCACCAGCCAGCTGTCCCAGTTCATGGACCAGAACAACCCGCTCTCCGGGCTCACCCACAAGCGTCGTCTCTCGGCGCTGGGCCCCGGCGGCCTGTCCCGTGACCGGGCCGGCATGGAGGTCCGTGACGTCCACACCAGCCACTACGGCCGGATGTGCCCGATCGAGACCCCTGAGGGACCGAACATCGGTCTGATCGGGTCGCTGGCCTCCTACGGCCGGATCAACCCGTTCGGCTTCGTCGAGACCCCCTACCGGCGGGTCAAGGACAACAAGGTCACCGACGTCGTGGACTACCTCTCGGCCGGCGAGGAGGACCGTTTCGTCATCGCGCAGGCCAACGCCCAGCTGGCTGACGACGGCACCTTCCTCGACGAGCGCGTGCTGGTCCGGGCCCGTGACGGCGAGGCCGTCGACGTGCCCGCCGAGGACGTGGACTACATGGACGTCTCGGCGCGCCAGATGGTCTCCGCCGCGACCGCGATGATCCCGTTCCTCGAGCACGACGACGCCAACCGCGCCCTGATGGGTGCCAACATGCAGCGTCAGGCGGTGCCGCTGGTCCAGGCCGAGGCCCCGCTGGTCGGGACCGGTATGGAGCACCGCGCCGCGCTCGACTCCGGCGACGTCGTCCGGGCCATCAAGCCCGGCGGGGTCCAGGAGGTCTCCGCGGACCTGGTCACCGTCGCCAACGACGACGGCACCTACCAGTCCTACCGGATCAACAAGTTCACCCGCTCCAACCAGGGCAACTGCTACAACCAGCAGGTCCGGGTGGACGTGGGTGACCGCGTGGAGGCGGGTCAGCTCATCGCCGACGGTCCCGCCACCGACGGTGGCGAGATGGCGCTAGGACGCAACCTGCTCGTCGCGTTCATGCCGTGGGAGGGCTACAACTACGAGGACGCGATCATCCTGTCCCAGCGGTTGGTGCAGGACGACGTGCTCTCCTCGATCCACATCGAGGAGCACGAGATCGACGCCCGTGACACCAAGCTGGGTCCGGAGGAGATCACTCGGGACATCCCGAACGTCTCCGACGACGTGCTGGCCGACCTGGACGAGCGCGGCATCATCCGCATCGGTGCCGAGGTCCGCGACGGCGACCTGCTGGTCGGCAAGGTCACGCCCAAGGGCGAGACGGAGCTGACCCCGGAGGAGCGCCTGCTGCGCGCCATCTTCGGCGAGAAGGCGCGCGAGGTCCGCGACACGTCGATGAAGGTCCCGCACGGCGAGACCGGCACGGTCATCGGCGTCAAGGTGTTCGACCGCGAGGAGGGTGACGAGCTGCCCCCGGGCGTGAACCAGCTGGTGCGCGTCTACGTCGCCAACAAGCGGAAGATCACCGACGGCGACAAGCTCGCCGGCCGGCACGGCAACAAGGGCGTCATCTCGCGCATCCTGCCCGTCGAGGACATGCCGTTCCTGGAGGACGGCACCCCGGTGGACGTCATCCTCAACCCGCTGGGCGTGCCCGGCCGGATGAACATCGGCCAGATCCTGGAGCTGCACCTCGGCTGGGCCGCGGCGCAGGGCTGGGAGATCGTCGACAACCCCGAGTGGGCCGAGCTGATCCCGTCGGACGCCCGCACCGCACCGCCCCGGACCCGGGTCGCCAGCCCGGTCTTCGACGGCGCCCGCGAGGAGGAGATCGCCGGTCTGCTCGACTCGACGACCCCGACCCGTGACGGCGACCGGCTGATCGGTCGCAGCGGCAAGACGAAGCTCTACGACGGTCGCTCCGGCGAGCCGTTCCCCGAGGACATCTCCGTCGGCTACATGTACATCCTCAAGCTGCACCACCTCGTGGACGACAAGATCCACGCGCGCAGCACGGGTCCGTACTCGATGATCACCCAGCAGCCGCTCGGTGGTAAGGCGCAGTTCGGTGGACAGCGCTTCGGTGAGATGGAGGTGTGGGCGTTGGAGGCCTACGGCGCCGCCTACGCGCTGCAGGAGCTGCTCACCATCAAGTCGGACGACGTCACCGGCCGGGTGAAGGTCTACGAGTCGATCGTCAAGGGCGACAACGTCCCCGAGCCGGGGATCCCGGAGTCCTTCAAGGTGCTCATCAAGGAGATGCAGTCGCTGTGCCTGAACGTCGAGGTCCTCTCCTCGGACGGCAGCCACATCGACCTGCGCGAGTCGGACACCGAGGTGTTCCGCGCCGCCGAGGAGCTCGGGATCGACCTGAGCCGCCGCGAGCCCTCCTCGGTCGAGGAAGTCTGATCGAGGAGCGCGCGTAGCGCCCGCTCCTCGCACGTAGGTCGCCGGGCGGAGCCCGACAGCTCCGCCCGGCGACAAAGCAGAACGAATTCTTTAATGCATACCTGACGACAAGGGAGCACGAAGTGCTGGACGTCAACTTCTTCGACGAGCTGCGGATCGGCCTGGCCACGGCCGAGGACATCCGCACCTGGTCCCACGGCGAGGTCAAGAAGCCGGAGACCATCAACTACCGCACCCTGAAGCCCGAGAAGGACGGCCTCTTCTGCGAGAAGATCTTCGGCCCCACCCGGGACTGGGAGTGCTACTGCGGCAAGTACAAGCGGGTCCGCTTCAAGGGCATCATCTGCGAGCGCTGCGGCGTCGAGGTGACCCGGGCCGGGGTGCGCCGTGAGCGGATGGGCCACATCGAGCTCGCCGCCCCGGTCACCCACATCTGGTACTTCAAGGGTGTCCCGAGCCGGCTGGGCTACCTGCTGGACCTGGCGCCGAAGGACCTGGAGAAGGTCATCTACTTCGCGGCCTACATGATCACGCACGTGGACGTGGACGGTCGTCACGACGACCTGCCCAGCCTCGAGGCGCAGATCCAGACCGAGAAGAAGCAGCTGGAGACCCGGCGTGACTCCGACGTCGAGACCCGCGCCAAGAAGCTCGAGTCCGACATCGCCGAGCTGGAGGCCGAGGGCGCCAAGTCCGACGCCAAGCGCAAGGTCAAGGACGGCGCCGAGCGCGAGATGAACCAGATCCGGCGTCGCGCCGACGCGCAGATCGAGCGCCTGGAGCAGGTCTGGGACCGGTTCAAGAACCTCAAGGTCCAGGACCTCGAGGGCGACGAGATCCTCTACCGCGAGATGCGTGACCGCTTCGGCATGTACTTCGAGGGCGGCATGGGTGCCGCGGCGCTGCAGAAGCGCCTCAAGAGCTTCGACCTGGACGCCGAGGCCGACTCGCTGCGCGAGATCATCGCCAACGGCAAGGGGCAGCGCAAGACCCGCGCCATCAAGCGGCTCAAGGTCGTCAGCAGCTTCCAGCACACCAAGAACGAGCCGGCCGGCATGGTCCTGGACTGCGTCCCGGTCATCCCGCCGGACCTGCGGCCGATGGTCCAGCTGGACGGTGGCCGGTTCGCGACCTCCGACCTCAACGACCTCTACCGCCGCGTCATCAACCGCAACAACCGCCTCAAGCGGCTGCTCGACCTCGGCGCCCCCGAGATCATCGTGAACAACGAGAAGCGGATGCTGCAGGAGGCCGTCGACAGCCTCTTCGACAACGGCCGTCGCGGCCGCGCGGTGACGGGCCCGGGCAACCGGCCCCTGAAGTCGCTGTCCGACATGCTCAAGGGGAAGCAGGGTCGCTTCCGGCAGAACCTGCTGGGCAAGCGCGTCGACTACTCCGGCCGTTCGGTCATCGTGGTCGGCCCGCAGCTGCGCTTGCACCAGTGCGGTCTGCCCAAGCAGATGGCGCTGGAGCTGTTCAAGCCGTTCGTGATGAAGCGCCTGGTGGACCTGGACCACGCGCAGAACATCAAGTCCGCCAAGCGGATGGTGGAGCGTGGCCGGCCGGTCGTCTGGGACGTGCTGGAAGAGGTCATCACCGACCACCCGGTGCTGCTCAACCGGGCACCCACCCTGCACCGCCTGGGCATCCAGGCCTTCGAGCCGCAGCTGGTCGAGGGCAAGGCCATCCAGATCCACCCGCTGGTCTGCACCGCCTTCAACGCCGACTTCGACGGCGACCAGATGGCGGTCCACCTGCCGCTGTCCGCGGAGGCGCAGGCCGAGGCCCGGATCCTCATGCTCAGCTCCAACAACATCCTCAAGCCGGCCGACGGCCGACCGGTGACCATGCCCACCCAGGACATGATCATCGGCCTGTTCCACCTCACCTCGCCGACCCTCGCCGGTGACCCCGGCGCGGCCTGGCTGGTGGACGAGGACGGCACCAAGCACCTGCGCAGCTTCGGCTCCGTGGCGGAGGCCCAGATGGCCTTCGACGCCGGGCAGATCGGTCTGGGCACCCAGATCCGGCTGCGCCTGAACCAGACGGCACCGCCGCTGGGCTTCGAGCTGTCCGAGGACGCGGTGGTGAGCGAGGACGGGGTCGTCGAGACCTTCGTCATGGAGACCACGCTGGGCTGCGCGCTCTTCAACGACGCGCTGCCGCCGAACTACGACTACGTCAACGAGGTCGTCGACAAGAAGCGTCTGTCCGGGATCGTCAACGACCTGGCCGAGCGCTACACCAAGGCGCAGGTCGCGGCCAGCCTGGACTCGCTCAAGGACGCCGGCTTCTACTGGGCGACCCGCTCGGGCACCACGGTGGCCGTCTCGGACGTGCAGACGCCGGAGCGCAAGATCGAGATCCTGTCCACCTACGAGGCCAAGGCCGCGAAGGTGCAGCTGCAGTACGAGCGTGGTCTGATCACCGACGACGAGCGCCGTCAGGAGCTCATCGAGATCTGGACCCAGGCGACCAACGAGGTGGCCAAGGAGCTCGAGACGACGATGCCCAAGGACAACACCATCTACCGGATGGTCACCTCGGGCGCCCGAGGCAACTGGTTCCAGCTGCGGCAGATCGCGGGTATGCGTGGCCTGATGGCCAACCCGAAGGGCGAGATCATCCCGCGTCCGATCAAGTCGAACTTCCGCGAGGGCCTGTCCGTCCTGGAGTTCTTCATCTCGACGCACGGCGCCCGTAAGGGGCTGGCGGACACCGCGCTGCGGACCGCCGACTCCGGGTACCTCACCCGTCGTCTGGTCGACGTCAGCCAGGACGTCATCATCCGCGAGAACGACTGCGGCACCGACCGCGGCTTCGTGATGCCGATCGCCCAGCGGGGCGCCGACGGCGCGCTGCGCGAGCACGACGACGTGGAGACCTCGGTCTACGCCCGCTCGCTGGTGGGTGACGTCGAGGTGGACGGCGAGGTGCTGGCCGAGAACGGCATGGACCTCGGCGACGTGGTCATCGACCGCCTGGTCGCGGCCGGTGTCGAGGAGGTCAAGGTCCGTTCGGTCCTGACCTGCGAGTCGCTGGTCGGCACCTGCGCGAAGTGCTACGGCCGCAGCCTGGCGACCGGCAAGCTGGTCGACATCGGCGAGGCCGTGGGCATCATCGCGGCGCAGTCGATCGGTGAGCCCGGCACCCAGCTGACGATGCGGACCTTCCACACCGGTGGTGTGGCCGGTGACGACATCACCCAGGGTCTGCCGCGTGTGGTCGAGCTCTTCGAGGCACGCACCCCGAAGGCGGTCGCCCCGATCGCCGAGGCGACCGGCCGGATCGAGGTGGAGGACACGGACAAGAGCCGTCGCCTCCTGCTCACCCCGGACGACGGCTCGGACGAGCACGCCTACCCGGTCAGCAAGCGGGCCCGCCTGCTGGTCGCCGACGGCGACCACGTCGAGGTCGGCACCCAGCTGGTGGTCGGCGCGATCGACCCGAAGCAGGTGCTGCGCATCCTCGGTCCGCGGGCCACCCAGCAGCACCTGGTCGACCAGGTGCAGGGTGTCTACCGCCAGCAGGGCGTGTCGATCCACGACAAGCACATCGAGGTCATCGTCCGGCAGATGCTGCGTCGGGTGACGATCATCGAGGCCGGCCAGACCGAGCTCCTCCCGGGCACCCTCGCCGAGCGTGGGCGCTTCGAGACCGAGAACCGTCGGGTCGTCTCCGAGGGCGGACGTCCGGCCTCCGGTCGTCCGGAGCTGATGGGCATCACCAAGGCGTCGCTGGCGACCGACAGCTGGCTGTCGGCGGCCTCCTTCCAGGAGACCACCCGCGTCCTCACCGAGGCCGCGATGGAGGCCAAGAGCGACCCGCTGCTGGGCCTGAAGGAGAACGTCATCCTCGGCAAGCTGATCCCCGCCGGGACCGGCCTGAACCGTTACCGCAACCTCACCGTGGAGCCCACGGAGGAGGCGAAGGCCGAGGCCTACGCGGTGCCGGACTACGAGGACTTCGACTACGCGGGTGCCTTCGGCCAGGGCAGCGGCGAGGCCGTGCGCCTCGACGACGTCCCGGTCGACGACCGCCGCTTCTGAGCAGCTGAGCACCGCCAGGGGCGGGTATGCCGTGACCCACGGCATACCCGCCCCTGGCGTCTGTCCCGGGTCGGTCCCCACGCCCGGGCGGCCGCTGCCGCCGCCCGGTGATGATTTGGCCGGACCCCCCGGCTGCCGGTAGTCTGGAGAGCCGTGTGTGGGCTAGGTCCTGCACGCGAGCGGGTGCACCTCACCCGCACCACCTCCCGCCGGGCAGCCCGCCCTGGTCCCCGTGCCGCAGCTGCGGCGCACCGGAGCAGGACGGGAAGTGCAGGGGGGAGCAGCGTGACCGACACACCCGAGGTCGGGTGCGCCGGGAGCGCACAACCCAAGGAGCGTGCCACGGGCAGCAGCCCGGGCGCACGAGAGACCACGACGACTGACGGAGAATCAGTGCCTACGATCAACCAGCTTGTCCGCAAGGGCCGGCAGGACAAGGTCAAGAAGACCAACTCCCCGGCCCTCAAGGGCAACCCGCAGCGCCGCGGCGTCTGCACCCGCGTCTACACGACCACCCCCAAGAAGCCGAACTCCGCCCTGCGCAAGGTCGCCCGTGTGCGGCTGACCAGCGGCGTCGAGGTGACGGCCTACATCCCGGGTGTCGGTCACAACCTGCAGGAGCACTCGATCGTGCTCGTGCGCGGTGGCCGGGTGAAGGACCTGCCCGGTGTCCGCTACAAGATCATCCGTGGCTCGCTCGACACCCAGGGTGTCAAGGGTCGCAACCAGTCCCGCTCCCGGTACGGCGCGAAGAAGGAGAAGAAGTAATGCCTCGTAAGGGCCCTGCTCCCAAGCGTCCGCTGATCAACGACCCGGTCTACGGCTCGACCCTGGTCACCCAGCTGGTCAACAAGATCCTGACCGACGGCAAGAAGTCCACCGCCGAGCGCATCGTCTACGGCGCCCTGGAGGGCTGCCGCGCCAAGTCCGGCACGGACCCGGTGCAGACCCTCAAGCGCGCGCTGGACAACGTCAAGCCCGCCCTCGAGGTGAAGTCCCGCCGCGTCGGTGGCGCCACCTACCAGGTGCCGATCGAGGTCAAGCCGAACCGGTCCACGACCCTGGCCCTGCGCTGGTTGGTCGGCTACTCGCGGCAGCGCCGTGAGAAGACGATGACCGAGCGGCTGATGAACGAGATCCTCGACGCCAGCAACGGTCTGGGTGCCGCGGTCAAGCGCCGCGAGGACACCCACAAGATGGCTGACGCCAACAAGGCGTTCGCGCACTACCGCTGGTAAGCGGCACCCCGAACCCTTCCCGACCCGAACCAGAGAAGAGAGACTGTGGCACTCGACGTCCTCACGGACCTCAACAAGGTCCGCAACATCGGCATCATGGCTCACATCGATGCCGGCAAGACGACGACCACCGAGCGGATCCTGTTCTACACCGGTATCAACTACAAGATCGGTGAGACCCACGACGGTGCATCCACGATGGACTGGATGGAGCAGGAGCAGGAGCGCGGCATCACCATCACGTCGGCCGCGACGACCTGCTTCTGGAAGGACTCCCAGATCAACATCATCGACACCCCCGGGCACGTCGACTTCACCGTCGAGGTGGAGCGGTCGTTGCGGGTGCTCGATGGTGCGGTCGCCGTCTTCGACGGCAAGGAGGGCGTGGAGCCGCAGTCCGAGACGGTGTGGCGCCAGGCGGACAAGTACGACGTCCCGCGCGTCTGCTTCGTCAACAAGATGGACAAGCTCGGTGCGGACTTCTACTTCACCGTGCAGACCATCAAGGACCGCCTGGGCGCGACTCCGCTGGTGATCCAGCTGCCGATCGGTGCCGAGAACGACTTCATCGGCGTCGTCGACCTGGTCAAGATGCGCGCCCTCACCTGGCGCGGCGAGGTCGCGATCGGTGAGGACTACACCGTCGAGGAGATCCCGGCCGACCTGCAGGACAAGGCCGCCGAGTACCGCGAGAAGCTCGTGGAGCAGGTCGCGGAGTCCACCGACGAGCTGATGGAGAAGTACCTCGACGCCGGTGAGCTGACCGAGGACGAGCTGGTCGCGGGGATCCGCGAGCTGACCGTCACCTCCCAGGCCTACCCGGTGCTGTGCGGCTCGGCGTTCAAGAACAAGGGCGTGCAGCCCATGCTCGACGCCGTCATCTCCTACCTGCCCTCGCCCCTGGACGTCCCGCCGATGGTCGGCCACGACGTCAAGGACGAGGAGGTCGAGATCATCCGCAAGCCCTCCTCCGACGAGCCCTTCGCGGCGCTGGCCTTCAAGGTCGTGACGCACCCGTTCTTCGGTCGTCTCACCTACGTCCGGGTCTACTCGGGCCGGGTCGAGGCCGGAACCGGCGTGCTCAACGCCACCAAGGGCTCCAAGGAGCGCATCGGCAAGCTGTTCCAGATGCACTCCAACAAGGAGAACCCGGTCGAGTTCGCAACCGCCGGCCACATCTACGCGATGATCGGCCTCAAGAACACGACCACCGGGGACACCCTCTCCGACAGCGCCAAGCCGGTGCTGCTGGAGTCGATGAGCTTCCCGGAGCCGGTCATCCACGTGGCGATCGAGCCCAAGACCAAGAGCGACCAGGAGAAGCTGTCCACGGCGATCCAGAAGCTCGCCGAGGAGGACCCCACCTTCTCCGTGAAGCTGGACGAGGAGACCGGCCAGACCGTCATCGGCGGGATGGGCGAGCTCCACCTGGACATCCTGGTCGACCGGATGAAGCGTGAGTTCAAGGTCGAGGCGAACGTGGGCGCCCCCCAGGTCGCCTACCGGGAGACCATCCGCAAGACGGTCGAGAAGTACGACTACACCCACAAGAAGCAGACCGGTGGGTCGGGCCAGTTCGCCAAGGTCCAGATCCGGCTCGAGCCGATGGAGACCACCGACGGTGAGCTCTACGTGTTCGAGAACGCGGTCACCGGTGGTCGTGTGCCGAAGGAGTACATCCCCTCGGTCGACCACGGCATGCAGGACGCCATGCAGCTCGGCATCCAGGCCGGCTACCCGGTGGTGGGCATCAAGGCCACGCTGCTGGACGGCGCCTACCACGACGTCGACTCCTCGGAGATGGCGTTCAAGATCGCCGGCTCGATGGCCTTCAAGGAGGCGTCGCGTCGGGCCGACCCGGTCCTGCTCGAGCCGACCATGGCCGTGGAGGTCCGGACCCCGGAGGAGTACATGGGTGAGGTCATCGGCGACATCAACGCGCGCCGTGGCCAGATCCAGTCCATGGAGGACGTCTCGGGCGCCAAGGTCGTCCGCGGTGTCGTGCCGCTCTCCGAGATGTTCGGGTACGTTGGTGACCTTCGGTCCAAGACCCAGGGACGCGCCAACTACACGATGCAGTTCGACTCCTACGCCGAGGTTCCCCGGAACGTCGCGGAGGAGATCATCAAGAAGGTCCGCGGCGAGTGAGCTGACTCACTCCGTCCGCGGAGTGATGGACCGAGCAACACCCATCCATTGAACGTCGTCACGGCCCCGCGCCGATGACGGTCGCACATCGCAAGTCCAGGAGGACACCCAAGTGGCGAAGGCCAAGTTCGAGCGGAGCAAGCCGCACGTCAACATCGGCACCATCGGTCACATCGACCACGGTAAGACGACCCTGACTGCTGCCATCTCCAAGGTGCTGCACACCAAGTACCCGGACCTGAACGAGGAGTCGGCCTTCGACTCCATCGACAAGGCTCCGGAGGAGAAGCAGCGCGGGATCACGATCTCGATCGCGCACATCGAGTACCAGACCGAGAAGCGCCACTACGCGCACGTCGACTGCCCCGGTCACGCCGACTACGTGAAGAACATGATCACCGGCGCGGCGCAGATGGACGGTGCGATCCTCGTGGTCGCGGCGACCGACGGTCCGATGCCGCAGACCAAGGAGCACGTCCTCCTGGCCCGCCAGGTCGGCGTCCCCTACATCGTGGTGGCCCTGAACAAGGCCGACATGGTGGACGACGAGGAGATCATGGAGCTCGTCGAGATGGAGGTCCGCGAGCTGCTGTCCTCCTACGAGTTCCCGGGTGACGACCTGCCGGTCGTGCGCATCTCCGCGCTGAAGGCGCTGGAGGGCGACGAGAAGTGGGGCCAGAGCATCCTCGAGCTCATGGACACGGTGGACGAGTACATCCCCGAGCCCGAGCGTGACCTGGACAAGCCGTTCATGATGCCCGTCGAGGACGTCTTCACGATCACCGGTCGTGGAACCGTCGTCACCGGCCGTATCGAGCGCGGCATCCTCAAGGTCAACGAGGAGATCGAGATCGTCGGTATCCGTCCTGGCTCGACCAAGACGACCGTCACCGGCATCGAGATGTTCCGCAAGCTGCTCGACGAGGGTCGTGCGGGCGAGAACGTCGGTCTGCTGCTGCGTGGCACCAAGCGTGAGGACGTCGAGCGCGGCCAGGTCATCGTGAAGCCGGGCACCATCACCCCGCACACCGAGTTCGAGGCGCAGGCCTACATCCTGTCCAAGGACGAGGGTGGCCGTCACACGCCGTTCTACGACAACTACCGCCCGCAGTTCTACTTCCGTACCACGGACGTGACCGGCGTCGTGCACCTCCCCGAGGGCACCGAGATGGTCATGCCGGGCGACAACACCGACATGAAGGTCGAGCTCATCCAGCCGATCGCCATGGAGGACGGCCTGATGTTCAACATCCGTGAGGGTGGCCGCACCGTCGGCGCCGGTCGGGTCACCAAGATCCTCAAGTGAGGATCTGAGTTCCCCGCCCCGCACGGCGAGGTCGAGCCCCCGTCACCAGCTGGTGACGGGGGCTCGTCCGTGTCCGGGGCCGTGTGACACGCTGTGTCCATGCTGCTGTGGTACGCCAGTTACGGCTCCAACCTGTGCCGGGACCGCTTCCTCACCTACCTGCACGGGGGACGGGCCGTCGGTGCCGCACGCGGCCATGCCGGGGCGCGGGACCGGAGCCTTCCGCTCGGCGACCAGCCGCTGCACCTGCCCGGGGGTCTGCACTTCGCCGGGACGTCGACGACCTGGGGTGGGGGAGGGATGGCGTTCTACGACCCCTCGGTGCCGGGGGAGGTGCTGGCCCGGGCATACCTGGTCACCGAGGAGCAGTTCGCGGACGTCGCAGCCCAGGAGATGCGGCGGCAGCCGGGAGCCGACAGCCACGAGGGTGCGGCGGTCGCCGCCGCGCTGTCCCAGGGCAGGCACGTCGGGGGGCCGGGGAACTACGAGACCGTCCACCGGGTCGGTGAGATCGATGGTGACCCGGTGGTGACCTTCACCGCGGACGTGCCGTCCCGGATCCCCACCAACCCCCCGGTGGCGGCCTACCTGCAGGTGATCGCCCGCGGCCTGCGGACGGGTCACGGGCTCGGCCCGGTCGAGGTGACGGACTACCTGATGCGCAGCCCGGCGGTCGGTGAGCACTGGGAGCGGGCGGACGTGCACCGTCTCGCGGTCGCCGCCTGAACCCCGATTTGAGGTCCGGGTGCGCGCCGTGGCACACTAGGCAGGTTGCTTGACGCGTGCTGCACACCCACGTGTGCGTCACCGGCCGTCGACACGCGGATCCGACAGGGTCCCGGGTGATGGCAGCGCAAGCCCCGGCGCGAGAATCGCCGGCACGGACACCGCCCCGGTCATGAGCAGGACGACGGGGATGCGTCCGCGGAGAGGGCGACACGCCCGACCGCGGGGGCCGGTGATCCTGCCGAGTGGCCGGCCAAGATTGTTCCAGCATGACGACGAGAGAGAGTCAGACAAGCGATGGCGGGACAGAAGATCCGCATCCGGCTTAAGTCGTATGACCACGAAGTCATCGACAGCTCGGCGCGCAAGATCGTTGACACGGTGACCCGTGCTGGCGCCACGGTGGTCGGCCCAGTGCCGCTCCCGACGGAGAAGAATGTCTTCTGCGTCATCCGGTCGCCGCACAAGTACAAGGACAGCCGCGAGCACTTCGAGATGCGCACGCACAAGCGCCTGATCGACATCGTCGACCCCACGCCCAAGGCGGTCGACTCGTTGATGCGTCTCGACCTGCCGGCGGACGTGAACATCGAGATCAAGCTGTGAGTGTGACGATGACGACGACCACGACGACGAGCCGCACCTTCAAGGGCATCCTCGGCGAGAAGCTCGGGATGACCCAGGTCTGGGACGCCGACAACAAGCTGGTACCTGTGACGGTCATCAAGGCCGGTCCGGCTGTCGTCACCCAGGTCCGCAACGTCGGGACCGACGGTTACGACGCGGTGCAGATCGCCTACGGGACGATCGACCCGCGGAAGGTGACGCAGCCGCTCAAGGGCCACTTCGCCAAGGCCGGGGTCACCCCGCGCCGGCACATGGTCGAGCTGCGCACCGCCGACGCCGCCGAGTACGAGCTCGGTCAGGAGCTGACGGCCGAGACCTTCGAGGGTGGACAGACGGTCGACGTGACCGGGACCACCAAGGGCAAGGGCTTCGCCGGCGTCATGAAGCGCCACGGCTTCCACGGCGTGGGTGCCTCGCACGGTGCCCACCGTAACCACCGCAAGCCCGGCTCCATCGGTGGCTGTGCCACCCCGGGGCGGGTCTTCAAGGGTATGCGCATGGCCGGCCGGATGGGCGGCGTGCGTCAGACCACCTCGAACCTGACCGTCCATGCCGTGGACGCAGAGAAGGGCCTGCTGCTGATCAAGGGTGCCGTTCCCGGCGCCCGTGGCGGCGTGGTCCTCGTGCGCACGGCCGCGAAGGGTGCGTGACCTCATGACCTCCATCACCATCACCAAGCCCGCCGGTGGCGACGCCGGCACGGTGGAGCTGCCCGCCGAGCTCTTCGACGTGCAGACCAACGTGCCGCTGATCCACCAGGTGGTCGTCGCGCAGCTGGCCGCAGCCCGCGCCGGGACGCACTCCACCAAGACCCGCGGCGAGGTCCGCGGCGGTGGACGCAAGCCGTACCGGCAGAAGGGCACCGGTCGTGCCCGCCAGGGTTCGACGCGTGCGCCGCAGTTCGCCGGCGGTGGCACCGTCCACGGTCCGCAGCCCCGCAACTACGCGCAGAAGACGCCCAAGAAGATGAAGGCCGCCGCCCTGCGCGGGGCCCTGTCGGACCGGGCGCGTCACGGCCGCATCCACGTGCTGACCGCCCTGGTCGAGGGGGAGAGCCCCTCCACCCGGAGCGCCCGCTCCGCGATCGCGGCGCTGGCGGACCGGCCGAACTTCCTCGTGGTCCTGCACCGCGAGGACGAGCTGGGCCTGCGCAGCGTGCGCAACATGCCCGACGTGCACGTGCTGTTCGTCGACCAGCTCAACACCTACGACGTGCTGTGCGCCGACGACGTGGTCTTCACCCAGGCTGCGCTCGACGTCTTCATCTCGGGCGGCAGCGCCAAGAACGCCGAGGAGACCAAGTGAGCACCCTGATCAGCCGCAAGGACCCGCGCGACGTCCTGCTCTCGCCCGTGGTGTCGGAGAAGTCGTACGCGCTGCTGGACCAGGGCAAGTACACCTTCCTGGTCGACCCGCGTGCCAACAAGTCGGAGATCAAGAAGGCCGTCGAGTCGGTCTTCGGCGTGAAGGTCTCCACCGTGCACACGATGAACCGCTCGGGCAAGGCCCGCCGTACCCGGTTCGGGATGGGCAAGCGCAAGGACACCAAGCGCGCGATCGTGACGCTGCGCGAGGGCACCATCGACATCTTCGGCACGCTCTGAGCCGGGACACTGAGACGAGAAGCTAGAGGAATCCCAGTATGGCTATCCGCAAGTACAAGCCGACGACTCCGGGCCGCCGTGGCTCGAGCGTGGCCGACTTCGTCGAGGTGACCCGCTCCACTCCGGAGAAGTCCCTGGTCAAGCCGTTGTCGAAGTCCGGTGGACGCAACGCGTCCGGTCGGATCACCACGCGCCACATCGGTGGCGGGCACAAGCGTGCCTACCGCGTGATCGACTTCCGCCGGAACGACAAGGACGGCGTCAACGCCAAGGTCGCCCACATCGAGTACGACCCCAACCGGACCGCGCGCATCGCGCTCCTGCACTACACCGACGGCGAGAAGCGGTACATCATCGCGCCGAACCGGCTGAAGCAGGGCGACGTGATCGAGAACGGCCCGTCCGCCGACATCAAGCCCGGCAACAACCTGCCGCTGCGCAACATCCCGGTCGGTACCGTGATCCACGCGATCGAGCTGCGGCCCGGTGGCGGGGCCAAGATCGCCCGCTCCGCCGGCGCCCGCGTGCAGCTGGTGGCCAAGGAGGGTCCGATGGCCCAGCTGCGGATGCCCTCCGGCGAGATCCGCAACGTCGACGCACGCTGCCGCGCCAGCATCGGCGAGGTCGGCAACGCCGAGCAGAGCAACATCAACTGGGGCAAGGCCGGCCGTATGCGGTGGAAGGGCACCCGCCCGACCGTCCGCGGTGTGGTGATGAACCCGGTCGACCACCCCCACGGTGGCGGTGAGGGTCGTACCTCCGGTGGTCGCCACCCGGTGAGCCCCTGGGGCCAGCCCGAGGGCCGTACCCGTAAGCCCAACAAGCCCAGCGACAAGCTGATCGTTCGTCGTCGCCGCAAGAAGCGCTGAGTAGGAGTGAGACGCAAGCATGCCTCGTAGCCTCAAGAAGGGTCCGTTCATCGACGACCACCTCGCCAAGAAGGTGGACGCGCAGAACGAGGCCGGCACGAAGAACGTCATCAAGACCTGGTCCCGCCGATCGATGATCAGCCCCGACATGCTCGGCCACACGCTGGCCGTGCACGACGGCCGCAAGCACGTCCCGGTCTTCGTGACCGAGTCGATGGTCGGCCACAAGCTCGGTGAGTTCGCTCCGACCCGCACGTTCAAGGGTCACGAGAAGGACGACAGGAAGGGCCGGCGGCGATGACGACCACCACCAACACCAGCGAAGAAGGGATCGCCATGGCAGCCAGGGCACAGGCGCGGCACGTCCGCGTCACGCCGATGAAGGCCCGCCGTGTCGTGGACCTGATCCGCGGCAGGCGTGTGCACGACGCCCAGGCCCTCATGCGGTTCGCTCCGCAGAGCGCCAGCGAGGTCGTGCTCAAGGTCCTGAACAGCGCGGTCGCCAACGCACGCCACGCCGCCGAGAACTCCGGCACCGCCTTCGACGAGGCCAGCCTCGTCGTGACGGCCGCGTTCGTGGACGAGGGGCCCACCATGAAGCGGTTCCGGCCGCGGGCCCAGGGTCGCGCCAGCCGAATCAACAAGCGCACGAGCCACATCACCGTGGTCGTGGGCGAGCACATCAAGGGAGGTGCCCGCTGATGGGGCAGAAGATCAACCCGAACGGGTACCGTCTCGGCATCACGACCGACCACCGCAGCCGCTGGTTCGCCGACTCCACCAAGGAGGGTCAGCGTTACCGCGACTACGTGAAGGAAGACGTCGCGATCCGCGAGCTGCTGTCGACCGGTATGGACCGGGCCGGCATCTCGAAGGTCGAGATCGAGCGGACCCGTGACCGGGTCCGCGTGGACATCCACACCGCACGTCCGGGCATCGTCATCGGCCGCCGCGGCGCCGAGGCCGACCGCCTGCGTGGTGCGCTGGAGAAGCTCACCGGCAAGCAGGTCCAGCTCAACATCCTCGAGGTCAAGAACCCCGAGGTGGACTCGCAGCTGGTGGCCCAGGGCATCGCCGAGCAGCTCGCCGCGCGTGTCACCTTCCGTCGGGCCATGCGCAAGGGGATGCAGTCCTCCCTGCGCGCGGGCGCCAAGGGCATCCGCATCCAGTGCTCGGGCCGCCTCGGTGGCGCCGAGATGTCCCGCTCCGAGTTCTACCGAGAGGGCCGGGTGCCGCTGCACACGCTGCGCGCCAACATCGACTACGGCTTCTACGAGGCCAAGACGACGTTCGGTCGCATCGGTGTGAAGGTCTGGATCTACAAGGGCGACATGACCGCCAAGGAGCTCGCCCGCGAGGAGGCCCAGGCCCCCCGCGGTGGTGGCGCCGACCGTCGCGGCGGCCGTGGTGGCCGTGGCCCGGGTGGCCCCGGCCCCGACCGTGGTGACCGCAGGGGTCGGGCCCCGCGTCGTGAGGAGTCGGCCTCGGCCCAGGCTCCCGCGGCGGAGGCGCCCCAGGCCGCTGCCCCAGCTACCACAGAGGGAGAGCAGTCCTGATGTTGATCCCCCGTCGAGTGAAGCACCGCAAGCAGCACCACCCGGACCGCACCGGCAAGGCCAAGGGCGGCACCGAGCTGGCGTTCGGCGACTACGGCATCCAGGCGCTCGCGCCGGCCTACGTCACCAACCGTCAGATCGAGTCCGCGCGTATCGCCATGACCCGGTACATCAAGCGTGGCGGAAAGGTCTGGATCAACATCTACCCGGACCGCCCGCTCACCAAGAAGCCCGCCGAGACCCGCATGGGTTCCGGTAAGGGTTCGCCGGAGTGGTGGATCGCCAACGTCAAGCCCGGGCGCGTCATGTTCGAGCTGTCCGGTGTGTCCGAGGACGTGGCCCGCGAGGCGCTGCGGCTGGCGATGCACAAGCTTCCGATGAAGTCCCGCTTCGTGTCCCGTGAGGGTGGTGACATCTGATGGCCGTCGGTTCCAAGAACCTGACCCCCGAGCAGCTGCGCGGCCTGGAGGCCGGCCCCCTGGCCGACGCTCTGGCCGAGGCCAAGAAGGAGCTGTTCAACCTGCGTTTCCAGTCCGCCACCGGCCAGCTGGAGAGCCACGGTCGGCTGCGCGCGGTCCGCAAGGACATCGCGCGCATCTACACCGAGATGCGCGAGCGTGAGCTCGGCATCGGCCGGGACAGGGCCGACGGCGAGACCGTCGACCAGAACGAGAAGGTGGGCTGAGGATGAGCGAGAGCACCCAGGAGACGCAGGTCGACACCCACGAGCCGAGCCAGAGCTCGCTCGGTCACGGTGGAGACCGTAACTACCGCAAGGTCCGTCAGGGCCTGGTGGTCAGCGACAAGATGGACAAGACCATCGTGGTGCAGGTCGAGGACCGTGTGAAGCACGCCCTCTACGGCAAGGTGCTGCGCACCACCCACAAGGTCAAGGTCCACGACGAGGACAACAGCGCCGGAGTCGGCGACCGCGTCCTCATCATGGAGACCCGCCCGCTGTCGGCCACCAAGCGCTGGCGCGTGGCGGAGATCCTCGAGAAGGCCAAGTAAGAACTCACCCGGGGGGCTGCCGCCCGCCGGGAACCCCCCGCAACACATTCACGACGTTCGGCCAGGCTCGACCCGCAGCACGCGGGAGAGGACCAGCTGACATCTAGGAGAACGAATAGTGATCCAGCAGGAGTCGCGACTGCGCGTCGCCGACAACACCGGTGCCAAGGAGCTCCTGTGCATCCGTGTGCTCGGTGGCTCCGGCCGCCGCTACGCGGGCATCGGAGACACCATCGTGGCCACCGTCAAGGACGCGATCCCCGGCGGCAACGTCAAGAAGGGCGATGTCGTCAAGGCGGTCGTCGTGCGCACCAAGAAGGAGCGTCGTCGTCCCGACGGCAGCTACATCCGTTTCGATGAGAACGCGGCGGTCATCCTCAAGACCGACGGGGACCCCCGTGGTACCCGCATCTTCGGCCCGGTGGGTCGGGAGCTGCGTGACAAGCGGTACATGAGGATCGTCTCGCTCGCACCGGAGGTGATCTGAGCCATGGCGAAGATGAAGATCAAGAAGAACGACCTGGTCCAGGTCATCGCGGGCAAGGACAAGGGTCTGCAGGGCAAGGTCATCGCGGTGCACACCGAGACCGGCCGCGTCCTCGTGGAGGGCGTCAACCGGATCACCAAGCACACCCGTGCCGGTGGTCAGCGGGGCGTCAACACCGGCGGCATCCAGGTCCAGGAGGCGCCGATCCACATCTCCAACGTGATGGTGGTCGACGCGGAGACCAAGAAGCCGACCCGCATCCGGACCCGCGTCGACAGTGTCGAGCGCGGCGACGGCACGGGCCGGGACAAGACGGTGCGCACCCGTGTCGCGGTGCGCTCGGGTAAGGACATCTGAGCATGACTGAGACGATGACGGACAACGCCACCGAGGCGCCGCGGCTGAAGGCCCGGTACCGGGCGGAGATCACGCCGGCCATGACCAGCGAGTTCGGCTACACGAACCCGATGCAGGTCCCCGGCCTGGTGAAGATCACCGTGAACATGGGCGTCGGCGAGGCGGCCCGTGACAGCAAGCTGATCGAGGGCGCGATCCGTGACCTGACCACGATCACCGGCCAAAAGCCGTCGGTGACCAAGGCACGCAAGTCGATCGCCCAGTTCAAGCTGCGCGAGGGTATGCCGATCGGCACCCACGTGACGCTGCGCGGTGACCGCATGTGGGAGTTCCTGGACCGTCTGCTGTCGCTGGCGCTCCCGCGCATCCGCGACTTCCGCGGTCTGTCCCCCCGGCAGTTCGACGGTAACGGCAACTACACCTTCGGCCTGACCGAGCAGTCGATGTTCCACGAGATCGACCAGGACAAGATCGACCGGGTCCGCGGCATGGACATCACGGTCGTCACCACCGCCAAGACCGACGACGAGGGCCGGGCGCTGCTCAAGCACCTGGGCTTCCCGTTCAAGGAGAACTGACCGATGGCCAAGACCGCCCTAGTCAACAAGGCGAACCGCAAGCCGAAGTTCAAGGTGCGTGGCTACACCCGCTGCCAGCGGTGCGGCCGTCCGCACTCGGTCTACCGCAAGTTCGGCCTGTGCCGGATCTGCCTGCGTGAGATGGCGCACCGCGGCGAGCTGCCCGGCGTGACCAAGTCGAGCTGGTGAGACGGGGAGCTCCCCGTCCCGCCGCACGACATACCTGACCAACCGACGTCACCCCTACCTGGAACATCGAAGGTCGCCCGGACACCCGGGGGAAACCGCGATGAGAAAGGGCATGAAGCCCCATGACCATGACCGACCCGATCGCGGACATGCTGACCCGGATCCGTAACGCCAACTCGGCGCACAAGGACCAGGTCACCATGCCGTACTCCAAGCTCAAGGCGAACATCGCCGACATCCTGAAGGCCGAGGGCTACATCGCCTCCTGGTCCAGCGCGGATGCCGAGGTGGGTATGAGCCTGTCCATCGACCTCAAGTACGGCCCCAACCGTGAGCGCTCCATCGCCGGTGTGCGTCGCGTCTCCAAGCCGGGCCTGCGTGTCTACGCGAAGTCCACCAACCTGCCCCGCGTGCTGGGCGGCCTCGGAGTGGCGATCCTGTCCACCTCCTCGGGTCTGCTCACCGACCGTCAGGCAGCCGAGAAGGGCGTCGGCGGCGAAGTGCTCGCCTACGTCTGGTGACCGGAAAGTACGAAAGGAGCTCTTAGAAATGTCTCGTATCGGACGACTTCCCGTCACCATCCCCTCCGGCGTCGACGTGGCCATCGATGGCTCGACCGTCACGGTGAAGGGTCCCAAGGGCCAGCTCGCGCTGGACGTCGTGGACCCCATCTCCGTCGCCCAGGGCGAGGACGGCAGCATCGAGGTCACCCGGCCCAACGACGAGCGCGACTCGCGCTCCCGCCACGGCCTGACCCGCAGCCTCATCGCCAACATGGTCGAGGGTGTGACCAGCGGCTACACCAAGAAGCTGGAGATCCACGGCACCGGCTACCGGGTGCTGGCGAAGGGCAGCGACCTCGAGTTCGCGCTCGGCTACAGCCACTCCATCACGATCAAGGCCCCGGAGGGCATCACCTTCGCGGTCGAGAACCCCACCCGGTTCTCGATCTCGGGCATCGACAAGCAGCAGGTCGGCGAGGTCGCTGCCAACATCCGCAAGCTCCGCAAGCCCGACCCGTACAAGGGCAAGGGTGTGCGGTACGAGGGTGAGCAGATCCGCCGCAAGGTCGGAAAGGCTGGTAAGTAAGCCATGGCACAGATCATCGTCAAGCGCGCCAAGAGCAAGAGCGCGGCCCGTGGCCGTCGCCACCTGCGCCTGCGCAAGAAGATCAGCGGGACGGCCGAGCGTCCCCGCATCGTCGTGAACCGGTCCTCGCGCCACGTCTTCGTCCAGCTCGTGGACGACACCCGGAGCGCCACCCTGGTCTCCGCCTCGACCATGGAGGCCGACCTGCGCGCCCTGGACGGGGACAAGACCGCCAAGGCACGACGCGTCGGCGAGCTCATCGCCGAGCGCGCCAAGGCCGCCGGCGTCGAGTCCGCGGTCTTCGACCGTGGTGGTAACCGTTACGCCGGCCGTGTGGCCGCCATCGCGGAGGGCGCCCGCGAGGGCGGCCTGTCGCTCTGACAGACCCGACAGACAAGGAAAGAGGAACTTCCTATGGCTGGTGACTTCCAGCGCCGCGGCTCCGGTGGCAGCAGTGCCACCGGTGACGCCCGCGACAACCGTCGGGGCAACCGCGACAACAACCGAGACAACCGCGGCGGCCGCGGTGGTCAGGACGACCGCAACCAGTACCTGGAGCGCGTCGTCACGATCAACCGTGTGTCCAAGGTCGTCAAGGGCGGCCGCCGCTTCAGCTTCACCGCGCTCGTCGTGGTGGGTGACGGCGGCGGCACCGTCGGCGTCGGCTACGGCAAGGCCAAGGAGGTGCCCGCCGCGATCGCCAAGGGCGTGGAGGAGGCGAAGAAGAACTTCTTCCGCGTCCCCAAGATCGCCGGCACCATCCCGCACCCGGTCCAGGGTGAGGCCGCTGCCGGTGTCGTCATGCTCAAGCCGGCCAGCCCGGGTACCGGTGTCATCGCCGGTGGCCCGGTCCGCGCCGTCCTCGAGTGCGCCGGCATCCACGACGTGCTGAGCAAGTCGCTCGGCTCCAGCAACTCGATCAACATCGTGCACGCCACCGTTGCGGCGCTGCAGGGTCTCGAGCAGCCGGAGGCAGTGGCGGCCCGCCGGGGCAAGACGCTCGAGGAGGTGGCCCCGATGGCGATGCTGCGTGCTCGTGCCGAGGCCGCCGCCGAGGCGAAGGCTGGTGCCTGATGAGCAAGCTCAAGGTGACCCAGATCAAGTCCACCGTCGGCACCAAGCACATGCACCGGGAGACCGTCCGGAGCCTGGGCCTGAAGCGGATCGGTGACACCGTCGTCAAGGAAGACCGCCCCGAGTTCCGGGGGATGGTCCGCACGGTCGCCCACCTGGTGACCGTCGAGGAGGTTGACTGACCATGGCAGACACGAAGGCGACGTCGGAGCACGCGCTGAAGGTCCACCACCTGCGTCCGGCCCCGGGTGCCAAGACCGCCAAGACCCGTGTGGGTCGTGGCGAGGCGTCCAAGGGCAAGACGGCAGGACGTGGCACCAAGGGCACCAAGGCCCGCTACCAGGTGCCGGCCACGTTCGAGGGTGGCCAGACCCCGATGCACATGCGGCTGCCCAAGCTGCGGGGTTTCAAGAACCCGTTCAAGGTGACCTACCAGGTCGTCAACCTGGACATGCTCGCCAGCCTGTTCCCCGAGGGGGGCACCGTGAGCGCCCAGGAGATGGTCGCCAAGGGTGCCGTCCGCAAGGGCCAGCCCGTCAAGGTGCTGGGCAGCGGGGACATCTCCGTCAAGCTCGACGTGACGGCGCACAAGTTCTCGGCCTCCGCCAAGGAGAAGATCGAGGCGGCCGGCGGTTCGGTCACCGAGGTCTGAGCTTCACCGCAGTGACCACGTGAGGCCCTGCGTCGCCACGGCGACGCCAGGGCCTCACGTGTTTCCACCCCCGCACCCACCCGGGTGTTATCGTCATCAGCGATCCATGCTCGCTCCTCGGGCGCGCCGCCGTCCGAGCTGCGCGTGACCCGGGGACCCACAGGAGGACCTGAATGCTCTCCGCCTTCGCGCGCGCGTTCAAGACGCCGGATCTTCGGAAGAAGATCCTCTTCACGCTCGCCATCATGACGTTGTACCGGCTCGGGACGCACATCCCGACGCCCGGTGTCGACTACGGACTCGTGCAGCAGTGCCTCAACACGGCGCAGCTGTCCGGCAACGTGCTCGGCATGGTGAACCTGTTCTCCGGTGGCGCCATGGTGCAGCTGTCGATCTTCGCGCTGGGCATCATGCCCTACATCACCGCGGCGATCATCGTGCAGCTGCTGACCGTGGTCATCCCTCGCTTCGAGCAGCTCAAGAAGGAGGGGCAGGCGGGCCAGACGAAGATGACCCAGTACACCCGCTACCTCACCATCGGGCTCGCGGTGCTGCAGGCGTCCACGCTGGTGACGATCGCACGGGAGCCGGCCCGGTTGTTCGGGGCCAGCTGTGCCTCGGTGATGCCGGACGACGGCATCTGGACCCTCACGCTGATGGTGCTGACGATGACCGCCGGTACCGGGCTGATCATGTGGCTCGGTGAGCTGATCACCGAGAAGGGCGTCGGCAACGGCATGTCCCTGCTGATCTTCATCTCGATCGCCGCGGGCTTCCCCGGTGCCCTCGGCTCGATCTACCAGTCGTCGGTGTCCACCTTCGTGCTGGTGATGCTGATGGGTCTGGCGATCATGACCCTGGTCGTCTACGTCGAGCAGTGCCAGCGCCGGATCCCGGTGCAGTATGCCAAGCGGATGGTCGGCCGACGCCAGTACGGCGGGACCTCGACCTACATCCCGCTGAAGCTCAACATGGCCAACGTGATCCCGATCATCTTCGCCAGCTCGATCCTGATGCTGCCCTCGCTGATGGCCAACTTCAACCGGCCCACCGACCCGGGCGCCTCCGCGCCGGGATGGGTGACCTTCATCGACCGGTACCTGTCCATGGGGGTGGCCGGGTCCGGTACGCACTGGGCCTACATGCTCATCTACGCGGCGATGATCATCTTCTTCTGCTTCTTCTACACGTCGGTGACGTTCAACCCGACCGAGGTCGCGGACAACATGAAGCGCTACGGCGGCTTCATCCCCGGCATCCGGGCCGGGCGCCCCACCGCGGAGTACCTGCAGTACGTCATCACCCGGATCACCACCCCCGGCTCGCTCTACCTGGCCGGCCTGGCGCTGATCCCGCTGATCGCGTTCAACGTGCTCTCGGTCCAGGACTTCCCGCTCGGCGGTGCCTCGATCCTGATCATCGTGGGCGTCGGTCTGCAGACGGTGAAGCAGATCGAGTCCCAGCTGCAGCAGCACGACTACGAAGGGTTCCTCCGGTGATGCGACTGATCATGCTGGGCCCGCCCGGTGCCGGCAAGGGCACCCAGGCCGCCCGGGTGTCCGCCGCCCACGACGTCCCGGCGATCTCCACCGGTGACATCTTCCGCGCGAACATCAAGGACGAGACCCCGTTGGGTCTGCAGGTGAAGCAGATCACCGCCTCCGGTGGCTACGTCCCGGACGAGGTCACCAACGCGATCGTCCGGGACCGGCTCGGCGCCGAGGACGCGGCGAGCGGGTTCCTGCTCGACGGGTACCCGCGGACCCCCGGTCAGGTGGAGGCGCTGGACGAGATGCTCGGTGGCGCCGGGCACGCGCTCGACGCCGTGGTCGAGCTCACCGTGGACACCGACGAGGTCGTCCAGCGGTTGCTGACGCGGGCCCAGGATCAGGGTCGCGCGGACGACACCGAAGAGGTCATCCGCGAACGGATGCGCATCTACGCCGAGGAGACGGCGCCGCTGGCCGCCGTCTACAAGGAGCGGGGGCTGCTGCGCCGGGTGGACGGTATGGGGACGGTGGACGAGGTGACCGCGCGGATCGAGGCGGTTCTCGCCCCGGCGTCGGACCAGACCCCCGGCTGATGTCGCTGCTGCGTCGTCGACCGCGTATCGAGGCCAAGACCCCCGAGCAGCTGCTGGCCATGCGCCGTGCCGGGCTGGTGGTGGCCGACACCCTGGCGCTGGTACGTGAGCGTGCCGTGGCCGGGACCAGCACCCGTGAGCTCGACGTCCTCGGTGAGGAGTCGATCCGCACCGCCGGCGCGACGCCCAGCTTCCTGGGCTACCACGGCTTCCGTGGGAGCCTGTGCATCTCGGTCAACGACGAGGTGGTCCACGGGGTCCCGGGGGAGCGGGTGCTGGCCGACGGCGACCTGGTCTCGATCGACTGCGGGGCCATCGTCGACGGCTGGCACGGGGACGCGGCGCTGACCCTGGTCGTCGGCGGTCGGGAGTCCGGCACCGCCGCGGACGTCGCCCTGATGGACGACACCGAGGCCTGTCTCTGGGCCGGCATCGCGGCACTGCGCCCGGGCGGCCGGCTCTTCATGGTGGGCGAGGCCATCGAGACGAGCGTCGACGAGGCGCTGGAACGTCGTCGTGCGGCGGGAGTGCCCGGGGTGGAGGCCTACGGGATCCTCGAGGACTACACCGGCCACGGCATCGGCCGGGAGATGCACATGGAGCCGCACGTGCCCAACTACGCGGTCACCTCCAGCGGGCCGCAGGTACCTGTCGGGGCGACGCTGGCGATCGAGCCGATGGTCACGCTCGGCACGATCGAGACCAGCACGCTGGCCGACGACTGGACCGTGGTCACCGACGACGGCAGCCGTGCCGCGCACTGGGAGCACACGGTCGCGGTGACCGACCGGGGTCTGTGGGTGCTGACCGCGCACGACGGGGGAGAGTCCGGACTGAGCGGGGCCGGCGCCGTCTTCGCGCCGCTGTCCGACTGAGGCGCCCCGGGGACCGACGACGACCGGCGCCGGAGCGGTGCCGGGGGAGGGTGCCCGCCGCGATTAGGGGCTGGGTTGCTCTTCACGTATGATGACATGTCGGTCCCTGTGGGCCGACAGCAGTGCAGTCACGCGAAAAGTGGAGGACATGGCGAAGAAAGACGGTGTCATTGAGATCGAGGGCTCGGTAGTCGAAGCCCTCCCGAACGCGAACTTCCGGGTGGAGCTGACCAACGGACACGTTGTGCTGGCCCACATCTCCGGCAAGATGCGTCAGCACTACATCAGGATCCTCCCCGAGGACCGGGTGGTGGTGGAGCTCAGCCCGTACGACCTGACTCGCGGCCGGATCGTCTTCCGGTACCGCTGACGAATGGTCCTCCGGGCCCATTCCGCACGCACCACGACCGAACAGATCAACACCCACAAAAGGCAGGCAGGCCATGAAGGTTCAGCCGAGCGTGAAGAAGATCTGTGACAAGTGCAAGGTCATCCGGCGTCACGGCCGGGTCATGGTGATCTGCGACAACCTGCGCCACAAGCAGCGCCAGGGCTGAGCAGAGAGCACCTCGCACGCGTCGCAGCTTCCAGGCGTCGACGACACAACTGAATACCGACATCACAGCAGCACCCGACCCTCGCCCGACAGCGGGACGTCACCTCCGGCCGCGAGAGCCGGGGACCGCGGGCGAACGAGCCCACCAGAAGATGCGGACCGGTGCTGCACCAGACTCTCGTACCTGATCACTAGGAGCACTGCCAGATGGCACGACTCATCGGTGTCGACCTTCCGCGCGACAAGCGCGTCGAGGTCGCTCTCACCTACATCTTCGGCGTGGGCCGTACCCGCGCCGTGAAGACGCTGGAGACGACGGGCGTCGACCCGTCCATCCGCGTCAAGGACCTGACGGAAGAGCAGCTGGTCGCGCTGCGCGACCACCTCGAGGGCGAGTACCGCCTCGAGGGCGACCTGCGCCGTGAGGTGGCCGCCGACATCCGCCGCAAGGTGGAGATCGGCAGCTACCAGGGGATGCGGCACCGCCGCGGCCTCCCCGTGCACGGTCAGCGCACCAAGACCAACGCGCGGTCCCGCAAGGGCCCCAAGCGCACCGTCGCCGGCAAGAAGAAGGCCGGCAAGTAATCACCGTCGGGGGTTCCGCCCCCGACCACCCCCGCAGGACGGCTCCCACCCCCGGGTGCAGGTCCGGACACCAGCGGGACCGAGACACTTGCTCTTCCCTCAGGAGAATCACACATGCCCCCCAAGAGCCGTCAGGCCCCCGGCGCGCGCAAGGTGCGCCGCAAGGAGAAGAAGAACGTCGCCCTCGGGCAAGCTCACATCAAGAGCACGTTCAGCAACACCATCATCACGATCACCGACCCCACGGGTGCCGTGATCGCCTGGTCCTCGTCGGGCCAGGTCGGTTTCAAGGGTTCGCGTAAGTCGACCCCGTACGCCGCGCAGATGGCCGCCGAGGCCGCCGCGCGCCGTGCCATGGACCACGGCATGCGCAAGGTGGACGTCTTCGTCAAGGGACCGGGGTCCGGTCGCGAGACCGCGATCCGCTCCCTCACCGCTGCGGGCCTGGAGGTCGGCGCGATCAGCGACGTGACCCCCCAGGCGCACAACGGAGTCCGTCCGCCCAAGAAGCGCCGTAACTGAGCCCCGGAAAGGTCTAGGTAGAACATCATGGCCCGTTACACCGGTCCCATCACCAAGAAGTCCCGTCGGCTCAAGGTCGACCTCGTCGGCGGCGACAAGAACTTCGACCTGCGTCCCTTCCCCCCCGGGCAGCACGGCCGCCGCCGCAGCCAGGAGAAGGAGTACCTGACCCAGCTGCAGGAGAAGCAGAAGGCCCGCTTCACCTACGGCGTCATGGAGAAGCAGTTCCGTCGCTACTACGCCGAGGCGGCCCGCCGCCCCGGCAAGACCGGCGCGAACCTGCTCGTCATCCTCGAGTCGCGGCTCGACAACGTGATCTACCGGGCCGGTCTGGCCCGCACGCGTCGCGCCTCGCGTCAGCTGGTCTCGCACGGCCACTTCCTGGTCAACGGCCAGCGCGTGGACGTCCCGTCCTACCGGGTGGAGCAGTACGACATCATCGAGGTGCGGAAGCAGTCCGTGGAGACCTTCCCGTTCGAGCTGGCCCGCCAGACCTATGGCGACCGCCCGGTCCCGGCCTGGATGAAGGTCGTCCCCGGTTCGCTGAAGGTGCTCATCCACCAGCTGCCCACCCGTGAGCAGATCGACACGATCCTCACCGAGCAGCTGATCGTCGAGCTCTACTCGAAGAACTGATCGGTGGGGCCCAGGCCCCCACGCACCTGCCGGGGCGATGCCCCGGCGCACGTGCAGGTATGTCGTCCAGGACGGCATACCTGCACGTCCGGCCCTCCCGAGGACAGAGTCGGGAGCGCCTCGCACACGCGGCGTCATATAGCGGTCGCCCGTGGAAAGGACAAGAACAGTGCTCATCGCACAGCGCCCCACCCTCTCCGAGGAGGTCGTCTCCGACACTCGTTCGCGGTTCGTCCTCGAACCGCTGGAGCCGGGCTTCGGCTACACCCTCGGCAACTCCCTGCGTCGCACCCTGCTCTCGAGCATCCCCGGCGCCTCGCTGACCAGCATCCGCATCGACGGCGTGCTGCACGAGTTCTCCACGATCCCCGGGGTCAAGGAGGACGTCACCGAGATCATCCTGAACCTCAAGAGCCTGGTCGTCTCCAGCGAGCACGACGAGCCGGTCGTGATGTACCTGCGCAAGCAGGGCGCCGGCCCCGTCACCGCTGCGGACATCGCCCCGCCCGCCGGCGTCGAGGTGCACAACCCCGACCTGCACCTGGCGACGCTGAGCGACTCCGGCAAGATCGAGATGGAGATGACGGTCGAGCGCGGCCGTGGCTACGTCTCGGCGCAGCTGAACAAGTCCGGCGAGCAGGAGATCGGCCGCATCCCGGTCGACTCGATCTACTCCCCGGTGCTGGCCGTGACCTACAAGGTCGAGGCCACCCGTGTCGAGCAGCGGACCGACTTCGACCGCCTCGTGGTCGACGTGGAGTCCAAGAGCTCGATCACGCCGCGCGACGCGGTCGCCTCCGCCGGCCGCACCCTCGTCGAGCTCTTCGGGCTGGCGCGGGAGCTGAACGTGGAGGCCGAGGGGATCGAGATCGGTCCCTCCACCGGCGACGGCGCGCTGGCGTCCGACCTCGCCCTGCCGATCGAGGAGCTGGACCTGACCGTCCGGTCCTACAACTGCCTCAAGCGCGAGGGGATCCACACCGTGGGCGAGCTCGTCGGACGCAGCGAGGCGGACCTGCTCGACATCCGCAACTTCGGTGCGAAGTCGATCGACGAGGTCAAGGACAAGCTCGCCGAGATGGGCCTGGCGCTCAAGGACAGCCCTCCCGGGTTCGAGGGTGCGGCCGCCTACGAGGACGGGTCCTACGACGAGGGCGACGCCGCCTTCGCCGAGGACGAGCAGTACTGAGATACGAGCTAAGGAGAACTCATGCCTGCCCCCAAGAAGGGTCCGCGCCTCGGCGGCGGTCCGGCGCACGAGCGCCTGATCCTGTCCAACCTGGCGACCGCCCTCTTCGAGCACGACCGGATCACCACCACCGAGGCGAAGGCCAAGCGGCTGCGCCCGCTGGCCGAGCGGCTGGTCACCTTCGCCAAGAGCGGTGACCTGCACAACCGTCGCAAGGTGCTCGCCACCATCCGCGACAAGGGTGTGGTGCACCGGCTGTTCACCGAGATCGCCCCGGACGTCGCCGACCGTCAGGGCGGTTACACCCGGATCACCAAGATCGCGCCGCGCAAGGGCGACAACGCGCCGATGGCCGTGATCGAGCTGGTCCGTGAGCCGGTCGCCAAGAAGGCCGTCGTCACCCAGGCCGAGGGCGCCACCCGGCGCGCGGCCAAGGATGACGCCAGCACCTCCGACGCCCCGGCGGCGGCCGCCCCGGCCGAGGTCGTGGAGGTCAACGACGAGGCCTCCGAGGACACCACCGAGGCCGCGATGGTCTCCGCCGGTGCCGACGACGCGACCGAGGGGTCGAACGACGACGGTGCCGAGGAGTCGAACGACGACGCCACCTCGAAGGACGACGACACGAAGGCCTGAGGCCGACGTCGAGAGCCGGGCACATACCACCGTGCCGGCAGCGGGTCACCTCCCTCCGGGGAGGTGGCCCGTTCTCGTGCACCCGGGGGTGCGGCACCATGGTGGGGTGCGTATCCGACTCGACCTGGCCTACGACGGCACGTCCTTCTCCGGTTGGGCCCGGCAGCCGGGGCTGCGCACCGTGGAGGACACCCTGGCGACGGGGCTGGGCACCGTGCTGCGGATGGAGCCGCCGGGGTTGACGGTCGGCGGTAGGACCGATGCCGGGGTGCACGCCAGGGGGTCGGTCTGCCACCTGGACCTGGACGAGCCGGTATGGGCCGCCGTGCCCGGCCGCTCCGACCGGTCCCCCGGGGAGGCGCTGGTGACCCGGCTCGCGGGAGTGCTCCCCGACGACGTGGTGGTCCGCTCGGCGGTCGCCGTGGACGGGGACTTCGACGCACGCTTCTCTGCGCTGCGACGTCGGTACACGTACCGGTTGCTGGACCGGCCGCACCTGCTGGACCCGCTGCGTCGGCGGGACACCGTCGTCGTCCGGCGCGCGCTGGACGTGGACGCGATGCACCGTGCGGGCGGGACCCTGCTGGGCCTGCAGGACTTCGCCGCCTACTGCAGGGCGCGCGCGGGGGCGAGCACGATCCGCACGCTGCTCGAGTTCTCCTGGGAGCGGGGCGACGACGGTGTGCTGGTCGGCACGGTGGTGGCCGACGCCTTCTGCCACAGCATGGTCCGGGCCCTGGTGGGCAGCGTCGTCCCCGTCGGACACGGTGCCCGAGGCACCGGCTGGCCGCGCGAGGTGCTGGCCGGGGGTATGCGGGACCCGGGGGTCCGGGTGATGCCGGCGCACGGGTTGTGCCTGGAGGAGATCGCCTACCCGGCCTCACCGGTGGACCAGGTGGACCGTGCGCGGGAGAGCCGGGCGCTGCGGACGTCGACACACCCCGAGGATGGCTAGGCTGCCGACATGCTGGCTGCCTACGTCGAGACCATCCATGCCGAGGACCCGCTGCGGGGGTTGGTGGTGGGGGAGCGGCCGGAGCCGGAGGAGCGCGCGGGCTGGAGCGTGCTCCCGGTGGTCGCGGCCGGGCTGAACCACCACGACCTGTGGTCCCTGCGCGGTGTCGGGCTCGGCGAGGACGCACTGCCGATGATTCTCGGCTGCGACGGCGTCGCCGAGCACCCGGAGCTCGGCGAGGTCGTGGTGTACCCCGTGGTGACGGGGACGCCCGGCTGGAGCGGTGACAGCACGCTGGACCCGCGCCGGAGCCTGCTGTCGGAGCACCACCAGGGCACCCTGGCCGAGTACGTCCGCGTGCCGGAGGGCGCATGGGTGCCCCGACCGGAGCACCTGGACGCCGTCGAGGCGGCCGCCCTCTCCACGGCCTGGCTGACGGCATACCGGATGCTCTTCGTGCGGGCCGACGTCCGCCCCGGCGACACGGTGCTCGTGCAGGGCGCAGCCGGCGGTGTGGCCACCGCCCTGATCCAGCTGGGGGCCGCGGCCGGCCTGACCGTCTGGGTGACCGGGCGGGAGGCCGGCAAGCGTGGACGCGCTCTGCAGCTGGGGGCGGACGCCGCCTTCGAGCCGGGGGAGCGGTTGCCGCGTCGGGTGGACGCCGTCCTCGAGAGCGTGGGCGCGGCCACCTGGTCGCACTCGGTCAAGGCGCTGCGCCCGGGCGGGACGATCGTCATCTGCGGAGCCACCAGCGGGGACGCGCCAGAGCGGGCGGAGCTCACGACGATCTTCTTCAAGCAGCTGCGCGTGCTCGGCTCGACCATGGGCACCCTGGAGGAGCTGGCCGCGCTGTGCCGGTTCGTCTCCCAGCGACGTATCCGCCCCGTCGTGGAGGCCAGGTTCCCGCTGGAGCGGGCGGGTGAAGCGCTGGAGCGCCTGTACCGCGGAGACGTCGTCGGCAAGCTCGGGATCACCGTGCGCTGAGGCCAGGACAGGGCAGGTTTGCACCGGGGCCGAGGCAGGTGTAGTGTTGCGCTTCGCTGCAGACGCGGAAGCGGAGCAGCCCAGCACGACGGTCTCCCGATCATCCGGACCACCTGCTCAGCAGGATTTGGAACGGGCCGGGACAGTCCGCTAGGCTGGAGAGGTTGCCCCGAGCGGGAACACCCCACCAGGGTGTGAAAGCCGGTGTGCGTCCGATTCTTGAGAACTCAACAGCGTGTTTGTTTTTTGATGCCATTTGTTTGTTGCCATGGCGTCTGCCGGTTGTCGGTGGGTGTTGTGGTTGTTTTTTTGCTAGTGATCTGGCTCTGGATAAGGGTTTAGGTTTTTATCGGAGAGTTTGATCCTGGCTCAGGACGAACGCTGGCGGCGTGCTTAACACATGCAAGTCGAACGATGAAGCGGTGCTTGCACCGTGGATTAGTGGCGAACGGGTGAGTAACACGTGAGTAACCTGCCCTTCACTCTGGGATAACGCCGGGAAACTGGTGCTAATACTGGATATGACACCAACCTGCATGGGTATGGTGTGGAAAGCTTTTGCGGTGGAGGATGGACTCGCGGCCTATCAGCTTGTTGGTGGGGTAATGGCCTACCAAGGCGACGACGGGTAGCCGGCCTGAGAGGGTGACCGGCCACACTGGGACTGAGACACGGCCCAGACTCCTACGGGAGGCAGCAGTGGGGAATATTGCACAATGGGCGAAAGCCTGATGCAGCGACGCCGCGTGAGGGATGACGGCCTTCGGGTTGTAAACCTCTTTCAGCTCTGACGAAGCTTTATTGTGACGGTAGGAGCAGAAGAAGCACCGGCTAACTACGTGCCAGCAGCCGCGGTAATACGTAGGGTGCGAGCGTTGTCCGGAATTATTGGGCGTAAAGAGCTTGTAGGCGGTTTGTCGCGTCTGCTGTGAAAGCCCGGGGCTTAACCCCGGGTCTGCAGTGGGTACGGGCAGGCTAGAGTATGGTAGGGGAGACTGGAATTCCTGGTGTAGCGGTGGAATGCGCAGATATCAGGAGGAACACCGATGGCGAAGGCAGGTCTCTGGGCCATTACTGACGCTGAGAAGCGAAAGCATGGGGAGCGAACAGGATTAGATACCCTGGTAGTCCATGCCGTAAACGTTGGGCGCTAGGTGTGGGTCCCATTCCACGGGATCCGTGCCGCAGCTAACGCATTAAGCGCCCCGCCTGGGGAGTACGGCCGCAAGGCTAAAACTCAAAGGAATTGACGGGGGCCCGCACAAGCGGCGGAGCATGCGGATTAATTCGATGCAACGCGAAGAACCTTACCAAGGCTTGACATACACCGGACGACTGCAGAGATGTGGTTTCCCTTTGGGCTGGTGTACAGGTGGTGCATGGTTGTCGTCAGCTCGTGTCGTGAGATGTTGGGTTAAGTCCCGCAACGAGCGCAACCCTCGTTCTATGTTGCCAGCACGTGATGGTGGGGACTCATAGGAGACTGCCGGGGTCAACTCGGAGGAAGGTGGGGATGACGTCAAATCATCATGCCCCTTACGTCTTGGGCTTCACGCATGCTACAATGGCCGGTACAAAGGGCTGCGATCCCGTGAGGGGGAGCGAATCCCAGAAAGCCGGTCTCAGTTCGGATTGGGGTCTGCAACTCGACCCCATGAAGTCGGAGTCGCTAGTAATCGCAGATCAGCAACGCTGCGGTGAATACGTTCCCGGGCCTTGTACACACCGCCCGTCAAGTCACGAAAGTCGGTAACACCCGAAGCCGGTGGCCCAACCCCCTTGTGGGGAGGGAGCTGTCGAAGGTGGGACTGGTGATTGGGACTAAGTCGTAACAAGGTAGCCGTACCGGAAGGTGCGGCTGGATCACCTCCTTTCTAAGGAGCATCATGTAAGCATCCACTCCTTTGGGGTGGGTGCGTGGCCTCGTTGGTGCCCGTTCGTGGTGCCCGGGGTTGCTCTGTTACGGGTGGAACATCAAAGAACTGTCGCTGCCAGCTGGTGGCGTGCTGTGTGTGAGTACGACCTGGGTGTCCCTGTGAGGGGATGGCCGGGTGTGGAAAGCGTGCGGTGCGGTGCTGCTGGGGGTGCAAACACGCTGTTGGGTCCTGAAGGATCGGGCCCTTCCCACTGTCCTGGTGGTGGTGTCTCGTGCGCGGTTGTCGCGTGCGGGTCGCCGGCCACGGGGGGAGTACGGGTTGGTTCCGGTGTCTTCGTTGGGCTGGGGCCATGGTGGTCTGTCATACCCGCGTCTGCTGGTGAGTTTGGTCTTGCTGGTGGGTGTGTGTGGTGGCAGCAGGAGCTGTGGTGGCTGGTTGTTGGTTGAGAACTGTACAGTGGACGCGAGCATCTTTGTGGCTTGTTAAGTTTTTAAGAGCGCACGGTGGATGCCTTGGCACTAGGAACCGAAGAAGGACGTAGGAATCTGCGATAAGCCTCGGGGAGTCGATAACCAGACTGTGATCCGAGGGTGTCCGAATGGGGAAACCCGGCCAGCTTCATCGCTGGTCACCCGCACCTGAATATATAGGGTGTGTGGAGGGAACGTGGGGAAGTGAAACATCTCAGTACCCACAGGAAGAGAAAACAACATGTGATTCCGTGAGTAGTGGCGAGCGAAAGCGGATGAGGCTAAACCGGTCTTGTGTGATACCTGGTAGGGGTTGCAGGGTCGGGGTTGTGGGAACGATCGTACTGGGTCTACCAGCCTGGTGCGCAGTGATAAATCGCGTGGTGTAGGTGAAAGGTCTGGAAAGGCCTGGCGTAGACGGTGAGACCCCGGTAACCGAAACATCCGTGACTGCGTGTGTCGTCTCCCGAGTAGTACGGGGCCCGAGAAATCCCGTACGAATCTGGCAGGACCACCTGCTAAGCCTAAATATTCCCTAGTGACCGATAGCGGACAAGTACCGTGAGGGAAAGGTGAAAAGTACCCCGGGAGGGGAGTGAAATAGTTCCTGAAACCGTGCGCTTACAATCCGTCGGAGCCTGCACTTGTGTGGGTGACGGCGTGCCTTTTGAAGAATGAGCCTGCGAGTTAGTGCTCAGTGGCGAGGTTAACCCGTGTGGGGAAGCCGTAGCGAAAGCGAGTCCGAATAGGGCGTTTGAGTCGCTGGGTCTAGACCCGAAGCGGAGTGATCTACCCATGGCCAGGGTGAAGCGCGGGTAAGACCGCGTGGAGGCCCGAACCCACTTAGGTTGAAAACTGAGGGGATGAGCTGTGGGTAGGGGTGAAAGGCCAATCAAACTCCGTGATAGCTGGTTCTCCCCGAAATGCATTTAGGTGCAGCGTCATGTGTTTCTTGCCGGAGGTAGAGCTACTGGATGGCTGATGGGCCCTACCGGGTTACTGACGTCAGCCAAACTCCGAATGCCGGTAAGTGAGAGCATGGCAGTGAGACTGCGGGGGATAAGCTTCGTAGTCGAGAGGGAAACAGCCCAGATCACCAGCTAAGGTCCCAAAGCGTGTGCTAAGTGGGAAAGGATGTGGAGTTGCGATGACAACCAGGAGGTTGGCTTAGAAGCAGCCATCCTTGAAAGAGTGCGTAATAGCTCACTGGTCAAGTGATTCCGCGCCGACAATGTAGCGGGGCTCAAGCACACCACCGAAGCTGTGGCATTAGTACTTTGCTCAGCCTGTCCTCTTGAAGGGCAGGTTCAGGCGTGCTGATGGGTAGGGGAGCGTCGTGCCGGGAGAGAAGCATCCGAGTGATCGAGGTGTGGATCCGGCACGAGTGAGAATGCAGGCATGAGTAGCGAATGAAGAGCGAGAAACTCTTCCGCCGAATAACCAAGGTTTCCAGGGTCAAGCTAATCTGCCCTGGGTAAGTCGGGACCTAAGGCGAGGCCGACAGGCGTAGTCGATGGACATCCGGTTGATATTCCGGAACCGGCGAAGAACCGCCCAGTACCGAATCTTGTGATGCTAAGCGCCTGAAGCCCTCCACCGGGTTCACCTTCGGGTGTTCCCAGGGGGGTGGAACGCGTGACCCGAACTGGTAGTAGGTAAGCGATGGAAGGACGCAGGAAGGTAGCCTCCGCGTGGCGATGGTAGTCCACGTCGAAGAGCGCAGGGCCGGGGAGTGGTAAATCCGCCCCATCAGTGCCCGAGGCTTGATCGTGACCGCGTATGCGGGAAGCAGGGTGATCCTATGCTGCCAAGAAAAGTTCCTAGCGAGGTTCTAGCCGCCCGTACCCCAAACCGACTCAGGTGGTTAGGTAGAGAATACTAAGGCGATCGAGTGAATCGTGGTTAAGGAACTCGGCAAAATGCCCCCGTAACTTCGGGAGAAGGGGGGCCGGAGACGTGAAACCCTTCACGGGTTAGCGTCGATGGCCGCAGAGACCAGGGAGAAGCGACTGTTTACTAAAAACACAGGTCCGTGCGAAGTCGCAAGACGATGTATACGGACTGACGCCTGCCCGGTGCTGGAACGTTAAGGGGACGGGTTAACCGTAAGGTGAAGCTCTGAACTTAAGCGCCAGTAAACGGCGGTGGTAACTATAACCATCCTAAGGTAGCGAAATTCCTTGTCGGGTAAGTTCCGACCTGCACGAATGGCGTAACGACTTCTCCACTGTCTCAACCACGAACTCGGCGAAATTGCACTACGAGTAAAGATGCTCGTTACGCGCAGCAGGACGGAAAGACCCCGGGACCTTTACTATAGTTTGGTATTGGTGTTCGGTACGGCTTGTGTAGGATAGGTGGGAGACTGTGAAGCGGACACGCCAGTGTTCGTGGAGTCAACGTTGAAATACCACTCTGGTCGTTCTGGATATCTAACCTCGGTCCGTGATCCGGATCAGGGACAGTGCCTGATGGGTAGTTTAACTGGGGCGGTTGCCTCCTAAAGAGTAACGGAGGCGCCCAAAGGTTCCCTCAGCCTGGTTGGCAATCAGGTGGCGAGTGTAAGTGCACAAGGGAGCTTGACTGTGAGACAGACATGTCAAGCAGAGACGAAAGTCGGGACTAGTGACCCGACGGTGGCTTGTGGAAGCGCCGTCGCTCAACGGATAAAAGGTACCCCGGGGATAACAGGCTGATCCTGCCCAAGAGCTCATATCGACGGCATGGTTTGGCACCTCGATGTCGGCTCGTCGCATCCTGGGGCTGGAGTCGGTCCCAAGGGTTGGGCTGTTCGCCCATTAAAGCGGTACGCGAGCTGGGTTTAGAACGTCGTGAGACAGTTCGGTCCCTATCCGCTGCGCGCGTAGGAAACTTGAGGAGAGCTGTCCCTAGTACGAGAGGACCGGGATGGACGAACCACTGGTGTGTCAGTTGTCCTGCCAAGGGCACCGCTGATTAGCTACGTTCGGACGTGATAACCGCTGAAAGCATCTAAGCGGGAAGCACACTTCGAGATGAGGTTTCCATCACCCTTTGGGTGGAGAGGCTCCCAGCTAGACTACTGGGTTGATAGGCCGGACGTGGAAGCACAGTAATGTGCGTAGCTGACCGGTACTAATAAGCCGATAACTTAACAAACACCAAACACAAACGATGTTCGCGTCCACTTTACGGTTCCCGACCCATAACCAACCCTGCCCGGGTTGAGGTCGAACATGTTACGGCGGTCATAGCGTCAGGGAAACGCCCGGTCACATTCCGAACCCGGAAGCTAAGACTGACTGCGCCGATGGTACTGCACCGGAAACAGTGTGGGAGAGTAGGACACCGCCGGACCACCATTAGAAACACGAAGCAAGGGGCTCACCCCCCACAAAAAGGGGGTGAGCCCCTTCTTCACGTCCACACCCACCCCCTGACACACTGGGGTGTGGCGCCCGTCGGTGGCGCCTGCGGCGCACCGTGACGAGAGGAAGACCACCTGTGGACCAGAACCGTGGAGGCGAGCGGCGTCCCGGCCGTGAGGGTGGTCGGGACGTCCGTGGGGGACGCCCAGAGCGTGGCGGTCGGGACCGCGGGGGCCGCGACGAGCGTGGGGGACGCCCGGACCGTGGGAGCCGCGGGGGCCGTGATGATCGGTCGTCCCGGGCGAGCGGCCCGGACGACCGCGATGCACCGCGCCGCCAGTGGGTGGAGCGCGCGCCACGTCCAAGGGATCCCGAGCTGCCCGAGGGCGTGGACGCCGGTGGGCTCGACCGGTCGCTGCGGACGGAGCTGCGCACCCTCAGCAAGGAGAACGCGGAGGGGGTCGGTGGCCACCTGGTGATGGTGGGCCGCGCGCTGGACGTGGAGGACTTCGACCTGGCGCTGGCGCACGCCGAGGCAGCCTCACGACGAGCCGGACGGGTGGCCATCGTGCGTGAGTCGCTGGGACTGGTCCACTACCGCCGCGGCGAGTGGTCCCGTGCCCTGGCCGAGTTCAGGACGGCACGACGGTTGTCCGGGACGCACCACCTGCTGCCGCTGATGGCGGACGCGGAGCGAGGCCTCGGCAGGCCGGAGCGTGCCCTGGAGCTGGCGGCCACGCCGGAGGCGAAGACCCTGGCGTCGGCCGAGCAGGTCGAGCTGGCCATCGTGGTCGCGGGGGCCCGGGGAGACCTCGGCCAGCACGCCGCCGCCGTGCTGCACCTGTCGGAGCTCGTCCGCCGTACGACGGACCGGGACCCCTGGGCCGCGCGTCTGCGCTACGCCTACGCGGCCGCGCTGGAGGCGGACGGGGCCACCGACCAGGCGCAGACCTGGTATGCCCGCGCCGCCGCGGTCGACGCCCTGCAGGAGACGGACGCCGCCGAGCTGCTGGGTGAGGAGGAGGCCCCCTGGGTGGTGGACCTGGACGACGGTGAGGACGAGCAGGCGGACGGGGGCGGGCCCCCGGCACCAGGGGCCGGCACGCGGCAGTGATCCGCGGCCTGCTGTGCGACCTGGACGGCGTCGTCTACCGCGCGCACGCCGCCTGCCCCGGCGCGGTCGAGGGGCTGGCGTCGGCCAGGGCTGCCGGTGTGCAGGTCCTGTTCATGACCAACAACGCCTCGCGTCCGCCGGGCACCGTGGCGGACCAGCTCCGTGAGCTGGGCGTGCCCGCCGACGAGACGGACGTCCTCACGGCGTCCCAGGTCGCGGCGGAGGAGCTCGTAGAGCGCCGTCCGGACCTTCTCGCGTCCGACATGGTGCTGACCGTGGGTGGACCCGGGGTGCGCCTCGCGCTGCAGGAGGCCGGGTTCAGCACCCTCGACCCGGGGGAGGTGGCACGGCGGGCGCAGGAGGGGCCCGAGCAGGGCGAGCAGGCTCCCGGTGAGCGGATCGGCGCCGTCGTCCAGGGCTACGGCCCCGAGGTCGACGTGGCCGCCCTCACCGAGGCGACCTACGCCATCCGGGCGGGTGCCACCTGGGTGGCCACCAACGACGACGCGACGCTGCCCACCGACCGTGGGCTGGCGCCCGGCAACGGTGCCCTGGTGCGGGCCGTCGCGCACGCCACCGGGGCGGAGCCGGTGGTCACCGGCAAGCCGCACGCACCGGCATACCGGGTGGCGTTGCGGCGTCTGGGCCTGCCCCTGGACCAGGTGCTAATGGTGGGGGACCGGTCGGACACCGACATCGCCGGCGCCCGCGCCGTCGGACTGGCCAACGCCCTGGTCCTCACCGGGGTGTCCTCCAGGGACGAGGCGGAGTCCGCGGTCCCGGAGCAGCGTCCCGACCACGTCGCCGGGACCATCCCCGAGCTCGCGCACCTGTGGGGTGGGCGATGAGCATCGACGACCCCGGGCCCGCGACACCCACCGGCGACGGTGCCGTTCCGCCCCGGACCGGGGACGCCGAGGTGGACCTCGCGCTGGAGGATCTCGACGAGGGGCTGCAGGGCAGCGGCGAGGAGCAGCTGGAGGCGCTCACCCGCGCCCACCGGCGGCTGCAGGCGCGCCTGTCGGACCCCACCGAGCAGCCCGCTCCTCCCGGGCAGGCCCGGCCCGGGCCCCGGTGAGCCAGCGTCTGGACGTCACCCTCGTCTCCCGCGGGCTGGCGGCCAGCAGGACCCAGGCGCAGACCCTGGTGCGGGCGGGCCTGGTGCGGGTGGACGGGACCGTGGTGACCCGACCGGCGACGCCGGTGCCGGACGGTGGCGTCGAGGTCGAGGTGCTGACGTCGGGGGTCGAGGGCGAGGCGGCGTGGATCCTGCGGGGCTGGGTGGGACGCGGCGCGCTGAAGCTCGACCACGCCCTGGAGCGGTGGCCGGTCCCGGTGGCCGGCCGCCGCTGCCTCGACGTCGGGGCCTCCACCGGGGGGTTCACCCAGGTGCTGCTCGAACGGGGCGCGGCGCAGGTGCGGGCGCTGGACGTGGGGCACGGCCAGCTGGACCAGCGACTGGCCCGGGACCCGCGTGTCGTCGAGGTCTCCGGCACCTCCGTCCGGGGCCTCACCGGCGCCGAGGTCGGCGGACCGGTCGACCTGCTGGTCGCCGACCTGTCCTTCATCTCGCTGGCGCTCGTGCTGGCGGACCTCGCCACCCTGACCCGACCCGGCGCCGATCTCGTTCTGCTGGTCAAGCCGCAGTTCGAGGTGGGACCCGAAGGTCTGGGCAGGGGCGGGCTGGTGCGGTCCTCGGAACGGCGCGAACGGGTGCTGGCCGAGCTGGACGCCCGCGCCCGCACGCTGGGGTTGGCACCGCTGGACCTGGACCACTCCCCGGTGACCGGCACCCACGGCAACATCGAGTACCTGTGGTGGCTGCGTCGCTGCCCTCACCCCGGCCCCTGTCCGGTGCCGGCGGACGGCATGATGGGCTGTGGTCCCGGCGCCGCCGCGCTGGGGAGCCGTCGCAGGGAACTCGTCCAGGAGGAGAAGGCATGAGCCGACGCATCATGCTGGTCACGCACCCCACCCGTGCGGAGGTGCACGACCTCACCTCCGTCTTCGCCGAGCGCCTGGGGCGGCACGGGATCGAGCTCGAGGTGGTCGCCCAGGCGGAGCCGACGCACCAGGTGGTCACCGACCAGAAGGTGGTCTCCCTGAAGAGCCCGGTGCCCTCCCACGTGGATGCTCGCGGCTGCGAGCTGGTGGTCGTCGTCGGCGGGGACGGGACCATCCTGCGCGGGGCCGAGATCGCCCGCCCGGCCGGGATCCCGCTGCTCGGGATCAACCTGGGACGGGTCGGCTTCCTCGCCGAGGCCGAGAAGGACGACATCGAGGCGATCGTCACCCGGATCATCGACCGCGACTACCGCATCGAGGAGCGGATGACGCTCGAGGTGGACGTCATCCACCAGGGCCGGGTGGTCTGCCACAACTGGGCGCTGAACGAGGCCAGCGTGGAGAAGTCGGCGCGCGAGCGCATGCTCGAGCTGGCCGTCGAGGTCGACGGACGGCCGCTGTCCACCTGGGGCTGCGACGGGGTGGTGATGGCGACACCGACCGGGTCCACGGCGTATGCCTTCTCCGGGGGAGGTCCGGTCGTCTGGCCGGACGTGGAGGCCCTGCTGGTGGTGCCCATCTCCGCGCACGCCCTCTTCGCCCGCCCGGTGGTGCTGGGTCCTGACACCCACCTCGCCGTGGAGGTGGTGCCGCACAGCCACGTCACCGGGGTGATGTGGTGCGACGGCCGCCGCACCGTCGAGCTGCCGCCCGGCGCCCGGATCGAGGTGCGACGCTCGAGCACCCCGGTGCTGCTCGCGCGGTTGGGGGACGAACCCTTCACCGACCGGCTGGTGGCCAAGTTCGCGCTGCCCGTGACCGGCTGGCGCGGGCCCGCCACCGGTGCCGGACCGGAGGGCACCGCGTGACCCTGCGGCGTATCCGGATCCAGCACCTGGGCGTCATCGAGGAGGCCGAGCTCGACCTGGCGGAAGGCCTGAACGTCATCACCGGGGAGACGGGTGCCGGCAAGACGATGCTGGTCAGCGGACTGGGCCTGCTGCTCGGGGAGCGGGCCGACCCCGGTCTGGTCCGCAGCGGTGCCACCCGGGCCGTGGTCGAGGGCGAGGTCGACGTGCCGGTCGACCACCCTGCCGCGGTCCGGGTCCAGGAGGCGGGCGGTGACGTGGAGGACGGTCTCATCCTGGTCCGCACCGTCCCCGCCGAGGGACGTTCCCGGGCCAGCGTGGGCGGCCGCAGCGCCCCGGTCTCGGTGCTCGCCGAGGTCGGCCACCACCTCGTGGCCGTGCACGGGCAGGCCGACCAGTGGAGGCTGCGCGACGCGGACCAGCACCGGGTGCTGCTGGACGTGGCCGGTGGCGAGGAGCTGGCCCGGGCGAGCGCCCGCTACGCAGGGGTCTGGCAGCGGTGGCAGCAGCTGCGCTCGCGCCTCCAGGAGCTGTCCCGCAGCGCCACAGAGCGGGGGCTACGGGTGGACGCGCTGCGGGTGGCGCTGCAGGAGATCGAGCGGGTCGCCCCGGTGGAGGGCGAGGAGGACGACCTGCGCGCGGAGGCCGACCGGCTCACCTACGCCGAGGACCTGCGCGGGGCCGCCCAGGGCGCTCACGACGCCCTGGTGGGCGGCGACCCGGCCTCGGGCGCGGTGGAGTCGGAGTCGTCGTCGGTGGCCGCGCTGCTGTCCACCGCCGCCGGTGCCCTGGCCTCCGCGGCGGACCACGACACCGAGCTCGCCGACCTGCTCCGGCGGGTCCAGGAGCTGAGCTACCTCGCCTCCGACCTCGCACCGGACCTGGCCGCGTACGCGACCGGGGTGGAGATCGACCCGGAGCGGCTGGACGCCGTGCACGCCCGTCGGGCCGAGCTCTCGGCCCTGATGCGGCGCTACGGCGGCAGCACCGCGGAGGTGCTGGCCCTGGGCGAGAAGGCATCACGGGAGCTGGCCGCCATCGACGTCTCCGACGAGGACCTGGCCGAGCTCCGTCAGCAGCTGGAACAGTCCCGGGCCGAGGTGGGGCGGGCGGGGGCCGAGCTGAGCACGCTGCGCGGACAGACCGCGCAGCACGTCGGGGAGCGGGTGACGCAGGAGCTGACGCACCTGGCGATGGGCTCGGCCACCGTGGTCGTGGACGTGTCCCCGCGCCTGGTGGACGGCGAGGACGGCGAGGCCGTGGACGGGGCGGTGGAGCTGCCGGACGGCAGCCGCGCCGTGGCGACCCGGCACGGGCTGGACGTGGTGGAGATCCGGCTGGCGGCCAACCCTGGGGCACCGCCCCGGACGGTCACCCGCGCCGCCTCCGGCGGTGAGCTGTCCCGGGTGATGCTGGCGCTGGAGCTGGTCTGCGGCGACGCCTCCGTGCCCACCTACGTCTTCGACGAGGTGGACGCCGGGGTGGGTGGTGCCGCGGCGCTGTCCCTCGGGGGGCGGCTGGCGCAGCTGGCGAAGCATGCGCAGGTGGTGGTGGTCACCCACCTGGGCCAGGTCGCCGCCCAGGCGGACCGGCACCTCGTGGTGCGCAAGAGCACCGACGGCCAGGTCACCCGCAGCGGCGTGGTGGCCGTCGAGGGCGCGGAGCGGGAGGCGGAGCTGGCCCGGATGCTGGGCGGCCTCGCGGACTCCGACGCCGCGCTCGAGCACGCCCGGGAGCTGCTCGCCCGACGTGCGACGATGGACCCCGGATGAGCAGCCCCCGTCGCGCACGCGCCCACGACCCGTCCGTGCCGGTCACCGGCACCGCGCGGGTCGATCCGCGTACCAAGAACCTCACCTCGCGGCTGCAGCACGGGGACATCGCGGTCATCGACCACGCCGACCTCGACCAGGTCAGCGCCAACGCCCTGGTCGCCTGCGCGCCGGCCGCGGTCGTCAACGCTGCGGCCTCGACCACCGGCACCTACCCCAACATGGGGCCGCAGATCCTGATGGAGGCGGGCATACCACTGCTGGACCGGGCCGGACCCGAGGTGATGGCCGTCGGCGAGGGGGTGCGAGTCACCGTCGTCGGGGACGAGCTGCGGGTCGACGACCAGGTGGTCGCCCGGGCCGTCCGGATGACCAGCCTGATGGTGGACGAGCAGCGCGAGGACGCCCGGAGCCGGCTCTCGGAGCAGATCGAGGCGTTCTCGCACAACACGATGGAGTACGTCCGCGCCGAGCGCGAGCTGCTCCTGGACGGCATCGGGGTCCCCGAGCTGCGGACCCGCTTCACCGGCCGGTATGCCCTCGTCGTGGTCCGCGGGTACCACTACAAGGAGGACCTGCAGACCCTGCGCCCGTTCCTGCGGGAGGCGCGCCCGGTGCTGATCGGCGTCGACGGCGGAGCGGACGCCCTGCTGGAGATGGGGCATACCCCGGACATGGTGGTCGGCGACATGGACTCCGTCTCGGACCGCGCCCTGACCAGCGGGGCCGAACTCGTCGTGCACGCCTACCGCGACGGTCGTGCCCCGGGCCTGGAGCGGGTGCAGGCGTTGGGCGTCACCGACGCGGTCGTGCTGCCCGCCCCGGGCACCAGCGAGGACATCGCGATGCTGCTCGCCGACGAGCTGGGTGCCGAGCTGATCGTCGCGGTCGGCACCCACGCCACCCTGGTGGAGTTCCTGGACAAGGGGAGGCAGGGGATGGCCAGCACCTTCCTGACCCGGCTCCGGATCGGCAACAAGCTGGTCGACGCCAAGGGGGTGAGCCTGCTCTACCGGGCCCGCATCCCCACGGTGTCCCTGGTCTGGCTGGTGCTCGCCGGCCTGGTGGCCCTCTTCGTGGCCCTGTCCGCGACCCCCGGCGGACGCGCCCTGCTCGGGGTCCTGGCCGTACGATGGGACGACGTCGTGGCGTGGATCGAGAGGTTGTTCGCATAGTGGTCGACTTCCGTTACCACCTGGTGTCGCTGGTCGCGGTGTTCATCGCCCTGGCCGTGGGGATCGTGCTGGGGGCCGGTCCGCTGCGCGAGGGCATCTCCGACACCCTGGACGAGGAGGTCGCCCAGCTGCGCACCGAGCGCACCGAGCTGCGCAACGAGCTGGCCACCCTCACCGCCCGCGCCGCCGCCAAGGACGAGGCCCTGGAGCTGGTCGGGGGGCGTGCCGTCGCCGGGACCCTGTCCGGCTCCCGGGTCGCCGTGCTGACGCTGCCCGGCGCCGACCGGAACCGGGTGGCGGGTGTCGAGGAGCGGGTGGACGAGGCCGGTGGTGCGCTGGTGCTCCGAGCCGACCTCGACGACGACTGGGAGCGGGCCGTCGCCGAGGACGACGTCGCGGCCCTGGTGACCGAGCTGTCCGCCTCCCTCGCCCTGCCCGAGCCCCGCGAGGGCGACGCCCCGACGCTGGCCACCGTGGTCGCGGCCACGTTGGCCGGGTCCGACCAGGACACCCAGGTCGGTGCCTGGCTCGCCGCGGGCGACCGGCTGGAGGAGCAGGGGCTGCTGGACCTCACCTGGCAGGAGGGTCCGGGCGCCCAGATCACCGACCGCCGGCCCCCGGACGTGCTGCTCGTCGTCGGTGGCGGGCTGGGGGTGCTCGCCCAGGACCCCGAGGACGAGCAGGCCCTGGCGGCGCTGGAGACACGCCTGGACCTGGTCGATGCGCTGGCCGCTCTGGAGCTGCCGACCCTGGTCGCGGCCCCCGGCACCGAGACCGACCCGACGGCCCCCTCGGCCGGCACCGACCCGCTGGTGGTCGCCGTGCGGGACGACAACGCGGTCGCGGACGCGGTCTCCACGGTGGACAACCTGGAGAGCGCCGCCGGGGTGCTCGCCGGCACCCTCGGCCTGGCCTGGGAGCTGCAGCAGGAGACCGGCCACTACGGCCTCGGCGACGGCGCCCAGGCGCCCGTGCCCGCCCCGCCGCCGCAGCGTCTGGTGACCAGTCCGGTCCCCGGCGACGAGGCCGACGTCACCGAGCCGGTGCCCGACGACGCCGCCACCACCACGAGCCCGTGAGGCGACACCGCGCGGGCACCGTGCTCGCCGTGGCCGCCGGGGTCGGGACGGCCGCGGTGCTGCGCGCCGCGCACCGGACCGGTCGGCTGCCCGGCGGCAGCGCTCGCTGGGAACGCACCAACCACCGCGGCGACCCGGTCTCCCTCACCGAGGGGGTGGCCCTGGCGGGCGGGGCCGGGCTGCCCCTGCTGCTGCTCGACCCCCCGGCCGGGTGCGCGGTGCTGCTGGCCGGGGTCGCCGGCGCGGTGGACGACCTCGGGGGGCGCACCGACGTCAAGGGGCTGCGCGGACACCTGGGGGCGCTGGCCGAGGGCGAGCTGACCACCGGGGCGCTCAAGGTGCTCACCCTGGGGGTGGCCGGGCTGGGGGCGGTGCTCTGGTCGGACCGCGAGCGGTGCAGGGACGGGAACGGGGAGGGGCGTCGTCGGGTGCGGGTGGACACCCTGGCCGGTGCCGCGGTGGTGGCCGGCTCGGCGAACCTGGCCAACCTGCTCGACCTGCGGCCGGGGCGGGCGCTCAAGGTGGCGCTCGCGGCCTCGCTGCCCCTGCTCGACGGGCCACCTGCCGCGGCCACCACGCTGGGCGCCGGGCTGCTGGTGCTGCCCGAGGACCTGCGTGGCAGGACCATGCTCGGTGACACCGGCGCCAACGCCCTGGGTGCCGGGATCGGGGTCGCCGCCGTGCAGGCGCTCCCGGCGCGCGGTCGGTGGGTCCTGCTGGCCGGCATCACGACGCTCACGCTGGTCAGCGAACGGGTCAGCTTCACCCGGGTCATCGAGTCCACCCCGGTGCTGCGCGAGATCGACCGCTGGGGTCGGTGGTGAGCGGACCCAGCGCCCGGATCGGCAGCCAGGGCCTGGTCGCGGCGGCGGGCCTGGTGGCGCTCGTCACCCTGGGGGCCCGGGTGGCCGGGGTGCTGCGTTGGCTCGCGTTCTCGCACGCCGTGGGCGCCACCTGCGTGGGGCAGGTCTACGTCACCGTCAACACGGTGCCCAACGTCCTCTTCGAGGTGGCCGCCGGTGGGGCGCTGGCCGCGGTGGCGGTGCCGCTCATCTCCCGCCAGCTGGGTCTCGGCGACGAGGGACGAGCGGACCGGATCGCGTCGGCACTGCTCGGCTGGAGCCTGCTGGTGCTGCTGCCGCTCTCCCTGGTGGCGGCGCTGGCGGCCGGTCCGATCAGCGCGCTGCTGCTGACCATGTCGCCGGAGGCGACGGGCTGCGTGCCGCAGGACGCCCGGGACGCCGGGGCCCTGATGCTGCTGCTGTTCGCGCCGCAGGTGCTGCTCTACGGGCTCGGGATCGTGCTGGCCGGCGTGCTGCAGGCCCACCGCCGGTTCCTCACGGCGGCGCTGGCGCCGCTGCTGTCCAGCGTCGTGGTCATCGCCGTCTACCTGGCCTTCGGAGCGGTCTTCGACGCGACCGCCCCGCTGTCCGAGCTGCCCACCGGTGCCCTGGTGCTGCTGGCCGGAGGGACCACCCTGGGGGTGGCGGCCCTGAGCCTGCCGCTGCTGGTCCCGATCTCCCGGCTGGGGGTGCGCTGGCGCCCGACCCTGCGCTTCCCCGCCGGGTCCGGGCGGATCGCCGGAGCACTGGCGGTGGCCGGGGTCGCCGCGGTGGCCGCGCAGCAGGTGTTCACCGTCGTGGTGCTGCTGCTGACGAACGTCTCCGGGGTCGGCGGCATCACCGTGTGGACCTACGCGCAGACCGTCTACCTCCTCCCGTACGCCGTGCTGGTGGTGCCGCTGGCGACCGCCGCCTTCCCCCGCCTGACCGACGACCCGGGCACCGCGGTGCCCACCCTGCGCCGGACGGTCCTGGCGGCGACCGTCGCCGCGGTGGCCGCCGCCGGGGCGCTGGTCGCCGCCCGGAGGGAGATCGGGACGGTCTTCCTGGCCCTGGACCGGGGCCGCGACGGTGCCGGTCGGCAGGCCCTCGAGGCGTTGCCCGGCACGCTCGGCGCGCTCGCACCCGGCCTGGTCGGGTTCGCCCTCGTCGCGGTGCTGGGTCGGGCCCTCTACGCGGCGCAGCGGCCCCGGGAGGCGGCGGCCGGTGTGGTCCTCGGCTGGGCGGTCGCCGGACTGCTGCCGCTGCTCCTGGTGGGCAGCGCGCCGGAGGTGGGCCAGGTCCTGGTGCTGCTGGCGGTCGGCTCCTCGGTGGGGATGACCCTGGCCGGGGGCACGCTGGCCGTGCTCACCCGGCGCGCGTGGGGAGCCGCGGCGATGCGCGGCTGGGGCCGCGCCCTCGGCGCGGCGCTCGTCGGGGCGGTGGTCGCGACCAGCGCCTGGGAGCTGATCCCGGTCGACCCCCAGGGCTGGGTGAGCGCGGTGGCCTGGGGCGTCGCGGCCGGTGCCGTGGTGGTGGCGGCGGTGCTGGCCGCCCTCGCCGTGCTGGACCGGGACGCCTGGTCCCTGGTCCGTGGCCAGGTGCGGGCACGGGTCGGCGGACGGGACTGAGAGGGTGGGCCCATGCGCGTGCTCCTGGTGACCGCCCTGGTCGGCGGCGGTGTCGGCGCCCACGTCCGTCAGCTCGCCGCCGGCCTGGTCGGTCGCGGGCACCAGGTGGTGGTGGCCTGCCCCGCGGAGGTCGCCCGCCGCTTCGACCTGCCCGGGGTCGGTGCCCGGGTGCTGCCGGTGGAGCTGGGGCACCGGGTGCGTCCCGGCGCCGACCACGCGTCCCGCCGCCGGCTCCGGGAGGCGATGGCCGGGGTCGACGTCGTGCACGCGCACGGTATGCGTGCGGGTGCCGCGGCCGCCCTCGCTCGGCCCCGGCACGGCCCGGGCCTGGTGGTCACCTCCCACAACGGCCCGCCCGCGGGCGGCGCCGGGATGGTCTACGAGCTGCTGGAGCGGGTGGTCTGCCGCCGCGCGGACCTGGTGCTGGGGGTGTCCCCGGACCTGGTCGACCGGGCCGCCCGGCGAGGTGCCCCGGCCACCGGCCCGGCGGTGGTGCCCGCCGAGGTCTCACCCCTCGGTCCGGGAGAGCACGGGACGGTACGGGACCGGCTGCGGGCCGAGCTGGGACTGCAGGAGGGACAGCTGCTGGTGCTGAACGTGGGCCGTCTCGCCCCGCAGAAGCGGACGGAGGCGGCGGTGCGGGCATACCAGCGGGTCGTCGACGACCACCCCACGACGGTGCTCGCGGTGGCGGGGGAGGGCCCCGAGGCCGCCCGGCTGCACGAGCTGGCCGCCACCGGTCCCGGACAGGTGCGCTGGCTGGGGCACCGCGCAGACGTCCCCGCGCTGCTGGCCGCCGCCGACGTGGTGCTCTCCTCCGCCCGCTGGGAGGGTCAGCCGCTGGTGCTGCAGGAAGCCCTGGCCGCGGGTGCCCCCGTCCTGGCCACCGACGTCGGGGGGACGGCGGTCGTGCTGGGGGGCGCCGGCCGGCTGGTGCCCGGGGGTGACGACGACCAGGTGGCCGAGGACCTGGCCACCGTGCTCGGTGAGCTGCTCGCCGACCCGGCAGCCAGGGCGGAGCTCGGCCGACGCGCACTGGCCAGGGCCGCCGAGCTGCCCGACGGTGACGACGCCGTCGACGCGGTGCTCTCCTGCTACCAGCAGGTGCTGGCAGCGCGGGACGACGGCTGAGGCCGACATGCCCGAGGGGGTGTGCGACGCCCCGGCACCCGTCCCGTAGCATGTAAGCCCGTGGCGGAGACGACGAAACACATCTTTGTGACCGGAGGCGTCGCCTCCTCGCTCGGCAAGGGACTCACGGCCTCGAGCCTGGGCTTCCTGCTGCGGAGCCGGGGGCTGCGGGTGACGATGCAGAAGCTCGACCCCTACATCAACGTGGACCCGGGGACGATGAACCCGTTCCAGCACGGGGAGGTCTTCGTCACCGAGGACGGCGCCGAGTGCGACCTGGACATCGGGCACTACGAACGCTTCCTCAACACCGACCTGTGGGGGCGCTCCAACGTCACCACCGGGCAGATCTACAACGACGTCATCGCCAAGGAGCGTCGCGGGGACTACCTCGGTGACACCGTGCAGGTCATCCCGCACATCACCAACGAGATCAAGAGCCGGATGCGGGCCGCCGCCGAGCTGCCCGAGGGGGAGCGCCCCGACCTCATCATCACCGAGGTCGGCGGCACCGTCGGCGACATCGAGTCGCTGCCCTTCCTGGAGGCCGCCCGGCAGGTGCGCCACGACATCGGCCGCGCCAACGCCTTCTTCCTGCACGTGTCGCTGGTGCCCTACCTGGCCCCCAGCGGCGAGCTGAAGACCAAGCCGACCCAGCACTCGGTCGCCGCCCTCCGCCAGGTCGGTATCACCCCGGACGCCCTGGTGCTACGGGCCGACCGGCCGATCCCGGCCGGCATCAAGCGCAAGATCTCGATGATGTGCGACGTCGACTCGGACGCGGTCGCCGCCTGCGTCGACGCCCCCTCCATCTACGACATCCCCAAGGTGCTGCACACCGAGATGCTGGACGCCTACGTGGTGCGCCACCTGGGTATGCCTTTCCGCGACGTCGAGTGGTCCGCCTGGGACGCGCTGCTGCAGCGGGTGCACGAGCCGGAGCACCGGGTCGAGATCGCCCTGGTCGGCAAGTACGTCGACCTGCCGGACGCCTACCTGTCGGTGACCGAGGCCATGCGGGCCGGCGGGTTCCGGAACGACGCCCGGGTCGACATCCGCTGGGTCGCCTCCGACGACTGCCGCACCGAGGCCGGCGCCACCAAGGCCCTCGCCGGGGTGGACGCGGTGCTGGTCCCCGGCGGGTTCGGGGTGCGCGGCATCGAGGGCAAGATCGGCGCCCTGACCTGGGCCCGCGAGCGGAAGGTGCCCACCCTGGGCATCTGCCTCGGGCTGCAGGCGATGGTCATCGAGCACGCCCGGCACGTGGCCGGCATCGAGGGAGCCAGCTCCACCGAGTTCGACCCGGACACCCAGGCCCCGGTGATCGCGACGATGAAGGAGCAGAAGTCCTTCGTCGACGGTGCCGGTGACCTCGGGGGCACCATGCGCCTGGGCGCCTACCCGGCGGTGCTGCAGGAGGGCTCGGTGGTCGCCGAGGCCTACGGCGAGACCGAGGTCAGCGAGCGGCACCGGCACCGGTACGAGGTGAACAACCGCTACCGGGAGCAGCTCGCCGCCGCCGGGCTGGTCATCTCCGGCCAGTCGCCCGACGGGGGGCTGGTGGAGTTCGTCGAGCTGCCCCGTGAGGTGCACCCGTACTACGTCTCCACCCAGGCGCACCCGGAGTTCAAGTCCCGCCCCGACCACGCCCACCCGCTGTTCGCCGGGCTGGTGGCCGCCGCCCTGCAGGCCCAGCGCTCGCAGCGGCTGGTCGAGGTCGAGGGCCGGCCCCGTCTCGAGCTGCCCGACTGATGACGCTGTCCGCGCCCCGGCTGTCCCGGGCCGAGCTGGTCGACCTGCCGGGGGCCTGGCAGGTGCGCTCCAGCGAGGTGGTCCACCACGGGGCGGTGTGGGACGTCCGCCGCGACGAGGTCGAGCTGCCGGACGGCCCGGCCCACCGTGAGTACGTCCAGCACACCGGGGCGGTGGCCGTGCTGGCGCTGCGCGAGGACCGCGGCGAGCCGGAGATCCTGCTGGTCCGGCAGTACCGGCACCCGATCGCCGCCCAGGACTGGGAGGTCCCGGCCGGCCTGCTGGACGTCCCGGGGGAGCCCCTGGTGGAGGCGGCCCGGCGCGAGCTGGCCGAGGAGGCCGACCTGCGCGCGGAGGACTGGCAGGAGCTCATCAGCTTCACCCCCTCACCGGGTGGCCTGGACGAGGTCATCCACGTCTTCGTGGCGACCGGGCTCTCCGACGTGCCGCAGGACCAGCGGCACCACCGGGAGGGCGAGGAGTCCCAGATGCCGACCGCCTGGGTCGGGCTGCAGGACGTCGTCGACGCCGCCCTGGCCGGGCAGGTGCACAACGGGCCGATGATGCTCGCGGCCCTGGCCCTGGCCGCCCGACGCTCCGCGTAGACTCACCCCGTGCCCGGCGCGGCGTGACGACCCGCCGGTGACCCCACGGCATACCGTCCGAGGGGGAGCCACCCCGGCACCGTGCGTCCGACGTCACCGACGAGAGGCCGAGGAACCCCTCGGCAAAGGTGTGGTGGCACCGCGACCTGGCCCCCGCCCACACCTCCCGGGCTGCCTTCGCAGGGGGCAGCCGTCCTCTGCGGACCTGACCCGAGAGGACACTCATGCTCCGCACGCACCACGCCGGATCACTGCGCCCCCAGCACGTGGGCAGCACCGTCACCCTCACCGGCTGGGTGGCCAGACGCCGGGACCACGGCGGCGTCGCCTTCATCGACCTGCGCGACGCCTCCGGCATCGTCCAGGTGGTCGCCCGTGACGAGGTGCTGACCGGCACCGCCCACGACCTGCGCAGCGAGTACTGCGTCCAGGTCGTCGGCGAGGTCACCGCCCGCGCCGACAAGGACGTCAACCCCGACCTGCCCACCGGCGGGGTGGACGTCGTCGCCACCGGCATCGAGGTGCTCAGCGAGTCCGAGCCGCTGCCCTTCCAGATCGACGAGCGGGTGAGCGTCGGCGAGGAGGCACGCCTGGCGCACCGTTACCTGGACCTGCGCCGTCCGGGCGCCAACGCGGCCGGGGCCAACCTGCGGCTGCGGTCCCGGGTGAACGCCGCGGCCCGTGAGCTCCTCGGCGAGCGGGACTTCGTCGAGATCGAGACCCCGACCCTGACCCGGTCCACCCCCGAGGGGGCCCGTGACTTCCTGGTCCCGGCCCGCCTGCAGCCCGGCAGCTGGTACGCACTGCCGCAGAGCCCCCAGCTCTTCAAGCAGCTGCTCATGGTGGCCGGGATGGAGCGCTACTACCAGATCGCGCGCTGCTACCGCGACGAGGACTTCCGCGCCGACCGGCAGCCGGAGTTCACCCAGCTCGACATCGAGATGAGCTTCGTCACCCAGGAGGACGTCATCGAGCTCGGCGAGGCCGTCGCCCGGGCCGTCTGGCGCACCATCGGGGTCGAGCTCGACGCGCCCTTCCCGCAGATGACGTATGCCGACGCGATGGCCCGGTACGGCAGCGACAAGCCGGACCTGCGCTTCGACCTCGAGCTCACCGAGTGCACCGACTACTTCGCGGAGACCGGCTTCCGGGTGTTCCAGGCCGAGTACGTCGGCGCCGTGGTGATGCCGGGCGGGGCCGACCAGCCGCGGCGGCAGTTCGACGCCTGGCAGGAGTGGGCCAAGCAGCGTGGCGCGAAGGGCCTGGCCTACGTCACCGTCGGCGAGGACGGGACCCTCGGGGGCCCGGTCGCCAAGAACCTGTCGGACACCGAGCGGGACGGGCTGGCCGCGCACGTCGGTGCCGCCCCCGGTGACTGCGTCTTCTTCGCCGCCGGGGCGCGCAAGGCGTCCCGATCGCTGCTCGGCGCGGCCCGCCTCGAGATCGGCCACCGCACCGGTCTGGTCGACGAGTCCGCGTGGAGCTTCCTCTGGGTGGTCGACGCGCCCGTCTTCGAGCCGGCCTCCGAGGCCGTCGCCGCGGGCGACGTGGCCGTCGGCGGTGGCTCCTGGACCGCTGTCCACCACGCCTTCACCTCCCCGAAGGCGGAGTACCTGGACACCCTGGAGCAGGACCCGGGGGCCGCACTGGCCTACGCCTACGACCTGGTCTGCAACGGCAACGAGATCGGCGGCGGATCGATCCGTATCCACCGCCGGGACGTCCAGGAGCGGGTGTTCGCGATCATGGGCCTGTCCCAGGAGCAGGCGGAGGAGAAGTTCGGCTTCCTGCTCGAGGCGTTCAAGTACGGCGCCCCGCCGCACGGCGGGATCGCGTTCGGCTGGGACCGGATCGTGGCGCTGCTCGCCGGCACCGACTCGATCCGGGACGTCATCGCCTTCCCGAAGTCCGGGGGCGGCTACGACGCCCTGACCTCGGCCCCGGCGCCGATCACCCCGGAGCAGCGCAAGGAGGCGGGCGTCGACGCCCGCCCCGCGAAGGACGAGAAGGCGGGCGCGCCGGCGGACCCGGGCACCGTCTGAGCCGACCCGGGTCCAGCGGGGCGACCCGACCGAGACCGACCGACCTGACCGGGCGCAGTGCGTCCGGTCAGGTCGGGGTCAGGGCGCGCGAGTGCCAGGCCCGGGCGGTCCGGTAGCCCAACCGGCGGTAGACCCCTCGGGCGGTCGTGTTGTCGCTGAACATCCCCAGCGTGCAGGCGCCGTGCCGCTCCAGCGCCCACCGGGTCAGGGCCGCGGAGACGACGCCGGCCCACCCCTGGCCCCGGTGGCCGGCCGCCGTCACGATGCCGGCCAGGTGAGGGACGCCGGTGTCCTCCCGCTCGGCCCCGCCGATCACCACCAGCGCGCCCGCGGCGTCCCGGACGCCCATCCACCGGTGCACCCGGCCGGTGCCCACCTCGGTCCAGACCCTGGGGTTGTGCGACCGGGTGAAGGCGGTCAGCTCGGCGGCGTCCTGCCGGTCGTCCAGGGCGACGACCCGGCCCTCGCGCGGGTCCTGCGGCGGGGCGGTGGTCGTCCACATCCACTCCCAGTCGCCGCCCTCGCCCAGGTCCAGCACCTCGTGCGCCACCGGCCCGTGCTCCTGGGCCACCGACAGCGACCTCGCCCCCAGCCGGGACAGGTGGCCCCCGTCCCGCAGCTCCACCAGGGCGGCGCGGACCCGCCCGGCCTCCTCCGCCCGCCGGCCGTCGTCGAGCGGCGTCCCCGGGTGGCCCTGCGGGCGCAGCGGTGCCACCCAGAACCCCGGCCGGCGACCCAGCCGCTGGACCAGGGCCACCTCCTGGTGCACCCAGACCTCACCGGGCAGGGGGTCCGGCAGGCACCACCGGACCCAGGGGTCGTCGCCGGAGCGGGACAGCAGCTCGGTATGCCGGGTGAGACGGTGCACGGCGTTAGCCTGACAGGCGTGTCCGACCTCTTCTCCGCCGCCATCGACGACACCGGGGCCGGCGACGCCTCCGGCGCCCTGCTGGCCCCTTTGGCCGTCCGGATGCGGCCCCGCTCGCTGGAGGAGGTGGTGGGCCAGCGGGACGCGCTGCGCGCAGGGTCGCCGCTGCGCCGGTTGATCGAGGGGCACGCCGGGGCGGCCGGGCCGCTGTCCGCGATCCTGTGGGGCCCGCCCGGCACCGGCAAGACGACCCTGGCGCACCTGGTGGCGCACGCCGCCGAGCGCCGCTTCATCGAGCTGTCCGCCGTCACCGCCGGGGTGAAGGACGTCCGCGCGGTGATGGAGGGGGCGGTCCGGGAACGCTCGCTGCACGGCCGGCAGAGCGTGCTCTTCCTGGACGAGATCCACCGCTTCACCAAGGCGCAGCAGGACGCGTTGCTGCCCGGCGTGGAGAACCGCATCGTCATCCTGGTGGCGGCGACCACCGAGAACCCCTCGTTCAGCATCATCGCCCCGCTGCTGTCCCGGTCGGTGCTGGTCACCCTGACCACCCTGGACGACGCGGACGTGCGGGCCGTGCTGGCTCGCGCGCTCACCGACGAGCGTGGGCTGGCCGGCAGGTTCACCCTCGCCGAGGCCGCCACCGAGCACGTGGTCCGGATGGCCGGCGGGGACGCCCGCCGCGCGCTCACCACTCTGGAGGCGGCCGCCGGGGTCGCCGCCGACGACCGGGCGGCCGGCCGGGAGGACGAGGTCGTCGAGATCACCCTGGAGCAGGTGGAGCAGGCGGTGGCGCACGCCGCGGTCCGCTACGACCGGGCGGGCGACCAGCACTACGACGTGGCGAGCGCCTTCATCAAGTCGATGCGCGGCTCCGACGTGGACGCCGCCCTGCACTACCTGGCGCGCCAGCTGGAGGCGGGGGAGGACCCCCGATTCATCGCCCGCCGGGTGGTGATCGCCGCCAGCGAGGACGTCGGGATGGGCGACCCCACCGCCCTGCAGACCGCGGTCGCGGCGCTGCACGCGGTCGCCCAGATCGGGATGCCCGAGGCCCGGATCGTGCTCGCCCAGGCGGTGGTGCACGTGACCCTCGCCCCGAAGTCGAACGCCGCCTACGCCGGGATCAACGCGGCCGTCGCCGACGTGCGGGCCGGCCGGGGCGGACAGGTGCCCGCCCACCTGCGCGGCACCGGGTATGCCGGCGCGTCCCGGCTCGGTCACGGCCAGGGGTACCGCTACAGCCATGACGAGCCCGCCGGGGTCGGGCCCCAGCAGTACCTGCCGGACGACCTCGTCGAGGCGGACTACTACCACCCCACCGGCCGCGGCTGGGAGGAGCGGCTCGGCCCCCGTTGGCAGGAGCTGCGCCGCATCATCCGGGGCGGCCCACGGGTGCCGCCCGCGGGGTCCGGGACGGACGAGCCCGTCGACTAGAGTGGATCAGTCCCGTTCGACCACCGTAGGAGAGGCATGGAAACCGCCGAGATCCGCCGTCGCTGGCTGTCGTTCTTCGAGAGCAAGGGTCACACGGTGGTGCCGAGCGCCTCGCTGGTCACCTCGGACCCGACCCTGCTGTTCACGGTCGCCGGGATGGTGCCCTTCATCCCCTACCTGACCGGGCAGCAGACGCCCCCCTGGAACCGGGCCACCAGCGTGCAGAAGTGCGTCCGCACGCTGGACATCGAGGAGGTCGGCAAGACCACCCGGCACGGCACCTTCTTCCAGATGAACGGCAACTTCTCCTTCGGCGACTACTTCAAGGAAGGGGCGATCACCTACGCCTGGGAGTTCATCACCGGCTCCCAGGACGAGGGCTGCCTCGGCTTCGACGCCGACAGCATCTGGGTGACCGTGCTGGAGGGGGACGACGAGAGCGCCGAGATCTGGACCCGGGTCGCGGGGCTGCCCGCCGAACGCATCCAGCGCCGCGGGCTGGAGGACAACTACTGGCACACCGGCACCCCCGGTCCGGGCGGCCCCTGCAGCGAGATCTACGTCGACCGCGGCCCCGAGTTCGGCCCCGACGGCGGCCCCGTCGTCGACGAGGACCGCTTCCTGGAGATCTGGAACCTGGTCTTCATGCAGGAGGAGCTGTCCGCCGTCCGCTCCAAGACCGACTTCGACGTCGCCGGTGAGCTGCCGAGCAAGAACATCGACACCGGGATGGGGCTGGAGCGGGTGGCCTACCTGCTGCAGGGCGTCGACAACCTCTACGAGATCGACGAGGTCTACCCCGTCATCGAGGGCGCCGAGGAGATGAGCGGACGCACCTACGGGGACGACCCCGAGGACGACGTGCGTTTCCGGGTGGTCGCCGACCACGTCCGCTCCGGGCTGATGCTGCTCGGCGACGGTGTGGTCCCCGGCAACGAGGGCCGTGGCTACGTGCTGCGCCGTCTGCTGCGCCGGGCGGTGCGCTCGATGCGCCTGCTCGGGGTCGAGGACCCGACGCTGCCGACGCTGCTGCCGATCAGCAAGGACGTGATGAGCACGTCCTACCCCGAGATCGCCCAGCAGTGGGACCGGATCAGCGAGGTCGCCTACGCCGAGGAGGAGGCGTTCCGGCGCACCCTGGTCAGCGGCACCACCATCCTCGACACCGCGGTCGCCCGGACCAAGTCCGCCGGTGGCTCCCGCCTGGGCGGCGCCGAGGCGTTCGCGCTGCACGACACCTACGGCTTCCCGATCGACCTCACCCTGGAGATGGCCTCCGAGCAGGGGCTGACCGTCGACGAGGACGGCTTCCGGACGCTGATGACCGAGCAGCGCCAGCGCGCCAAGGCCGACGCCCGGGCGAAGAAGTCCGGGCACGGCGAGGCGACGGCATACCGGGGGATCGCGGAACGCCTGGGCGCCGCGACCGAGTTCACCGGCTACGAGGCGGTCAGCGGCCAGGGGCGGGTGCTGAGCCTGCTCTCCGACGGTCGCGAGGTCGACCGCGCGGACGCGGCCGTCGCGGACCCTGACGGCCCCGGCGCCGAGCTGGAGCTGGTGCTGGGCAGCACCCCGTTCTACGCCGAGGCCGGTGGCCAGCTGGCCGACCACGGCACCATCCGGCTCGGCAGCGGCGGACTCTTCGAGGTCACCGACGTGCAGCGTCCGGTGCCGGGTCTGGTCGTGCACCGCGGCCGGCTCCGTGAGGGCGGCGTCGCCGTCGGGGAGGACGCGGTGAGCGAGATCGACGTGCTCCGCCGTGCCTCGGTGTCCCGGGCGCACACGGCCACCCACCTGGTGCACAAGGTGCTGCGCGAGACGCTGGGCGACACCGCCACCCAGGCGGGCTCGGAGAACGCACCCGGCCGCCTGCGTTTCGACTTCCGTGCCACCCGTGGCCTGGACCCGGCCGAGCTCGCCGCGGTCGAGACCAGGATCAACGAGCGGCTGATGGCCGACCTGGAGGTCAGCGCCGCCCAGATGTCCCTGGCCGAGGCCCGGGAGATGGGGGCGATGGCGCTCTTCGGCGAGCGCTACCCCGACGTCGTGCGGGTGGTCTCGGTCGGTGGCCCGTGGAGCCTGGAGCTGTGCGGTGGCACGCACGTGATGAACTCCGCGCAGCTGTCGCTGGTCAAGATCATGGGCGAGTCGTCCATCGGCTCCGGGGTGCGCCGGGTGGAGGCCCTCGTCGGGGCCGACGCCTACCAGCACCTGGCCCGGGAGAACGTCATCGTCAACCAGCTCACCGACACCCTCAAGGTGCGCCCGGACGAGCTGCACGACCGGGTGGCCACCCTGGTGTCCCGGCTCAAGGAGGCGGAGCGGGAGATCGCGAAGGCCCGCTCCAGCCAGGCGCTGTCAGCGGCCGCGGGCCTCGTCGAGCAGGCCCGTGACATCGCCGGGGTGACCTACCTCGGGCACGACCTGGGTGACGGTATGGGCGCCGACGAGCTGCGCCGCCTGGTCACCGACCTGCGCGCCCGGCTCGGTGACGAGCGGCCCGCGGTGGTCGCGCTCACCGGCGTCGACGGTGGCCGCCCGGCGGTGGTGGTCGCCACCAACGAGGGTGCCCGGGGTCGCGGGGTGAAGGCCGGCACCCTGGTCAAGGTGGCGGCGCAGGCCCTCGGCGGTGGTGGTGGCGGCAAGGACGACCTCGCCCAGGGGGGTGGCCAGGACGCGAGTCGGACCGGCGCCGCCCTGACCGCGGTCGAGGACGCGCTGCGGGCGTGACCGACGCACCGTCGGGGACGGACGCCCGGCCGGGCGTGCTGCTCGGGGTCGACGTCGGTGAGGTCCGGGTGGGCCTGGCGGCCTCCGACCCGCTGGGTCTGCTCGCCCACCCGGTCGCCACCCTGCGCCGCGACCACGAGGACCTGCACGACCTCGACCTGATCGCCGAGCAGGTGCGCGAACGCGGTGCCGTCGGGGTCGTCGTCGGGCTGCCGCGCTCGCTGAGCGGCGAGGAAGGATTGGCCGCCCAGCGGTCCCGCCGGTACGCTCAACTGCTGCAACGGTGCCTGCAGGTGCCGGTGCGCCTCTGGGACGAGCGGCTCTCCACGGTCGACGCGCACCGGGCACTGCACGACAGCGGTGTTCCGGGGCGCGAGCAGCGTGGCGTCATCGACCAGGCGGCCGCCGTGCTTATCCTGCAGGCAGCCCTGGACCCGCACCGCGCCGGCCGTCCCGTCGGCACCCCCCTGAAGGTGCGCACATCCCGGGCCCGACGGTCTCGCGACCCTGACGCGAAGGACGCCACATGAGCCAGCCCCCCCAGGACGACTGGGACGAACACGACGCACGGGGGCCCGGTGCGCGCTACGACGACGACGGTGTCTTCGGTATGCGCGGGGCCGGGTACGACGACTCCCTGGCCGACGAGATGCTCGCGGAGGAGATCGAAGACCCGGACGCGATGCTGCGGCCCCGCCGGCACCGCCGTAGCCCGCTGCTCAAGGGGACCGCGCTGCTGGTGGCCGCGGCCGTCGTGGTGGTCGCCGCGATCTACTCCTTCGGCGCGGTGCGCTCGCTGCTGCCGGACATGTCCTTCGGTGGTGGGCCCACCGCGGTCGACTACGAGGGGGAGGGCAGCGGCGAGGTCATCGTCGAGATCCCGCCCGGCGCCGCCGGGGGCACCATCGCCGAGATCCTCGCCGAGGAGGACGTCGTCGGTTCGGCCGCGGCCTTCACCGCGGCGTTGCAGGCCGACCCGGAGGCCGCGGCCATCCAGCCCGGGACCTACCGGATGGCCAGCCAGATGAGCTCGACCGCGGCACTGGGGCGGTTGCTGGACTCGGAGTTCCGTGAGTTCAGCGGGGTCACCGTGCGCGAGGGGCTGTGGGTCGCCGAGACCTTCGAGGTGCTCGCCGAGGGCACCGGCCACGAGGTCGCGGACTACGAGGCCGTGGACCCGGCCGACCTGGGCCTGCCCGAGGCGGCCGAGGGCGAGCTGGAGGGCTTCCTCTTCCCCAGCACCTACGAGTTCGGGCCGGACAGCACGCCGGAGGACCAGCTGCGCGCGATGGTCGAGCTCGGGGAGCGCCGGTTCGACGAGCTCGGCATCCCCGACGAAGACCTGCGTGAGGTGGTCACCAAGGCCAGCATCATCCAGGGCGAGGGGATGTTCGCCGAGGACCTGCCCAAGATCGGTCGGGTGCTGGAGAACCGGCTCGAGGGCAACTCCGAGACCAACGGCTTCCTGCAGATGGACTCCACCATCCACTTCATCTTCCAGGAGCGTGGGCTGGCCGGCACCACCGACGCCCAACGTTCCGACGACAGCCCCTACAACACCTACCAGGAGCCGGGCCTGCCGCCCGGGCCGATCAACAACCCCGGCCTGGACGCGCTGCAGGCGGCCGTCGAACCGGAACCGGGGGACTGGGTCTACTTCGTCACCGTCGACCCCTCCACCGGGGAGACCAAGTTCGCCGAGACGTACGAAGATCACCTGGTCAACCAGGAGGAGTTCCTGCGCTGGTGCGAGGACAACCCGGACCAGTGCTGACCCGGTGCGGCGTGGTGGGCTCGCCCATCGCGCACTCCCGGTCCCCGGTGCTGCACCGGGCCGCCTATGCCGCGCTCGGGCTGCACGGCTGGAGCTACGACCGCGCCGAGGTGGCCGCGGGTGCCCTGGCGGCGCACGTGGCGGGGCTGGGCCCCGAGTGGGTCGGGCTGTCGGTGACGATGCCCGGCAAGGAGGAGGCGCTGGCGCTGGCCGACACCGCCGCCGAGGAGGCGGTGCTGGCCGGAGCCGCCAACACCCTGGTGACGCGGGACGGCGGCTGGTATGCCGACAACACCGACGTCTACGGGCTCGCCACCGCGCTGGCCGAGGCGGGTGCGGTGGCACCGGAATCAGCCCTGGTGGTCGGCGGGGGTGCGACCGCCCGCTCCGCGGTCCTCGCGCTGCGGACGCTCGGGGTGCAGCAGGTCCGGCTGCTGGTCCGGGACCGGGTCCGTCCGGAGACCGCGACCCTGCTGGAGCGGCTCGAGCTGGACAGCTCGGTGCGGCGCCTGGACGAGGGCATACCCCTGGGCGGTGGGGTCGACGTGGTCGTCGGCACCCTGCCGCCGAGCGCGCCCGCGCCCCCGGTCCACCTGGTCGGTGACCGGCGACCGGTGGTGCTGGACGTCGCCTATGAGCCGTGGCCCAGCCCGCTGGCCGCTGCCGTGGCCCGGGCCGGCGGGGCTAGGGTGGACGTCGTGAGGGGAACGGGGATGTTGTTGCACCAGGCGGTCCGGCAGGTCGAGCTGATGACCGGGCGCACCGCTCCGGTGCAGGCGATGGCGCAGGCGCTGCGGGCCGACGAGGGGACGCCGCAGTGAGCGAGCTGGTGCTGCCGGGGGTGGTGGCGGTGCTGGTCGCGGTGCTCGGGATCCCGGTCGCCCGCTGGCTGGAGGCGACCACCTACCGCAAGCCGGACGAGGTGGACGAGCCCTACCCGGGCCGACGCTGGTGGGTGCCCTTCGCGCTGGGCCTGTCCTCCGCGGCGGTCGTCCACCGGCTGTGGCAGGTGCCGGACGACGCGCTGCCCGGCTGGCCGGTCAGCCTGGTGCTGACCCTGACCCTGCTCGTCGTGGTGCTGGCCTGCGTCTGCCTGGCGGCGATGGACATGGACGTGCACCGGCTGCCGGACCGGATCATGTGGCCCACGATGGCGACCCTCGGCGGGGGCCTGCTGCTGGCGGCGCTCGTCGGCGGCGGGATGGAGCCCCTGGTGCGGGCGCTGCTGGCCGGGCTGGCCGCGGGTGCCTTCTACCTGCTGCTGGCTCTCGCCTCGCTCGCCCGGGGGTCACTGGCCCTCGGCCTGGGCGACGTGAAGCTGGCGGTCGTCCTCGGCGCCGGCCTGGGCTGGTTCGGCTGGGCCGAGGCGGTGCTCGGGATCTACAGCGGCTTCATCGTCGGCGGGGTGATCGCGCTGGTGCTCCTGGTGAGCCGCCGGGTCGGGCTGAAAGGGCACTTCGCCTACGGTCCCTCGATGATGCTCGGCGCGCTGGCCGGGCTGCTGCTGGCCGCGCCCGCCCTCGGCGCCTGGGCCTGAGCCACCACCTGAGCCACCCGAGCCACCGCGCGGCCGCCAGGGCGCACCGTGGGAGGATGCACCCATGCTGCGTTGGTTGACCGCCGGGGAGTCCCACGGCCCCGCCCTCACCGCCGTCCTCGAGGGGCTGCCCGCCGGGGTGCGGGTGGACCGTGACGCCGTCGAGGGCGCGCTGGCCCGCCGCCGCCTGGGCCACGGGCGCGGGGCCCGGATGTCCTTCGAGGCGGACCGGCTGCACTTCCTCGGGGGGATGCGGCACGGGCTGACCCTGGGCTCGCCGGTGGCGCTGCAGATCGAGAACAGCGAGTGGCACAAGTGGCGTGAGGTGATGGGCCCCGAGCCGGTGCCGCACGAGGCGCTGCACGGTGCGGACGACGTGGGCGCCCCGCAGGAGCTGGCCCGCAACCGCCCGCTGACCCGCCCCCGTCCCGGCCACGCCGACCTGGTCGGGATGCAGAAGTACGGCTTCGACGAGGCCCGGCCCGTGCTCGAGCGGGCCTCCGCCCGGGAGACCGCGGCCCGGGTCGCGCTCGGGGCGGTGGCCGCCGCCTTCCTCGAGCAGGCCGTCGGCGTCCGGCTGGTGTCGCACACGGTGAGCATCGGACGGGCCGGGGTCCCCTCGCTGGACGACGCCGCCGAGCTCGACGGCGGGTCGCTGCCCGGCCCGGACGACGTGGCCCGGGTGGACGCCGACCCGGTCCGCACCATCGACCCCACGCTGTCCGCGGCCATGGTCGCGGAGGTGGACGCCGCGAAGAAGGCCGGCGACACCCTCGGCGGGGTGGTCGAGGTGCTGGCCTACGGGCTGCCGCCCGGCCTCGGCTCGCACGTGCACTGGGACCGGCGCCTGGACGCCCGGCTGGCCGGTGCGCTGATGGGCGTGCAGGCGATCAAGGGGGTCGAGCTGGGGGAGGGCTTCCGGACCGCCGCCCGCCGGGGCAGCGAGGCGCACGACGAGCTGGCGCACGACGAGCAGGGGCTGATCCGCCGGACCAGCCTGCGCAGCGGTGGCACCGAGGGCGGGATGAGCACGGGTGAGGTGCTGCGGGTGCGGGCCGCGATGAAGCCGATCTCGACGGTGCCGCGCGCGCTGCGCACCGTCGACACGGCGACCGGGGAGCCGGGCACCGCCATCCACCAGCGCTCGGACGTCTGTGCCGTGCCGGCCGCGGGGGTGGTCGCCGAGGCGATGGTCGCGCTGGTGCTCGCCGACGCGGTGCTGGAGAAGTTCGGTGGGGACTCGGTCCCCGAGGTGGCACGCAACCACGCGGCCTACCTGGCCGCGGTCGCCGAGCACCAGCGCACCCCGGCGACGCAGGAGCAGCGATGAGCAGCGAGAGCCGGAGCAGCGGTCCCGTCGTCGTCCTGATCGGTCCGCCCGGGGCCGGGAAGAGCACCGTCGGCGCCGTCCTGGCCCAGCGGCTCGGGGTGCCGCTGCACGACACGGACGCCGGGGTCGAGACGGCACAGGGGCGCACCATCAGCGACATCTTCGTGCAGGACGGCGAGGAGGCCTTCCGCGCGCTGGAGCGGGCGGAGGTGCAGCGCGCGCTGACCGAGGAGACCGGGGTGGTCGCGCTCGGCGGGGGAGCGGTCATGCAAGAGCCCTCGGCCCAGGCCCTGCGCGAGGGCGGCCACGCCGTGGCCTTCCTCGACGTCAGCATCTCCGACGCCTCCAGCAGGGTCGGCTTCGACGCCTCCCGCCCGTTGCTGCTGGTGAACCCGCGTGCCTCCTGGACCCGGCTGATGAACGCCCGCCGCGCCACCTACGAGGAGCTGGCCGGGCTGCACGTGAGCACCGGGGGGCGGACCCCGGAGGAAATCGCCGACGAGGTCGTGGCGTGGTTGCAGGGATGACCCGCACCATCGAGGTCGGTGGGGAGCGCCCGTACGCCGTCCGGCTCGGGGCCGGCGCGCTCTCGGCGCTGGCGGCGCACGCCCGCCCCGGGCGCCGGGTGCTCGTCGTTCACCAGCGTGGCCGGGAGGAGCTGGCGCGCTCGGCCGCCGAGGTGCTCGCCGCCGAGGGCGCCCTGCCCGAGCTCGCGCCGGTGCCCGACGCCGAGGCCGCCAAGACCGTCGAGGTGCTCGCCGGTCTGTGGGAGCAGCTCGGCCGGTCCGGCTCGACCCGCTCCGACCTCGTCGTCGGGGTCGGCGGCGGTGCCACCACCGACCTGGCCGGGTTCGCCGCGGCGAGCTGGTTGCGGGGGGTCGACGTGGTCCAGCTGCCGACCTCGTTGCTGGCCGTCGTGGACGCCGCGGTCGGCGGCAAGACCGGGATCAACACCGCCGAGGGCAAGAACCTGGTCGGGGCCTTCCACCCGCCCGTCGAGGTGCTCTGCGACCCGGCCTGGCTGACCACCCAGCCCCGGGCCGACTACGTCTCCGGGCTGGCCGAGGTCGTCAAGTGCGGGTTCATCGCCGACCCCCGCATCCTCGAGCTGGTGCAGGCCGACCCGGTGGCCGCCGGTGACCCGCGCGCCGACCCCGACCTGGCCGCCGAGCTGATCGCCCGCGCCGTTCAGGTCAAGGCGGACGTGGTGGCGGCCGACCTCACCGAGTCCTCGCTGCGGGAGATCCTCAACTACGGCCACACCTTCGGGCACGCGATCGAGCAGGTGGAGGGCTACACCTGGCGGCACGGGGACGCGGTCGCCGTCGGGATGGTCTTCGTCGCCGAGCTGGCGCACCGGGCGGGTCTCATCGACGGGGCCCTGCTGGAGCGGCACCGGGAGGTGCTGGACGCGGTCGGCCTGCCGACGGCATACCGGCCGGGGCGGTGGACCGACCTGCGCACCGCGATGGGCCGGGACAAGAAGACCCGCGGCGCGACGCTGCGCTTCGTCGCGCTGGAGGGCCTGGCCCGGCCGACCCGGCTGGAGGGCCCGACCGAGGAGGACCTGCAGTCTGCCTACCTCGCCGTCTGCGAGGACACGGTGCCGCGCAGGTAGACTTGCGCGGGTTTGGCCGACCCCCGACGCCCTTGATCCGCAGACCGAAGGAAGATTCTCGACGTGGCAACCACGAACGACCTGAAGAACGGCATCGTCCTGTCCATGGACAACGGGCTCTGGCAGGTGCTGGAGTTCCAGCACGTCAAGCCCGGCAAGGGACCGGCCTTCGTGCGGACCAAGCTGAAGAACGTGACCAGCAACAAGATCGTCGACAAGACGTTCAACGCCGGGACCAAGGTGGAGACCGCGACCGTGGACCGGTCCGACTTCCAGTACCTCTACCACGACGGCACCGACTACGTCTTCATGGACGAGAAGTCCTACGAGCAGATCCAGGTCTCGCCGGAGGCGATGGGGGACTCCGCCCGCTTCCTGCTGGAGAACGGCCGCGCGATGATCGCCCAGCACGAGGGGCAGATCCTCTACGTGGAGCTGCCGCCGTCGGTGGTGCTCGAGATCACCCACACCGAGCCCGGCCTGCAGGGTGACCGGTCCACCGGTGGCACCAAGCCGGCGACCGTGGAGACCGGCGCCGAGATCCAGGTCCCGCTGTTCCTCGAGGCCGGCACCAAGGTCAAGGTGGACACCCGCGACGGGTCCTACCTCGGCCGAGTGAACTAGCCCGTGGCAGCACGCACCCGGGCCCGCAAGCGGGCCCTGGAGCTGCTCTTCGAGGCCGAGCAGCGCGGTGTCAACGTCGGCGACCTGCTCGAGCAGCGGGTGGCGGAGCCGACCACCCAGCACGCGTTGCCCGGCTACACGGTGGACATCCTGCGCGGGGTGCTCGAGCACTGGTCGCACATCGAGGAGATCCTGGCGACCTGGTCCCAGGGCTGGTCGCTGGAGCGGATGGCCGCGGTGGACCGGGCGGCGCTGCGGGTCGGGGTCTGGGAGATCGTCTGGAACGACGAGGTGCCCGACATGGTCGCCGTGTCCGAGGCAGTCGACCTGGTGCAGGCGATGAGCACCGACGAGTCGCCGGGCTTCGTGAACGGGCTGCTGGCGAGGGTGTCGGAGGTCAAGCCCACCCTGCTCTGACCGGGCGAGCACTCTGTTCCGACCGGGCGAGCACTCTGTTCCGACCGGGCGAGCGTTGTGTCTGACCGGGCGAGCACTCTGCTTCGACCGGGCGAGCGTTGTGTTCTGACCGGGCGAGCGTTCGTCAGCGCGGTCGCCGCCGCGTCCGACGGTGACGCAGCGTGTCGGCCTCTACCGACGGCGTCCCCGCCTCGAACGGGAGGCGCCGCGCCTCGCCGCGCCACACGGCATACCCGGTGAAGCGTGTCGGCACCCCGGCGTAGAACGCCGAACGGATCCTCCCCACCACCTCGTCGGGGTCGTCCCGCACCTCGCTCGGTGACCACCGCACGAAGGTCAGGCCACGTGCTTCCATCGCGCCCTGTCGCGCGCGCTCGGCAGCGAGGTTGCCCAGCACGACCTGCTCGGGCGGCCGACCCTCGGGCCCGATGAAGTACTTTCCCTGACCGTCGCACTCGCCCACCACGCCGACCTCCGGCCAGAGTCCGTCGACCCGCCCAGGAAGGTCCCGTCCTCATCCAGGATCTCGACCTGGTGCAGCGGCAGGGGTATGCCGCGCAGGTGCAGGTTGGCGAAGGTGTAGGACTCCGCCCACGACTCACGAGCCGGGTCGGCCAACGCCAGCACGCCCAGCGCACGTGGCCTACCCCGCCAGCGCACCTGGCGGTCCAGCTCCCGCCGCACCCCGACGGTGTCGATGAGCTGCCGGCGGAGAGCGTCGTCGAGGAGCGCCACGCCATGAGGCAGCGTCCGCATCCGGAGGAAGTCCGCCACCGTCCGGGGGAGGGTGGTGACGAGCCGGCCGCCGACGTGGTCCACGCCCGCCAGGTCCGAGGCGCTCTTGTGCAGGGTGAGGCCAGGGTCCCGACGGGAGGTCTGCGAGCGCCGCACCGCCGTGAGGTCCAGCGGTGCCTCGGGCGAGATGCTGAGCGACAGACCGTGCACGAGGGCGGCGCTGGTGTGGCTGGCCGCATGACCCGGTCGACGGCGGAGCTCCAGGTCCAGCCGGTGCAGGTGCTCTGCCCGGGCCTGCTCCCAGGCCGGGCCGTCGATGGAGGGGCGCGGGACGGCATACCAGCCGCGGCGGAGCCAGACCAGGTCACCGTCGTCGAGCGCCTGCTCGACAGCGGCGCGGCTCCACCCTCGGGACCGCAGCTCGGAGAACGGGATGATCGGCGGGAGGTCTGCGGTGTCCATGACCCGAGCGTGGGACCGCCCGGCGGCCCGCGGCAGGGGCGGCGGCGGATCTGTGGACAGCACGGTGGTGGCCCGGAGCTTGTGCACAACGCTCGCCCGGTGGGTGCACAACGCGCGCTCGGTCGGCGCACAACGCGCGCCCGGTGGGAGCTTAAGGCTCGCCCGGTGGGTGCACAACGCGCGCCCGGTGGGTGCTTAAGGCTCGCCCGGTGGGTGCACAACGCGCGCCCGGTCGGGGAGGGGACGGGAGGGGACGGGAGGGGAGGGGACCGTGCAGGGTGACGTCGGGGAGGGGGTAGGGTGACACCACCGACACGTCCTTTAACCACCGTCCTGTGAGGCGGGGAAGGAGAGTGGGCCCTATGAGCCCTGCCCGTGAGCGAGACCCGGCCCCACCGCCGACGTCGACGCCGCAGTCCCCTCCCGGACGTGAGGTCCTCACCGCCGACGACGTGCAGCGCGCGCTGACGCGCATCGCGCACGAGGTGATCGAGGGCAACAAGGGCGCCGAGGACCTGGTGCTGCTGGGGATCCCGACCCGAGGCGTCCCGCTGGCCCGCCGGCTGGCCGAGGCGATCGGTGCCGTGGAGGGCGGCACCGTCCCGTCCGGCTCGCTGGACATCACCATGTACCGCGACGACCTGCGCAGCCAGCCGACCCGTGCCCTGGAGCCGATGCGGGTGCCGGCCGGCGGGGTGGACGGCAAGGTCGTCGTCCTCGTCGACGACGTCCTCTACTCCGGCCGCACGGTGCGCGCCGCGCTGGACAGCCTGGCCGACCTGGGGCGGCCGCGCACGGTGCGGCTCGCGGTCCTGGTGGACCGTGGGCACCGCGAGCTGCCGATCCGGGCCGACTACGTCGGCAAGAACCTGCCGACCTCACGCTCCGAGCGGGTGATGGTCCGGCTGGCCGACGCCGACGGCACCGAGGGGGTGTGGATCGAGTGAAGCACCTGCTCTCGATCGCCGACCTGTCCACCGAGGAGATCACCTCCGTCCTGGACACCGCGGTCTCCATGCACGAGGTGCAGGACCGGCAGGTCAAGAAGCTGCCCACCCTGCGCGGCCGCACCATCATCAACTTCTTCTTCGAAGACTCCACCCGCACCCGCGCCTCCTTCGAGATCGCCGGCAAGTGGATGAGTGCCGACACCATCAACCTCACCGGCAAGGGGACCTCGGTCTCCAAGGGGGAGTCGCTGCGGGACACCGCCATGACCATCGCCGCCATGGGGGTGGACATGATGATCATCCGCCACCCCGCCAGCGGTGCCCCCGCCCAGATCGCCGACTGGGTCGACTGCTCGATCGTCAACGCCGGCGACGGCACCCACGAGCACCCCAGCCAGGCATTGCTGGACGCCTACACGATGCGCCGCGCGCTGGGCGACCTCGAGGGTCGGCACGTCGGCATCGTCGGGGACCTCACCCACTCCCGGGTGCTGCGCAGCAACCTGCTCTGCCTGCGCGCGCTCGGTGCACGGGTCACCCTGGTCGCCCCGCCCACGCTGATGCCGAGCGGCATCGCCGGCTGGGCCGCCACCGACGGCTTCGAGGTCTCCTACGACCTGGACGAGGTCCTCCCGCAGGTGGACGCGGTGATGATGCTGCGGGTCCAGCAGGAGCGGATGAGCGGGGGCTACTTCCCGACCGCCAAGGAGTATGCCGTCGGCTACGGTCTCTCCGCGCGCCGCCTCGCGCTGCTGCCCGAGCACGCGGTGATCTGCCACCCCGGCCCGATGAACCGCGGCCTGGAGATCTCCGCCGACGCCGCGGACGCGGCCCGCTCCCTGGTCCTGGACCAGGTCAGCGCCGGCGTCGCGGTCCGCATGTCGATCCTCTACCACCTGCTCGCCGGGGAAGGAGATGCCCAGTGACCACCCACCCTCCGCTGCTCATCCAGGGAGCCGACGTCGCCGGTGGCGGTGCCGCCGACGTGCTCGTCGTCGACGGCACCATCCGGGCGGTCGGGCCCGACGCCGCGACCGACGCCCCCACGGGCACCCAGCGCCTCGGCGCCGACGGGCTGGTCCTGCTGCCGGGCCTGGTCGACCTGCACACCCACCTGCGCGAGCCCGGCCGGGAGGACGCCGAGACGGTGGAGACCGGCTCCCAGGCGGCCGCCCTCGGCGGGTTCACCGCGGTGCTGGCGATGGCCAACACCACCCCGGTCACCGACAGCGCCGAGGTCGCCGAGACGGTCCACGACCTGGGCCGGCGCGCGGGCTACGTCGACGTCCACCCGGTGGGCGCCGTCAGCAAGGGCCTGGCCGGCCAGGAGCTGGCCGAGCTCGGACTGATGGCCCGCTCCCGGGCCCGGGTCCGGGTGTTCTCCGACGACGGACGCTGCGTGCACGACGCCCGGCTGATGCGCCGCGCGATGGAGTACGTCAAGGCCTTCGACGGGGTGGTCTCCCAGCACGCCCAGGACCCGCGGCTCGCGGACGGGACCGCCTGCTGCCACGAGGGGGAGCTCTCCGGGCGGCTCGGCCTGCCCGGCTGGCCGGCCGTCGCCGAGGAGACCATCGTGGCCCGGGACGTCATGCTGGCCCGGCACACCGGGTCCCGGGTGCACGTCGCGCACGTCTCCACCGCCGGCAGCGTCGAGGTGATCCGGTGGGCCAAGGCGCAGGGCATCGACGTCACCGCCGAGGTCACCCCGCACCACCTGATGCTCACCCAGGACGAGCTGGTCGGCTACGACCCGACCTACAAGGTGAACCCGCCGCTGCGCCCGGCCGAGGACACCCTGGTGCTGCGCGCGGCGCTGGCCGACGGGACCATCGACGCGGTCGCCACCGACCACGCCCCGCACGTGCGCCAGGACAAGGAGCACGCCTTCACCGACGCCGCCTTCGGGATGCTCGGCCTGGAGACCGCCCTGCCGGTGGTGTCCACCGTGATGGTCGCCGAGGGCGCGATGGGCTGGGCCGACGTGGCCCGGACCATGTCCACCGCCCCGGCACGCATCGCGCGCCTGTCCGACCAGGGGCAGGGGGTCGTGGTCGGCGCGCCCGCCCACCTCACCCTCGTCGACCCGGGGCGCCGGACCACCGTCGACGCGACCCTGAGCCGGTCGCTGTCGCGCAACAACCCCTGGCACGGTCGCAAGCTGACCGGTGCCGTCCACCTGACGATGCTCCGAGGCAAGGTCACCGCACGCGAGGGCCTGGTCTGGGGGGAGGACGCATGAGCAGCACACCAGCACCGGTCCCACCGGTGGCGACCGACGACGGCGATGCCACCGACACCGACACGGGTGAGGCGGTGCTCGTCCTGGAGGACGGGCGCGTCTTCCGCGGCGAGGCCTACGGCGCCCGTGGGCAGACCGTCGGCGAGGCCGTCTTCAGCACCGGGATGACCGGCTACCAGGAGACGCTGACCGACCCCTCGTACCACCGCCAGGTCGTCGTGATGACGGCCCCGCACATCGGCAACACCGGGGTGAACACCGACGACATGGAGAGCCGGCGCATCTGGGTCGCCGGGTATGTCGTCCGGGACCCCGCGATCCGCCCCTCCAACTGGCGATCGCAGGGCGACCTCGGGCAGGCCCTGGACGCCGCCGGGGTGGTCGGCATCAGCGGGGTCGACACCCGGGCGCTGACCCGGCACCTGCGGGACCGGGGCGCGATGCGGGCCGGGATCTTCTCCGGCGAGGCCGCACAGGCCCCGGCCACCGAGCTGCTGCGCACCGTCACCGACGCCCCGCGGATGGCCGGCTCCGCGCTGGCCGCCGAGGTCTCCACCCCCGAGCCCTATGTCGTGTCCCCGCCCGAGGGGACCCCGACCCGGTTCCGGGTGGCGGCCCTGGACCTCGGGATCAAGGGGATGACCCCGGCGATGCTGGCCCGGCGCGGGATCGAGGTGCACGTGCTGCCCAGCCGCACCACCGTCGAGGAGCTGCTGGCCCTGGAGCCGGACGGCGTGTTCTTCTCCAACGGCCCGGGCGACCCGGCCACGGCGGACCACGAGGTGGAGCTGCTGCGCCGGGTGCTGGAGCGACGCATCCCGTTCTTCGGGATCTGCTTCGGCAACCAGCTGCTCGGCCGGGCGCTGGGGCTGTCCACCTACAAGCTGACCTTCGGCCACCGCGGCATCAACCAGCCGGTGCTGGACCGGGAGACCGGCAAGGTCGAGGTGACCAGCCACAACCACGGCTTCGCGATCGCCTGGCCCGACGGCATACCCACCGACCGGCCGGCGCCCTCGGACTTCGGCCCGGTGCGCTGCTCGCACATCGCCCTCAACGACGACGTGGTCGAGGGGCTGTCCTGCGAGGACGTCCCCGCCTTCAGCGTCCAGTACCACCCCGAGGCCGCGGCGGGCCCGCACGACGCCGAGTACCTCTTCGACCGCTTCGTCGACCTGCTCGACACGAACGCCACCCAGGAGACCCCACGTGCCCAAACGTGACGACATCACGAGCGTCCTGGTGATCGGGTCGGGCCCGATCGTCATCGGCCAGGCCGCCGAGTTCGACTACTCCGGCACCCAGGCGTGCCGGGTGCTGCGCGAGGAGGGCGTCCGCGTCATCCTCGTCAACTCGAACCCGGCCACCATCATGACCGACCCCGGGGTCGCCGACGCCACCTACGTCGAGCCGATCACCCCTGAGATCGTCGAGTCCATCATCGAGCGCGAGCGGCCCGACGCCGTGCTGGCCACCCTGGGTGGGCAGACCGCACTCAACACCGCCATCGCCCTGCACGAGTCGGGGGTGCTGGAGCGGTACGGGTGCCCCCTGATCGGTGCCAACGTCGAGGCCATCCAGCTCGGTGAGGACCGCCAGGCGTTCAAGGGGGTCGTCGAGCGGTGCGGCGCCGAGTCGGCGCGCTCGGCCATCTGCCACACCATGGACGAGGTGCTCGCCGCCGCGCAGGACCTCGGCTACCCCGTGGTGGTGCGCCCCTCGTTCACCATGGGCGGCCTGGGCTCCGGCTTCGCCTTCGACGAGCAGAGCCTGCGCCGGATCGCCGGGGCCGGCCTGCAGGACAGCCCGACCACCGAGGTGCTCCTGGAGGAGTCGATCCTCGGCTGGAAGGAGTACGAGCTCGAGGTGATGCGCGACCACGCCGACAACGTGGTCGTCGTCTGCTCCATCGAGAACCTGGACCCGATGGGGGTGCACACCGGCGACTCCATCACGGTGGCACCGGCGATGACCCTCACCGACCGCGAGTACCAGCAGCTGCGGGACATCGGCATCGCCGTCATCCGCGAGGTCGGGGTCGACACCGGTGGCTGCAACATCCAGTTCGCGGTGAACCCCGAGGACGGGCGCATCATCGTGATCGAGATGAACCCGCGGGTCTCCCGCTCCTCGGCGCTGGCCTCCAAGGCCACCGGCTTCCCGATCGCCAAGATCGCCGCCAAGATGGCTCTCGGCTACACCCTCGACGAGGTCCCCAACGACATCACCCGGGTGACCCCGGCCAGCTTCGAGCCGACCCTGGACTACGTCGTGGTCAAGGTGCCCCGCTTCGCCTTCGAGAAGTTCCCGCTGGCCGACGCCACGCTGACCACCACGATGAAGTCGGTGGGGGAGGCGATGGCCCTGGGCCGCAACTTCACCGAGGCGCTGCAGAAGGCGCTGCGCTCCACCGAGGCCCCGCGCAGCAGCTTCCACTGGCGCGAGGAGGAGACCCCCACCGCCGAGATGGCCAGGGCCCTCATCGACCAGGCGCGCACCCCCACCGACGGGCGGCTGGTGCTGGTGCAGCAGGCGCTGCGCGGCGGGATCACCGTCGCCCAGGCGCACGAGGCCACCGGCATCGACCCGTGGTTCCTCGACCAGATCGTGGTGATCAACGACATCGCTGCCCGGCTGCGGCGGGAGGCCCGGTCGATCTCGGGCGGCCGGCTGACACCCCGGCTGCTGCGGCTGGCCAAGCGGCACGGCTTCTCCGACGACCAGATCGCCGAGATCACCGGGATGCGCTCCGCGGTGGTCCGCGGTGTCCGGCACGCGCTCGGGGTGCGCCCGGTGTACAAGACCGTCGACACCTGCGCCGGCGAGTTCGCGGCGACCACGCCCTACCACTACTCCTGCTACGACGAGGAGAGCGAGGTGGCGCCCCGCGAGCGCCCCGCCGTCATCATCCTCGGCTCCGGCCCGAACCGGATCGGCCAGGGCATCGAGTTCGACTACTCCTGCGTGCACGCGTCGATGACGCTGCGCGAGCACGGCTTCGACACGGTGATGGTCAACTGCAACCCGGAGACCGTCTCCACCGACTACGACACCTCCAGCCGGCTCTACTTCGAGCCGCTCACCCTGGAGGACGTGCTCGAGGTGGTGCACGCCGAGCGCAGCGCCGGGCCGCTGGCCGGCGTCATCGTCCAGCTCGGCGGGCAGACCCCGCTCGGGCTGGCCGCCGCGCTCAAGGCGGAGGGGGTGCCGATCGTCGGCACCTCCCCGGAGGCCATCGACCTCGCCGAGGACCGCGGCGCCTTCGGCCGGGTGCTCGACGAGACCGGCCTGACCGCGCCCCGGCACGGCACCGCCTACTCGGTCGAGGACGCCCTCGAGGTGGCGCACGAGATCGGCTACCCGGTGCTGGTCCGGCCCAGCTACGTCCTCGGCGGCCGGGGTATGCAGATCGTCTACGACGACGACACCCTCAGCTCCTACGTCGGTCGGGCGACCGCCGTGACCGGTGACGACGTGGCCCACCCGGTCCTCATCGACCGTTTCCTGGACACCGCCGTCGAGATCGACATCGACGCGATCTACGACGGCACCGACCTCTACGTCGGCGGGATCATGGAGCACATCGAGGAGGCCGGCATCCACTCCGGCGACTCCGCCTGCGTGATGCCGCCCTTCACCCTGGGCCGCTCCGAGCTGCAGGAGGTGCGCGAGGCGACCCGTGCGCTGGCCGACGCCATCGGGGTGCGCGGGCTCATCAACGTGCAGTTCGCGCTCGCCCAGGACGTGCTGTACGTGCTCGAGGCGAACCCTCGGGCCAGCCGCACCGTGCCCTTCGTGGCCAAGGCGACCGGGGTCCCGGTGGCTCAGGCGGCGGCCCGGGTGATGCTCGGCGCCACCGTCGCCCAGCTGCGCGACGAGGGTGTGCTGCCCCGCGACCTGGACGGGGGGTCGCTGCCTGCGGACGCCCCCTTCTCGGTGAAGGAGGCGATCCTGCCGTTCCGCCGCTTCCGCACCCAGACCGGCGAGGCGATCGACTCCATCCTCGGTCCGGAGATGCGCTCCACCGGTGAGGTGATGGGCATCGACGCGTCCTTCGGCGCGGCCTTCGCCAAGAGCCAGCTGCGGGCGGGCTCGAGCCTGCCGACCGGGGGCACCGTCTTCGTCTCGGTCGCCAACCGGGACAAACGGTCGATGATCTTCCCGGTCAAGCGTCTGGTGGACCTCGGCTTCTCGGTGCTGGCCACCGAGGGCACCGCCGACGTGCTGCGCCGCAACGGGATCACCGCCGAGGTGGTGCGCAAGCACAGCGAGCGGCACGGCACCGGTGCCGACGGCGCGGACCGGCCCACGATCATCGACCGGATCACCTCCGGGGAGGTGGACATGGTCATCAACACCCCCTCCGGGCGGGACGCCCGCGCCGACGGGTATGCCATCCGCGCGGCGACCACGTCCCTGGACAAGCCGATCATCACCACCGTGCAGCAGCTCTCGGTCGCGGTCCTCGGGATCGAGGCGATGCGGGACGGACCGCTGGGCGTGGCCCCGCTGCAGGAGCACGCGCAGCGGCTCGACCTCTTCGGCCGCGGTCCCGCGCCGACCACCTGAACGAGAACGTGGTGCTCCCCGCGACGGGCGCCCCGGAGCCGGTGGTCGACGCCGTGGTCGCTCTGGTGCGGGCCTCCGGCCCGTACGACATCGTGAGCCTGGCGGTGCCCGGCGGTCCGGTGTGGGACCGGGCCCGGCCCGGGCAGCTGCTGGTGCTGCCCGGCGCCGCCACCCGGGGGGAGGTGCTGCCCCGGGTGCTGTGGCTCGCCGGGGTACGGGTAGAACCGGTGCACGGGACCACCGCGGAGGTGGTGCTGCCGGTGGGTCACGGCCTCGTCGTGGGTGCAGGCGTCCGGCTGCTCGGCCCCCTCGGGCGGGGCTTCCCGCTGCCGGCCGGACCCACCCCGACCCTGCTGATCGGGCACGAGGGGTCGGTGGTGCCGCTGCGCTGGCTGGTGGCGCTGCTGCGCGAGCGCGACTGCCCGGTGCACACGGTCCTCTCGGCGGACGACCCGGACCACCACCTCGACCTGGGCCTGCTCCGACGGCAGGCGACCTCGGTGGTGCTGACCGACCCGCAGGAGCTGCCCGCGGTGGTGGCGGCACGCCTGGACGACCCGGACCTGGAGGTGGCCCTGGTGGTGGCCACGGGTCCACTGACCCTGGTCCGGGAGGTGGCCGCGCTGGCGCTCGCCCGTGGCCTCACGACGCGCGTCGCGGCGGTGGACCCCGGTGCGCCGGTGGTGTGCGGGACCGGCCTGTGCGGGCAGTGCGACCTCGTCGTCGGCAACGGCGACGGCGGCGGCACCACCGCGGCGGCGCGCACCGTCCGTGCCTGCCTCGACGGGCCGGTCGCCCCGGGGGAGTGGGTGCTCGGTGCGCCGCGGTGAGCCGATGCCGCGGCTGTGGCTGGCCGGCGGCGCGGTGGGCGACCCCCGGGGGCTGCTGCGCTTCGGGATGCCCGAGCAGGTGCTGGTGCCGGTGGGGCCGGTGCAGACGCATGGGCCCGGCATCGGCATGGACGGCGGCAGCGGCAACGGCAGCGCCAACGGCAGTCACGGGGTCGTGCACGGGACCGGTCCCGGCGGGGTCGAGCACGGCTCCGCCCCCGGTGTCGACGTCGCCGGAGCCGCCGACCGCCTGCGCTGGTGCGCGGCGCGGGGCCGCAGCGCCGTGCTGCTGCTGCGCGGCAGCAGCGCGGGTGAGATGGCATCGCTGGCGGGCCGGGTGTGCAGCAGCCTCGAAGGGGACGCGGTGGGCGCCGTCGAGGTCGACCTGCGCGGTGCCGACGACCAGGCCGGGCTCAAGGTGATGGCCCGGCTCCGGGAGTCCACCCCGCGCGACCTGCTGCTCCTGGCCCGGCTCTCCGCCCTGCAGCCCGACCTGGTGGCGGCCGCGCGCGGCGCCGTCGCCGGGGGAGCGGGAGCCGTCGTCGTCTGCGGCTCGCTGCGGCTGGGTCCGGACCGGTGGTGGTCGGGTGCCTCCACCGCCGCTGCCTGCCGTGCCGGCCTGCGCACCCTCACCGCGGCCGCCCGCGACCATCGGTGGCCGGCGGTGCCGCTGGTCGGGGCGGGCGGTGTCCACGACGTGGCAAGCGCCCGCGCACACCTGGACTGCGGGGCGTCCGCCGTCCAGGTCGGGACGGCGCTGTGGGCCGACCCGACCCTGCTGCCGTCCATCCTGGCCGGCCTCGACGAGCACCCGGGGCAGAACCTGCCCGCACCCGACCACCGGCATACCCCCACCCAGGAGTGAGCATGCACGAGACGACCGAACGGTTCGGGCTACGCCTGCACCGGGCCATGGCGCAGCACGGGCCTCTGTGCGTGGGGCTGGACCCGCACCCGCAGCTGCTCTCCGACTGGGGTCTGGCCGACTCCGCGGACGGCCTGCGCACCTTCAGCCTGACCGTGCTGGACGCTGCCGCGGGCCGGTCCGCGGCGGTCAAGCCGCAGTCCGCCTTCTTCGAGCGGCACGGGGCGGCGGGCGTCGGCGTTCTCGAAGAGGTCCTCGCCGGCTGCCGCGAGCGGGGACTGCTCTCGGTGCTGGACGTCAAGCGCGGCGACGTGGGCTCCACGATGGAGGGCTACGCCCAGGCCTACCTGGCGCCCGGCTCACCGCTGGCCGCCGACTCCATCACCCTCAGCCCCTACCTGGGGTATGCCTCGCTGCGCCCGGCGCTCGATCTCGCCCACGGGGCCGGGCGTGGGGTCTGGGTGCTGGCCCGCACCTCCAACCCTGAGGGGGAGCAGGTGCAGCTGGCGGGGTCACCGCCGGTCGCAGCGCGGGTGCTCGGGGAGGTCACCCGAGAGGTCGCCGGCCAGCAGCCCTGCGGGGACGTGGGCGTGGTGGTCGGGGCCGGCGTCGACCTGGCCGCCGCCGGCCTGGACCTGACCGTGGGCTGCGTGCCGGTGCTGGCCCCCGGCGTCGGTGCCCAGGGGGCCGGTCCGGAGGACGTCGCCCGGTCCTTCGCGGGGCTGGCCGACCGGGTGCTGGTGCCCGTCAGCCGGGGCCTGCTGCGCGCCGGCCCGGACCGTCTGGAGGAGACCCTCCGGTCCTGGTCCGGGCAGCTCACCGAGGCCCTGCACCGAACCTGACGCCGGCCCGGACTCCCACCTGACCCCTGCCCGACCCCGGCCTGTCCCCCGCACGACCCCGCCCAGCCCCCGGTCCGACCCACCTCCCGGCCGGTGGTGGGTTGGCAGAGGCGGGAGCGGGTCGCTATGTTCGCCCAACAGGGATTTCCCTGCGACCACCGACAAGGAGTGCGACCGTGGCCCTTCCCGAGCTGACGCCGGAGCAGCGCGCTGACGCGCTGGCCAAGGCAGCTGCCGCCCGCCGCGAGCGGGCTGCCGTCAAGAACCGTCTGAAGAACGCGCAGGGCTCCCTCAAGGACGTCATCGACGAGGGCCGGTCCAACGACGTCATCGGGAAGATGAAGGTCTCCGCCCTGCTGGAGTCGATGCCCGGGGTCGGGCGGGTCCGGGCCCGCCAGCTGATGGAGGAGATCGGTATCTCCGAGAGCCGGCGTGTCCGGGGGCTGGGCGCCAACCAGGTGCACCAGCTGCTCGAGCGCTTCGACGGCCGCTGAGTACCGGGTCGGCCCCCGTCGGGCCCGCCGGGCCGGTGGGCGGCACCCGACGGCTGGTCGTGCTGGCCGGGCCGACGGCCGTGGGCAAGGGCACCGTCGCGTCCTACGTCCGGTCCCGGCACCCCGAGGTCTGGCTCTCGGTCTCGGCGACGACCCGCCCGCCCCGCCCGGGTGAGGTGCACGGGCAGCACTACTACTTCGTGGACGACGCGGAGTTCGACCGGCTGGAACGTGAGGGGCAGCTGCTCGAGTGGGCCACCGTGCACGGGCGGGCCCGCTACGGCACCCCCCGGGGGCCGGTGGACGAGTCCCTGGCCGCCGGGAACCCGACGATGCTGGAGATCGACCTGCAAGGGGCCCGGGCCGTCCGGGAGGCCATGCCGGAGGCGCTCTTCGTCTTCCTGGCACCGCCGACCTGGGAGGATCTGGTGCAGCGGCTCGTGGGTCGGGGCACCGAGGACGAGGCCGAGCGGGAACGCCGGCTGGAGACGGCCCGCACCGAGCTGGCGGCCCGCTCGGAGTTCGACCGGACCATCGTCAACGACGATGTCGCACGGGCCGGCGAAGAACTCGTATCATTGATGGTCGACCCCCCAACGAAGGACTGAGATCAACGTGAGTGGAACCGGCACCATCGCCCACCCGGACGGCATCACCAACCCGCCGATCGACAGCCTGCTGCAGCGCGCGGACAGCAAGTACGCGCTGGTGATCTACGCCGCCAAGCGCGCCCGGCAGATCAACGCCTACTACGCCCAGCTCAGCGAGGGCCTCCTGGAGTACGTCGGCCCGCTGGTCGAGGCCGAGGCCACCGACAAGCCGCTGTCGATCGCGCTGCACGAGATCGACCAGGGCAAGCTGCACACGAGCTCCCCCGAGAGCTGAGCGCGGACGGCACGTCACGCATGCGCATCGTCCTCGGCGTCGCCGGTGGCATCGCCGCCTACAAGGCGTGCTCGGTGCTCCGTCTGCTGACCGAGGCCGGTCACCAGGTGACCGTGGTGCCGACCGCCGCCGCCCTGCACTTCGTCGGGGCGGCGACCTGGGAGGCGCTCAGCGGCCGCCCCGTCTCCGCCGACGTGTGGGACGACGTGCCCGCCGTCCCACACGTGCGCCTGGGCCGTGACTGGGCCGACCTGGTCCTCGTCGCCCCGGCCACCGCCGACCTGCTGGCCCGCGCCGCGCACGGACTCGCCGACGACCTGCTGACCAACACCCTGCTGACGGCTCGGTGCCCGGTGCTGCTGGCGCCCGCCATGCATACCGAGATGTGGACGCACCCGGCGACCGTGGCCAACGTCGCCCTGCTGCGCGAACGGGGCACCCACGTGCTCGACCCCGCCAGCGGGCGGCTCACCGGCCAGGACACCGGGCCCGGGCGCCTCCCCGACCCCGAGGACATCGTGGAGGCCGCGATGGCCGCGGCGGCCGCCGGGACGCCGACGCGGCAGATCGAGGACCTCGACCTCGCGGGCCGGCACGTGGTCGTCTCCGCAGGCGGCACCCGCGAACCCCTCGACCCGGTCCGCTACCTCGGCAACCGCAGCTCCGGCAAGCAGGGGTATGCCCTCGCCGCCGCCGCCTCCCGCCGGGGCGCCAGGGTCAGCCTGGTCAGCGCCAACGTGACGCTGCCCGTCCCACCCGGCTGCGAGGTGCTCCCGGTGGGGACCGCCCTCGAGCTGGAGCAGCAGGTGGGCAGCCTGGTCTCCGCCGGCGACGTCGACGCCGTGGTGATGGCAGCGGCGGTCGCCGACTTCCGCCCCGCCACCTACGCCGGGTCGAAGATCAAGAAGACCCACGGCGAAGGTGACGACTCCGCACCGACCATCGAGCTGGTCCGCAACCCGGACGTGCTGGCCGGTCTGGTCGCGACCCGCGGAACGGCCGCTGCCCCCTATCTCGTCGGGTTCGCCGCGGAGACCGGTGACGCCACCGGCGACCTGCTCACCCTCGCCCGGGCCAAGCTGGCCCGCAAGGGGTGCGACCTGCTCGTCGCGAACGAGGTCGGCGTCGACAAGACCTTCGGCCAGGACGAGAGCACGGTGCACGTCCTGCGGCGCGGTGACAGCCCGGACGAGGACCCCCTCACCGTCGGTCCGGCCAGCAAGGACGACGTCGCCGAGGCCGTCTGGGACGTGGTAGCACCGGCCCTGCCCTGACCGGCGGGTCCGTCGGTCCACCCCCGTAGACTCACCGCCGACGACAGCAGCCGCTGCACCCCGCGCGAAGGAGTCCCGATGTCCCGCCTGTTCACCTCCGAGTCCGTCACCGAGGGGCACCCGGACAAGATCTGCGACCAGATCAGCGACGCCATCCTCGACGACCTGCTCCGCCAGGACCCGCACTCCCGGGTGGCGGTCGAGACGATGGTCACCACCGGGCTGGTGCACGTCGCCGGGGAGGTACGCACCCAGGGGTACTCCAACATCCCGCAGCTGGTGCGGGAGACCATCCTGGAGATCGGCTACGACAACTCGCACAAGGGCTTCGACGGCCGGACCTGCGGGGTCGAGGTCTCCATCGGGGACCAGTCCGCGGACATCGCCACCGGCGTCGACGACGCGGTCGCCAGCCGGGGGGACGAGGGGGCCCACGACTACGACCACCAGGGGGCCGGTGACCAGGGGCTGATGTTCGGGTATGCCTGCGACGACACCCCCCAGCTGATGCCGCTGCCGATCTTCCTCGCGCACCGGTTGGCCGAGCGGCTCAGCACCGTCCGCAAGAGCGGGGAGCTGGACTACCTGCGCCCGGACGGCAAGACCCAGGTCACCATCGCCTACGACGGGGACCGCGCGGTCCGGCTCGACACGGTGGTGCTCTCCACCCAGCACGCGGCCGGCATCGACCTGGAGGAGCAGCTGCAGCCGGACATCCGGGAGCGGGTGATCACGCCGGTGCTCGAGGAGGCGCGCGCCGCCGGGGTGCAGCTCAAGACCGACGGCTACCGGATGCTCGTCAACCCGACCGGGGTCTTCACCATCGGGGGGCCGATGGGGGACGCAGGGCTCACCGGCCGCAAGGTGATCGTCGACACCTACGGGGGGATGGCCCGCCACGGAGGCGGCGCCTTCTCCGGCAAGGACCCGTCCAAGGTGGACCGCTCGGCCGCGTACGCGATGCGCTGGGTGGCCAAGAACGTGGTCGCCGCCGGGCTCGCCACCCGGTGCGAGATCCAGGTCGCCTACGCCATCGGTACGGCCCGCCCGGTGGGGCTGTACGTCGAGACCTTCGGCACCGAGACCGTCCCGGTGGAGCGCATCCAGTCCGCGGTGTCCACCGTCTTCGACCTGCGCCCGGCCGCCCTCGTCGACCAGCTCGACCTGCTCCGTCCCATCTACCGGCCGACCGCCGCCTACGGCCACTTCGGCCGTTCCGAGGCCGTCGGCGTGGACAACCCCTTCACCTGGGAGCGGCTGGACCGGGTCGACGCGCTGCGCGCAGCCGTGTGAGGCGACGCCGCGGTGTCCGAGCAGCTGGAGCTGGTCCCGCCGCCGCGTGCCCCGCGGCGACGGCAGCACGCGCCGGCCGCTGACGTCCCGCTGGCCGCCACGGACCCGGTGGCCCGGGTCCTGGTCGACACCCCGCTGGCGCACCTGGACCGACCGTTCGAGTACGCGGTGCCGGCCGAGCTGGACGAGCAGGCCCGCCCCGGCGTCCGGGTCCGGGTGCGCTTCGCCGGCCGCGACCACGACGGCTACCTGCTCACCCGGGTAGACACCGCGGAGCACTCCGGCCGGTTGACGCCGCTCCGGTCGGTGGTCAGCGCGGAGCCGGTGCTCACCCCCGCGGTCGCGGCGCTGGCCCGCTCGGTGGCCGACCACTACGGGGGGACGCTGTCGGACACCCTCCGGCTCGCGGTCCCGCCGCGGCACGCCCGCGCCGAGCGGTCCGTCCCTGACGCTGGCACCGACGTCACCCGCCCCGGGTCCGGCACGGACGGGGGGCAGGTCGCTGCTTGTCCGGCCTGGGACGGTTATCCCGCAGGTGAGGCCTTCCTGCGCCGGGTGCGCGACGGCCAGGCGCCGGCCGCCTCCTGGCTGGCCCTGCCGGGCCGGGCGCCCGGTGCCGACTGGCCGGACGCCATCGCCGGGGCCGTGCAGGCCGCGGTGGACGGTGGTCGCGGGGCGGTGGTGGTGCTGCCGGACCACCGCGACGTGGTCCGGGTGCTCCCGGTGCTGGAGGAGGCCGTCGGTGCGGACGCGGTGGTGCGGCTGAGTGCCGACCTGGGACCGGAGGCGCGGTACCGGGCGTTCTTGCGGGCCCTGCGCGGGCACGCGCAGGTGGTGGTGGGGACCAGGGCCAGCGCCTTCGCCCCGGTCCGTGACCTCGGCCTGCTGGTGTGCTGGGACGAGGCGGACGACCTGCACGAGGAGCCGCGTGCCCCCTACCCGCACGTCCGGGAGGTGCTGCGCCGCCGGGCCCGGGCCGAGGGGGCGGCCCTGCTGCTGGGTGGTTTCACGCGCAGCGTCGCAGCCCAGGCCTGGGTCGAGCAGGGGTCGGTGGCCTCCGTCGTGGCCGCACCCGCCGCCGTGCGGGCGCAGGCGCCCGCCGTCGTGGTCGCCGGCGAGGGCCGGCAGGAGGACCGGGACGAGGCGGCCAGGACCGCCAGGATCCCCAGTGTCGCCTGGCGGGCACTGCGGGCCGGGCTGGACCATGGCCCGGTGCTGGTGCAGGTGCCGCGGCAGGGGTATGTCGTCGCCCTGGCCTGCCAGGACTGCCGGACCCCGGTGCGCTGCCGGCACTGCCAGGGGCCGGTGGGTGCCGGTGGTGGCCAGGACGCCGGCAGCTGCCGGGTGTGCGGGACGCCGGTGAGCCCGGCGGAGCGGGACCAGGGATGCCCCGAGTGCGGGTCCACCCGTCGCCGGGCCAGCGCGGTGGGGGAGCGGCGCACCGCGGAGGAGCTGGGGCGGGCGTTCCCCGGCGTGCGGGTCGTCAGCTCCGGCGGGGAGCACGTGGTCGCCCAGGTCGAGGACACCCCGGCACTGGTGGTGGCCACGCCCGGGGCAGAGCCCTGGTGCCCCGGGGGATATGCCGCGGTGGCGCTGCTGGACGGGTGGCGCCTCCTGGAACGGGCCTCGGTGGAGGCACAGCCGGAGGCGCTGCGACGGTGGTCCGCGGCGGCGGCCCTGGTGGCCGCACCGGTGCCGACGGACGGGACTGCCGCCAGGGGACCGCGACGCCGCAGCGCCCAGGTGGTGCTCTGCGGGGTGCCCCCGCACGGCTCCATCCCGGCGGTCGAGGCGCTGGTGCGCTGGGACCCGGTCTGGCTCGCCGCCCGGGAGCTCGCCGAGCGGCGGGAGCTCGACCTGCCCCCCTGTCGTCGGCATGCGTCCGTGGTCGGTCCGGAGGCGGCGGTGCAGGAGGTGCTCGGGGTGCTCGGTGCCGCCGGCCAGGAGGTGCTGGGGGTCTTCCCCGAGGGGGCCAGGGTGCGCGCCACGGTGCGGGAATCCGCGCAGCCGCAGGGGAACGGGCTCGCCCGGGCGGTGCACACCGTGCGCGCGGAGCGCAGCGCCCGTAAGGCCCAGGACGCGGTCCGGATGATGCTCGACGTGGTCGACGGTGCTTGACGCAAGGTCATGCTGACGGAAGTCTCAAAAGGGTAACGATCGCGTCACCGTGTGGGTACGTTGCTGGCGAAGTGTTGCCTTGCGTGCCTAAATTCATCTCGCAACCCCCCGGTGCGTCGCCGGACCGCGGGCGGCCGATCGAGGTCGTCCCGGGAGTGACGCCCATCTACTAGGAGGAACATTGAAGATCAGGCGCGCGACCATGGCCGTCGTGGCGGCCGGTGCCCTGGCGCTGGCTGGCTGCACGTCCGACACCGGCTCCGAGGACGACACCTCGGCAGATGCGGGTGGCAGCGACGACGGCGAGGCCACCGACGACGGCGGGATGGACGACGACTCGTCGACCTCCGACGCAGGCGGCGGTGAGATGGCGGAGGGTGACACGGCCAAGGCGGACCTCGGCGATGTCGAGACGATGTCGGACACGGTGTCCTTCTCCAGCGGTGCGGAGGAGTACAACGCCTACAACGGCGACACCGCCGCCACCAACTCGACCTACAACGCGGTGGTGAACAACCAGCTGCACTCCGGTTTCTGGTACTGGGGCACGGACGGCACGGTCTACCCGAACGAGTGGTTCGGCTCCTACGAGCAGACCTCTGAGGACCCGTTGACGGTGGAGTACACGATCTCCGACGACGCGGTCTGGTCCGACGGGACGCCGATCACCGCGAACGACTACCTGCTGAGCTGGGCCTCGACGAACCCGGAGTCCCTGGGTGGCGCGGAGGAGCTGGGCTTCGACGCGATCTCTGACTCCTTCGGTGTCTACGTGCCGGACGGTCTGGAGACCGAGGTGGACTCCAAGGAGTTCACCATCGTCTTCCCCGAGCCGTACCCGGACTGGGAGCTGCTGGTCTCGGCCGCGCTGCCGGCGCACGTCGCTGCGGAGCAGTCGGGCATGGAGCCCGGCGAGCTGGCGCAGGCCATCCTCGATGGTGATGGTGAGACCGTGGCCGGTGCCGCGGAGTTCTGGAACACCGGCTGGTTGTTCCCGAACTACCAGGTCGAGGACGAGGCGATCGTGCCTTCGTCTGGCCCGTACACCCTGGAGGGTGCTTCGTGGGAGTCGGGCAACCAGCTCGCGCTGGTGCCGAACCCGGAGTTCTTCGGTCCGGCCCCGGCCACCGAGAACCTGACCTACCGGTTCGCGTCGCCGGAGACGCACGTGCAGGCGCTGCAGAACGGTGACATCAACGTCATCGAGCCGCAGGCCACGGTGGACACCAAGCAGCAGCTCGAGGGCATGGGTGACATGGTCTCGGTCGAGACGACTGATGAGATGACCTGGGAGCACCTGGACTTCAACTTCGCGGAGACCTCGGCGTTCAGCGAGTCCGAGGGTGGTCTGGCTGCGCGTGAGGCGTTCGCGATGTGCGTGCCGCGTCAGAACATCATCGACAACCTGATCGCGCCGATCAACCCCGAGGCCGAGGTGATGAACCTGCGGGAGAAGTTCCCGTTCCAGCCGGACTACGAAGAGGTCGTGTCCGAGGCCTACGACGGCCGCTACGACGAGGTCGACATCGAGGGTGCGGCCGCGAAGCTGGAGGAGGCCGGGCTGGAGAGCCCGGTCGAGGTCCGGATCGGCTACTCCGCGCCGAACCCGCGTCGTACCGACCAGGTCGCGGCGATCAAGTCCTCGTGCGACGAGGCGGGCTTCGAGATCACCGACGCCGGCAACGCCGACTTCTTCGAGGCCGGTGGCACGCTGGAGTCCGGTGACTGGGAGGTCGCGCTGTTCGCGTGGGCCGGCTCTGGCCAGATCGCCTCCGGTCAGCCGATCTACTCCACCGACGGCGGCCAGAACTACGGCGGGTTCTCCAACGAGGAGGTCGACGAGGCCTGGAACACCCTGGCCGGGTCGAACGACCCCGAGGTCCACATGGAGCAGATCAAGGTCATCGAGAAGCTGCTGTGGGACAACCTGTACGGCATCCCGCTGTTCGCCCACCCGGGCGTGACCGGCTTCGACTCCACCCTGGAGAACGTCCGGCCGACCTCGGTCCAGACCGGTGTCTCCTGGAACGCCGAGCAGTGGATGCGCGCCAACTGATGCAGCCCCACGACGCGGGCGAGGTCGCCGACCGTTACGTCGACGGCCTCGCCCGGCTCGACCCGGGTGCCGCCCGGGCCATCGGTAGCCCTGCCCAGGACCTGTGGGCCCCCCTCGGGCCGGGGGCGGTGCAGGCCCGGGCCGACCTGGCACGCGGCACGCTGGCCGATCTCGCCGTGCTTCCCCCGGAGCAGGATGCTCCCGGAGCACGGAGCCACCTGGCCCGTGCCCTCACCGAGCGCCTGGGCAGCGACCTCGCGCTGCACGACGCCGGGTTCACCGGTGGCCTGGTCGCTCCGCTGGCCTCCCCGGCGCACATGGTGATGATGGGGCTGGAGTCGGCCGCCGGCTCGACCGACGACGAGGCCGTGGTGTCGGGGCTCGGCGAGGTGCCGGCGGCGCTGCAGGCCTACGCCGAGCGGCTGGCGGCCACCTCCGCGGACGGCTACACGGTCCCTGCCCTGCAGTCCCGGACGCTGGCCGGACAGCTGCGCCGGTGGGCCGACCCGGAGCGTGACGACCGGCTAGGGGCACTGCTCCCCGGCGAGCTCGACGACCCGACCCGGCAGGTGCTGGACCGGGCCCGGGAGGCCTGCCGCGAGCTGGCGGACTGGTTGGAGCAGGAGCACGCCCCCCGAGGGCGCGCCCAGGACGCCGTGGGTGAGGATCTCTACCGGGTCACCTCCGGGGCCTTCCTCGGCACCCAGGTCGACCTGCCGGAGACGTATGCCTACGGCTGGTCCCGGCTGGCCGAGCTCACCCAGGAGGCCGAGGCGATCGCGGCGGAGCTCGGGTGCGCCGGGGTCGCCGAGGCCGAAGCGCTGCTGGACGCCGACGAGAACGGCAGGGTCCGGGTCGGTCCCGAGCTGGTCGGATGGGTCGAGGGCCGGATGCAGCGGGCCCACGACCTGCTCGACGGGACGATCTTCGACGTGCCCGGGGGGCACCCGTGCGGCGCCGTGCTGGCGGCTCCCGGCTCCGGCTCGATCTACTACTCACCACCGGACCCTGCCGGGACCCGGGGTGGACGCGTCGTCTGGTCGACCCCGACCGGGGCCGACACCGTCCCCACCTGGCGCGAGGTCAGCACCGTCCACCACGAGGGGCTGCCCGGGCACCACCTGCAGCACGTGGTCACCGCCTCGATCGAGGGTCTGCACCCGTGGCAGCGGCACCTGTGCCACATCCACGGGTATGCCGAGGGCTGGGCCCACTACACCGAGGGCCGGGCGCACGCCTGGGGCCTGCTCCAGCACCCCGGCGAACGACTCGGCGTGGTGCTCGCCCAACGCTGGCGGGCCGCCCGCATCGTGATCGACATGGGCCTGCACCTGGGCTACCCGATCCCCGCCGGCAACGGCTTCACCGACGCCACCGGCTGGAGCATCGACGTGGGTGTCGACGTGCTGACCCAGGCGGCCGGCTGCGACCGGGAGACCGCCACCTTCGAGGTGGTCCGCTACCTCGGCTGGCCCGGCCAGGCCCTGGCCTTCAGCACCGGAGCACGCCTCTGGGAGGAGGCCCGGCACGCCGCGCTGGCCGGCGGGCGCTTCACCGAGCGTTCCTTCCACGAGCAGGCCCTGGGCCTGGGCCCGATGGGGATGGCGCCGTTGCGCCGCAGCCTGGCGGAGATGTCCCATGCATGAGCTGGCGGAGCTGCTGGTCGCGGCCGACCCCAACACCGGCCGGTCCGCCGGGGTCCTCGACCCGGCCACCGGGGCGCCCGGCCTGGGGCTGCCGGCCACCGACCCCGGGGCATACCAGGACCTGGCCGCCACCCTGTCCGGGTGGGACCGGGAGCCGACCGCGCCGGTGGGCAGCCACACCTGGCTGGAGCAGGGGTGCATCCGCGCCGAGGTGCACCTGCGCCAGGTGGAGCTGGAGCACGCCCGACCCTGGGAGCGGGCGCCCTACTGGTACGTCGAGTCCGTGGGCGGGGCGCTGGACGCCCTGGACACCTCCCGCCTGGACGACGACACCTACCGGCGGGCATACCTGCAGCTGCTGGAGGACTGCGCCACCTTCCTCACCGCGGGTGCCCGCACCCTCGACCCGCAGGAAGTCCCGCGGGACTGGGCGGTGATGACCCTCCCGGCGGCCGCCGGCCTGGGGGTCCTGCTGGGCCAGGGCCTGGACGCGGTCGACCAGCCCCTGGACGAGGTCACGGCGAGCCGGGCACGCAGGCTCCGTGACGAGGCCTGCGCGGCGCTCGAGCGTCTCGTGCAGCGGGTCCGGCTGCTGACCCAGGACGGGCGCGGACGCTGGCAGGTCGGGCAGGACGTCTTCGCCCACCTGCTGACGCGCTACCACTGCCTGGACCTGAGCCCCGAGCAGCTCTGGGAGCAGGGCTGGCAGGAGGTGGCCGCGGCCCAGGAGTCGCTCACCGTGATGGCACGCCACCGCGACCCGCACACACCGTGGGCCGAGCAGGTGGCCCGGCTCAAGGCGGAGCGGACCCCGGCCGAGCACTTCCTGACCAGCTACCGCGCCGAGACGGCCCGGGCCCGGGAGCTCACCCTGGAGCAGGACCTGGCCACCGTCCATGACGACCAGCGGTGCCTGGTCGCACCGCTGCCGGAGTTCCGCCGGGCCGGGCTCCCGCTGGGCGAGATGCGCACCGTCGCGCCCTACTCCCCGGACCGCACCAGCCTCTTCCTGATCACCCCCGCGGACCTGACGGCGGGCCCGGAGCGGGTCGCCGGGCACGAGCGGGACAACTGCCCGACCTTCATCCGCTCGATCGTCGGCCACGAGACCTACCCCGGCCACCATCTGCAGTCCGTGCACCACCAGCTCGGCACGGACCGGGACTCCTTCCTCCGGTTCTTCCGCACCCCGCTCTTCGTGGAGGGGTGGGGGCTGTACGTGGAGGACGTGCTCACCGAGACGGTCTTCGGGCACGACGACCAGGCCCTCTTCGCCCGCCGCAACTGGCTGTGGCGGTGCCTGCGCCTGGTGATCGACACGGGGCTGCACACGGGCAGGCTCAGCAAGGCCGAGGCGGTCGCGCTGCTCGAGGAGCGGACCGGGATGGACCCGCACATGGCCGGGGGAGAGGTCGACCGGTACACCCGGCACGACAACCCCACCTACCCCTCCACCTACGTGCTTGGCCGCAACGCCCTGCACGACCTGCGGGCCCGGCACCAGGCGCGCTTCACCTCGCTGGGACGCTTCCACGACGCCGTGCTCGCGCACGGGTCACCCCCGACCTCGCTGCTCGGCGCGGTCCTGGACGGAGAGAGCCGATGACCGACCACCCCGCCCTGCTGCTGCACGGGCCCGTCGTGCTGGACCCGGAGACCGGCACCGAGCTCGGCGACGCGCTGCTCGTCGACCCGGACGGGACGGTGGCCGCGGTGGGCTCGCGCGCCGACGTCATGGAGACCCTCCCCGGCACCGACCCGCCGCCACGCGAGGTGCGGGCCACCGGGTACGCCCTCCCCGGGCTGATCAACATGCACGTCCACCTCGGCCTGGCGCTGCCGGGGGCCATGTCCCAGGGATGGGACACCGAGGACGACGCCCAGACCGTGCTGGTGATGGCCGACTCGGCGGCCCGGACCCTGCGGGCCGGGGTGACCACGGCCCGGCTGGTCGGCGAGAGCCGCTACCTCGACATGACGCTGCGTGCTGCCATCCGGCGCGGCGCGGTCCCCGGGCCGCGGCTGTTCACCGCCGGGCACGCCCTGTGCTGCACCGGTGGCCACGGCTGGGAGGCCGACGCCCTGGAGGCGGACGGCGCGGACGGCTTCGCCAGGGCGACCCGGCTGCAGCTGCGCGCCGGCGCGGACCTGGTCAAGGTCTGCATCTCCGGCGGCATCGCCGGGGAGCACGAGGACATCGACACCCCCCAGCTCACCGACGCCGAGCTGGCCGCGGTGATCGACACCGCGCACGCCTGGGGCAAGCAGGTCACCGCGCACGCGGGCTCCTCAGAGACGGTGCGGGCGGCGCTGGCCCTCGGCCTCGACGGCGTCGAGCACGGCTACAGCCTGGACGAGGAGACCATCGCGATGATGGTCGAGCGCGGTACCTGGTACGTACCCACGATCAGCGTCAGCCGGTGCCGTGACTTCTTCGAGCTGCACGAGGTCCCGCAGTGGATGATCGACCGCGCGCTCTCGGCGGGACCCGAGCACTGGGCGACCCTGCAGCGGGCGGTCGCGGCCGGGGTCCGGATCGTGATGGGCTCGGACATGCCGCCCTACGCCCCCTTCGAGGGCACCACCGCGACGGTGCGGGAGATGGAGCTCATGCAGGAGGCGGGGATGAGCGCCCGCGAGGTGCTGCGCTCGGCCACCAGCCGGGCCGCCGAGTGGCTGGGCGCGCCCGGTCTGGGCAGGTTGCTGCCCGGCTCACCGGCCGACCTGGTGCTGATCGAGGACGACCCGTCCACCGACGTCTCCGCGCTGCGCGGGCTGCGCGCGGTGGTCTCCGGCGGCCGGGTGGTCCGCGACGACCACGACGAGCTCGGCGCCTGGGGCACGACATGACGACCGATACAGGAGCAGGGATGAGCGGAGCCACCACCGGGACGGACGCCGTCACCGAGCCGAGGACGAACACCCGGTTCGCCGCGATGCAGGGCGGGTTGTTCGCCGAGGTGACCAAGGCGGACGTGGGCGACGGCGTCGCCCGGCTGCGCGAGCAGGGGTATGCCATCCTCTCCTGGGCCGACCCCTGGTTCCCCGACCCGGCCCTCTCTCCGGCCGTGCGCGGTGCCCTGAGTGCCTCCCTCGACGACCCCGGCACGGCCCACTACACGCTGCCGATCGGTGACGAACGGCTGCGGGAGGCGATCGCGGTCAAGTGCCGCGAGCGCAACGACCTCACCGTGGACCCCCGCCGCAACGTCATCGTCACCCCCGGCTCGGACGCGGGTCTCTACTTCGCGATGGCGGCCCTGCTCGACCCCGGTGACGAGGTGCTGGTGCCGGACCCCTCCTACCCCTCGAACGCGAGCAACTGCGCGCTGCTCGGGGCGGTCGCAGTGCCGGTCCCGCTGGACCCGGAGGCCGGGTGGCAGCTGGATCTGGCGGCCCTGCGCGCGGCCGTGACGGCGCGGACCAGGATGGTGGTGCTGACCCACCCGAACAACCCCACCACCACGGTCTTCACCCGGGAGGTGCTGGAGGGTCTGCGCGACGTGGTCGTGGAGCACGACCTGGTCCTGGTCTGCGACCAGGCCTTCGAGGACTTCGTCTTCACCACGGAGGGGTTCACCACCCCGGCCTCGCTGCCCGGTCTGTGGGAGCGCACGCTGACCGTCTTCTCGTTCTCCAAGGGGCACGGCCTCAGCGGGCTGCGGGTCGGTTACGTGGTGGGCCCGGACACCCTGCTCGACAGCCTCTACGGAACAGCCGTCAACGTCGTCGGTGCCACCAACACCGCCGCCCAGGCGGCGGCGCGGGCGGCCCTGCTGGACGAGGCGGCGCTGCAGCGACGCCACCTGGACTTCGAGGCCCGCCGGCACGAGGTGGTGGACCGGCTGGGCCGGGTGCCGGGGGTGCGCCTGCAGGTGCCGGAGAGCGGCTACCTGTCCTGGGTCGACGTCTCCGCGCTGGGCGGGGGCGACGTCGTCGCCGACCACCTGCTGCGCGACGCCCGTGTCTCGGTCAACAGCGGTGCCCCCTACGGGGCCTCCGGCGCCGGACACATCCGGCTGGTGCACGGCTGCTACCGGGATCCGGCCCGGATGACCCAGGCGCTGGACGAGATCGCCGCCTCGCTGACCCGGCTGGCCGGCGCTGGTCGGTGAGCCGCCCCCTCAGGGGGTCGGTGGGGTGACCGAGACGTGGAACTCGGTCACCACGTCTCCGGTGTTGAGGTAGCGGTGCGGGATGGTCGAGCGCAGGGTGATGGCGTGCCCGGCCTCGAGCACGAGGGTCTCCTCGCCCAGCTCCACCGTCAGCTCGCCGCGGAGCACGTAGGCGCACTCCACCGCCTCGTGGCTCCACCGCTCCTCGCTGGAGGCCTCACCGGGGTGCAGCGTCCCCAGCAGCACCTCGAGCTGTCCGTTGCCCTGGGTGAGCCGCTCGTAGCGGGCCCGGCCGCTGGGCACCTGGATCAGGGCGCGGTGACCCGGTGTCGTCACGCTGCTGGTGCCGCCGAGCACCTCGGGCTCCTCCTGGAAGAGGGTCGAGATCGACTGGCCGAAGTACCCGGCCAGCAGCCGCAGCGACTTCAGGCTGGGGTTGGTCACGCCCCGTTCGATCTGGCTGAGCAGGGTGGCGGAGAGCCCGGTCTCGGCGGCGAGCCGGCGCAGGGACAGGCCGCGGGTGACGCGCAGCTCTCGCAGGCGGGGGCCGATCATGGGCCCACGCTACTGGCCCGGGCGCCCCTGCCCGCCTCAGGTCTCGACGCGGGCACCGAGCGACTCCGCCAGCGCCAGGGCACCGGCCAGGTCCAGCCGGGTGCCGCGCACCGACACCGCGCCCAGGTCGGCCCCCAGCAGGTGCGCGCCGCGCAGGTCCGCGCCGTCGAGCCGGGCGGAGCGCAGCCGGGCGCCGCTGAGGTCGCAGTCCCGCAGCGAGGCCTGCCGCAGGTCGGCCTCGGCGAGGTCCGCCTCGACCAGCCGGAGTCCGGCCAGGTCGAGGCCGCCCAGCACGGCTCCGGTCAGGGAGACGCCCCACCACGACCCTCCGGTGACGGTCAGCGGTCGCAGGTCGCAGCCGCTGAAGCTGCTGCCGTCCATCCGGCAGCCCTCCAGGGTCGCGTCGAAGAACGAGGTGTCGGTGAAGGTGCACGCGGTGAACGCGGTCCGCCGGTGCTCCGAGGCATTGAGCCGGCAGCGGTCGAAGGTGCACTCCTGGAAGCGGGCCCCGGAGGTCAGCACCTCGGTCAGGTCCACCTCCCGGAACAAGCAGTCCGTCCAGGAGCCGCCCTCGATCGCCCGCCCGTACCAGTCCTCGTCCAGGAAGGTCTGACCCTCGACGTCGGTCACGGAAGCGGGTGGCAGTCGCCGGCGCACCCGGTGGCCGAGGAGGGCGGTACCGAGCCGGGGTCTGGTCTCGGACGGCGGTGCAGCACGGCATGGCTGGGCCGGACATGGATCTCCTCGCCCACCAGGGCGGCGGTGCCGTCCACCACCAGGCTGTACCCGTCCTTCTCGTAGGGCGGCAGCAGCAGCGTCACCGCCGGCCGCTCGTCCAGGACCCGCCGGGCCGTCCGCCCCGGGTGCCCGAGCACCACGCTCGTCGACCCCGGCTCCATCCGCGCCTCGACCTCACCGACGTGCGGCCGCTCGTCACCGCTGAGCAGCAGGTAGGCGGTCGGGTGCCGGGACAGCGCCCTGGCCAGCTCGGCGAGATCCACCACGATGCTCATGGTCCTCATCATGGCCCACCGGCAGGCACACTGGCAGGCATGGGTATGCCGACCGCTCGCCTGACCGGACTCCTGCTGGCCGCCGGTGCGGGCCGCCGCTACGGCGGTCCCAAGGCCCTGGCCGCCCCCGACGGCCAGGCCTGGGCGGTGACCGCGGCGCGGGCGCTGCTGGACGGCGGGTGCGGCGACGTGCTGGTCGTGACCGGGGCGCAGGCCGAGGAGGTGGACGGGGTCCTGGCCTCTGCCTTCGGGTCCGACGACCGGGTGGGGACCACCTTCTGCGGCACCTGGCAGGAGGGGATGGGGGCGTCCCTGGCCGCGGGCCTCACCTCGTTGGTGGCCCGGGGTCGCGCCGTCCCCACGGCTGCCCTGGTGCACCTGGTAGACCTGCCGGACGTCGGACCCGAGGTGGTCGCCCGGGTGCTGGGCGCGGCGGACCCGTCCGGGGCCGACAGCCTGGCGCGGGCGGCATACCAGGGCGTGCCGGGGCACCCGGTGCTGCTGGGGCAGCGGCACTGGCAGGCGGTGCTCGGCGACAGCCGCGGCGACGCCGGGGCCCGCTCCTACCTGCGCCGGGCACGACCCGCGCTGGTGGAGTGCGGGGACCTGGCCACCGGGGTGGACGTCGACGAACGCTGACGCGCTAGCGCCCCACCTGGTAGCCGTCGGGCCCGAAGGACATGGTGAGTGCGTACCGGTCGGCCCGCACCGTCGTCCGCCGCCACTCCACGGGTTCCCCGGCCAGCGTGCCGGTCCGTTCGATGAGCAGCGCGGCCGCGGGGGAGGGGACCTGCAGCTGCTGCGCCAGGTCCGGGTCGAGGACCGTCGCGGTGATCCGCTCGCGGCCGCCGTCCGGTCGGGGCACCCCGTGCCGCTCCAGCTCCTGGTAGAGGGCGGTGCGGCTGAAGTCGGTGCCCACCAGCAGGCCCGCGACCCGGGCCGGCATCCAGACGCAGTCGTGCGCCAGCGGTACCCCGTCGGCGAGACGGAGCCGCTCCAGCCCGAAGAGCTCGGCGTCCACCGCCAGGCCCAGCGAGGCCGCGGCCTGCGGGTGGGTGGTGATGCCGCAGGTCAGCACCGTGCTGGTCTGGGTGAGTCCCTGCGCCTCCACCTCGGCGAACATGGAGTACAGGCTGCCCAGCGGCTGCTCGATGGTGGTGGCCAGCACCTCGCTGCGCCGCCCCCGACCCGAGCGGACCAGGCCCGCCGCCCGGATCCGTCGCAGCGCCTCCCGGACGGTATGCCGGGACACGCCGTACTGCTCGCGCAGCTCCCCCTCGGCGGGGAAGCCAGCGGTGAACTCACCCGCCTCCAGACGGCGCAGCAGGTCGGTGTGCAGCTGCGCCCAGAGGGGCTGTCCGCTCGTCCTGTCCAGTGCCATCGTCTCCACCCTAGCGAGGTGCCCGGTCGCCGGGACGCTCATCCCCCGAGGGCGGGGACGACGACCTCCTGGACCACGATGACCACCGCCATGACCAGCACGAACCAGCCGAACAGGGTACGCAGGCGGTCGGGGGCGATCCGCCCCGCGAGCGGCCCGCCCAGCAGGGCACCGAGGACGGCTGCGGCGGTGACCGCACCGGCCGTCGCCCAGTCGATCTGCACCGAGGCCAGGTAGCCGCCGAGACCGGCCGCCGACTTCATCGCGATCACCACCAGCGAGGTGCCGATCGCCACCGGCATCGACAGCCCGCCGAGCAGTGCCAGCGCCGGCACCACGAGGAAGCCGCCGCCCGCGCCCACCAGCCCGGTCACCAGACCGACCACCAGTCCGTCCAGCACGACCCGGGCGACAGGCAACCGGTCGTGCACCGTCGCCGGGTCCACGTCCCGACGGGGCCGCAGCATGGCGACGGCGGTGGCGAGCATCATCGCGGCGAAGCCGAGGAGCAACCACTGGGCGGGCACGTAGGCCGCGACCCGGCCACCGGCATACGCCCCGACCATGCCGGCCACCCCGAAGACCAGGCCGGTGCGCCACCGGACCCGGTGCGCCCGGGCGTGCGAGACCGCGCCCACCGCGCTGGTCACGCCGACCACCAGCAGCGAGGTGGCGATCGCCTCCTTGGTCTCCATCCCGGCGACGTACACCAAGAGGGGCACCATCAGGATGGAGCCGCCGCCCCCGAGCAGGCCCAGGGTGACCCCCACCAGGACGGCGAGGGCCAGGACGATGATCAGCACGGTCGGTCAGCGTCCGGTGAGCTGGGCGAGGAGCTGCTCCGGGTCGGACCCCTGCACCCGGTTGTAGGGCAGCGTTGAGAGCATCATGCCCATGGCGCAGGTGTTGCTCAGCGCGGCGAAGGTGAGTCCGGCACCGATGCCACCGGCCACCCACTTGGCGGCCGGGAGGACGGTGCTGGTGAGGATGCTGCCCAGGACGATGCCCCCGGCGACCAGCCGGACCTGGCGCTCCAGCTCCCAGCGCTGCGCCCCACGGACGACCCGCTGACCGGAGCTCTCCCAGGCGCCCATACCACCGCGGAGCACGTGCAGGTTCTCGGTGCCGGCTGCGCTCAGGCTGGCGTCCGCCTGCTCGGCGCGGGCACCGGAGCGGCACACCAGCACCACGTCCGTGTCCAGGTGCCGGGCGATGTCGGCCCGGTGCTCCTTCAGGGTGTCCAGGGGGACGTTGTACGAGCCCTCGATGTGGGAGGACTCGAACTCGGCGGGTGTCCGGACGTCCAGGATGAGCAGGTCCGCCCCGGCGGCGCGGCGCTCGGCCACCCACTGGGCGTCGACGGTGGTGCTCGTGCTGGTGCTCACGGTGGCTCCTCAGGGTTCGGGAAGATCTCGGTCGGTGGTGCTGTTGCACCTGACAGCAATAGTACGTACATTTGGTACCACCGCCAAACCGAAGGAGAACCACCCCTCATGGACGTCACCGTCATCGACACCTCCGCCCTCGGCGACAGGTCCTACCTGGTGCACGACGGCCGGGTCGCCCTGGTCGTGGACCCGCAGCGCGACATCGACCGCGTCATCGCCGCCGCCGAGGCCGCCGGGGTGCGCATCACCCACGTCGCCGAGACGCACATCCACAACGACTACGTCACCGGGGGGCTGGAGCTGGCCCGGGAGACGGGCGCGGCCTACCTGGTCAACGCCGCGGACCCGGTGCAGTTCGAGCACACCCCGATCACCGACGGCGAGCGGGTGGACGTGGGGGAGCTGCAGGTGCGGGCGGTATCGACCCCCGGGCACACCGAGACCCACCTGTCCTACGTGGTCACCCACGACGGGGAGCAGGCGGTGTTCTCCGGCGGCAGCCTGCTCTTCGGCTCCGTCGGCCGCACCGACCTGGTCGGGCCCGCCAAGACCACCCAGCTCACGCACGCGCAGTACGCCTCGGTGCGGCGGCTGGTCGGGCAGGCGCAGGAGGACGCCGCGCTCTACCCGACCCACGGTTTCGGCTCGTTCTGCTCGAGCGGACCGGCGACCGGGGCGGACAGCTCGACCATGGCCGAGCAGCGGGCGCACAACCACGCCCTCACCGACGAGGACGAGGCGCACTTCGTCGAGCAGCTGATCGCCAACCTCAGCGCCTACCCGACCTACTACGCGCACATGGGGCCGGCGAACCTCAAGGGGCCCGACCCGGTGGACCTCACCGTGCCCGAGCCGCTGGACGCGGACGAGCTGACCCGGCGCCTGCAGCAGGGGGAGTGGGTGGTGGACCTGCGCGAGCGGGTGGCCTTCGCCGACGGGCACCTGTCGGGCGCGGTGAGCTTCGAGTACGGCGACGGGGCCAGCTTCACCACCTTCCTCGGGTGGGTGCTGCCCTGGAACGACCGGATCACCCTGGCCGGCAGCCGTGAGCAGGTGGAGCAGGCGATCAGGGACCTGTCCCGGATCGGCATCGACTCCCCGGACGCGGCCCTCGGCTCGGGTCCGGCCCAGATGGCCCCCGAGGTCGCCACCGCGTCCTACCGCCGGGTGGGCTGGGAGCAGATGCTCGCCGAGCGTCCCTCCGACGAGCCGGTGCTGGACGTGCGCCGCGCCGATGAGTACGCGGCCTCGCACGTCGACGGTTCGGTCAACGTGCCGCTGCACGAACTGCTGACCCGGATGGACGAGGTCCCGACCGGCACGGTCTGGGTGCACTGCGGATCCGGCTACCGGGCCGGGGTCGCCGCCAGCCTGATCCAGCGTGCCGGTGGCAGCCCCGTGCACGTCGACGCCGCCTTCGGGGACGCGGAGGCGGCCGGGGTGCCGCTCACCGCCTGACCCTCACCAGGAGCGGCGCAGCAGCCCGACGGTCTGCTCCAGGTCCAACCCGGCGGAGCGGGCCATCCGCACCAGCTCCTCCGCCGCGGCGCCCACCGGTGACTCCGGGGCCAGCTCGCCCCGGACCACCGTGCCGCCACGGCCCCGGGTCTCGACGTGCCCCTCCTCCTCGAGGCGCCGGTATGCCTTCGCCACCGTGTTCACCGCCACCCCCAGGTCCTCCGCGAGCCGGCGCACCGGGGGCAGCCGCTCCCCGGGCACCAGCGCCCCGGTGCGGACCCCGGCGACCACCTGGGCGACGACCTGCTCGAAGACCGGCACGGTCGCCTCCGGGTCGATCCGGACCGTCCACGCCCTGGGTGCATCCATGCGGACGACCCTACGGCGCAAGCGCACCTCCCGCGTGGACATCCCCGGCCCGGTGCGGCAGTCTCGGGCCATGCATGCCGACCCGCTGACCAGCCCCGACACCCTGAGCGCGGCCCTGCGGGAGACGGCATACCTGCCGGACGAGGGACTGGCCACGGTGACCTGGCTGGCGCACGCGCTGCGGCGACCGCTGCTGCTCGAGGGCGAGCCCGGCACCGGCAAGACCGCGCTCGCCGAGGCCCTCGCCGAGCTGCAGGGGGTGCCGCTGATCCGGCTCCAGTGCTACGAGGGCATCGAGGCGTCCCAGGCGCTCTACGACTGGGACTTCCCCCGGCAGATCCTGCACCTGCGCGCGGTGGAGGCGCTCGCCGGATCCGCCGAGGGTGGTGACGCTGACGCCGTGACCCGGCTCGAGGCCGACCTCTTCGACGAACGCTTCCTGCAGGCCCGCCCGGTGCTGCGGGCCCTGCGCGAGGCGCCCTGCGTGCTGCTGATCGACGAGATCGACCGCGCCGACGACGAGTTCGAGGCGTTCCTGCTCGAGGTGCTCTCCACCTGGTCGGTCAGCATCCCCGAGCTGGGCGTGGTCTCCGCGACCACGCCGCCCTTCGTGGTGCTCACCTCCAACCGCACCCGTGAGCTGCACGACGCCCTCAAGCGGCGCTGCCTCTACCACTGGATCGAGCACCCCGGGCTGGCGCGCGAGCTGGAGATCGTCCGGGCCCGCCTCCCGCAGGTGGAGCCCGAGCTGGCCCGCCAGGTGGTCGAGGTGGTGCAGCAGCTGCGCGCCGAGGACGAGCTGGTCAAGCCACCCGGCGTCGCCGAGACCCTGGACTGGGTGCGCGCGCTCGCCGCGCTGGGCCAGAGCCGGCTCGACCCGGAGGTCGCCGCCGCCACCATGGGTGCTGCGGTCAAGTACCGCGAGGACACCGAGCGGGTGCGGGTCGCGCTGGACCGGATGCTCACCCGCTAGCAGGTATGCCGTGACCTCCTCCACCGACGCCACCGACGCCGCCGCGGCACCGCCGCCCGGGGACGGCTGGGACGCCGGCCAGCTGCTCGGCGGGTTCGCCCGCGCCTGCCGGGCGGCCGGGCTGCCGGTGAGCGCGGACCGGGAGCGGACCTTCCTGCAGGCCTGCGCCGAGGTGGGTGTGGACCGGCGGGCGGGGGTGTACTGGGCCGGCCGGGGGACGCTGACCGCCGGACCGGCCGACGTCGAGCCCTACGACCGCGTCTTCACCGGCTGGTTCGGGGGCCGTCCGATGCACGCGGTCAGCACCGAGGACACCCCCCGAACCCCCACCGTGCAGGCGTCGCTGGAGGAGCCGGAGTCCGACGGCGGTCCGTCCGAGGGCAGCGACGTCGTACGCGCCGCCGCCTCGGCCCAGGAGGTGCTGCGCCACCGCGACGTGGCCGGGCTGTCGCCGGCCGACCGGGCCGCGCTGCGCCGCCAGTTCGCCACCCTCGAGGCGCGCCCACCCACCCGTCGCGGCCGACGGCACGACCCCGCACGGCGGGGACGGATCGACGGCTGGGCCACGGTCCGGGCGCACCTGCGCACCCTCGGCGAGCCGGCCCAGGTGCGCTACCGCGAGACCGCCACCCGGCGGCGACCGGTGGTGCTGCTGGTCGACGTCTCCGGCTCGATGAGCTCCTACGCCGACAGCCTGCTGCGGCTGGCGCACGTGATGGTCCAGGCGGACCCGCGGGGCACCGAGGTCTTCACCGTCGGCACCCGCCTCACCCACGTCACCCGCGCGCTGCGCGAACGGGACCCGGACCGGGCCCTGCTGGCCGCCGGGGAGACGGTGCCCGACTGGTCGGGCGGGACCAGGATCGCGGAGTCCGTGGAGGTGTTCCTGCGCCGGTTCGGACGGCGCGGGATGGCGCGCGGGGCCGTCGTCGTCGTCCTCAGCGACGGCTGGGAACGGCAGGACCCGGGCGCCCTCGGGGAGCAGATGCGCCGGCTGAGGGCGCTGGCGCACCGGGTCGTCTGGGTCAACCCGCACCGCGGCAAGGCGGGCTACCAACCGGTGCAGGGAGGTATCGTCGCGGTGCTGCCCCACATCGACCGTCTCGTCGCGGGGCACTCCCTGGCGGCGTTCGAGGAGGTGCTGGACGTGGTGGCTGGTGCGTGACGTCCTGGACCGGCTGCTGCCGTGGTGGGAGGACGGGTCGACCGTCGCCCTGGCCACCGTCGTCGGCACCTGGCGTTCGGCCCCCCGGCAGCCCGGTGCCGCGATGCTCGTCGGCGTCGACGGCGAGGCCGTCGGCTCGGTCTCCGGCGGCTGCGTGGAGGGGGCGGTCTACGAGCTCGGCCGGCAGGTCATCGACACCGGGGAGCCGGTGCTGCAGCGCTACGGCGTCTCCGACGACGAGGCGATGGGGGTGGGGCTGACCTGCGGCGGCATCCTCGACGTCTACGTCGAACGGCTCTCCCGGGCCGACTTCCCGGAGCTGGGTGAGGTCGCGGCCGACATCGCCGCCGGGCGGCCGGTCACCGTGGCCACCGTGGTCGAGCACCCCGACCCGACCCGCCTCGGCACCCGCCTCGTGGTGCGACCGGAGGGGGTGCCGTCCTCGGGGTCGCTGGGCAGCGGACGTGCGGACTCCGCGGTCACCGACGACGCCCGCGGCATGCTCGCCCAGGGCCGTACCGCCACCCTGGAGTACGGGCCGGACGGGGAACGCCGCGGTGACGGTATGCGCGTGTTCGTCGCCTCCTACGCGCCCCGCCCGCGGATGCTCGTCTTCGGCGCCATCGACTTCGCCGCAGCGGTGGCGCGGATCGGCAGCTTCCTCGGCTACGAGGTGACGGTCTGCGACGCACGACCGGTGTTCGCCACCCGCAGCCGGTTCCCCGACGCCGATGAGGTCGTCGTGTCCTGGCCGCACCGCTACGTCGAGGCGCAGCTGGCGGAGGGAGCCCTCGACTCCCGCACGGTGGCGTGCGTGCTCACCCACGACCCCAAGTTCGACGTGCCGCTGCTGCAGGTGCTGCTGGGCGACGGCGGCCCGCAGCTGGCCTACATCGGCGCGATGGGCTCGCGGCGCACGCACGAGGACCGGTTGGCGAGGTTGCGCGAGGTCGGGCTGACCCCCGAGCAGCTGGCCCCGCTGCGCAGCCCCGTCGGTCTGGACCTGGGCGCCCGCACCCCGGAGGAGACGGCGGTGAGCATCGCCGCCGAGATCATCGCGCTGCGCTGGGGCGGCGGTGGGGAGCCGCTGCGCGAGACCACCGGTGCCATCCACCGGCATACCGACTGATCAGCGGCCTCCTCCCTGTTGCGCCGTGACCTGGGTCACGGCAGGATCAGGAGGGACAACGACGTCCCCGCCGGAGGAGAGAGCCGTATGAAGATCACCGTGACAGTCGACGGCACCAGCTACACGGACGAGGTGGAGCCCCGCACGCTCCTCGTCCACCACCTGCGGGAGAACCTGGGGAAGACCGGGACCGTGGTGGGCTGCGACACCAGCAACTGCGGCGCCTGCACGGTCATGCTCGACGGGCGCAGCGTGAAGTCCTGCAACGTGCTCGCGGTCCAGGCGGATGGGCACGAGGTGACCACCATCGAGGGCTTGTCGGACACCGTCGAGGGGGACCTCACCCCGGTCCAGGAGGCCTTCCGGGACTGCCACGCGCTGCAGTGCGGGTTCTGCACCCCCGGGATGATCATCCAGGCCACCGACCTGCTGAACGACAACCCCTCGCCCACCGAGGAGGAGGTCCGGGTCGGCATGGAGGGCAACCTCTGCCGCTGTACCGGCTACCACAACATCGTCAAGGCGGTCCTGCAGGCCTCCGGGCAGTCCGGAGCGACCGGGGGTGAGCGGTCATGACCGCCGTCGACGAGCGCACCGAGCAGGCCCCGGCCCTCGAGGTCGGCCGGGACCGCCGGCGCAAGGAGGACCAGCGCCTGATCACCGGCCGCACCCGGTGGACCGACAACATGACGTTGCCGGGGATGCTGCACCTGGCCATGGTGCGCAGCCCGGTGGCGCACGCCCGGATCACCGGCATCGACACCACCGCCGCCCGCGAGGCGCAGGGCGTCGTCGCGGTGCTGACCGGCGAGGATGTCAAGGACCTGCAGGGCAGCCTGCCGTGCGCCTGGCCGATCACCGAGGACCAGAAGGCACCCCCGCACCCGGCGATCGCCGTCGACCGGGTCGCCTTCTCCGGTGAGGTCGTCGCCGTCGTGGCCGCCCGCAGCGCGGCTGCCGCCCGGGACGCCGCCGAGCTGGTCGACGTGGACTACCAGGAGCTCCCCGCAGCCCTCGAGCTGCGGGCCTCCGCCGCCGACGAGGTGCTCGCGCACCCCGACCTGGGCACCAACCGGTCCGCCACCTGGGTCTTCGACTCGGCCGAGGCCGGGACGGGCGGCGACGTCGAGGACGCCATCCGGGACGCGGAGGTGCTCATCGAGCGCGATTTCCGCCAGCAGCGCCTCATCCCCGCCTTCATGGAGCCGCGCTCCACCGTGGTCGACCCCACCGGCGAGCAGTTCGTCATGTGGTCGGCCACCCAGGTGCCGCACATCCTGCGACTGATGCTGGCGCTGACCCTCGGGGTCTCCGAGTCCAAGATCCGGGTCATCGCGCCCGACGTGGGTGGTGGCTTCGGCGGCAAGCTGCAGGTCACCCCGGAGGAGATCATCACCTTCCTGCTGGCCCGGCACACCGGCAAGCCGTGCAAGTGGACCGAGACCCGCAGCGAGAGCCTGCTGGCCGCGCACCACGGGCGGGACCAGTGGCAGAAGCTCACCCTCGCCGCGAAGAAGGACGGCACCGTCACCGGCCTCAAGGTCGAGCTGCTCGCCGACATGGGGGCCTACCTCGGCCTGGTCACCCCGGGGGTGCCGATCCTGGGTGCGTTCATGTTCAACTCCATCTACAAGTTCGGCTCCTACCGCTTCTCCTGCACCAACGTCTTCACCAACAAGACCTGGACCGACGCCTACCGCGGCGCAGGCAGGCCCGAGGCGACGTTCGCGATCGAGCGGATCATGGACGAGCTCGCTCATGAGCTCGGCCGGGACCCGATGGAGGTGCGCGAGCAGAACTGGATCACCCACGAGGAGTTCCCGTTCACCACCGTCTGCGGCCTGGAGTACGACTCCGGGAACTACGAGGCGGCCACCGAGCGCGCCAAGGAGCTCTTCGGGTATGACGAGCTGCGGGCCGAGCAGGCGCGGCGCCGGGAGAACGGTGACCGGGTGCAGCTGGGCCTGGGCATCTCGACGTTCACCGAGATGTGCGGCCTGGCGCCGTCCCGGGTCCTCGGCTCGCTCAACTACGGGGCCGGCGGCTGGGAGCACGCCTCGGTGCGGATGCTGCCCAGCGGCAAGGTCGAGGTCATCACCGGGTCCTCGGCGCACGGTCAGGGTCACGAGACCGCCTGGAGCCAGATCGTGGCCGACCAGCTCGGCGTGCCCTTCGAGGACGTCGAGGTGCTGCACGGCGACACCCAGATCAGCCACAAGGGCCTGGACACCTACGGGTCCCGGTCGCTCGTCGTGGGTGGGCAGGCCGTCATCAACGCCGCCAAGAAGGTCGTCGAGAAGGCGCGGCCATTGGCGGCGCACATGCTCGAGGCCAACGTCGACGACCTGGAGTTCTCCGGCGGGAAGTTCACCGTCTCCGGGGCCGGGTCGGAGCAGGAAGGGCTGACGCTGGCCTCCCTGGCACTGGCGGTCTTCGCGGCCCACGACCTGCCGGACGGGATGGAGCCGAGCCTGGACGCGGACGCCACCTTCGACCCGGTCAACTTCTCCTTCCCGCACGGGACGCACCTGTGCGCGATGGAGATCGACACCGAGACCGGTGCCTCGAGCATGCGTTCCTACGTGTGCGTCGACGACATCGGCAACGTGGTCAACCCGCTGATCGTCGACGGCCAGGTGCACGGCGGGCTGGTGCAGGGCATCGCGCAGGCCCTCTGGGAGGAGGCGGTGTACGACGACCAGGGCACCCTGGTCTCCGGCTCCTTCGTGGACTACACGCTGCCCACGTCCGCCGACACCATCAGCTTCGTCACCGACCGCACCACGTCCCCGGCCACGTCCAACGACCTGGGCGTGAAGGGCGTCGGGGAGGCTGGCTGCATCGCCTCCACCCCGGCGGTGGTCAACGCGGTGCTCGACGCGATCCGGCAGTTCGGCGTGCAGGACATCCTCATGCCGTGCACCCCGGAACGGGTCTGGCGGGCGATCCACAGCACCGACGCGGCCGGTGGAGGCGACGGTCACGCACCGACCGCCGAGGACGCCGCCGGTCACTTCCGGGCCGGCGAGCCCAACCACGACGAGCCTGGTGCCGCCGGCGCACAGGTGCAGACCCCGCAGGAAGGCGGCCAGGCATGATCCCCCCCGAGTTCGAGTACGCCGCCCCGGCCACCGTGGCGGAGGCCCTCGCGCTGCTGGCCGAGCACGGTGACGAGGCCAAGGTGCTCTCCGGCGGGCAGTCGCTGCTGCCGGTGCTCCGGATGCGGCTGAACGCCCCGGGCATCATCGTCGACATCTCCCGCATCGAGGAGATCAAGGGCGTCACCGACACCGGGGACGCCGTCCGCATCGGTGCCGGGGCGACCTACCAGGACGTCCTGGACTCCGACCTGGTCAGCGAGCACCTCGCGCTGCTGCACCAGGCCCTGACCGAGGTCGCCGACGCCCAGATCCGGCACCGGGGCACCGTCTGCGGGGCGCTGGCGCACGCCGACCCGGCCGGTGACGTCGGTGCCCCGGTGCTGGCGCTCGGCGGGCGGATGGTCATCCAGGGCCCGGACGGGGAGCGCACCGTCGACGGGGCCGACTTCTTCGTCGACCTCTTCGAGACCGCGGTGGGTGAGGGCGAGCTGCTCACCGCCGTCGAGATCCCCAAGCACACCGGCTGGGGCTCGCACTACGAGAAGTTCGTGCGCGTCTCCCACCAGTGGGCGATCCTCGGGATCGCCGCGGCCGTCCGGGTCGAGGGCGGCACCATCGCCGAGGCCAGGGTGGGCCTGACGAACATGGGCTCCACGCCGCTGCGGGCGACGGCGGTGGAGGAGGCCCTGGTCGGCAAGGAGGCCACCGAGGAGGCCATCGCCGGAGTCTGTGCGCAGGTGGGGGAGGGCACCGACCCGCCCTCGGACCTCAACGGCCAGGCGGACTACCGCAGGCACGTGGCCGGGGTGCTGACCCGTCGGGCCGTGCTCACGGCGGCAGGGGCCTGAGGATGGCGCTGGAGCTCAACCACTCCTTCACGGTGGCCGCGACACCGGAGCGCACCTGGGAGCTGCTGACCGACCTGCACGAGGTCGGCAGCTGCTTCCCCGGTGCCACGGTGACCTCCGCCACCGAGGAGGAGTTCACCGGCACCGTCAAGGTGAAGCTCGGCCCGATCGCGGTGACCTACCAGGGCGAGGGCCGCTTCGTCGAGCGTGACGACGAGGCCCACCGGGCCGTCATCGAGGGCCTCGGGAAGGGCCTGCGCGGGCTCGGCAACGCCTCGGCCACCGTCACCGTGCAGCTGACCCCGGACGGTGAGGGCACCAGGGCCGACGTGGCGACCGCGATGAACATCACCGGCAAGCCTGCCCAGTTCGGCCGGGGCGTCATGCAGAGCGTCTCGGACAAGCTGCTCGGCCAGTTCGTGGACTGCATCGAGGGCAAGCTCGGCGGGTGAGGCACCCGAGCCCGTGCCTGCCGGTCACCACCTCGTTAGGGTGGCCGGCATGACGACGACGCCTGAGATGACCGGTTCCAGCAGGGCCGAGGAGGAAGCGGTCCAGATCTGCCGCGAGCTGATCCGGATCGACACCAGCAACTACGGCGACGGGTCGGGGCCCGGTGAGCGTGCTGCCGCCGAGTACGTGATGGGCCTGCTGCAGGAGGTGGGCCTGGAGCCGCAGCTGACCGAGTCCGACCCCGGACGGGCCAGCGTCGTGGTCCGCACCGAGGGCCGGGACAGCAGCCGGGGCGGGCTGGTGCTGCACGGCCACCTCGACGTCGTGCCGGCCGAGGCCAAGGACTGGTCGGTGGACCCGTTCGCGGCCGAGGAGAAGGACGGCATGATCTGGGGCCGGGGCGCGGTGGACATGAAGGACATGGACGCCATGCTCATCGCCACCCTCCGCGAGCTGGCGCGCTCGGGCCAGAAGCCGCCCCGGGACATCGTCTGGGCGTTCTTCGCGGACGAGGAGGCCGGTGGCGTCAAGGGGGCCGGGCACGTCGTCGCCGAGCACCCGGAGTGGTTCCAGGGGTGCACCGAGGCGATCAGCGAGGTCGGCGGCTTCTCGATCACCCTCCCGGACCACGCGACCGGCGGTCCGTCCCGGGCATACCTGCTGCAGACCGCGGAGAAGGGGATCGCGTGGCTGCGGCTGCACGCCCACGGACGGGCCGGGCACGGGTCGGTGCCCAACGAGGAGAACGCCATCGTCCGCCTCGCCGAGGCGATCGCCCGGATCGACGCGCACCCGTGGCCGCGCACCTACATCGCCTCCGTCCGGGAGCTCTTCGACGGCGTCGCCGGGATCACCGGTGAGCCGTGGAGCGACGAGAACCTGGAGGAGCTGCTGCAGCGCCTCGGTGGTGCCCGACGCTTCGTCGAGGGCACCCTGCGGGACACCTCCAACTTCTCCATGCTGGACTCCGGCTACAAGCACAACGTCATCCCGCAGAGTGCGTCCGCGTCGCTGGACTGCCGCTTCCTGCCGGGCCACGAGGACGAGCTGCTGCGGATCATCGACGAGCTGGCCGGTGAGCACGTCGAGGTGGAGATCCTGCACAAGGACGTGGCGCTGGAGGCACCGTCCAGCGGGGAGCTGGTGGACTCGATGAAGCGGGCCCTGCTCAAGGAGGACCCCGGCGCGCACGTGCTCCCGTACTGCCTGTCGGGGGGCACCGACAACAAGCACCTGTCCCGGCTGGGCATCACCGGGTACGGGTTCGCCCCGCTGCGGCTGCCGGACGACCTCGACTTCGTCGGGATGTTCCACGGGATCGACGAGCGGGTCCCCACCGACGCGCTCCGCTTCGGCACCCGGGTCCTGGGTCAGCTGGTCGCCGACTGCTGAGCCCTCACGGTGGGGCCCTGGCGGAGGGTCAGGCGGTGCGGCGCACCCGGATGATCTTGCGACGCAGGACCACCTTGCGCAGGCCACCCATGAAGACGCGCACCCGGACCAGCTCCCAGGCGCCGTACTCGGCGTGCTCCGTCAGCGCCTGCCGCACCTCACCGCGACCCTGGTCGCGGTGGAACGTCAGCTCCCGGAACTCGTACTCCACCATCGAGCGCCAAGCATAGGCACCCGGGTGCGCGCGTCGGAACCCGCCGCGCGCACCCGGACATTCGCGCTACCGTCACCTCATGACCGCAGACCCGCGCGCAGCCCTGTCCGCCCTCGTCGCCGCCCTGGAGACCCACCTGGAGACCGCCGCGGTGAGCCGGGGCGACGACGACCCGGCCGTGGTCGAGGCCTACGAGCACATCGCCGAGGCCTTCACCAGCTATGACGACGCCCTGATGGACGCCTATGGCGAGGTCACCCCGTTGGAGGTGTACGACGAGGAGCTCACCTCGGACGACGACGATGACGATGAGGAAGATGACGACGAGGAGGAGGACGAGGACGACGCCGACCTCGGGTATGACGACGTCGAGGGGGATGACGACGACGACGATGATGACGATGACGAAGATGAAGACGACGAGGACGACGACGGGTCGCTCGACGTCGACAACTCGCGGGCCTGACGCGTGCGGCTGGGACTGAGCTGCGGCTTCTGGGGGCAGGGCCGCGACGAGGAGAACCTCGCGCTGGTGCAGCGTGCCGACGAGCTCGGGGTCGACGTGCTCTGGGTCGCCGAGGCCTACGGGCCGGACGCGGTGAGCATCCTGTCCTTCGTGGCTGCCCGCACGCAGCGCATCGGGCTGGGCGCAGGGGTGCTGCAGATCCCCGGGCGCACGCCGGCCGCCACCGCGATGGCCGCGGTGAGCATCGACAGCCTCTCCGGCGGCCGGTTCAGGCTAGGCCTGGGCGTGAGCGGACCGCAGGTCTCGGAGGGCTGGCACGGGGTCCGCTTCGGTCGCCCGCTGGCCCGCACCCGGGAGTACGTCCAGGTCGTCCGGACGGCGCTGGCCCACCGGCCGGTCACCCACGAGGGGGAGTTCTTCACGCTGCCGCTGCCGGACGGGCCGGGCAAGGCACTCCGGCTGACGCACACCCATCGGCCGTCGGTGCCGATCTACCTGGCCGCCGTCGGTCCGCGCAACCTCGAGCTCGCCGGAGAGATCGCCGACGGGTGGCTGGGGGTCTTCGTGGCCCCCGACCACTTCGCCGAGCAGCGCGCGCACCTGGAGGCGGGGCTGGCGCGACGGCATACCCCACCGGCGGAGCCGTTCCGCACGGACGCCACGGTGGCGGTCGCGGTCGGTGACGACCTGGAGGAGTGTGTCCGCACCGTGAGCCCGTACCCGGCGCTCTACGTCGGCGGGATGGGCAGCCGCGAGCACAACTTCTACAACCAGCTCGCCTGCCGGATGGGCTACGAGCAGGAGGCGACCCGCGTGCAGGAGCTCTACCTCGCAGGCAAGGCCCGGGACGCGGCCGCCGCACTGCCCGCGCAGTTCGTGGACGACACCAGCCTGCTCGGCGACACCGACCGGATCACGGCCCGGATGCGCCGCTACCGGGACGCCGGGATCACCACCCTCACGGTGGCCCCCTGGGGAGCCGACCTGGAAGCCAGGACCGCTGCGCTGGAGACCTGCGTCGAGGCGCACGCCCGGCTGGAGGCCGAGGGCTGATGGCGATCTGCCTGCTGCTGCGGCACGGCCGGACCCGCTCCAACGCCGAGGGCCGCCTCGCCGGCTGGAGCCCCGGCATCGGCCTCGACGAGCACGGGGCCACCCAGGCGCGCACCGTGGCCGGACGGCTGGCCGGCACCGAGCTGGCGGCCGTGGTGGCCAGCCCGCTGCAGCGCTGCCAGGAGACGGCGGCGGCCGTGCTCGCCGCCCAGCCGGCGGACCGGGACGTGGCACGGCACACCGAGGAGGACCTGGGGGAGGCGCGCTACGGCGCCTGGACCGGCCGCCCGTTGAGCGAGCTGGCCGAGGAGCCCCTCTGGCGGGACGTGCAGGACCGGCCCGCGAGCGTGACCTTCCCCACCGACACCCTGACCGACCCGCCCTTCGCGCACGAGTCGATGCGCCGCATGCAGGAGCGTGCCGTCGCGGCCGTGCGGGCCTGGGACGCGCGCGTCGAGGCCGAGCACGGTCCCGGGGGCGTCTGGGTGGCGGTCAGCCACGGCGACGTCATCAAGGCGATCCTGGCCGACGCCCTGGCCACCCCGCTGGACGACTTCCAGCGCATCGTCGTCGACCCGGCGTCGCTGAGCATCGTGCACCGCACCAGCGCGCGCCCGTTCGTGCTGCGCACCAACGACACCGGCTCGGACCCGGTCGACCTGCAGGGACTCGTCACGCGGCTCCGGTCCGAGGGTGCCTCGGGTGACGCGGCGGTGGGTGGTGGCGGTGGCGCCGACGCCCCGCCGACGTAGGCTGGCCACATGTCAGAGCACGTCTTCGACCCGCCGGAACGTTGCGTCGCCGGCAGCGTCGGCCCGCCCGGGGGCCGCACCTTCTTCCTGCAGGCGACCGACGGCAACCGGATGATGACGGTGTCGCTGGAGAAGGAGCAGGTGCGCCTGCTCGGGGAGTCCCTGGTCGAGCTGCTCGACGACGTCGCCGGGGACGACGGGGCCGAGGCGGCCGCCGCCACCTTCACCGACAACGCACCCCTGGACGCCCCCTTCGAGGACGACTTCCGGGTGCAGCGGCTCTCGGTGGCCTGGGAGGCCGGACGCCGCATGGTGGTGCTCGAGGCCTACGACCGACCGGACGCCGAGGATCTCGCCGACCTGCCGGCGGAGACGGAGGAGTCAGACCTGCCCTGGTCCGGGCTGCCGCCGCAGTCGCTCAAGGTGGTGCTGGAGCCCGCCCGCGCCCGCGCCTTCGCGCTGCGCTGCGCCTCGTCGCTGGACGGCGGCCGTCCCTCCTGCCCGTTCTGCGGTCAGCCGCTGGACCCGACCGGGCACATCTGCCCACGGGCCAACGGCTACCGCCGCTGAGGTGCAGGAGGACGAGGCGCTCGACCTGCTGACCCGCCTCACCATCGAGCCGGTCGGGGCACTGCCGCAGGCCAGCAACCTCACCGTCCTGGTCGACCTCACCGACGCGCAAGGACGGCCAACCGGCCACCGTGCGGTCTACAAGCCGGTGCGCGGCGAACGCCCGCTGCACGACTTCCCCGCCGGGACCCTCGCCTCCCGTGAGGTGGCGGCATACCTGCTGTCCCGGGCCGGCGGGTTCGACCTGGTGCCCCCGACGGTGCTGCGCGACGGGCCGTTCGGCCCCGGCTCGGTGCAGTGGTGGGTGGAGCAGGACGAGGAGCGCCTCGCGGACCCCTCGGCGGGGCTGGTCGACGTCTTTCCGGCCGACGCGCTGCCCGAGCAGGGCTGGCTCGCGGTGGTCACCGGGGAGGACGAGGACGGCACCCCCTTCGTCATCGCCCACGCCGACGACCCGCGGCTGCGCTCGATGGCCCTGCTCGACGTGCTCATCAACAACGCGGACCGCAAGGCGGCGCACCTGACCCTGGACCGCGAGGGGCGGCTGCGGGGCTTCGACCACGGGGTATGCCTGCACGAGGAGGACAAGCTGCGCAGCGTCCTGTGGGGCTGGGCCGGCGACCCGTTGACGGAGACCGACCGGGCCGCGACGGGCGCCGTGCGCTCGGCGGTCCAGGATCTCCCGGCCCTCACCGAGATGCTCTCCGCCGCGGAGCTGTCGGCGCTGGACGACCGCTGCGCCGCGGTGCTGGAGGCGGACGCGCTCCCGCTGCCGCCGCCGGGGCGCTATCCGCTGCCCTGGCCGTTGTGGTGACGGTGGGCACGGTTAGGCTCCCCGCTGTGAAGACTTGGTCCACCACCCCCGTCCCACGCTTGCCGATCGAGCAGGGTGGTGAGGCCGTACGGGTGCACGACACCGCCTCGGGGGAGCTGCGCGAGCTGACCGGGCGTGAGGGGACCGCGCGGCTCTACGTCTGCGGCATCACCCCGTACGACGCCACCCACGTGGGGCACGCCGCCACCTACGTCACCTTCGACCTGCTGCAGCGGGCCTGGTTGGACGCCGGCCTGGCGGTGGAGTACGTGCAGAACGTCACCGACGTCGACGAGCCGCTGCTGGAGCGGGCCGAGCGCGACGGGGTCGCCTGGCAGGACCTGGCGCAGCGCGAGATCGAGCTGTTCTTCACCGACATGGAGGCGCTGCGGGTGCTGGCGCCGGACCACTACGTCGGTGCCGTGGAGGGCATCCCGGACGACGTGCAGGCCGTGCAGCGGATGCTGGCCGCCGGTCTCGCCTACGAGGTGCCGGTCCCCGAGGGGCAGGCCACGGTCGCCGACGCGCGACAGGTCGACGTGTACCTCGACCTGTCCACCCAGCCCACCTTCGGCACCGTCTCCGGGTGGTCACGGGAGGAGATGTCCGCGGTCTTCGCCGAGCGTGGTGGGGACCCCGAGCGGGCCGGCAAGCGGGACCCGCTGGACCCGTTGCTCTGGCGGGCCGGGCGCGAGGGTGAGCCGCACTGGGACGGCGGCACCCTGGGCCGTGGGCGGCCGGGCTGGCACATCGAGTGCTCCACGATCGCCCAGCGCCACCTGGGTACCCCCTTCGACGTGCAGGGCGGCGGCACCGACCTGATCTTCCCGCACCACGAGATGAGCGCCGTGCAGGCGACCGCGCTCAGCGGGGAGCCCTTCGCCCGGGCCTACGTCCACCAGGCCATGGTCGGCCTGGACGGCGAGAAGATGAGCAAGAGCAAGGGCAACCTGGTGCTCGTCTCCCAGCTGCGCCACGCCGGCGTGGACCCGATGGCGATCCGGCTGGTGCTGCTGGCCCAGCACTACCGGACCGGGTGGGAGTGGACCGACGGGCTGCTGCGCGAGGCGCAGGACCGGTTGGACCTGTGGCAGCGGGCCGCCGACATGGCGGCCCACGAGTCGGTCACCGAGCTGGGTGAGTCCACCGTGGCGCGGATGCGGGCCTGCCTGGCGGACGACCTGGACAGCCCCGGTGCGCTGGCCGCCGTCGACACCTGGGCGACGAACGTCGCCGCCGGTGAGCCGGCCTCAGACCTGGTGGCCCGCGCCGTCGACACCCTGCTCGGCGTGCAGCTCTGAGGCGAGCCTGCCCAGGACGTCACCGAGGTCGGCGGCCCGCATACCGCTGAGCCCGTCGGCCCGGACGCTGCCCCGCAGCTCGGGGACCGGCACCGTGTGCGGCACCACCAGGGTGGGGACGCCGGCGGCGATGGCCGAGGTCGCGCCGGTGGGGGAGTCCTCGATCGCCACGCACCCGCCCGGCTCGACCCCCAGCCGCCCGGCCGCGACCTGGTAGGCCTCCGGGTCGGGCTTGCCGCGCTGCACCTGGTCCCCGGTGACGACGGCGGCGAAGGTGCCCTCGGGCAGCTGCTCGACCAGCACGTCGGCCAGCTCGGTCCAGGACATCGTTACCAGCGCGCACGGTATGCCCTCGGCCCGCAGCTCCGCGAGCAGCTCCCGGGCCCCGGGGCGCCACGGCACGTGATCCCGCATCCGGGTGACCACCCCACCCAGCAGCCGGCGCACCACCTGCTCCGGGGTGCCCTGCACGGGGGTGCGGTCCAGGATCAGCCGGGCCGAGGTCAGCAGGTCCTGGCCGACGAGCTCGTGGGCGTCCGCGTCCGACCACGTCCCGCCCGCCTCCTCGACCAGCCGGTACTCCTCGGCGATCCAGTAGGGCTCGGTGTCGACGATGGTGCCGTCCATGTCCCAGAGCACCGCTCGGAGCAGCGGTGGGACGGCGGCGGGGGCGGTGGCCTCGGTGGCGGAAGTCGTGTCGCGGGTCACGGCTCCACGCTAGACGGTCGGGACGTAGGCTGGACGGCACGGTCCTGCGACGCGAGGAAGGCGAGGAATGATCGAGCTGCACGAGACCGGGGAGCTGCGCGACCCGATCGTCATCGCCGCCTTCGAGGGATGGAACGACGCCGGCGAGTGCGCCTCGGCGGTGATCGAGCACCTCGCCCGCGTCTGGGACGCGGAGGTGGTCGCCGCGATGGACCCCGAGGACTTCTACGACTTCCAGGTGAACAGACCGCAGATCCTCACCGTCGAGGGGAGGGAGAGGGGCCGGCGGGCCCA
>NZ_JBJFZU010000007.1:0-39172 GCF_045032955.1 Serinicoccus shuyuelongi | reverse complement strand
CCCCCCCCCCCCCCCCTCCCCCCCCCCCCCCCCCCCCCCCCTCCCTCCCCCCCCCCCCCCCCCCCCCCCCCCCACCACCCGGGTGATGCTGGCCCGCGACACGCCCCTGGGCCGGGACGTGCTGCTGGTCCTGGGCATCGAGCCGTCGGTGCGTTGGCGCACCTTCGCGCTCGACCTACTGGGCTACCTGCTGGACCACGACGCGCAGATGCTGGTGGTCCTGGGCGGTCTGCTCGCGGACGTGCCGCACACCCGGCCCATCCCCATCGGGGTGACCTCGGAGGACGCCGAGCTGCTGGAGAGCGACGACGACATCGAACGCAGCACCTACGAGGGACCCACCGGGATCATCGGGGTGCTCACCGACGAGGCCCGCCAGCAGCACCTGCCGACCCTGTCCTGCTGGGCGGCGGTGCCGCACTACGCCGGGGGGCCGCCGTCGCCGAAGGCCTCGCTGGCCCTGCTGGGCCAGGTCGAGGAGCTGCTCGACTGCGTCATCGACGACACCGCGGTCGTGGAGGCCGCCCAGGCCTGGGAGCGGGGCGTCGACGACCTCGCGGACAGCGACGAGGAGGTCGCCGACTACGTCCGCCAGCTCGAGGAGGCGCAGGACACCGCGGACCTGCCGGAGGCCTCCGGCGACGCGATCGCCAAGGAGTTCGAGCGCTACCTGCGGCGTCGCGACGACGACACCCCTCGGGGCTGACGCCCCCGCGCTACTCCTCCGGGTCGGTCTCCGCGGCCCCACCACGGGTGGCGCGCCCGGCGGATCGAGGGTCCAGCGCCAACCGGGTGGCCCCCTCGGGCAGCGGCGGCGGCGTGCCGCCCCACGCGGGGCATACCGCCTGGTGGGCGCACCAGCGGCAGGCGAACCCCCGACGCGGCTGCCAGGTGCCCTCCCGGGCCACCTGCTCGATGGCCTCCCACAGCGCCAGGATCTTGCGCTCCGTGGCGAGCAGGTCCGCCTCGGTCGGGTCCACCCACAGCACGGTGCCGTCCCGGGGGTAGACCAGCTGCAGCCGGGTGGGCATCACGCCCCGGCTGCGCCACAGCGCCAACGCGTAGAAGCGCAGCTGGAACAGGGCCTTGCCCTCGAAGGTCTCCGAGGGGGCCCGTCCCGTCTTGTAGTCGACCACCCGCAGCCGACCGTCCGGGGTCTCGTCCAGCCGGTCGACATACCCCCGGATGACCAGCCCGTCCAGGTCGGCCTCGACGTACAGCTCCCGCTCGGCCGGCTCCAGCCGGGTGGGGTCCTCCAGGGTGAACCACTTCTCCAGCAGCGTGCTGGCGTCGCGGACGGTCTCCTCCTGGGCCAGCTCGGCGAGCTCGGGCCGGTCCGTGGTGAGCCGCTCCCACTCCCCGGGCACCATCTCGGTGGCCCGTTGGACGGTCCGCTCGTGCGCCGGCAGGTCGAAGAGCCGCTCCAGCACCCCGTGCACCAGCGTCCCCCGCGCGGCCGGCTGGCTCGGCGGCTCCGGCAGCCGGTCCACCACCCGGAAGCGGTAGAGCATGGGGCACTGCATGAAGTCGGCGGCGCGGGACGGGGACAGGGCGCGGGACCAGGTCGTCTCCTGCTCCGGGTGCGCCATGGCGCGCACTCTACGCAGCGCCACCGACGGTCCCGACCGGGCGGTGGCGCCGCCGGCCCCCGCCCGGTCCGCGTCTACGCTCGGGGTATGCAGCGCAGTCACGGGTGGCGGATCGCCACCCTGTCCGGCATCCCGGTCCACCTCGGTGGCAGCTGGGTGATCGTGGCCGTCCTGATGGTCGCCCTGTTCGGGCCCACCGTCCAGGGCGTCCTGCCGGAGCTGGGGGCGTGGAGCTACGCCGTGGCGTTCGGCTTCGTGCTGCTGCTGCTGGTCTCCGTCCTGGTGCACGAGGCGGCGCACGCCCTGGTCGCGCAACGGGTCGGCTTCGGGGTCTTCCGGATCGTCGCCGACTTCTGGGGCGGCCACACCGCGCACGACGGTGCCGGGGGCACCCCCGGGCGCAGCGCCGCGGTGGCCGTCGTGGGGCCCCTGTCCAACGGGGTGCTGGCGCTGCTGGGCTGGGGGCTGCTCGGCACCCTGGACGGCGGGGTCCCGCTGCTCCTGGCGTATGCCTTCGCCTGGGCCAACACCTTCGTCGCCCTCTTCAACCTGGTCCCCGCCCTCCCGCTGGACGGCGGGTACCTGCTGGAGGCGGCGGTGTGGAAGGTGACCGGCAGCCGGCACCGGGGCACCCTGGTCGCCGGCTGGTCGGGCCGGGTGCTGGTGGTGCTGGCCGCCGCCTACCTGCTGCTGCCCGCGCTGATCGGGGACCAGCAGCTCTCGCTGACCCGGGTGGCGGTCATCGCGGTGCTCGCCGTCTTCCTCTGGCAGGGCGCCAGCCAGGCCGTCCGGCTGGGGCGTCAGGGGCTGCTGGCCTCCCGCCGCAGCGCCGCCGAGGTGGCCCTGCGGCCGGGGACGGTGGCCGCGGACGCCCCGCTGGACACGGTGCGGTGGGACGAGCACCCGGTCTGGATCCTGCTGGACCACCTCGGCCGCCCCGACGGTCTGGTCGACCCGCCGGCCCTGCAGCAGGTCCCGACCCGGGCCTGGCCCACCACCCCCGCCTCCGCCGTCGGGGTACGCCTGCCGGCCGGCTGGGCCGTCCCGATGGGGCCGGAGGCCCGCCTGGACGAGGTGATCGAGGTGATGCGCAGCACCGGCTCGGGAGTCGTCGCGCTGCTCGACGCGACCGGCACGCCGTGGGGCGTGGTCACCACCCGCGAGGCCGTCCGGACCCGCCCGGTCGGCTCGTAGACTGACCCGGTGAGCAGTCCGAGCGGTGCCGACCTACGGCGTGGACCTTTCCGAGCGGGCGACCGCGTGCAGCTGACCGACCCCAAGGGTCGGCTGCACACCATCACCCTGGAGGCGGGCAAGGAGTTCCACACCCACCGGGGGCACCTCAAGCACGACGACCTCATCGGGGTCCCCGACGGTGCCGTGGTCCGGCACACCTCGGGGACGGACTACCTGGCGCTGCGCCCGCTGCTGGCCGACTTCGTGCTCTCCATGCCCCGGGGCGCCCAGGTCGTCTACCCCAAGGACGCCGGGCAGATCGTGACCTATGCCGACATCTTCCCGGGCGCGACCGTCGTCGAGGCCGGGGTCGGCTCCGGGGCCCTGTCGCTGTCCCTGCTGCGCGCCGTGGGGGAGTCCGGCCGCCTGCTCAGCTTCGAGCGGCGCGAGGACTTCGCCGAGATCGCCCGGGCCAACGCCCGCACCTTCTTCGGTGAGGACCACCCCGCCTGGACGGTGACCGTGGGCGACCTGGTGGAGGCCCTGCCCGCGGCCGTCGAGCCCGGCACCGTGGACCGGGTGGTGCTGGACATGCTCGCCCCCTGGGAGTGCCTGGACGCGGTCGGTGAGGCGCTGGTGCCCGGTGGGGTGCTCATCTGCTACGTCGCCACCACCACCCAGCTGTCCCGGGTGGCCGAGGTCGCGAAGGCCGCCGGCGGCTGGACCGAGCCGCAGGCCTGGGAGTCGATGGTGCGTGGGTGGCACCTGGAGGGCCTGGCGGTGCGTCCCGAGCACCGGATGCACGCGCATACCGGCTTCCTGGTGATGATGCGCAGGATGGCGCCGGACACGCTGGCCCCGACCCGCAAGAAGCGCCCCGCACCGGGCGCCTACGGGGACGACTACACGGCCGCCGAGGGCACCTGGTCGCCCGAGGAGCTGGGCGAGCGGCCGGTCTCGGACAAGCGCCTGCGGCGGACCCGGCGGGACGCCACCGCCACCGCCGACCGGGTCACCGACCGCGAGGAGGAGTCGTGAGCCAGCAGAGCTCGGGCGAGGTCCCCGGGCGGGAGCGCCACCTGGAGCAGCAGGTGCAGGCGCTGACCTCCCGGGTGTCGGACCTCAAGAACCAGAACGACGCCCTGACCACCACGCTGAAGAGCGCGAAGGCCCGGATCGTCGGCCTGCGCGAGGACCTGGACGCCCTCGCCAGCCCGCCACTGACGATGGGGCAGGTGCTGGGCCTGGTCGGTGACGGGACGGTGGACGTCTCCGTCTCGGGCCGGCGGATCCGGACCACGATCTCCTCCGAGCTGGACACCGCCCAGCTGCGGCCCGGCCGGGAGGTGCTCCTCAACGAGGCGCAGGCGGTGGTCGCGGTGGCCGGTTACGAGCGCGGCGGCGACGTCGTCACCTGCAAGGAGCTGCTGCCGGACGGCCGGCTCACGGTGCTGGTCCGCGGCGAGGACGAGCGGGTGGTTCGCCGGGCCGGGCCGGTGCAGGACGCCCCGGTGCGGGTCGGTGACGCGCTGCTGCTGGACAGCCGCAGCGGCCTCGTCGTCGAGCGCATCGAGCGCCCGGAGGTCACCGAGCTGATGCTCGAGGAGGTGCCCGACATCGGCTATGCGGACATCGGGGGTCTCACCGGCCAGATCGAGCAGATCCGGGACGCGGTGGAGCTGCCCTTCCTGCACGCCGACCTCTACGAGGCGCACCAGCTGCGCCCGCCGAAGGGTGTCCTGCTCTACGGCCCACCCGGGTGCGGCAAGACCCTCATCGCCAAGGCTGTGGCCGCGTCGCTGGCACGTCAGGCGGCCTCCCGGCGGGACGGGGACAGCGGCGAGGGCGACCGCGACGGCGTGGGCAGCGGCACGCGCACCCCGCGCAGCTACTTCCTCAACGTGAAGGGCCCCGAGCTGCTCAACAAGTACGTCGGCGAGACCGAGCGGCACATCCGGATGATCTTCCAGCGGGCCCGCGAGAAGTCGGCCCAGGGCGACCCGGTGGTGGTCTTCTTCGACGAGATGGAGTCGTTGTTCCGGACCCGCGGGTCCGGGGTGTCCTCGGACGTGGAGACCACGATCGTGCCGCAGCTGCTGGCCGAGATCGACGGCGTCGAGAGGCTCGACAACGTCATCGTCATCGGCGCCTCCAACCGGGAGGACATGATCGACCCGGCGATCCTGCGCCCGGGCCGGCTGGACGTGAAGATCAAGATCGAGCGGCCGGACGCCGACGGGGCGCGGGACATCTTCTCCAAGTACCTGACCACGGGCATACCGCTGCACGCCGACACCCTGGCCGCGCACGACGGCGACCCGGCGCGGGCGGTGGCGCACCTCATCGACGGGGTGGTGGAGCACATGTATGCCGTGTCCCCGGCCAACGCCTTCCTCGAGGTCACCTACGCCGGCGGTGACAAGGAGGTGCTCTACTTCCGCGACTTCGCCTCCGGGGCGATGGTGCACAACATCGTCGACCGGGCCAAGAAGCTGGCGATCAAGGACTACCTGACGCGAGGCGAGGAGGGCCTGACCCCGGCGCACCTGGAGCGCGCCTACCTGGACGAGTTCCGGGAGAACGAGGACCTGCCCAACACCACCAACCCCGACGACTGGGCCCGGGTCTCCGGCAAGAAGGGGGAGCGGATCACCTACATCCGGACCCTGGTCGGCAACGCCACCGGGGCCCGGCCCGGGCGCTCGGTCGACCTCGGCGGCTGAGCGCGTGCGCCCGCGCGACCTGGTGGACCCGGTGCTGGTCCTGGCCTTCGCCACCGCGGGGCGCTCCGACCACCAGCTGGGTCTCAGCGTGTCCGGCGTGCTCGGGACGGCGTGGCCGTTCCTGGCCGGCCTCGTCCTCGGTCGGGTGCTCACCCTGCGCACCCGGCGCTGGTGGCTGGAGGGCCTGGCCGTCGGGCTGACCACCCTGGTCGTGGGCATGCTGCTGCGCCAGCTCAGCGGTGCCGGCACGGCACCGGCCTTCGTGGTGGTGGCCGGCGTCGTGCTGGTCGGCGGCATGGTGGGTTGGCGCGGGGCCGTGGTGCTGGCGACACGGCTGTCGGGGGCCCGGCGTAAGGTCTGAGACATGTCATCTTCCGGGGGCGACGCCCGACCAGACCAATCACCGGCGGCCGTCCCCACCACCGCGATCATCGTGGTCCTCGCGCTCTGCGGCACCCTCGTCTCGCTCCAGCAGACGCTGGTGCTGCCGTTGCTCCCGGACTTCCCGGAGATCCTGGACACCACCAGCGACAACGCCTCCTGGCTGGTCACCGCCACCCTGCTGACCGCGGCCGTGGGCACCCCGATCGTGTCCCGGCTGGCGGACATGTTCGGCAAGCGGCTGATGCTCATCGTGTGCATGTGGGCGGTCATCGTCGGGTCGGTCATCTCCGCGCTGAGCGCCGATCTGATGCTGGTCATCGTGGGCCGGGGGCTGTCCGGGCTGGGTGCTTGCCTGGTGCCGGTCGGGATCAGCATCATGCGCGACCACCTGCCCGCGGAGAAGGTCGGCTCCGGCGTGGCCCTGATGTCGGCCACCCTGGGCATCGGCGGCGCGATCGGTATGCCGCTGGCCGGGGTGATCTACGAGAACTTCGACTGGCACACCCTCTTCCTGGTGTCCGGCGGATTCGCCGTGATCATGCTGGTGGCCGTCCACAAGGTGGTGCCCGAGTCGACGGTGCGCACCCGGGGCCGCTTCGACTACGTCGGCGCGCTGCTGCTGTCGGTGGCACTGACCTGTTTCCTGCTGGCGGTGAGCAAGGCCGGCAGCTGGGGCTGGTCGTCCCCGATCACCCTCAGCCTGCTGGCCGGGGCCGGCCTGGTGCTGGCGGCGTGGGTGCCCTGGGAGCTGCGGGCCGGGCAGCCGCTGGTCGATATCCGCACCTCGATGCGGCGCACCGTGCTGCTGACCAACAGCGCCTCGGTGCTCATCGGCTTCGCCATGTTCGCCAACTTCCTCACCTCGGTGCAGCAGGTGCAGATGCCCGAGGAGACCGGCTACGGGTTCGGGCTGTCGGTCATCAACACCGGCCTGGTGATGCTGCCCTCCGGCATCCTGATGGTGCTGATGTCCCCGGTCTCCGCGGGCTTCATCACGAAGTTCGGGCCCCGGGCGGTGCTGATCGCGGGGGCGGTGACGATCGGGATCGGCTTCATCGGGCGGTCGCTGCTGCACGGCTCCGTGCTGGAGGTGATGGTCACCTCGGGGATCGCCTCGCTCGGCACCGCGCTGGCCTTCGCAGCGATGCCGACCCTGATCATGCGCGCCGTGCCGATCACCGAGACCGCCTCCGCGAACGGCCTGAACACGCTGCTCCGCTCGATCGGCACCTCCTCGGCCTCGGCCATGGTGGCAGCGGTCTTCGCGGCGTCGATGATGACCACCAGCACCGGGCAGATGGCGCCGAGCCTGGAGGCCTACCAGCTGATCTTCTGGGCGGGCGCCGGGGCCGCGCTCGGTGGTGCCCTGATCGCGACGTTCATCCGCCGTCCGCAGCGGGCGCTGGCGGACGCCGACGCCCAGGCCGCGGGCGCCGCAGGTGCCCCGGTGGGCGAGCGCACCGAGGTCAAGCTCGGCGGCGAGCTGCCCGAGCTGCTGGTCCGCGGCCGGGTGGTCGGCCCCCAGGGGCGGCCGCTGCGCCAGGCGGTGGCCACCGTGCTGCGCCCGGACGGTCGGCACACCGACTGGGGCCGCACCGACGGGGAGGGCCGCTACACGCTCGCGCTGCCGGAGCCGGGCCAGTACCTGCTCGTCGTCTCGGCCGACGGCTGGGCGCCGCAGTCCGCGCTGGTCGACCTGGCCGTCGGCCAGGAGCAGGACGTGACGATGACCCGACGGTTGCTGCTCTCCGGGCACATCTACGACGACGGCGTCCCGATGGGTGACGTGCTGGTCTCGCTGATCAAGCACTCGGGGGAGTTCGTCGGCACCGCCCGCACCGACGAGCACGGCTACTACGAGGCCGGCCTGCCCCCGGCCGGTCGGTACGTGCTGACCGCGGTGGACCACGAGACCGGGCGCACCCGTTCCCGCGCGCTCACCGTGCTGGCCACCTCCACCACCCTGGACCTGGACATCGTCACCGGCGTGCCCCGCCCGACCCGGGTCGACGCCTGATGCGAGGATCGGGCCGATGAGCGTGCGACGGGTGATGGGCATCGAGACCGAGCTGGGCATCACCAGCACCCAGCTCGACCCGGCCGGGCAGCCGGTCACCCCGATGGTGCTCTCCGGCCAGCTGGTCCGGGCGTATGCCGCCGGGGCGCCGACGGGGGCGGCGCTGCCCAGCGGCGCCGGCTGGGACTACGCCGACGAGACCCCGCTGCGGGACGCGCGAGGCTTCGAGATGGCCCGGGCGCTGGCCCACCGGTCCCAGCTGACCGACGTCGAGGACCCGACGATCGCGACCTCGGTGCTGTCCAACGGCGCCCGGTTCTACGTCGACCACGCCCACCCGGAGTACTCCTCTCCCGAGGTCACCGGACCGCTGCAGGCGGTGCGCTACGACCGCGCCGGCGAGCTGGTGGCCCGACGGGCGACGGCCACCCTGGCGGAGCAGGGGCTGGACGTCCGCCTCTACAAGAACAACGTCGACGGCAAGGGCGCCTCCTACGGCACCCACGAGAACTACCTCGTCCCGCGGTCGGTCCCCTTCGACCGGCTCGCGGAGCTGCTCATCCCGTTCCTGGTGGCCCGGCCGGTGATCGCCGGTGCCGGCAGGGTCGGGATCGGCCAGGCCAGCGAGCAGCCCGGCTTCCAGCTCTCCCAGCGCGCCGACTACCTGGAGGCCGAGGTCGGCCTGGAGACCACCCTGCGCCGGCCCATCGTCAACACCCGGGACGAGCCGCACGCCACCCCGCACCTGCACCGCCGGTTGCACGTGATCGTCGGGGACGCGACCCTCGCCGACGTCACCACCTACCTGGCGCTGGGCTCGCTGTCCGCGGTGCTGCGGGTGATCGAGACCCACCCGCACCTGCTGCGGGGCCTGCGTCCGGCGCACCCGGTGGCGGCCGCCCGGGCCATCTCGCACGACCCCACCCTGCGCGCCACGGTGCCGTTGGCCGACGGACGCAGCCTGACCGGGCTCGACCTGGTGGAGGCGCATCTGCAGGCGGTCGAGACTGCTGCCGCCTCCGACCACCCGGCCTGGGCGTCGGAGGCCGGGGGAGGGGACCGGGACGACCGTGACGGGACCCCGGCCGTCCTCTCCCGCTGGCGCGAGGTGCTCGACGTGCTGCGCCGCGACCCCGCCGAGGCCGCCGACCGGGTCGAGTGGGTCGCCAAGCTGGGCCTGCTGCGCCGGTTCGCGGACCGCTCCGGGGCCGACTGGGGCGATCCCCGGCTGGCCGCGATGGACATCCAGTGGCACGACCTGGACCCGCAGCGCGGCCTGGCGCAGCGGCTGCGGGCCGCGGGCCAGCTGGAACGGCTGGTCGACGACGAGCAGATCGGCGCCGCGGTGGTGCAGCCGCCGGAGGACACCCGGGCCTGGTTCCGCGGGGAGTGCGTGCGCCGCTACGGCCCGTCCGGCGGGGTGCGCGGCGCGTCCTGGGACTCGGTGGTGCTGCTCGACGACGCGGGGAGGTCACGCCGGGTGCGGCTGGCGGAGCCGACCGGGGGCACCCGGGAACGGACCCAGGACCTGCTGGACCGGCATACCGACGCCGCGTCGTTGCTCACCGAGATCGCCACCGAGGACGTCTGAGAGGATCTGCCTATGTCACAGCATCAGTTCGACCGCCAGGGGCGGCGCGACGACGGTGACGGGGGTGCACCGGAGGTCCCGCCCCCGGCCGCACCCGCGGCCCAGAGCGCGGAGCGCGACGCGGCCCTCGACTCGCTCCTGGACGAGATCGACGGGGTGCTGGAGACCAACGCCTCCGACTTCGTGCACGGCTTCGTGCAGAAGGGTGGCGAGTGATCCGTCGGGTGATGGGCGTGGAGACCGAGTTCGGTGTCAACGCCACCTTCCGGGGCAGCGCGCGACTGTCCCCGGAGGAGGTCGCCCGCTACCTGTTCCGCAAGGTGGTGGCCTGGGGCAGGTCCTCCAACGTCTTCCTGTCCAACGGCTCCCGGCTCTACCTGGACGTCGGCTCGCACCCGGAGTACGCGACCGCCGAGTGCGCCGACCTGCTCGACCTGGTGGCCCACGACCGCGCCGGTGAGATCGTCGTGCAGGACCTCGCCGCGGACGCCGAGCGCCGGCTCGCGGAGGAGGGCATGGACGCCACGGTGTACGTGCTGAAGAACAACGTTGACTCGCGCGGCAACTCCTACGGCTCGCACGAGAACTACCAGGTCGAGCGGCGCAGCCGGATGGAGCGCATCACCGACACCCTGGTGCCCTTCCTGGTGACCCGGCAGCTGGTCACCGGGGCGGGCAGGCTGCACGTCACCGAGGGGCGGGCCACCTACCTCGTCTCCCAGCGGGCGGACCACATGTGGGAGGACCTCAGCTCGGCGACCACCCGGTCCCGACCGATCATCAACACCCGCGACGAGCCGCACGCGGACCCGGAGAAGCACCGGCGGCTGCACGTCATCGTCGGCGACTCCACGATGAGCCAGACCACCACGCTGCTGCGCCTGGGCACCACCGACCTGGTGCTGCGGATGCTGGAGGCGGGCACCGTGGTCCCCGACCTGGTGCTGGGCAACCCGATGCAGGCCATCCGGGACGTCAGCCGGGACCCCACCGGTCGCCGTCCGCTGGCGCTGCGCCGGGGAGGCACGGTCACCGCGCTGGGGCTGCAGGGCCGGCTCCTGGAGCTGGCGCAGGGGTATGCCCGGGGCGCAGGTCTGGCGGAGCTCTCGCCCTACCGTGAGGTGCTGGAGCTGTGGGAGCGCGGCCTGCACGCGATCGAGAGCGACCAGCTGCACCTGGTCGACACCGAGATCGAGTGGGTGATGAAGAAGAAGCTGCTCGACTCCTACGCCGCCCGGCACGGGCTGGAGCCCTGGGACGAGCGGCTGCAGCAGCTGGACCTCGCCTGGCACGACATCCACCCGACCCGGGGGCTCGCCAGGATCCTGGAACGCTCCGGTGCGGCGCGGACCGTGGTGGACGACGCGCGGATCACGGCGGCCACCACCGACCCGCCGCAGACCCGGGCCCGGCTGCGGGGAGACTTCGTGCGCGCCGCCCAGGAGCACGGACGGGACTTCACCGTGGACTGGGTGCACCTCAAGCTCAACGACACCGCGCAGCGGACGATCATCTGCAAGGATCCGCTGGTGAGCGTGGACGCCCGGGTGGAGGAGCTGATCGCGCACATCCGCCGTGGTGAGGGACGGCCCACCCCGCGGGGTGTCTGAGCCACGCTCCCACCGGATCTCCAGGGTCGCCGCGTTAGGCTGACCCGGTTGCCCACGTACCTCGACACAGCAAAGGACGCGCCTGTGCGCTCTCCCCGTATGCGGTTCCTGGCGGTTGCCGCCGCTCCTCTCGTCTTCCTCGCGGCGTGCGACACCGGCTCGGGCGACGACGCCTCGAGCAGTGACGACGCGGCTGCGACCAGCGCTCCCGGCGACGACGCCGCGGCCACCTCGGCAGCGCCGAACGGCGACCTGGCCGACCTGGGCGTGGACACCGACGGCGACGTCCCCGCGCTCACCTGGGACGGGGAGCCGTTCGCCGACGGGGACCTGCCCTTCGTGGCGGCGCAGACGGAGAGTGAGGTGCTCACCGAGGGCGACGGCGACGAGGTGGCCGACACGCACGAGGTGCGGGTCCGCTACCTGACCGTCAACGGCAGCACCGGTGACGAGCTGGTCTCCACCTTCGAGAACGACGAGGCCGTCACCCTGGACATGACCGACGAGGGGATCTTCCCGGCGTTCACCGAGGTGCTGCCGGGCAGCAACGTCGGCGACGAGCTGCTGATGACGATCCCGGCGGCCGACGCCTTCGGCGAGGCCGGCAACCCGCAGCTGGGGGTCGGTGCCACCGACACGATGATCTTCTACATGGAGGTTCTCGAGACCGGTGAGCCGCTGACCCAGGCGGAGGGCGAGGAGGTCGAGCCCGAGGAGGGCCTGCCCACCGTCGAGACGGACGGCGAGAGCGCCGCGCAGATCGACGTGGAGGGTGTCGAGGCCCCCGACCAGCTCGTCGAGCAGGTGCTGATCCAGGGCGAGGGCCCCGAGGTCGTGGCCGGCCAGACGATCCGGGTGCACTACACCGGGGTGCAGCTGTCGAACGGGGAGCAGTTCGACGCCTCCTACGACCGCGGCGAGCCGACCGAGTTCCCGATCGGCGTCGGCCAGGTCATCACCGGCTGGGACGAAGGCCTCGTCGGCCAGAACGTCGGCTCCCGGGTGCTGCTGGTCATCCCGGCCGACCAGGCCTACGGCGAGGCGCCCGAGGACGACGCCGCCGCCGAGACCGGCGACGGACAGCCCCCGGCGAACCCCCTGGAGGGCGAGGACCTCGTCTTCGTCATCGACATCCTCGGCGCCTCCTGAGCACTTCCCCTTCTTCCGACCGAGCGTCGCCCGTGGTTGCCCACCGGCCCACCGAGCGTCGCTGATGGTCTCCTGACCGACCGCATACCCCCGAACCCAAGGAGCGATCCATGACCGACTCACCCTTCGGCCGCGTCCAGAAGGCCAAGCCCGAGGTCGACTTCCCGGGCGACACCCCGCCCACCGAGCTGCTCGTCGAGGACATCGAGGTCGGCAAGGGCACCGAGGCCACCGCCGGCAAGGGCATCTCAGCCCACTACGTCGGGGTCTCCTGGTCCACCGGAGAGGAGTTCGACGCGTCCTGGAACCGGGGCGAGCCGCTGGAGTTCACGGTCGGTGTCGGCCAGGTCATCCAGGGCTGGGACCAGGGCCTGCTCGGTATGCGCGTGGGCGGCCGGCGCCGGATCACCATCCCGCCGCACCTGGGCTACGGCGACCGTGGCGCGGGCGGCGCGATCAAGGGCGGCGAGACGCTGATCTTCGTCGTCGACCTCGTCGACGTGCGCTGACCGACGCTGCTCACGGTGCCGGCACGGCACCGACCGGACGCCCTCAGCCCCGGTCCCGACCCGGCCTCAACAGGTGCAGGTCGAGGTCGGGGCTGAGCCGTTGGAAGATCCTGATGCCCCGCACCGGGTTGCCGTGCTCGTCCAGCCGGGGTGAGTAGGTGGCGATCCCGCAGCGGTTCGGCACCGCGCCCAGGATGCCACCACCGATCCCGCTCTTGGCCGGTATGCCGACGCTGCTCACCCAGTCCCCGGCCGCGTCGTACATGCCGCACGTCATCATCACCGAGAGGACGTGCCCGCAGGCCTCCCGGCTGAGTACCCGTTCGCCGGACCCGGGCAGCAGCCCACCGGAGGCCAGCGTCGCGCCCATCCTGGCCAGCTCGACGGTGCTCACCCGCAGCGCGCACTGCCGCGTGTAGCCGTCGACCACGTCGTGCGGGGCGTCCGGCAGCTCGCTGAGGGCCTTGACCATGTGCGCGATGCCCATGTTGCGGTCCGAGGTGGCCATCTCCGTGTCGTAGCAGCCCTGGTCGATCTCCAGGTCCCGGCCGGCCATCGCGCTGAGCAGCCCGTGGATCCGCTCGAAGCGCTCCTGCGCGGAGGGGCCGGTGACCAGCGAGTGCGCGGTCAGCGCCCCGGCGTTGATCATCGGGTTCGCCGGACGGTTCGAGCCGTGGTTCAGGCTGATCCGGTTGAACGCGTCCCCGGAGGGCTCGACGTCGATGTGCCGGTGCACCTCGGCCGCCCCGACGCAGTCGATAGCCAGGCCGTAGACCAGCGCCTTGCTCATCGACTGGATGGGGAAGTGGTGCTCGGCGTCCCCGGCCTGCCAGACCTGACCGTCCAGGTCGACCAGCGCTACCGCCTGCTGCTCCAGGTCCGCCTCGGCGTGCGTGGGGTGCGGCTCGCCGTCGTGCACCTCGACCAGGTCCATGAGCACGTCGGCGAGGTAGGACGAGAGGTCGGTGACGGGCATACCGCCAGCCTAGGGCGGCCTCAGCGCAGCAGGGACGCCGCGTGCCGCCCCGCGACCGCCGCCGCGACGAAGGCGGCGGGGTCGTCCTCCAGGCCCCGTCCCATCGTGGACAACCGCACGGGGGTATGCCGCAGCGCCTCCAGCAGTCCTTGTGTCGGCACCGGCACCGCGCGCAGGTGCGGCGCCTCGGCGACCAGCTCGGCGGCCTGCTCGGCGACCCGCTCCAGGCAGGCGTCGAGAGCAGGACGCTCGCCCGGTCGGTGCACAGCGCTCGCCCGGTCGGTGCACAGCGCTCGCTCGGTCGGGGAGGGGGGGAAGGCGACAGGGATGGGGAGGTCGGCGGGGTGGGCCAGCACCCGGCCGAAGGCGGTCCGGCTGTGGTGGGACAGGCCCTGATGACGCGGGCGCGCGTCGGCCTGCGAGACCCGGAGGCCGGCGACCGGCCGGCCGTCGAGCACGGCCGCGGCGTTCAGCGCCTCACCGGCCGCGACCCCGGAGAAGCCCCACCGGGTCTCGGTGCCCAGGTTGCCCGGGCCCTGGACGACGACGGCCAGGTCCGCGCCGACCACGTGCCGGGCGGCGAGCAGCGCGGTGTGCACGGTGACCGCCTCGAGGTCCCCGCCGAAGGCCTGCCCGGCGGTGATCGTGCAGGCCAGCCAGCCGGCCTCCCGGAGCCCGGCCACGGTCCGGGACCACGCCAGCGGCAGGGCGCCGCCGTCGCTCATCACGTAGGCGACCCTGGCCTCCGGGGCCTCGTCGCGGATCCCGGCGAGCACCGCGGGCAGGGCGGAGTGCAGGTCGGTCGCGACCACCGGCATACCGTCCAGGGAGTCGGCGTCGGCGAGGGCCGCGTGGTGCTCGCCCTCCGGGTCGTCCACCCCCAGCACCATGGGCTGCAGCGGGGTGTAGCGGGCCTTGACCAGGTGTCCCGCCTGCCCGTCCCGGTCGGTGGGCCAGGCCTCGGGCCGGTCCGGCACGGCCACGACGAGGGCGTACCCGCCGGTGCCCAGCCCTCGGTGCAGGGCGGTGGCGTTGAGCAGCACCCGGTCGCCGACGACCGGCGTCCCGACCAGCTCGGGGTAGGCGAGCGCCCGCAGCGACGTCTCGCTGCTGTCCTGCTCCGCCGCGACTGCGACCTGCAGCACCAGCGCCCCGGCCCACCCCGGGAGCACCTCGAGCACCCTGCCCTGTCGCCACGTGATCACGCAGGTGAGCCTAGATGACCTGATCCGCCCGACCCGGACGGTAGCCTCCTGGTCATGGCCAAGAGCACCACACCCGGGATCAGCCCGGCGGCCGCCAAGACCGAACGACTGCTCAACCTGGTCATCGCGCTGCTGCACACCCGTCAACCCCTCTCCAAGCAGAAGCTGCGCCAGGCGGTGCCGGCCTACGCCGACGGCAGCCTGGAGGCCTTCGAGCGGATGTTCGAGCGCGACAAGGACGAGCTGCGCGCCCTCGGCATCCCGCTGCGCACCGAGCCGATCGACCCGTTCTTCGACGACGAGCCCGGCTACCGCATCGACGAGCGCGAGTACGCCCTCCCCGAGATCGACTTCGCCCCGGACGAGCTCGCGGTGCTGGGGTTGGCGTCCCGGGCCTGGAGCCAGGCGAGCCTCGCCGGTCCCGCCGCGCAGGCGCTGCGCAAGCTGGACGCCGCCGGGTTGGTCCGTGACGAGTCGTCGGTGGCCGGCATCGAGCCGCTGCTGCACACCCCGGACCCGGCCTTCGAGCCGGTCCGCGACGCGGTGCTCGCCCGCACCCCGCTCACCTTCGACTACCGCGGTGGCAGCGGGGACCTCACCGGTCGCCGGGTCCAGCCGTGGGGGCTGACCAGCTGGCACGGCCGCTGGTACCTCACCGCGCACGACCTGGACCGGGACGCGCCCCGGGTGTTCCGCCTGGACCGGGTGGTGGGCATCCCCGCCACCGCGGGACGTCCCGGCAGCTACGAGGTGGCGCCGGGTCACGACGCCGTCGCGATGATCCGCCGCAGCGCGGGCGAGGACTCCGAGCCCGGGCAGAGCGTGCGGCTGCGGGTGCGCCGCGACACCGCTGCGTCGTTGCGCCGACAGGGGCAGGTGCTCGCGCAGGCGCAGGCCCCGTGCGCCGAGGGCTGGGACGTGCTGGAGCTGACCTCCGGCTCGCTGCCCCGGCTGGCCCGGGAGATCTGCGCCGCCGGCCCGGACGTCCAGGTGCTGGACCCGGAGCCCCTGCGCGAGCTGGTGGTGCAGCACCTGGAGGGCGTGCTCGCCGCGCACGGGGGAGGGCAGGCCTGATGGCGACCTACGAGAGCGCGACCTCCCGGGTCGCCCGGCTGCTGACGATGGTGCCGTGGCTGCTGCACCGGCAGGGCATCGACCTGGCCAGCGCCGCCGCCGAGCTGGGGGTCTCCGAGGCCCAGGTCGTCGAGGACCTGCAGGTGCTCTTCGTCTGCGGGCTGCCCGGCCACTACCCGGACGACCTGATCGAGGCCTCCTGGGAGGACGGCCGGGTCTTCGTCGGCAACGCCGACGCGATCGCCCGCCCGCTGCGCCTGGGACGGGACGAGGCGCTGGCCCTGATCGTGGCGCTGCGCGCGCTGGCCGCCACCCCCGGGCTGGCGGAGCGGGACGCCATCGACCGGACGCTGGCCAAGCTGGTGACCGCCGCCGGCGACGCCACCGGCTCGGCCGACCAGGTCCGGGTCGACCTCGACCCCCCGGTGGACGCCGAGCTCGCGGCCCGGGTCCGGACCGGGCTGACCGAGCAGCGACGGCTGCACCTGCGCTACACCTCGGCCAGCCGGGACGAGACCACCGAACGGGACGTCGACCCGGTCCGGGTCCTCTCGGTGGACGGCCGCTGGTACCTGGAGGGGTGGTGCCACCGGGCCCAGGACATCCGCCTCTTCCGCCTCGACCGGATCGAGCACGTCGACCTGCTCGACGTGCCGGCCACCCCGCCGGAGGAGCTGCCGCACCGGAGCGTGGGCAGCGGCGTCTACACCCCCGACCCGCAGGACCTGCTGGTCACCCTCGACCTGGCACCCCGCTCGGCCTGGGTGGCCGAGCAGATCCCCGCCGAGCAGGTCGAGCCCCGGGACGACGGCTCCGTGCACATGGTGCTGCGGGTGGCCGACCCCCGTTGGCTGCACCGGTTGGTGCTGCGCGAGGGCGGGGGAGTGCGGGTGGTGGAGCCCGCCGACGTGGTCACCGCGGTGCGCGAGGGCGCGCTGGCGGCCCTGTCGGGGAACCGCTCAGAGGCCGCCGGGCGTTAGACTCACGACAGGTCCGGCCCCGGTACGGGGTCGGCACGTCCCGAGAGCGAGCAGGAGCCCATGCGCATCCAGATCTGGCACGTCGTCGTCCTCATCGTCGCGTTCGTCCTGCTCTTCGGGTGGAAGAACCTGCCCAACATGGCCCGCTCCATGGGCGAGTCGATGCGCGTCTTCAAGTCCGAGGTGGACCAGATGAAGGACGAGGGCGACGCCCGCAAGAGCGAGAAGGACGCCGCCAAGCCGGCCCTGGACGAGCGGGGCACCACCGACTCCGCCCGCGCCGAGTACGAGCGGCTGCGCGAGCACGGGTCGACCGACAGCACCGGCACCCCGACCGGGGACGGCACCGAGCCCCGGCCCGGCGAGCCCCGCGCCTGAGCGCCGGCCATCCCCGGCCCCACGCATACCCCTGAGGTGGCACCCACGCTCGGCGCCCGGCGGCGCGCCAAGGACCCCGAGGGACGGATGTCCCTGCGGGACCACCTGCGCGAGCTGCGCAACCGGCTGACGGTCAGCGTCATCGCGGTCGCCCTGCTGTCCGTGGTCGGGTGGTACTGGTACGACGAGATCATCACGGTGGTCATCGCCCCGATCGAGGCGGTCGCCGCCGAGCGCGGTGACGAGGCGGTGGCGCTGCGCTTCCAGAACATCACCGAGCCGTTCGCGATGCAGCTGCGGGTGGCGATCTTCAGCGGGATCCTGCTGTCCAGCCCGATCTGGCTGTGGCAGATCTGGGCGTTCCTGATGCCCGGCCTGACGCCGAAGGAGCGGCGGATCGCGCTGTCCTACTTCTTCGTCTCCATCCCGCTCTTCTTCGCTGGTGCGGCGCTGGCCGCGTTCACCTTCCCGCGGCTGGTCGCGATCCTGCTCGCGTTCACCCCGGAGGGCATCGCCAACCTGCCCGGCGCCAGCGAGTTCCTCTCGCTGTGGCTCTACTTCATGCTCGCCTTCGGCATCGCGTTCCTGCTGCCGGTGGTGCTGGTGGGGCTCAACCAGATCGGCATCCTGCCCGCTCGCGCCATGCGCAACAGCTGGCGGATCACCCTCTTCTGCATCCTCATCTTCTCCGCCTTCATGACCCCGGACCCCAGCGCCTGGACGATGCTGGCGATGGCCTCCCCGGTCTTCGCGCTGTTCTGGTGCGCGGTCGGCTTCTCCTTCCTGCTCGAGAAGCGCCGCGCACGCAAGGGCGGGGACCGGTATGCCGGTCTCTCCCCGGACGAGGCCACCCCCCTGTCATGAGGTATGCCGTCGCGCACGGGCGGCGGCGCTCCACCCGGCCGGCGGGGCTGATCACCCTGCTCCGGGCCGACGGCCACCAGGTGGTCGAGGTGGCCGCCGACACCCTCGCGCAGGCCCGGGCCGCCTGCGCGGCACTGGTCGCCGACGGGCTGGACGTGCTGGTGGTGGCCGGCGGGGACGGGCTGGTCAGCATGGGCACCGACCTGTGCGCCGGCACCCCGACGGCGCTGGGGATCCTGCCCGGGGGCACCGGCAACGACAACGCCCGCTCGCTCGGGATCCCGGTGGGTCGTGGCGCGGGCGACGCGGCCGGCGTCGTGGCGGTGCTGCGGGCGGACACCCGCCGCACCGTGGACACCCTCTGGCTGCCGGAGCCGGGCCGGCACGTGCTGGGTTCGGTCAACTGCGCGCTGGACGCCCGGATCGCGGCCCGCGCGGACGCCTGGCCGCGCCGGCTCGGAGCGGCCTCGTACACCCTGGCGGCCCTGGTGGAGGTGGCCCTGCTGGGCCGTCGCCCGCCGCTGCGCTTCCGGCTCACCGTGGACGGTGCCCCGCAGACGGTGGACGCGCTGGTGCTGGCCCCGGCCAACATGGCCTACCTCGGCGGCGGGTTGCCGCTGGCGCCCCGGGCGGACCCCACCGACGGGCTGCTGGACCTGGTCGTCATCTCCCCGGTCGGGCCGCGGGAGGCGCTCGGGCTGCTGCGCGCGGTCCGGGCGGGACGGCATACCGGACACCCGGCGGTGCGGATCGTGCAGGCCCGGGAGGTCCACGTCGAGGTTCACGTCGAGGGCCCGGGCGGGGTGCTCGCGCACGGCGACGGCGAGCCGGTGGGTCCGTTGCCGCTCACCGTGCGGGTCGACCCTGCCTCCCTGCAGGTCGTCGCACCGACGCTGACGTAGCCTGGGGAGCATGTCCTCCCCCGCCGAGCGCTACGCCGCCTCCCGGGCGCGGGCGGCCAGGCTCACCACCCCCGCCGGCCGCTTCGCCCAGGACCTGGGTCTGGAGCTCGACCCGTTCCAGGTGGAGGCGATCGAGGCCGTCCAGGACGGCGCCGGGGTGCTGGTGGCCGCGCCCACCGGGGCCGGGAAGACCGTCGTCGGCGAGTTCGCGGTGGCGCTGGCCCTGGAGACCGGGCGCAAGGCGTTCTACACGACCCCGATCAAGGCGCTGTCGAACCAGAAGTACCACGACCTGGTGGCGCGGCACGGTGCCGAGAACGTGGGCCTGCTCACCGGGGACGCCTCCATCAACGGCGAGGCGCCGGTGGTGGTGATGACCACCGAGGTGCTGCGCAACATGATGTACTCCGCCTCCACCACCCTGGTCGGGCTCGGGTTCGTCGTCATGGACGAGGTGCACTACCTGGCGGACCGGTGGCGCGGCGCGGTCTGGGAGGAGGTCATCATCCACCTGCCCCCGTCGGTGCAGGTGGTCTCCCTGTCGGCGACGGTCAGCAACGCCGAGGAGTTCGGTGACTGGCTGCGCCAGGTGCGCGGCGGAGGCGACCCGGCCTCGATGCGGGTGATCGTCTCCGAGCACCGCCCGGTGCCGCTCTGGCAGCACATGATGGTCGGCCAGCGGATGATGGACCTCTTCGTCACCGACGGGATGGCCCGGGCCACCGCCGGGGAGCCCGGGGGCACGACCAGGGTGAACCCCGAGCTGGTGCAGGCGATCAGCACCGCCGAGCGCTCCGCCCAGACCGATCGTGGGTGGCGCCGGGAGGACCACGGCGCACCGCGTGGCCGACGGGGAGAGCCCCGGGGCGGGCGCGGCGGCCGGGGAGCCAAGGGTGGCCGGGGCCGTGGCGGTCGCTCCGACCGGCGTGACGACCACCGCGCCGGGGGCGGCTACGGCGGTGCGACGGCATACCCCGACGGACCCGCACGTGGCTCGCTGCCCGGGGGAGTGGCGAGCCGGGCCCAGGTCATCGAGCGGCTGGACCGGGACGGGCTGCTGCCCGCGATCACCTTCATCTTCAGCCGGGCCGGGTGCGATGCGGCCGTCCAGCAGCTGCTCGGCCGCGGGGCGCGGCTGATCCCCGAGGAGCAGGGGCGCCAGATCCGGGACCTGGTCACGCGCCGCGTCGCCGAGGTCGACCCCGCGGACCTGGGCGTGCTCGGCTACCACGACTTCGTCGAGGGCCTGGCGCGCGGCTACGCGGCGCACCACGCGGGGATGCTGCCGCTCTTCCGGGAGATCGTCGAGGAGCTGTTCACCGACGGCCAGGTGCGCGCGGTCTTCGCCACCGAGACGCTGGCGCTGGGGATCAACATGCCGGCCCGCACCGTGGTGCTGGAGAAGCTGGTGAAGTTCAACGGGGAGACGCACGCGCCGGTCACCCCGGCCGAGTACACCCAGCTCACCGGGCGCGCCGGGCGGCGGGGCATCGACGTCGAGGGGCACGCGGTGGTGCTGTGGCGCCGCGGGGTGGACCCCATGGACGTCGCCGGGCTGGCCTCGACCCGCACCTACCCGTTGCGCAGCTCGTTCCGGCCCAGCTCCAACATGGCGGTCAACCTGGTGGCGCAGTACGGGCGCGACATGGCGCACGAGCTGCTGCAGTCCTCGTTCGCGCAGTTCCAGGCGGACCGGTCGGTGGTCGGGCTGACCACGCAGATCAGGCAGAACACCGAGGCGCTGACCGGGTATGCCGAGGCGATGCACTGCGAGCGCGGCGACTTCCGAGAGTACGGGACGCTGCGGCACCGGCTCTCCGAGCTGGAGAAGAAGCTGGCCCGGACCCGGCAGGCCCAACGGCGCAGCGACATCGGCGCGGCGCTGGAGGAGCTCGCTCCGGGACAGGTGATCCAGCTCGAGGGTGGACGCAAGGGGACCATGGCGGTGGTGCTCAAGGGGCCGCGCGGTCGCTCGGCGAGCCCGGAGCCGACCGTGCTGACCTCCAACGGGCGGCTGCAGCGGGTGACCATCGCCGGCTTCCGGGACGTGCCCGAGGTGATCGGCACGCTCCGGGTGCCCCAGCACTTCAACGAGCGCAGCCCCAAGGCCCGAAAGGACCTGGCCTCCGCCCTGCGGGACACCGTGCCCGAGCCGATCCCCGGGCGAGCACGCGGTGGGTCGGGGGACGGGGCGAGGGGCGGCAGTGCGTCCGGGACCGGGCCCGCCTCGGAGAGCCAGGTCGACGACCTGCGGGCCCAGCTGCGGGCCCACCCGTGCCACGGCTGCCCTGAGCGCGAGGATCACGCCCGCTGGTCGGCCCGGTGGTGGCAGGTGCGCAAGGAGACCGACGACCTGCAGCGTCGGGTGGCGCACCGGACCACGACGGTGGCCTCCACGTTCGAACGGATCTGCGACCAGCTCAGCTCGTTGGGCTACCTGAGCGCAGACGGGCAGCAGGTGACCCCGGAGGGGGAGCGGCTGCGCCGGATCTACACCGAGCTGGACCTGGTCGTCGCCGAGGCCCTGCGCCGCGACACCTGGGCCCGGCTCACCCCGGCCGATCTGGCCTCCGTCGTCTCGGCGCTGATCCACGAGGCCCGCGGCGACGAGACCAGCGACCCGCCGACACCGAGCGTGGAGGTCGCCGAGGCGCTGGGGGAGATGGCCTCGATCTGGCAGGAGGTGCAGCTCGGCAAGCTCGCGCACGACCTCACCGGGGACCGGGAGCTGGACCCGGGGATCAGCTGGATGGTGCACCGCTGGGCCTCCGGGCGCGGCCTGGAGGAGGTCCTGCGCTCGGGCAGCCTGTCCGCCGGTGACTTCGTGCGTCGGGCCAAGCAGGTGATCGACCTGCTCGGGCAGATCGCCCAGGCCGCGGACGCCCCGGTGGCGAAGACCGCGCGCCGGGCCACCGACGCCATGCTGCGCGGCGTGGTGGCCGCCGACCGCCTCGACTGACCCTGTCCCCTCCCGCGAGCAACTGGCCCCTTTCCCCTTCCCCCTTCTCCCGACCGGGCGCGCGCTGTGCTCCGACCGGGCGCGCGCTGTGCACCCACCGGGCGCGCGTTGTGTCGCCACCACCCCGGCATACAGTGTCGGTATGCCCGAGATCGTCATCTGTTCTCCGTTGCGCACCCCGGTCGGCGGCTTCCTGGGGAGCCTCGCCGGCCTCACCGCCGCCGACCTGGGCACCCAGCTGCTGACCGCGCTCCTCGAGCGCACCGGCCTGTCGGACGGCGACGTCGACGACGTCGTGCTCGGCAACGCCAACCCCTCGGGCGAGATCCCTGCACTGGGCCGGCTGGTCGCCCTCAACGCCGGTCTCGACCGAGCCCCGGGTATGCAGCTGGACCGGCGCTGCGGGTCCGGCCTGCAGGCGGTGCTCACCGCTGCGGGACAGGTGGCCACCGGCGCCAGCCGCCTCGTCGTCGCCGGCGGTGCGGAGTCGATGAGCCAGGTCGAGCACTACGCCCTGCTCCGCCAGGGGGTGCGCGGGGCCGGGGTCGACCTGGCCGACCGGCTGGCGCGGGCCCGCTCGACCGCCGGTGGTGAGCACCACCCCATCCCGGGCGGGATGATCGAGACGGCCGAGAACCTGCGGCGTGACTACGGGATCACCCGTGCGGCGCAGGACGAGCTCGCCGTACGTTCCCACCACGCCGCTGCGGCCGCCCAGCGGGCGGGGCGCTTCGATGCCGAGCTGGTCCCGGTCCAGGTGCATACCCGGAAGGGGACTCACCTCGTGGACACCGACGAGCACATCCGCCCGGACACCGACGCCGCCACCCTGGCCGGCCTCCGGCCGATCATGGGCCGTCAGGACCCGGAGGCCACGGTGACGGCCGGCAACGCGAGCGGCCAGAACGACGCCGCCGCGCTCTGCGTGGTGACGACCCGCGAGCAGGCCGAGGCCAGCGGGCTGGAGCCGATGCTCGCGCTGCGCTCCTGGGCGGTCGCCGGGGTCGCACCCGAGACGATGGGGATCGGGCCGGTCCCGGCGACCGCGGCCGCGCTGGACCGGGCAGGTCTGACGCTGGGGGAGATGGACCTGATCGAGCTCAACGAGGCCTTCGCGGCGCAGGCCCTGGCGGTGCTCACCGAGTGGGGGATGGCCGACCCCGGGCAGTGGGACCGGCTCAACGTCAACGGCTCCGGCATCTCGCTCGGGCACCCGGTCGGGTCTACCGGCGCCCGCATCCTGGCGACCCTCGCCCACGAGCTGCGACGGCGCGAGGGGCGGTTCGCGCTGGAGACCATGTGCATCGGCGGTGGCCAGGGCCTGGCCGCCGTCTTCGAGCGCGTCGGCTAGGTCCGGCGTACCGCGGTCGAGGGTCCTCGCCCGCGCACCAGGAGACCGACGCCCAGGGCGGCAACCGCGAGGAGCGCCGAGGCGATCACGTCGCTGGGTCGGTGGTAGGCGTGCATCGTCACGACGAGTCCCATGTAGGACGTCGCTGCGCTGCCCAGCACGGCGGCCGGCACGATCCACGAACGCGGAACGACCAGCAACAGGGCTACCCCGAGGGCGGCCGCGGCACCGGTGTGCCCGCTGGGGAAGGAGTTGTCTATGACCCACTGGTCGGCCAGGTGCGGCCTCGGCAGCCAGGCCTTGAGCACCTGCGTGGAGATCATCAGCAGGGACACGGACGCCGCAACGGCAAGTCCGGTGCGCCATCTGCGGACCAGCCCGAGCAGAGCGAGCAAGCCGCTGCCGGCGAGCAGCAGGTAGGGATTGGGCACGGGCCACCATGTCCGATCCCAGAGGCCGACCGCCTCCATCAGAGCGTTGTCGACCCGCTGACCGGGGTACGTCAGCACCGCAAGCGCATACAGCAAGGTGGTGCCGAGCACTCCGAGGACGACCAGCCCACGACCCGGGGCGCGCCGGACGTCCTCGGCGGGCGGCAGCGGGGCCTCCGGCGAGGTCGGCAGGGGTCGGGTCGGGGTCAGGCTCATCGTCCAGGACGATATCCTCGTCGGCTGGGTGGCTGCTGTGTCAGGGAGTGATCGACAGGGCGCGCATCAGCCGCCCGACCGGGTTGCCCAGGTCGTAGGTCTCGATCAACCGCTGGAGGGTCTCCGGGTCGGCCAGCTCGCGCGGCAGGGTCAGGGGCACGTCGGCCACGGGTGCGTCCTCGGCGACCAGGACCACCAGGGGCGCCGCGTCCAGGTAGTCGGCCCCCGCCTCGAGGTGGGTCCGCCGGGCCCCCTTGATCGCGGGGTCGCCGGCGTCCACGGCAGCGCGGATCGCGGCGAGCGAGCCGTACTGCTCGATCAGCGCGGCGGCGGTCTTGTCACCGATGCCTTTCACCCCGGGGAGCCCGTCGGAGGTGTCGCCGCGCAGCATCGCCATCTCGGCGTAGGCCCGGCCGGTGCCCACCCCGTACCGGCTGCGCAGGTCCTGCTGGTGGATCTCCTCCGCGTCGCGGACCCCCTGCTTCGCGGTGTAGATGACGGTGACCCCCGCCTCGTCGTCGACCAGCTGGAAGAGGTCGCGGTCCCCGGTCACGACGCCGACCGGGAGCCGCCCCCGGTGCCGTGCGGTCAGGGTGCCGATCACATCGTCCGCCTCGTAGCCGTCCGCCCCGAGGATCGGTATGCCGACCGCGTCCAGCACCGTCCGGATGACCGGCACCTGGACCTCGAGCTGAGGTGGAGCCTCCTCCTTCTCCTGAGAACCCTCGACCAGACGGTGAGACTTGTAGGAGGGAATGGCCTGCACCCGGAAGTCAGGTCGCCAGTCGTTGTCCCAGCAGCACGCCAGGTGGGTGGGGGAGAAGCGGGTGACCAGGGTCGCGATCATGTCGACCATCCCGCGGACCGCGTTGGTGGCGGTGCCGTCCGGCGTCTCCCGCAGGTCCTTCATCCCGAAGTAGGCACGGAAGTAGAGGGAGGCCGTGTCGAGCAGCAGGAGCTGAGGCGGTGTCACACCCGTCGTCGTCATGGCGCCACAGCCTAGTGGTCGTCGGCTAGCGTGGGAGGGGTGTGGAGTCGTCGTCTTCCGTGGATCGTGCTGCTGGCCGTGCTGGCTGGATGCGCGGCGCTGCTCTTCGGCCCGCTGTGGGACACCGCCGCCGGGGACAACCCGCTGCTGCGACCGCCGGGCCCCGACTACGGCGTGATCATCCGCCTGGGTATGCCCACCCTGGTGCTGGCCCTCATGCTCGTCGCCACCCTCGTGTGGGCGTCGAGGGTCGGCGGTTCGCGTCACCGCGAGGACGGCCCGGGGCGCGGGGGTCAAGGGGCGGACGCGCACTAGGCTGAGGCGCATGGAGCCGCTGGACCGTCACATCGTCAGAGTCCTCGCGCAGGACGGGCGCGCCAGTTTCACCGACCTCGGACGGCAGGTGGGGCTGTCCACCTCGGCGGTGCACCAGCGGGTCAAGCGGTTGGAGGAGCGGGGCATCATCACCGGCTACCGGGCGGTGGTGGACTACGCGGCGGTGGGGCTGCCGCTGACGGCGCTCATGTCGGTGACCCCCTTCGACCCGGCCGCCGACGACGACATCCCGGAGCGGCTCGCGCACATCGAGGAGATCGTCGCGTGCTGGTCCGTGGCCGGCGACGAGAACTACGTGCTGCTCATCCGGGTGCCGCGTCCGCAGGACCTGGAGGAGCTGCTGGGCAGGATCCGGCAGGAGGGCTCCTGCTCCACCAACACCACGATCGTGCTGTCGACGCCCTGGGAAGACCGCCTCGGCCACCTGCCGCTCGATGTCGACCCCGCCCCCTCCTGACCGAGCGTCGCCCGTGGTTGCTCCCGGACCCACCGAGCGTCGGTCGTGGTTGCTCACCGGCGGCGTGCCAGCACAGCGGTACGACCCCGGGTCGCGGCGAGCAGGTCCGACGGGGCCAGCTCGAGGTCGGTGCCGCGCCGCCCGCCGCTCACCAGGACGGTCCCGTGGTCCAGAGCCGACTCGTCGATGATGGTGACCAGCGCCTTGCGCTGACCGATCGGACTGATCCCGCCGACGACATACCCGGTAGAGCGCTCCGCCACAGCCGGGTCGGCCATCGACACCTTCTTGACGCCCAGTGCCGCCGCCATCGCCTTGAGGTCGAGCTGGGCGTCCACCGGCACGACTCCGACGGCCAGGCCCTGCTCGGAGTCCACCAGGAGCGTCTTGAAGACTCGGGCCGGTTCGACGCCCAGCGCCTCGGCGGCCTCCATGCCGTAGGACGGCGCCGCCGGGTCGTGCGCATAGGTCCGGACGGCATACTCCATGCCTGCCCGCGTCAGCGCGACGGTCGCCGGGGTGCCTCCGATGTCCTTCTTCTTCGCCACTGGCTCAGGGTATGCAGTCGCGCAGCAACCACAAGTGACGCTCGGTCGAAGAATGGGGGAGTGGAGGGTGGGCCGATCGGTCAGGAGGAGGTGAGCTGGTCCACCGAGGCCCGGCGCGACGCGGCGGCCTGCTCGTGCGCGGCCTCCTCGGCGTCCGGCACGGTCTCGGCAGCGTGCTGGCGCCACCACTCCTGCCCGCTGGTCGGCAGGGTGTCGATCGGGTCGTAGTAGACGTACTCGGCGCTGGTCACGTCGACGTCCTCGGCCTCGATCGAGGTCCGGTAGTTCTTCCGCCAGTAGGAGATACCGCGCTCGGTGTCGTAGGTGTCGACCTGGTGCACCCAGCGCTTGCCGACGAAGGGCACGTCGCAGACGATCCGCGGGGTGGAGAAGCCGGGCAGGTAGCCGAGCATCGAGTGCTGCAGGTACTGCGCGTGCGCGAGCGAGACCCGCCAGTGCTCGCTGTAGGGGATCATGTCGCACATGTAGAAGTAGTACGGCGTGATCATCGCGTCGTCCGCCATCGCGAAGCACAGGTCGAGGAGCTGTGCGGAGGTGTCGTTGACGCCCCGCATCAGCACCCCCTGGTTGCGCACGTCGCGGATCCCCGCCTCCAGCATCGTCCTGCTGGCCTGCGCCACCAGCGGGGTCACCGACTGCGCGGCGTTGATGTGGGTGTGGATGGCCAGCCCGACGCCACGCTCCCGCGCCTTGCCGGCGACCCTGGCCACGCCCTCGACGGTGTCCGGGGCCAGCCAGTGCTGCGGCATCCCCATCAGCGCCTTGGTGGCCAGCCGCACGTCCCGGATGTTCTCGATGTCGAGCAGCTTGTCCAGCCACGCCTCCAGGCTGCGCCAGGGCATGTTGGCCACGTCGCCGCCGGAGACGACCACGTCCCGCACGCCGGGGGTGGCACGCAGGTAGTCCAGGATCGCGGTATGCCGGTCCACCGGCTTGCCCGCCAGCTTGAGCTTGGTGACGGTCGGGGTGGAGTTGCCCACCAGGTCCATCCGGGTGCAGTGCCCGCAGTACTGAGGGCAGGTGGGCAGCATCTCGGCCAGCACCTTGGTGGGGTACCGGTGGGTCAACCCTTCGGCGACCCACATGTCGTGCTCGTGCAGGCTGTCCCGGGTGGCGTACGGGTGCGAGGCCCAGTCGGTGCGGCGGTCCGAGAACACCGGGAGCATGTAGCGCCGAACCGGGTCCGCGTAGAAGGCGGCCGTGAACTCCTCGCCCGCGGACGGCATCCGCCCGTCGGCCCAGGTCTGCTCGCTGACCATGGTGTTGAGCATCTGCGGGGGCAGCAGCATCGACATGGTCGCCCGCTGCTCCTGGTCACGCTCCAGGTCGGCGTAGAAGCCCTCGGTGAGCAGGTCGCCCATGACGGTGCGCAGCTGCTTGAGGTTCTTGACGCAGCTCACCCGCTGCCACTGCACATCCGCCCACTGCTGCGCGGTGACGTCCTTCCACCCCGGGATCCGGGTCCAGTCGGGCTCCACGAGCTCGCGGTGGCGATAGGCGTACGGCTGCTCGATGATCTCGCTCATGTGCTCAGACTACGGACATCTTCCTGCAAAATCTAGAATCTACAGGAGGATGTCTCGCAACTATCTACTTTGACAGGATGAACTGCCCGCGACAAGGCGCCCGCCCCCGTGCGGCGCCTGCGGCACCAGGCTTTCGGGCCGTCCGGCGTGTCGCCCTCCGACACGCCGCCGACTCGGCAAAGACCTCGTCAAGACCTGCTGCGGCGTCTTCCGCCTGACCTGCGTCGACGGACCATCCGCGCAGGTCAGCAGGCTGTTGACACGGGACCGACGGGCAACCTACGTTCGTCTGGTCCCCGCGGGCGCCAGCCGTCCGCGCAGGGGAAGCCAGGACCCCGAGCGCCGAGTAGACAACGGGATCGTGACGGCCACCAGCCGCTCACGGACCGGCCCCAAAGGTGCCGGGGTCCGGCCATGTCCGAGGACAGGCCGGGGGCGGGGGAGCCGGGGGACGGCACCCCCGTCCTCCCAGCCTGGCCCCGTACCCTGCCGGGGTGCTGCTGCCCCTCCGCCTGCTGACCGCGACCCTGGGCGGAGTCGCCCTGTGGCTGGCGTTCCCCGGCTACGACCTGTGGTGGCTCGCCCCCGTGGGATGCGGCGCCCTGGCGGTGGCCTGCGCCGGAGCGAGCCTGCGCACCGGCTTCGCGGCGGGACTGCTGCTGGGTCTGACCTGGTACGCCCCCATGTTCACCTGGGCCGGGACCTACGCCGGCGCCGCGCCCTGGCTGGGGATGAGCGCGGTGTCCGCCCTCTACCCGGCCGCGCTCGGCCTGCTCCTGGCCTTCCTGCAGCGCGGCGGAGCGATCCGTCCCGTCGTCGGCGCCGCCGCCTGGGTGCTGATGGAGTATGCCCGCGCGGTCACCCCCTTCGGCGGCTTCCCCTGGGCCCGGCTCGGCTTCAGCCAGGCCGACAGCCCGATGCTGGCGGCGGCCTCGCTGGTGGCCGTCACCGGCCTGGGGTTCCTGGTGGCCCTGGTCGGCGGGCTGCTCGCCCGGGCCGCTCAGCTCGTCCTTTGGCACGGGACCCACCGCACGCCGGCCCGGGCCGGGCTGATGGTGCTGACCGCGCTCGCGCTGACCTTCGCGCCTCTCCTCGTGCCGCGGCCCACGGAGGGCGAGGACCTCGCGGTCGCCGCCGTCCAGGGGGACCTGCCGCCGGGCTTCACCCGCACCCTGAGCGCGGACCGGGGAGCGATGCTCCAGCGCTACACGGACATGACCGACGACCTGGCCGAACGGGTCCGTGCCGGCACCTCACCCGCGCCGGACCTGGTCCTGTGGCCGGAGGGGGCCAGCGACCTGGACCCGGTGGCCGAGAGCACCGGCGTCGCCACCACGGAGCGGATCATGGCCAGCGTGGACGCGGTGGACGCCCCGGTGCTGCTCGGCGCCACCTCACGCAGCGCGGACGGTGCCCCCCGCAACATGGTCTTCGAGATGCAGCCCGGGGTCGGCATCGAGGACACCTACCAGAAGGTTTACCTCGCCCCTTTCGGCGAGGAGATGCCGCTGCGTCCGCTGGTCCGCCACCTCTCGCCCTGGGTGGACCGGATCACCGACTTCGAGGCCGGTGACGAGCCGGGCACCATGGCGGTGGACCTGGGGGAGGGGCGTCAGGTCGACCTGGGACTGGGCATCTGCTTCGAGGTGGTCGTCGACCCGGCCGTCCGGGACCTGGTGACCGGTGGTGCCGAGCTGATCGTGGTCCCCACCAGCAACGCCTGGTTCGGCGAAGGGGACCAGTCGGTGCAGCACCTGGCCGCCTCCCGCGTCCGCGCGGTCGAGTACGGCCGCTCCGTGGTGCACATCAGCAACGTCGGCGTCTCCGGCCTGATCAGTCCGGACGGCACCGTGCACGAGCGCACCGGGCTCTTCACCCGGGCCATGCTGGAGGGGGAGGTGCCCCTGCGCACGGAGCTCACCCCCGCGGTGAGCACCGGGCCCTGGGTGGTGCCCGCCGCCCTGGTGCTGGTGGTGCTGGGGATGCTGCGACGCCGCACTCGTTAGGCTGCGCCGGTGACCTCACCGAGCCCGCTGCGCCGCGTCTGCGTGTGCATCCCCACCTATGACGAGGCCCACTCCCTGCCCAAGGTGGTGGCGCGACTGCGCCGTGCCGTCCCGCGGGTCGACGTGCTGGTGATCGACGACGCGAGCCCGGACGGCACGGGGGACCTGGCGGACGTGATGGCCCGGAGCGACCCACAGGTGCACGTGCTGCACCGGGCCGGCAAGGAGGGGCTGGGCCCGGCCTACCTGGCCGGCTTCGCCTGGGCCCAGCAGCAGGGCTACGACGCGGTCGTCGAGATGGACGCCGACGGCTCGCACCAGCCGGAGCAGCTGCCGGCACTGCTGTCCGCGGCGGACGCGGGCGCGGACGTGGTCATCGGCTCGCGCTGGGTGCCCGGCGGGTCGGTGCACCGGTGGCCGCTGCACCGCAAGGTGCTCTCGGTGGGGGCCAACACCTACGCCCGGCTCGCCCTCGGCATACCGGTGCACGACTCCACCGCGGGTTTCCGGGTCTACCGGACGTCCGGGCTGCGCGAGATCACCACCGGCGACGTCGCCTCCCAGGGCTACTGCTTCCAGGTCGACCTCACCGTGCGGGCGCTGGAGCACGGCCTGGCCGTGGTGGAGGTGCCGGTCGCCTTCGTCGAGCGTGAGGAGGGCACCTCCAAGATGAACGACGCCATCGTGCGCGAGGCGGTGCTCATGGTCGGGGTATGGGCGGTGCGCCGGCGCACCCGGCAGCTGCGGGAACACCTGGGGCGCCGGGGCCGTTCTCGATGGCAGTACCTCGAGGAGGCCCCGTGACCCACACGTCCCGACCATCGTCCGCGACCTCGCCCCCCGGATCCCCGGGCCGGGCCCGCCGGGGTGGTGCGCTGCGGTGGGTGCTCCTGCTGCTGGTGCTGCTGCCGGTCGTCGAGATCGTCGTCCTCGTCCTGGTGGGTCGCGCCATCGGCCTGTGGTGGACCCTCGGGCTCATCGTCGCCCTGGCGGTGGCCGGGTCGTGGTTGGCGAAGCGCGAGAGCGGTCGCACCTACCGGGCGCTGCAGAAGGCCGTCAACTCCGGCCGGATGCCGGCCGACGAGGTCACCGATGCCATCCTGCTGATGGTCGGCGGCGTGCTGCTGCTGCTGCCCGGCTTCGTCACCGACGTCTTCGCCCTGATGCTGGTGCTGCCGTTCACCCGGCCGCTGGCCCGCCGGCTGCTGCAGACCGTGGTCGCCAGCCGGGTGCTGGTGGTGGCCGGGGGACAGCCCGGTCCCGCCGGCTCCCGCCCGGACGCCGATCGACGCCGGCCGGGACGGGGTGACGTGATCGACGGCGAGGTCATCGCCGACGAGCCCGGACCGGGGGACCCGACAGCCGGACCACGGACCACGCCGCTCGGCCCCTGAGCGCCGACTGGCGGCATACCGTCGGTCGCCGCTACACTGAAATGTCCCCCTGCAGCACGGTGACGGCGCCGGTGTGCCGTCCCCGCACGGGGAACATGGGGCGCAGGACACACGTTGACCATCGTGGACACTGCGCGCCGTCGGCGCCGACCGGCGGGTCACAGCTCGACTTCAACCGTCTAGATCACCCGTGTCCTGGACACGATGGGAGTGCAACACACATGGCAGAGAGGTCCCTCCGCGGTACCAACCTCAGCTGGCTCTCGTTCGAGAGCGATGAGGGCGTCACCTTCAGCGACCGTGCGATCAGCCGCTACGTCTGCCCGGACGGGCACGTCAGCGAGCTGCCCTTCTCGGTCGAGGCCGAGGTCCCCCCGCTCTGGGAGTGCCGGTGCGGTCTGGACGCCAAGCTCGAGAACGGCCCTGAGCCGGAGCTGAAGGCGACCAAGCCCCAGCGCACCCACTGGGACATGCTGCTCGAGCGCCGTTCCGTGCCCGAGCTCGAGGAGCTCCTCGAGGAGCGGCTGGCCCTGCTGCGCCAGATGCGCGGCGAGAAGCCCAGCCGCAAGCGCAGCGCCTGACCTGAGACATCCCGGACGGGGCGTGGCACCACCTGGTGCTACGCCCCGTCCGTCGTCGGTCCCGGCTCAGACGACGCGCGGCTGCTCGTTGCCGGCCATCTCGATCCCGCGCCGCATGTTGACCCGGGTGAGGATCAGGCCCCCCGCCACGAAGAAGGCGAGCGTCACCAGGATGGCCGGGCGGTAGGAGCCGGTGAGCTGGTAGGTCAGACCGAAGGCGAGCGTGCCGAACCAGCTGGTCCCACGCTCCATGGCCTGGTAGAAGCTGAAGAACGAGGACTCCTTGCCGGCCGGCACGAGCTGGGAGTACAGCGAGCGCGACAGCGCCTGGGTGCCTCCCATGACGGTGCCGATGAAGACGGCGCAGACCAGCCAGATCCCGAACGCCCCTGCCGGGACGAAGTAGGCGAAGGTCACCACCAGGGTCCACATCACGATCCCGCCCAGCACCGTCCGCTTCGCCCCGATGCGTCCGGCGATGACGCCGAAGGCCAGCGCCCCGCCGAAGGCGACGAACTGGACCAGCAGGATGGTGATGATGAGCTGGCTGGTGTCGAAGCCGAGCGCCTCGCTGCCGTAGAGGCTGGCCGAGGAGATGACGGTCTGGATGCCGTCGTTGAAGAAGAGGTAGGCCAGCAGGAACAGCAGCGTGTGCGGGTAGCGGCGCAGCTCGCCGAAGGTGGTCCGCAGCTGCGCGACCGACCCCCCGACGATTCCTGCCGACCGCTCCACCGGGGCGGCGGTGGTGCCTCGGAGGCGACGCAGGCCGATCACCGGGATCAGCGTGAACAGCGCCCACCACAGGCCGGCCGACAGCAGGTTGATCCGGACCGCCATCGTGTAGGAGATCCCGAACGTCTCGTGCACCTGCATGAGGACGAGGTTGAGGGCGAGCAGGATCCCCCCGCCGAGGTACCCCAGCGCCCAGGCCCGTGAGGACACCTTGTCGCGGTCGTCGGGTGCGGCGACCCGCACCAGCAGGGCGTCGTAGACGACCGTGGACGCGCCCAGGCACAAATTGGCCACGATGATGAGGCCGACGCCCAGCTCCCAGTTGCTGCCGTCCAGGAAGAACATCGCACCGGCCGCGGTGGCGCCGACCCAGGCCAGCCCCCCCAGCAGCCACGTCGGTCGCGGGTGCCGGTCCGCGATCGCTCCCACGAAGAGCAGCGCGATTGCGGAGACCAGGGTGGCGACGGTGATCGTGTAGGGCGCGACCGAGCCGACCGCGACCGGCACCCCGAGCACCGACAGCATGGTCCGGCACTGCTCGCCGTCGGCGAGGTCCGGGCAGGCGTCGGCCCGGGCCAGCGAGGTGAGGTACGGCGCGATGAGCACCGTGCCGGTGGTGGTCACGTACGCGGAGTTGGCCCAGTCGTACCAGCCGAAGGCGCGCTGGTGGGCCCTGGTGCGCTCCGCCGAGGGGTCGGCGCGCAGCACCGGCGTCGTCGTCATGGCGCCATCGTAGGCCGGGGAGCACGCCGTCCACCGGAGCGCGGGGACACCGGGGGAGTCGGTTGCGGTTGCGGCGGCGGCGGACAGAGCGCAGGCTGTCTCCTAGTCGACAGGAAGGAGCCCAGCATGGGTATCGGAGACAAGATCTCGAACGCCGCCGAGCAGGCCAAGGGCAAGGCGAAGGAGGCCTACGGCGACGCCACCGACAACGAGCGGGTGGAAGCCGAGGGCCAGGCCGACCAGACGAGCGCCAACGCCAAGAAGGCCGGCGAGAACGTCAAGGACGCCTGGAAGGACGCCACCAAGTAACTGGTGGGTCCCGCAGGCCCGACCTGCTCCCGAGACACGAGGATCCCCCGGCGGTGAACCGCCGGGGGATCGTCGCGTCCTGGGCCGGTGGCGCAGGCCCCAGGGTGGTGCGCCGGGTCAGTGCGACTGTCCCTGCTCCGGGGGCGGCTCCGCGGGGGCCGTCCCCTTGTCCTTGCGGGCGACGGACGGGTCGGGGTCGCCCTTCTCGCGCCGCAGGATCGGGGTCAGGAAGCGGTCGCGCAGCGAGGCGGCCAGCTCGGTGGTGCGGTCCAGCATGGCGACCTGGGCCGCACCCCGTTCGTCCTCGGCCTGCAGGTATGCCCGCTGCGCCCGGAGGCGGAACACCGGGGCCGAGCTCTCGGCCAGCTGGGCCGCCTGGGCGCCCTGCTGGGTGATGTGCCGCAGGTCGCTGACGTGCACCTTCCCGGTGCGCAGGTCCAGGTGTTCGCTGCCGTAGCGCAGGACGGTCAGCACCGAGGCCAGCACCGGCACCGCCAGGAAGGCGCCCAGGATGCCCCACAGGGTGCCACCGGCAGCGACCCCGAGCAGCACGATCACCGGGTGCATCGACATCACCCGGCTGTGCATCAGGGGGGCGACGAAGGTGCTCTCGGCCTGCTGGACACCGATCACGATGAGCAGCACCCACAGGGCCGTCACCCACCCGGAGGAGACCAGCGCCACCAGCACCGCGAGGCCTCCGGCCACGAAGGCGCCCACGATGGGGATGAAGGCGAGGAAGAAGGTGATGACCGCCAGCGCGAACGCCAGCGGGACCTGCAGCAGGACCAGCCCGAGGCCGATGAAGACCGCGTCGACCGCGGCGACCACGGCCTGGGCCCGCAGGAACCCGCCCAGGGTGACCCAGACCCGGGCCAGGGCCTCGGTCAGGTAGAGGCCGGCGGTGCGCCCCACCGTGGTCCGCAGCCAGGGCAGGAAGGAGGAGCCGTCCTTGAGGAAGAAGAAGGTCAGCACCAGCACCAGCACCGTGGTGATGAGGATGGAGCCGACCGCGGTGATCGTCGACAGTGCGCCGGAGGCCAGCTCGCTGGACCGGGACTCGAGCCACCCGGCGACGGTGTTGACGTACTCGTTGAGCTGCTCGTTCTCCAGGTTCAGCGGGGGACCGGCCAGCCAGTCCAGCACGATGTCCAGCCCGCCGGCGGCGCTGTCGGCGACCCGGCGTGACTGTTCGGCGATGCCGGGGGCGATCAGGGCGATGATGCCGGTGAAGATCCCCAGGGCGCCCACCAGCACGATGGCCGAGGCCAGGCCGGAGGGGATCCGTCGGGCACGCAGCCAGCTGACGAAGGGCCACAGCACCGAGCTGACGATGAGCGCCAGGATGATCGGCAGCACGCCCACCCAGACCCGGCCGATGAGGTAGAAGATCACGGCCAGCGCGAGGGCCACCAGCAGGAACCGCCAGGCCCAGCCGGCCGCCCCCCGCAAGCCCTGCAGGATCAGGGCTCCCCGGTCGACCGCTTCCGCCTCGTCACGCGGGTCGACCGCGGGGGGAGCGGACGGCGCCGATGGGGCGCCGGGTTCGTCGTCCTCGGTCAGGTCCGGCTCGGGACGCCGGGCACCGGCATCGGTCACCCGTTCCTCGTGGTGCGGACCCTCCGGGTCCGCGACGCCCGCGGTCCCGTCCCCCTGAGAGCCGGACCGGCCCTCCTCGTCCCTGTCGCCCTGCATGACCCTCCGATCTACGGCGCCGCGGTGTCCTGCTGCACCGTGACGGTGCAGCCCAACCTATGCGACCCGCCGGGCGGCAGGTGCAGGGCGTGCTGGCCGGTGGCCGCCGCCTCCACGCAGACGAAGCGCCGCCACTCGGCGTCGCCGAGGTCGCTCATGGTGGCGGCCTGCTCGGGGCCGGGGTTCCAGACCACGCACTGGGTGGCTCCGGCGGCGTGCACGTCGAGCACGCGTTCCCCGTCGTCGACGCTCACGCACGGGGAGCCGGAGGAGTCGTAGACGTTGTCGATCGCGCCGGCGAGGTGGACCGGACCGTCCTGGCGGCGGCGCACCCCGTCCAGCTTGTCCAGGTATGCCGCCCCGTCGAGTCCGGTGATCGACGTCCGGGTCAGATCGGCCACCGCGAGGTAGGTGTGCAGCGCCGCCTCCATCCGCACGGGCGTGTCCCCGGGGTTGCTGACCACCAGCTCGACCTGCAGCCGGGGAGCGTGTGCGGTGTCGGCCAGGGAGACGGCATACCGGAGGGCGAAGGGACCGTCCAGGTGCTCATGGCCGGGTGCCCCGGCGACGTCGTCGCTGGTCAGCTCCCAGGCCCAGATCTCGGTGCCGGTGGGCGGCGCTGGGCGCCAGGTCGTGGTGCGGACCACACCGTGGCTGGGGGACTGGGTGCCGCGGGGGCCGTCCGCGAACCAGGGGAAGCACAGGGGTATGCCGCCACGGATCGCCCGGCTGCCGTCCAGGACCGCCTGCTCTGCCAGCCGCACGACGGGGCGACCGTCGACCTCCCAGCTCGCCAGGTGCGCGCCGAAGTCGTAGGCGACGAGCCGTGACGTGCCGCGCTCGAGGACCCGTGCGGTCAGGGGCTGGGGGGAGGTCACCTCACCAGGCTACGGGGTCCCGGCCGGCTCACGCCGGGTCTGTCGGTGGCGACGCGTAACGTCCGGAGCATGACCGATGAGACGAGCACCCCTGACATGAACGACGGCATGAACGACGCGAACGACTCCGGTGAGACCCTGGGCGCCACCGAGCCCGTGGAGAACCCCTCGCTGGAGAAGGACCCGTCCGACTGGACGACCGGTGAGGAGCCGATGACCGACTCCCAGCGCAGCTACCTGGACACGCTGGCCAAGCAGGCCGGTGAGGAGATCTCCGCGAACCTCACCAAGGCGGAGGCCTCCGAGCACATCGACCGGTTGCAGGCCGCCACCGGCCGCGGTCAGGGGTCCTGACCGCCGGGTCCTGACCGCGCCTCACATCTCTTCGTGGGTCTCCGGGTCACCGCCGAAGAGCCGTCCGTCCGGACGACCGAGGGCGGTGATGGCGGCGACCTCGACCTCGGTGAGGTGCAGGTCGAGCACGTCGAGGTTGGCCCGTTGACGCTCCGGCGTCCCCGACTTCGGCAGCGGCATGACGCCACGGTCGAGGTGCCAGCGCAGGATCACCTGCGCCGGTGTGGCGCCGGTGCGTGCGGCAGCCTCGGCCACGGCCGGGGCGTCGTACTGCGCCTGCCGTTTCCCCAGCGGACTCCAGGCCTGGGTCAGGATCCCCAGCTCCCGGTGCATGTCCAGCATCTCCTGCTGCGGGAACAGCGGGTGGCACTCGACCTGGTTCAGCACCGGGGACTCCCCGGTCGCGGCGAGCACCTCCCGCAGGTGGGCCTCGGTGTAGTTGCTGGTCCCCACCCAGCGGACCAACCCCCGTTCGCGGCACTCCAGCAGCGCCTCGAAGGCCTCGACGTAGCGGCCCTGGGAGGGGTTCGGCCAGTGCACCAGGGCGACGTCGAGGCGGTCGACGTCCAGGGCCCGCAGGCTCGCCTCGATGCTGGCGACCGCCTCGTCCCGGGCATGCGCCCGACCGGGGATCTTGCTGGCCAGCATCACCTCGGAGCGGTCCAGGCCGCTGCGGCGCAGCGCCTGGCCGACCTCGACCTCGTTCTCGTAGTTCACCGCGGTGTCCAGGTAGCGGTAGCCGGCCTCGAGGGCGGAGACCATCGCGCTGACCCCGTCCTCTCCGCGCAGCGGGTAGGTGCCGAAGCCGACGTGGGGGAGGGGCGAGCCGTCACGGAGGGAGTGCATACCCACACCGTATGCCGCGGCCGGCTGGGGCCAGCGGGGAGGACCTCCGGCGTGCAGACGGGACGCCCGCGTCCTAGGGACGCTCGGCGTCCGGTGGGGTGTCGACCTCCCGGGGGGCATCCGCAGCGCTCGGGGCGGGGGTGGCGGAGGCGTGCGGGATGAGGGTGCCGGTCACCTCGTGGTGCGGCCACGCCAGGGTGTGCGGGGCGGACTGGGTGACATAGTTGGGGGTCTCCCGCTCGTGCACCTCGCCCGGCACGACCGGCAGCTTGGTGTGCGGCGGGTTCGCCGTCCACGCGGCGGTGTACAGGACCCAGCGCAGCCCCAGGTTGATCCACACGATGAGGGTCGCCAGCACCGCGAACGAGGCGATCAACGGGTTGTCCCAGCCGCCGACCAGCTGGGTGCCGACCAGGCGGAGGACACCCCATCCGGCGGCCCCGAGCAGCGCCCCCTTCCATCGGTCGGCGAGCGGGATCCGCACCTTGGCGGCGACCCGGAACAGCAGGTAGAAGACCACCGCGTCGACCACGAAGGCGACGAGCACGGCGGCCGAGCGGATCAGCAGCAGGCTGGTGTCGTTGCTGATCTCGGTCATCCCCAGCACCGTCCGGGCGACCCTCGTCGAGCCGCTGACCAGGACGGAGGAGAGCAGCACCGCACCGGCGAGCAGGAGCACCCCGACGGCGTCCCAGAGCTTGCCGCGGACCGGCCTCAGCGGCGCTCCGGTGAGCCCGAACATGGACCGGATGCTGTTGCGCAGCCCCGTCATCACGTTGGTGGCGGTCCAGATCAGCACCGGCACCGAGATGATCGTGGCCCAGGTGAGGGACCGTTCCAGCAGCAGCCGGTCCGGGTCGATGATGCCGCTGTTGCTGCCGTCGTCGACCAGACCCGGGAAGGCGGTGTTGATCGCCATGATCACCCGGTCGAAGAGCTCGGGTTGTCGGCCCAGCGTCGCCCGGAACCCGTTGACCAGGATGGTCAGGCCGGCGGTGAGGGAGACCAGCGCGGAGATGGTGACCCCGCCGGCCGAGAGGTTCCCCCGGACCAGCAGGTAGCGGATGAACGCGCGGAACCCCCGGGAGGTGTCGAAGCGGCGGATGCCGCGGACGACGAGGTGCGGGTCGCCGGCGGGACGGGGGGTGGGTCGCTGCGGCATGGCTCTCCCGGTCGTGGTGCTGGTGGGGGACAAGGTACAACCCGCGGCTGGGTCGCCCGGCGCGCCGCTCCGTAAGATTCACCGGGCACCGACGACGACCTCAGGAGGACCCGTGTACACCCTGCACATCGACGACCTCGACGGCACCGACCGTGACGTCCAGGAGCCGAACTGGCGGTCCCGGCGCATGGTGCTGGCCCAGGAGAAGGTCGGCTTCTCCCTGCACGAGACCACCATCCACGCGGGCACCAGCAGCGAGTTCTGGTATGCCCACCACGTCGAGGCGGTCTACTGCGTGGGTGGCCGTGGCCGGCTCACCGACCTGGGGACGGACGAGGTCCACGAGGTCTCGGACGGGTTCCTCTACCTGCTCGACGGCCACGAGAAGCACCGGCTCGAGGCGGACGAGGAGATGCGGATGGTCTGCGTGTTCACCCCGCCCGTCACCGGTCGTGAGGTGCACGACGAGAACGGTGTCTACCCGCTGATCGTCGAGGACGGGCCAGGACCCGAGGCCTGAGCACCGGGGGGG
>NZ_JBJFZU010000006.1:0-278471 GCF_045032955.1 Serinicoccus shuyuelongi | reverse complement strand
CCCGGTCACCGACGCCGACCTCGCGGCGGCGTACCGCGCGGACGCCCTGTTCAACGCCCACCGCGACGACCCTGAGTTCGGGTACCGGTTCCTGGTGGACGAGGCCGCTGAGGCGGGCCAGCTGATGGCGACGCGGACTGCGTGGCGTTTGTGCTCGGACAACGGCTGGTGGTCCGCCTTCGGTAAGAAGCGGGGCAAGAACGGGAGGAAGCCCGGCCCGCCGGTGCATGAGGACCGGTGCGCTGTGATCGATGAGTTGGGCCGGACCCGGCACGAGTTCACCGCCGACGCTGCGAACGAGTTGTGGGTCGGGGACATCACGGAACATTGGACTGGTGAAGGGAAGCTCTATGTCTGCGCGTTCAAGGACGTGTACTCCAACCGGATCGTGGGCTACTCCATCGACTCCAGGATGAAGTCGCGGATCGCCGTCACCGCACTGAACAATGCCGTCGCCCGGCGCGGTGACGTCACCGGGTGCGTGGTTCACACCGATCGAGGATCGCAATTTCGTAGCAGGAAGTTCGTCCACGCTCTCAACCACCACAGCATGGTCGGATCCATGGGCAGGGTCGGCGCCGCGGGCGACAACGCCGCCATGGAATCCTTCTTCGCCCTGCTGCAGAAGAACGTCCTGAACCGCGGCCCCTGGGCCACCCGCCACGGCCTGCGGATCGCGATCGTGACCTGGATCGAGCGGACCTACCACCGCCGCCGACGACAAGCCGCTCTTGGCCGGTTGACCCCCATCGAGTACGAGACCATCATGACGACACCAGCCGACCAGGCTGCGTGACTAACCACTGTCACCTATCGGTGCAGCAGTCCCAGGTGTCACCATCCGGTGCAGCAGTCCCGGATGATAGGGATCCTCTGTGGAAGGGAGCTTTCCTGACGCGTCAGGATGAACGCCGCAGAGCTCTCGCGAGGCGGTCAGCCACTACCGTATGCCCATGCTTCGACCCCTTGTGGCTCGCGCTTTCTGGTCGCTCAGCCGCTGGAAACTGTCCACCACCCCTGCACCAGAGCGGCCTACGGTGCTCGTCGGTGCACCCCATACCTCAAACTGGGACTTCGTCCTCATGCTGGGGATCACCTGGCGCCTGGGCATGGACATCCGGTGGCTGGGCAAGCAGAGCCTCTTCACGGGCTGGCGTGGCCCGCTGATGCGTGCGCTCGGGGGCATCCCCGTCGACCGGGCGAACGCGAGCAGCGTCGTCGACGAGGTCATCGAGCGCGTCCGGTCGGGCGAGGTCTTCGGCCTCGTGGTCACACCCGATGGAACCAGGGGAGGGCACACCCACTGGAAGTCAGGCTTCTACCGCATCGCCCGCGAGAGCGGTATGCCCGTGACGCTCGGCTATGTCGACCGCACCACGATGACGACAGGTCTGGGTCCGACCCTGGAGATGACCGGAGACGTCAGCGCCGACATGGACCGCATCCGCGCGTTCTATGCCGACAAGGCAGGTGCCCGCCCCGACCGGCGCGTCGAGCCCCAGCTGCGCGAGGAGGCGCGTGGCCTGTAACGGACTACCCGGTTCGCCCTACACAGAATCTTTCGCGTCACGACGGTTTTGCCCCCGCGTTCAATGAGCCACGTGGGAGAGTCCCGGAGCGTCGTCAGCTCCCGGCAAGGAGTGCTGCGGCCGTGTGCAGTTGAGGTTCATCACCAGCGAGCGGGATCAGGAGGCTGGTCATGCCGGCGTGCACGGCGCCGCCGTCCGTGTGCGGGGTATCTCCCACGAACAGGCACTCGCTGGCAGCGACCGCCAGGCGGTCCGCGGCGAGCCGGAAGATGCGCGGGTCGGGCCTGACGAGACCCTCCTCGAAGTTCAGGACCACGGTGTCGAAGTAGGCCAGCAGGCCCAGGTCGCCCAAGCGTGGCCGCAGGTCGATCCCCGTGTTGGACAGGAGCCCAACTCGACAGCCACGTGCCCGCAGGCACTGAAGGAGATCGACGGCGCCCGGGACGGGCACCCACTGCTCGGGCATCGTGTCGTAGAGGGTCTTTGCGAGCGTCGGGGTGCACTGCGCCTCGCGTGTGAGGACATCCTCGAACACGGCACGGTGCAATGAAGGGTCCAGATCCCACCTCGTATCCGTCTGGCCGAGGTACTGACCACTGCCATCAGCGGGGATGGTGCCTTCCGCCGGTTCAAGGACGCGCTGGCACCCCACCCGGAAGCCGCTGATCGCTGGTATGCCTTCAGCGAAGACCGCGTCCGAGGCCGTGCTCGGGCATGGCTAGCAGCCGAGGGCTACATGCCATCTCCCGGGCGACACCCGTCACCGCTCTGACCTCCGCACCGTCGCCAGGCGAGACGTCACCGGTAGACGTCCGCGCGGTGCTCGATCGCGGTGACGGTGACTCGCGCGTCGATCCGGTAGATGATCCGGTAGTCGCCGCGGCGCGCGATAAGGAGCCCTTCCAGGTTGAGTCGCAACGCCTTGCCGACGCGTTGCGACTTGCCGGCCAGCGGGCCGTAGATGACCTCGATGGCCGCCGTAGCGACCTTCTCAGGCAGGCGCCGCAGCGCACGCTTGGCCGCGGGGGTCCACGCGACCTCGTACGCGTCAGCCATCAGTCGCGAAGCGTCGCGAGGATCTCTTCCTTGCCCAAGACCTCGGCTTCACCAGCGGCAAGCTCGGTGAGACTGTCCCGGACCTGCGAGATGAGCTTGGGCCGGCTCATGGCCTCCAAGGTTTCTTCCAGAGAAGCCAAATCATCCGTGCTGATCACGACTGCCGCCGGCTTGCCGTGGCGGGTGATGACGACCCTGTCGTGCTCGCGCTCAACCTGGTCTACGACCTCGGACAGGCGGTTCTTCACATCCCGCAGGGCCATGGCAGCGTCCACACTCATAGCCACAAGTGTAGCCACATTCTCTCTGCCGTCAGCGGCCATCCGAAGCCAGACGAGGACCTCACGCAGATGCGAGAGCGTAGGGACAACGACGTCCTGGTGTGACCCGCCCTTCAGTCACATCGTCACCAGCGCTCGCACAGGCGTGGCGCCGAGCCGGCAAGAAACTGTCACAGTACTGACACAACAGAGCGAGACTCTGCGAAACCGCAGGTCAGGGGAGTGGCGAGGAGATTCCCGCCACCTCCACCCACGTGTCTCACGGTGTGCGCGTCGTCTCACGTCAACCCCCAGATTCCGCACAACGGCGCGGATCCGTGGGTGTGCGGCCGGACGGGAGTGGTCACACCTGTGCTCAGATGAGACCGGCAGCGTGTGGGTCACGGGGACGACGTCGGGCACCGGAAGTCCAGCGAGCCGGGCCCTGTCCGGCCATCTAGTCTCGGGCAGATGACCGACCCCGGGACCTTCTCCTCCCCGCTGGACCGTCGCCTGCTCACCTCAGGCGTGCTGTTCGGTATCGGTGTCGCGGCGTTCGTGGACGAAGTGGTCTTCCACCAGCTCTTGCACTGGCACCACTTCTACGACCTGTCAACGACGCGCGTCGGACTCGTCTCCGATGGCGTCCTGCACGCCTTCGGGTGGTTCGCGACCGTCGCGGGCCTGTTCCTTCTCGCCGACGTGCGCCGCCGACGCGGGCCCGGTATCCCGCGCTGGTGGCCGGCGGTCCTGGTCGGCGCCGGGGGCTTCCAGCTCTTCGACGGCATCCTGGTGCACAAGGTGCTCCGCGTGCACCAGGTTCGCTACGAGGTCGTGCCGGCCGGGGTTGCCGGGCCGGGTCCGCATCAACCGGTCGACGATCTCCTGGTCTACGACGTCGCCTGGCTCGCCTCCGGGGCCCTCCCGCTCGTCGTCGGGCTGGTGGCGTGGCGCCTTGCCACGCGGAAGAGTGATGCCCGCCGTGCACCAGACTGAGACAGGGGCCGTGGTCGACGTCACCAGCAGCGTCATCGGCGCTGCTCTGCTGCTGTTCCTGATGTCATATCTCGGGGTCCTGGTCCTCGGCCGTCGACGCGGGCGCTCGTGGCCCCTGTGGCGCACCATGTGTGCCGTTGCCGGCGTCCTAGCCTGTCTTGTGGCGCTGGGACCGCTGGGAGCTGCCGGGCACCACGACTTCGTGGCCCACATGTGGGGGCACCTGCTGCTGGGGATGCTGGGTCCGCTGCTCCTGGTCCTCGCGTCACCCGTCACCGCAGCTCTGCGAGGGCTCCCCGTCCCGGTGGCCCGGCAGCTCACGGCACTGCTCGGCACGATGGCCGTGCGTGTCCTGAGCCACCCCGCGGTGGCAGCGGTGCTGAATATCGGTGGACTATGGCTGCTGTACACCACGGCCGCGCAGACCTGGATGCACTCCTCGACGCTAGGTCACCTCCTCATCCACCTGCACGTCCTGCTGGCCGGATGGTTGTTCACCGCAGCCGTCCTGCAGGTCGACCCCACGCCGCATCCGGTCAGCCATGCTGCGCGCGCCGTCGTGCTCGTCGCGTTCCTGGCTCTGCATGCGATCCTGTCCAAGCACCTCTACGCCCACCCGCCGGAGGGAGTAGAGGCAGCCGAGGCCCGGGCCGGCGCACAGGTCATGTACTACGGCGGCGACTACATCGACCTCGCCCTCATCGTGCTCTTCTGCCTGGACTGGTACCGGCGCACAGCTCCCCGGGCTCAGACGCGAGGGGGCTGGGCGCCCGCCTCCTGAGGCACTCCCGTCACAGGTCGGGCCGGTAACCGAACCACACCACGCCGGTGGCGCGAACCCGACGAACCAGGTTGCTGGTCCCACGACCGCGTGTAACCCTCACCAGGTCGTCCATACCTGATGTGTTCGACGCTGTGGAGAACTCATCTGGGGAGGGACGAAGATGTCCAACGATGCTGCAACCGACATCGATGAACAGATCAGGGAGATGGACGCCGAGCAGTTGCCTGCCGGCCAGCACGAGACGCACCGACCGGGACATTTCGCGGGGCTCTACGCCGCCGAGAACGTGGCCGGGACAGAGTTCATCTTCGGTGCGACCTTCGTCATCCTGGGAGCATCCCTCGTCGATGTCCTCATCGGCCTGGCGATCGGCAACCTGCTGGCGGTGCTGAGCTTCCGCTTCTTGGCGGCGCCCATCGCCGTGGGCACACGGATGAGCGTCTACACCTACCTGGAACGTGTGGCCGGCGGGGTGCCGTCCAAGCTCTTCAACGGTGTGAACGCCTTCTTGTTCGCGCTCATCTCCGCGGCCATGATCACGGTGTCAGCCACCGCCTTCAACCTCGTCCTCGATTTCGAGCCGCAGACCGAGGCCTTTCCCACGAGCCTGAGCTTCATCATCCTCGCGGCGGCCATCGGTTGCGTCGCCGTCCTCGTCGCCGCTTTCGGTTTCAACGCTCTCGCCGAGTTCGCCAGCATCTGCGCGCCGTGGTTGATGACCATGTTCGCCGTCGGCGGTCTCGTCATGCTCCCTGCGGTCGCTCAGACGGCCACCGGGTCCACCGTCGTCGACGGGTGGAGCGGGTTCCTGGAGATCGGTGGGAGCGAGGTGTTCACCGGTGAGACCCCCGACGGGGCGGCGGGCATCACGCTGCTCGGGATCATCGGGTACTCCTGGGGAGCCAACAGCTTCGCGCACACCGGCCTGATCGACATGTCCCTGCTGCGCTACGCCAAGAAGAGCTGGTACGGATACATGTCCGCCACCGGGATGTTCCTGGGCCACTACATGGCATGGATCTCAGCGGGGTTCATGGGCGCTGCCGCAGCCACGATCGTGCAGATCAGCATTGTGGACATCGAGCCCGGAAACGTGGCGTTCACCGCCTTGAGCTACACCGGGCTGGTCGTGGTGGTGGTCGCGGGCTGGACCACGGCCAACGCCAACCTGTACCGCTCCGGGCTGGCAGCGCAGGGGGTCGTCACCTCCCTGTCACGGAAGAAGGCGACCCTGATCATCGGCGTGATCGTGCTGGTGGCCAGCATCTTCCCCTTCATCTATCGCAACTACCTGCTCTTCGTGACGTATGCCGGGATCACGCTGGTGCCGATCGGCGGCATCCTCTTCGCCTCCTACTGGATCCTGCCGCGACTCGGCATGACGGTGTTCTGGGCGCGCTACAAGAACGTCATGAACACCCCCGCACTGCTGACCTGGGGCATCACCCTGGGGCTGGCAGCAGCCTCGGTGGCCCTCGACCTGATGCCGGTGTACTTCGCCTTCGTGCCTGCCTTCGCGCTCAGCATCGTCCTCTACGTCCTCCTGGCGAAGAGGATGGGCGCGGCGGAGAGTTACCCCGAAGGTGAGGCCGACGACAGGGTGTTCGCCGAGCGGGTGCAGGCCTATCATGAGACGCAGGCCGCCCCCGATGTCGATACCCAGGACCGCAGCACGCTCAGCCGTGTCCTCAGGGTCGTCTGGATCGTGGACCTCGTCGCGGTATTCGCGATGGCCCTGGTCGTGCTCCTGTCCAGCCCGGACGTCTCGGCCTACGAGTCCCGGCAGGCGCTGTTCTACTGGGTCGCGTCCGTGGGAACCGTCATCTACTTCGTCACCGCCTACTGGGAGCTGCGTCGCCGGAAGGCGCACGCCAAGGACGTCCTGGCGCAGCACGCCGGCTAGCGACCGACAGCCGCCACGTCATCTCTCGGCCTGTTCGTGCAGGCCGAGAGATGACATACCGGCTGATGGTGGACCGGCCGGTGCTCGTGCAGACTGGGCGGATGCTCCTGACCGTGGCGACGACGCACCGGCCGGCGACCGATCTGGGTTACCTGCTGCACAAGCACCCCGACCGCGTCCAACGTTTCGACCAGTCGTTCGGCACCGCCACGGTCTTCTACCCCGAGGCGAGCGAGGAGAGGTGCACCGCCGCCCTCATGCTCGAGGTCGACCCGGTCCGTCTCGCACGCTCCCGCAGGAAGGGCTCCCCGGACTTCAGCCTGGCGCAGTACGTCAACGACCGTCCGTATGCCGCCTCCTCCTTGTTCGCCGTGTCGATGGGGCAGGTCTTCAGCACCGCTCGCAGCGGGCGCTGCGACTCCCGCCAGGACCTGGCGGACACGCCGATCCCGCTCGAGGTCACCATCCCGGTGCTGCCGTGCCGTGGGGGACCGGGCATCGCGCACCGCTTCTTCGAACCCCTGGGATGGACCGTCGAGGCCGAGGCCCTCCCGCTGGACGACACCTTCCCCGAGTGGGGCGACTCACGGTACGTCCGGCTGCGCATCACCGGCACCGTGCGCCTGGCCGACGCGCTGAACCAGCTGCACGTCCTGCTGCCGGTGCTGGACGAGTCCAAGCACTACTGGCAGGGACCCGACGAGGTCGACAAGCTGATGCGCTCCGGGGAGGGCTGGCTGCCGACCCACCCGGAGCGGGACCTGATCACCCGCCGTTACCTCGGACGTGCCGGTGCCCTGCGCCGGGTGGCGCTGGCGCGCCTGGCCGAGCTCGGCGACGACCTGGACGAGGTGGAGCCGGCGGCGGAGGAAGAGGTACGGCAGCCGGACGAGAAGCGCGTCCCGCTCAACGCGCAGCGTCATGCCGCTGTCCACCAGGTTCTGCTCGATGCGCAGGTGCGGTCGGTCATCGACCTCGGCTGTGGCTCCGGGCAGTTCCTGGAGCGCCTCGTCGGGACGTCGGCCTTCACCCGGGTGGCAGGCGCCGACGTGTCGGCGCGGTCCGTTCAGCAGGCCGCCGCGCGTGTCCGGCTGGAGCAGATGAGTGAGCGTCAGGCAGAGCGCGTCCACCTGTTCCAGGGCGCTCTCACCTATGAGGACGACCGGTTCGGCGGCTTCGACGCCGCCGTCCTGATGGAGGTCGTCGAGCACGTCGACCCCTCCCGGCTGGAGGCGGTGGAGCGGGTGGTCTGGGGCACCGCCCGGCCCGACCTGGTCGTCGTGACGACCCCCAACAGCGAGTACAACATCCTGTACGACGAGCTCGACGGCCCACGCCACCCGGACCATCGTTTCGAGTGGACCCGTGGCGAGTTCTCCGACTGGACCCAGCGCGTGGCCTCCACCTACGGCTACGCCGTGGAGCAGCGCGGCATCGGCGAGAGCGACACCGACCACGGTCAGCCCACCCAGATGGCCCTCTTCACCCGGAAGGAGAAGCAGGATGACTGAGGTCGCGCAGGAGCGTCCGATCACCGTCCCGGCCATGGGCCTGGTCGTCCTGGTCGGTGTCTCGGGCAGCGGCAAGTCGACATTCGCCCGCACCCATTTCGCACCGACCGAGGTCCTCTCCAGCGACTTCTGCCGGGGTCTGGTCGCCGACGACGAGAACGACCAGACGGCCACGCCCGACGCCTTCGACGTGCTGCACTACATCGTCGGAACGCGGTTGCGTCGCGGTCTGCTCACGGTGGTCGACGCCACGAACGTGCAACGAGGCGCGCGCGCCGCGCTCGTCAGCCTCGCCAAGAGTCAGGACGTCCTGGTGGACGCGCTCGTGCTGGACTTGCCCGAGACGGTGGCGGCCCAACGCAACGAGGCACGCCCGGATCGTGACTTCGGCCGTCACGTCGTCACCCGGCAGCACCGGGACCTGCAGCGGTCCCTGGGCAAGCTGACCAAGGAGGGCTTCCGCCGGGTCCACGTCCTGCGTGGGAGCGAGCAGATCGACGCGGCGCGGATCGTGCGCGAGCGCCCGTGGAACGACCGGACCGAGCTGCACGGCCCCTTCGACGTCATCGGCGACGTCCACGGCTGCGCCTCCGAGCTGCGGACACTGCTCTCCCGGCTGGGGTGGACCCTGGCCCTGGACGAGACCGGCGTCGCCGTCGGCGCGTCCCACCCGGAGGGGCGGCAGGCCGTCTTCGTCGGTGACCTGGTGGACCGGGGACCGGACACGGTCGGTGTGCTGCGTCTGGTCATGGGCATGGTGGCGTCCGGCGACGCGCTCTGCGTGTCCGGCAACCACGAGGCCAAGCTGCTGCGGGCCCTGCGTGGCTCGAAGGTCACCGTCTCGCACGGGCTGGCCGAGTCCCTCGCCCAGCTGGAGCAGGAGCCTGCGGAGTTCCGGTCCCGTACCCAGGCCTTCCTGGACGGGCTCATCAGCCACTACGTCCTCGACGACGGACGGCTGGTCGTCGCCCACGCCGGGTTGAAGGAGGCATACCACGGCCGCTCCTCCGGGCGGGTCCGCGCGTTCGCCCTCTACGGCGACACCACCGGGGAGACCGACGAGTTCGGGCTACCCGTGCGCTACCCCTGGGCGCAGGAGTACCGCGGCCGCGCCACGGTCGTCTACGGGCATACCCCGGTCCCCACGGCGGAGTGGGTCAACAACACCATCTGCCTGGACACCGGCGTCGTCTTCGGTGGCGAGCTCACCGCGCTGCGCTATCCAGAACGGGAGGTCGTGTCGGTCCCGGCGGAGCAGGAGTGGTACGAGCCGGTCCGACCGCTCGCCCCGGCGGTCCGCGACCGGGAGCCCTCGGTGCTGCGCATCGACGACGTGGCCGGCACCCGGTGGCTGCAGACCACGCACGCCGGCAAGGTCAAGGTCCCGGAGGAGAACGCTGCTGCCGCCCTGGAGGTGATGAGCCGGTTCGCCGTCGACCCGCGGTGGCTGATCTACCTGCCGCCCACCATGTCGCCGGTCGCCACCTCGTCGAGGGAAGGTTTCCTGGAGCACCCGGAGCAGGCCTTCGAGGAGTATGCCGGGTGGGGCGTCACGCGGGTGGTGTGCGAGGAGAAGCACATGGGCTCGCGCGCCATCGCGGTCGTCGCCCGGGACGCCGAGACCGCCGAGCGGCGCTTCGGCGTGGGTGACGGCACCAGCGGCGCGATCTACACCCGCACCGGCCGCCCGTTCTTCCCCGGCAGCGGTGAGCTGCTCGACCGTCTCCGGCACGCGGTCGTGCCGTTGTTCGAGTCGTTGGAGACGGACTGGGTGGCCCTCGACTGCGAGCTGCTCCCGTGGTCTGTCAAGGCGCTGGACCTCATCCAGACCCAGTACGCCTCCGTCGGGGCGGCCGCGAGCCACGCCTTGCCTGAGGCCCTCAGGCTCCTGGAGAGCGCTGCCGCGCGTGGCCTGGACGTCGGCGACCTGACCCGCGACACCGGACGTCGCCTCGCCAACGCCGAGAAGTTCCGGGCCGCCTACGCCGCCCACGTCTCCCCGGCCCAGGGCCTGGGCGGCGTCACGCTGGCTCCCTTCCAGGTCCTCGCCGCTGAAGGGCAAGCGCTGGCGGTGACCCGTCCCCACGAGTGGCACCTTCGCGCGCTCGCCGCCCTGCGCGGCGACCTCATCACGCCGACCCGCCACCGCTTCGTCGACCTCGCCTCCGGTCAGGACCGCGATGCCGCGACCCGGTGGTGGGAGGAGCTGACGGCGGGCGGGGGAGAGGGGATGGTCGTCAAGCCGGCCCACCTCACCGACGCCTCGGTCCAGCCCGGCCTCAAGGTGCGGGGACGGGAGTACCTGCGCATCGTGTACGGGCCCGACTACACGGACTCGCTGCCGCTGCTCCGCGACCGGAACCTCGGCCGGAAGCGACAGCTGGCCCGACGCGAGCACGGGTTGGGGCTGGAAGCGCTCACCGACGTCGTCGACCAGGCGCCCCTCTGGAAGGTGCACCAGTCGGTCTTCGCCGTCCTGGCCCTCGAGTCCGAGCCCGTCGACCCCAGGCTCTGACGACGCGCGCCTCTGCGAGCCGTGCGCCGAGCACCGCCGGCACGCGGTACGCTGGGTACTGTCATTGTGGTTGGTCCCGTTCGTCGCGTCGATCTCGTGAAGATCCGCTGGACCAGTCTGCACCCGGGGGGCGGCCTCCAGCCGTGACCGCCCGGGCGTCCGTCGGCCGCCGCGGCTGCGGTGCCGGCTCCGTCCCGTCGCCGGTGAATGCATGATCGTTTCCGAGGAGGAGCCCGTGGCTCGAGGAGCCCAGCGTCAGAACGGCGCACGCACGCGCACCCAGCGGCGACCCCGTCATGACAACGACGGCATCATCCCGGTGCTGGCCCAGGTCGTCCGCGAGGTCGAGTCCACGGTCCAGCGTGGACGGACGGTGCCGGCGACCCGGACGAAGTTCCAGGTGGTCGCCCTCCTGATGCGTGAGGAACGTGCCCGGGTCAAGGCGGACGAGACGAAGCCCGGAGCCCGCCGCGTCGAGGAGCTGAAGCGGCTGGACGGTATCGCCACCATCCTGGCCACGACCGCCGCCCGTGACACCTCGCTGCTGGGACTCCTCGCTGACGACGCGGTCATCTCCGACCGGGCGCGTGCGCTGCGCCGTGAGCTCCTGGAGGCGGCCGGCATCGAGGTGCCGGACGAGCCCGTCCAGGAGCCCGTGCCCGTCGAGCCCACACCGGCCGACCAGCGCCAGGTGGTGCCCCAGTCGGTGGTGTCCCGACAGCTCGCCAACCCCTTCCTGGCACCCGACTTCTCCGCCGTCGCCAAGCTCACCGCGGCACCCCGCAGGCTCGCCGGGTGGGAGCTCATCCAGCCGCTGCTGAGGTCCTTCGAGGCCGGCGGCTCACTGTCCTGCATGGACCTGCCGGCGCCGCGCGCCACCCGGGCGGGCGGGCGGCTGGACGTGATGCCGCACCAGGCGAAGATGGTCGCGGCAGCGGCCGAGGGCCACCGGACGTTCCTGCTCGCCGACGAGCCCGGTCTGGGCAAGACCGCGCAGGCCCTGCTGGCCGCCAAGGCGGCGAACGCCTACCCCCTGCTCGTCGTCGTGCCCAACGTCGTGAAGATGAACTGGGCGCGCGAGGCCGAGCTGTGGACGCCGAACCACCCCGCGACGGTGGTCCACGGGGACGGCGACACGATCGACGGCTTCGCCGACATCATCATCGTCAACTACGAGGTGCTCGACCGGCACGTGGGCTGGCTCGGCGACCTGGGTCTGCGCGGGATGGTGGTCGACGAGGCGCACTACATCAAGAACCGGAAGTCGCAGCGGTCCCAGCACGTCCTGCAGCTCTCCCGTCGCATCCGCACCCGGGTCGGTGACCCGCTGCTGATGGCGCTCACCGGCACGCCGCTGATCAACGACATCGAGGACTTCACGGCGATCTGGCAGTTCCTCGGCTGGATCGACGAGGCGAAGCCGGTCGGCGAGCTGATGGAGGCGCTCGAGGAGATCGGCCTGACCCCGGCCGACCGCGGCTTCTCCGCCGCCGCCCGCGCGGCCGTCATCAACCGGGGCATCGTGCGGCGCCGCAAGGTGGACGTTGCCACCGACCTGCCGGCCCGCCGGGTTGCCGACGTCCCCGTCGAGATCGACGGCGAGGCCGGCCGATCCATCCGCGCCGCCGAGCAGAGCCTGGCCCGTCGTCTCGTCACCCGCTACGAGCGGGCGCTGGAGGCACGTCCCGAACGAGCCGGCGACGGCATCGATCGCGACCTGGTGCGCCAGGTGGCCGCCCGGGAACGGGCGAGCAAGGCCGCCAAGGCCTCCGAGGAGAACGTCTTCACCATGATGCGACGCATCGGGCAGGCGAAGGCCGGCCTGGCGGCCGACTACGCCGCGCAGCTCGCCCGCAGCGCAGGCAAGGTCGTCTTCTTCGCCAAGCACATCGATGTCATGGACACCGCCGAGGCGACGTTCGCCCAGCGCGGCATCCGGTATGCCTCCATCCGCGGCGACCAGAGCGCCTCGGCCCGGCAGAAGCAGATCGACGCGTTCACCCACGACCCGGACGTCGCCGTCGTCGTCTGCTCGCTGACGGCCGCAGGCGTCGGCATCAACCTCCAGGTCGCCTCCAACATGGTGCTGGCGGAGCTGTCGTGGACCGATGCCGAGCAGACCCAGGCCATCGACCGCATCCACCGCATCGGCCAGGAGGAGCCGGTCACCGCCTGGCGGATCATCGCCGCGCAGACCCTCGACTCCAGGATCGCCGAGCTCATCGACAGCAAGGCGGGCCTCGCCGCGCGGGCGCTCGACGGCGCTGACGACGAGATCCCCGACTCCGCCGACGTGCAGCTCGAGGCGCTCGTCACGCTGCTCGAGGACGCCCTGGAGGAACGGGTCAGCAGCTCGTTCCTCGGGTCCTGAGCGACCCTGTGCCGCCGACGGGCCACAGGGTCGACCCGGGGCCAGGAACGTAGGGTGGGCAGGTATGACCACCCCCACGATCTATGCGCTGCACGAGAACCCCGAGTGGTTCCCGCCGTTCGCTGAGGCGCTGGCCGCCGAAGGTCTGCACGTCGAGGAGTGGCTGCTCACCGACGGGGTGCTCGACCTGGGCTCGGCACCGCCCGAAGGGGTCTTCTGGTCACGGATCAGCGCCTCCTCGCACACCCGGGGGCACGACCTGTCCAAGGACTACAGCCGGGCGGTGCTGTCCTGGCTTGAGTCGTACGGACGTCGCACGGTCAACGGCCGACAGGTCCTGGAGCTGGAGATGAGCAAGGTCGACCAGCTCGCGCGCCTGCGGGCGGCCGGCATCGACACCCCGCACACTGTCGCCGCCGTCGGTCGCCAGCACGTGGCCGTCGCCGCAGACTCCGTCCCGGCGCCCTTCGTGACCAAGCACAACCAGGGCGGTAAGGGGCTCGGGGTGCGCAAGTTCGACAGCCACGCCGAGCTGCGCCGGTACGTCGACTCCGACGAGTTCGAGGAGCCGCAGGACGGGATCACCCTCATCCAGGAGTACGTGCAACCGGCCCGCCCGAGCATCACCCGCGTCGAGATCGTCGGGGGTGAGTTCATCTACGCCATCGAGGCCGACACCGCCCGCGGCGGGTTCCAGCTCTGCCCGGCCGACGCCTGTGCGATCGACCCCGAGACCGGTCGACCGGTGATGCCGCCCGGGGCCACCGTGGCACCGGAGATCGGACAGCAGCTCTTCTCGCTGCGCCAGGGGTTCGACCACCCGATCATCGAGGCATACCTGGCCTTCGCGCGGGACAACGACCTCGAGGTCTGCGGGATCGAGTTCATCGAGTCGGTGGACGGCCGGATCCTGACCTACGACGTCAACACGAACACCAACTACAACGCGGCCGTCGAGCAGTTGGCGCCGCGGTCCGCGCCCCGGGCGCTCGCGGCCTACCTGAGGTCGGTCGCCGAGAGCCTGTGAGGGGCGTCGACGGCTGAGACTGCCCGGGTCGGACGGGACCTGGACGTCGGGCAGCGCGGGGTATGCCCGGCTGCCCGACGTCCTCGGTCATCAGCTGTTCTCGATCAGCTCTGGTCGGCGTTGCGACGACGGGCCAGGATCAGCGCGCCACCGGCGAGGGCGACACCACCGGCCGCGGCGAGCGCCAGGTTCTGGCCGCCGACAGCGGCCTCACCCGTGCCGACGCCGCCACCGGGCATCTCACCCATCTGCGCAGCCTGGAGGACGCCGCACAGGGCGGGGTCGGTGGCCTCACCGGGCAGCGAGGGGTCCAGGTCGGACGCACCGCGATCACCCTCGTCGTAGGCGCCGCTGCCGTCGTGGTCGACACCGTGCACGACGACGACTGCCTCGCCGGCCATCAGTGCGTCGGCCGTCTCCTGGTCGACCTCGACTCCCTCGCGGCCGTAGCTGACGGCGTCACCGACGCCGAAGCGGTCGATGGCCAGGCCGGAGTCCGGGCTGGTGTCACCCTCGGTGGTCAGCGAGACCTTGATTCCACCGTAGGCGGGGCCGCCCTCGGTGGTGGTCAGGAAGCCGTCCCCGTCGGCGTCGTCCTCGGCGGTCGGGCAGGCGTTGCGGGCGTCCGGCCCGTAGTGGATGTGCGCGGCGTGCGGCGCGTCCGCCAGCAGCCCCTCGTAGGCGAGGGCGAAGGTCACCGTGGTGCCGTCCACCTCCAGCAGTGCCGCACCGGAGCCCGGGGCGTCGTTCAGCGGGACGGGCAGCAGCTCGGCGGCGGCCGCACCGGGCTCGGAGGTGGACGCCAGGGCAGGGGCCCCGGCGAGCAGCACCAGCGCGGCGCCGGCGGCAGGAACGGCCATGAGTGTGCGTGAGAATTTCATCGGGACATCCTTTTCGATCAGTCCGCCGGCAGGGATTCGTGTCACCGTCGGACAATGTCGGCCCCACGACGTCGTGGGGCCGCGTCCATGAATTCTGGACCACGTGGGACCGTGGTCAGGAGGTGTATCCCGGTGGGAGAACACCCTGGCTGGCGCAAGGATTCTGATGAATCCACGACGACCTTCATGGTGGGCTCATACAATCACAGAACGAGACAAAATTCTGGTGAAAGCGGTACGGATCACCGAGCGGTGACGATCATTTCTTGTCACCGGCCCAGGAACGGTCCTACCGGGACCGGATCGCCTCGATGACGGGTCCGACGTCGGTGCCCTCGGCGCCGAGCACCGCGGCCCAGGCGGTGACCACGTCGTCGTGGTAGATGTGCCCGTGTCCCTGCTGGGTGGAGTTGCCCACCGCCTGGTCGGTGGTCACCTGCCAGAAGGTCACCAGCGGGAGCCAGCGGACCTCGGGGTTGACGTCCGTGCCGGCCCGTTCGCTGATCCAGTCCGGACGGGACAGCAGGAGGTCACCGTCCCAGCGCGAGATCGGGTCAGAGGCGTGCTGCAGGTAGGCGATGCGGGGCTCCTCCCACTCGCCCAGCGGGCGACCGTAGAGGTCGGCCTCCAGGTCCTCGGCGCGGGTGGCGAACCGCAGGTGGCGCCCGTTGTCGACCACCGGCGCCACCTCCGGCGACCCCTGCTGACGCTCGTCGGTGATGGTGCGCCACAGCGGGGTGAACGCGGGCGTCCCGACCCACACCCCGCCGTCGACGTCGGCCAGCATCTGCTCGGCGTCGGCGAAGGCGCCATGACCGCCGAAGGAGCCCAGCGACTCGCCCGCGACCATCAGCTGCGGGCGGTCGTCGGCGGGGAGGGACAGCACCTCGGTCTGCACGCGGTCGAAGAGCGCCCGGGCGGCCCGCGGCGAGGACACCCGGTCCGAGATCAGCGCCAGCGGGCTGGGCAGGTAGGAGTACTGCATCGCGGCGATCGCGCTGTCGCCACCGGTGAGGTACTCCACCGACTGGGCGGACCACTCGTTGACCCACCCGGTGCCGGTGGTGAAGTACACGACCAGCACCGATCGCTCGAAGGCCCCGGTGCGGCGCAGCTCGTCCACCACCCGGTCGGCGGCCTCGTCGATGCTCCCGGAGGTCTCCAGACCGGCATACACCCTGACCGGCTCGACGGCCGGCGCGCCGGTGACCCGGGTGATCCGGGCGGCGTCCGGACCGCCGGCCACGAAGACCTGGCCCTCCTGCCCGAGCGACTCCCAGGCCACGCCCGAGCCCGGGCCTCCGGAGCGACCGTCCGTGGTCGGCGGCGTGAACCCCTCGCGGACCTGCGCGTTGATCTCGTAGAAGCGCTCACCGAGCGCCTGGCTGACCCGGGAGACGAGCACGGCGTCGGTGAGCGCCACGGTCGTCGTGGCGACCACCAGGGCGCCGGCCGTCACCGCCACCCAGCGGGGCACCGCACGGGGGAGGTGTCGGGCGACCGCCTCGGACGCCCTGCGCAGCACCCGCGCCACGGCGATGCACGCCGCGGCGACCACGATCGCCAGCCCCAGCGCCAGCACCGGGTGCCACCAGGGCGGGGGCGGCATCAGGACGAGCCGGGCCGTGGTCCGCTGCTCCGCCAGCGCCCAAAGTCCGTAGGCCAGAAAGGCGAGCCCGAGGAGGACGGCAACGCCGATCCGGACGGCCCGGGTGGCCCGCACGGTGATCCCGACGCTGACCTCGGCCAGCGTGGCCACCTCCCGGACCAGCCGGACGACCAGCACCGTGACCAGGTAGACGAGCGCCCCGGTGATCCCGGCGGCGGCACCTTGCAGGGGCCAGGTCCGCGGCAGCAGGCTGGGGGAGAAGGAGGCGGCGACGGCGAGCCCGCCGAGCACCGCACCCCAGGGTGACAGGTCGGCCCGAGCTGCTCGGGCCAGGGCCCCGACGGACATGGGGCGAGTATGGCAGGACCGGCGGTACGGGGGTCGGTGCGTGCGGGTATACCGACCGGTGTGCACGAACGGTGTGACACATCCGTCATCGCGACGACGGAGGTGTCACACCGTTCCTGCACAGGCTCCAGGTCAGGCCTGGGCGTTCTCCTCCGAGGTCTCCTCGGCGGCGATCTTGGCCCGGACCTCGTCCATGTCCAGCTCCTTCACCTGCTCGATGACCGACTCCAGCTCACGCGCGGGCAGGGCACCGGCCTGGCGGAACACGAGCACGCCCTCCTTGAAGGCCATGATCGTCGGGATCGAGGAGATCCCGGCGCCCTGGGCGAGCGCCTGCTGGTCCTCGGTGTCGACCTTGCCGAAGACGACGTCCTCGTGCTTGCCCGAGACGTCGGAGTAGGTGGGGGCGAACATCTTGCACGGGCCGCACCACTCGGCCCACCAGTCCACCAGCACGATGTCGTTGCCGGTGACGGTCTGCTCGAAGGTGTCGGCGGTCAGGTCTACTGTGCTCATGGTGGGTCCAACGTCATCGAGGCCGCTCCTTCTTCCAGGCGTCTTCGACCGCCCTGATAGCGTCTTCACATGCGAACGATTCGCACTCATGCGTCCCGTCCCCGCCCCCTGACCCTGATCTCCACCGGCGTCCTCGCGCTCGCGGTCGCCGGATGCACCGATCCGACCATCGAGGACACCTCCGCAGACCCCGGCGCCTCGACCAGTGGCACCACCGGCGCCGAGGACGTCATCGTGGCCAGTGCCAGCGACCCCGACACCTTCAACCCCGTCCTCGGGTATGCCCGGTGGGGCGACGGCAAGGTCTCCGAGGGTCTCGTCGCACTCACCGACGACCTGACCGTGGAGCCGCTGCTCGCCGACGCCCCGCCGGAGGTCTCGGAGGACGGCCTCACCTACACGGTGGGGCTGCAGCAGGACGTGCTCTTCCACGACGGCACCGAGCTCGACGCGCAGGACGTGGTGGCCACCTACCAGGCGGCGGTCGACCCGGAGAACGCCTCACCGGTGGCGGCCGACCTCACCGCGATGGAGCAGGTGGAGGCCGTCGACGAGCACACCGTCCGGTTCACCCTGGAGGCGCCGCAGTCCTCGTTCGTGACCGCCATGGTGCTCGGCATCGTCCCCGCGGAGACCGTGCGGGACCTCGACGCGGAGACCGCCCCGCCCGGCACCGGGCCCTACCGGATGGAGAGCTACCGGCCGGGGGAGCGCCTGGTGCTCGAGGCGAACGAGGACTACTGGGGTGAGCAACCGCAGGTGCAGCGGGCCACCTTCGTCTTCGTGGACGACGACGCCTCACGCGCGGCCCGCGTCGCCTCGGGGGAGGTCGACGCCGCGATCCTGCCCACGCAGGCTTTGGACCGCTTCGAGTCCGACCCCGACTGGGAGGTGGTCCGCCGGGACACCGCGGACTTCCGTGCCCTGGTGATGCCGGAGTCCGACCCGGTCGCCGGTGACCCGGCGATCCGCCGCGCCCTGCACACCGGGATCGACCGGCAGGCCCTGGTCGACGGCGCGCTCGCCGGTGCCGGGCGACCCGCCTACGGGCCTATCCCGCCGGAGGCCCCGGAGTACTCCGAGGTCGTCGAGACCGGGACCGACGTCGCGGGTGCCGAGGATCTCCTGGACGAGGCGGGCTGGGTGGTCGGCGACGACGGTGTCCGGTCCAAGGACGGGCGCCGTGCGGCGTTCGTCCTGATGTTCCCGGCCGGTGACACGCTGCGCCAGAACGTCGCCCTCGAGGTCCAGGCGCAGGCTGACGCACTGGGCATCGAGGTCGAGACCGAGGGCCTGAGCTGGGAGGCCATCGAGCCCAGGATGAGCGAGGACGCCGTCGTCTACGGCAGCGGCAACCCCTACAACGCGGACCTGTCGACGTACCCGCTGTTCCACTCCTCCCGGGCCTTCCAGGGCTTCGACAACCCCGGCGGGTACGACTCGGCGGAGATGGACGCCGCGCTGGAGGCAGGCCGGGCCGCCCAGGACGACGACGCGCGCGTGCAGGCCTACGCCGACGTCCAGGAGCAGCTGGCGCAGGACCTGCCGTGGGTGTTCCTGGCCTACGTCGAGCACGACTACGTCATCCGCGCCGACACCTGGTCCGGGTATGACGTGCCGCTCGTCGAGCCGCACGAGCACGGGCTGCAGGGGGGCCCGTGGTGGAACCTGCAGGCGTGGACCGGCGGCGCGCGCTGACGGCGGACCGCCGCCCGTCCGAGCGCCCGGAGGCTGCGGCCGGGCCGGGCACCGGGCGCGGGATCGCCCGTCTGGTGCTGGGGCGGGTGCTGCTGATCCCGGTGCTCGTCGCCCTGGTGACCCTGGTGATGTTCGTGCTGGCACAGCGCGCACCCTTCGACCCGGTGCTGGCCGCGCTCGGGGACCGCGCCCTGACCATGGACGGGCCGACCCTGGAGGCGATGCGGGCCGGGATGGCGGACACCTCCGCGGTGCAGCAGTGGACCACCTGGTGGGGCAACGCCCTGCAGGGTGACCTGGGGTCCTCCTCCAGCCAGCGTGCCCCGGTGCTCACCGTGATCGTGGAGAGGCTGCCCTGGACCCTGGGCCTGATGGGGGTGTCCCTGGCGCTCGCGGTGCTGCTCGGGGTCCTGGTCGGGGCGTGGGCGGGCACCCGTCCGGGGTCCCTGGTGGACCGGCTGACCGGTGGCGGGCTGCTCGCCCTGCAGGCCGCGCCGCCGTTCTGGCTGGGTCTGGTCGCGATCTGGGTGCTGGCCGTGTGGTGGGGCTGGCTGCCCACCGGTGGTGCCACCTCACCGCAGGCCACCTCGGTGCGCCCGGGTGACGTGCTCGCGCACGCGGTGCTCCCGGTGCTGGTGCTCGCCCTCTCCCAGCTGCCGTGGTTCGGGCTGGTCGTCCGGGACGCCACCCGGGACGCGCTCGCCGGGAGCGCGGTCCGCGGCGCCTGGGCCCGCGGCATACCTCGGCAGCGGCTGCTGCGCCACCACGCGGTGCGCCCGGCCCTGCTGCCGCTGGTGACGGTGCTGGGGGTGCGGGTGCCCGAGCTGATCACCGGTGCGGTCCTGGTCGAGACCGTCTTCTCCTGGCCGGGGATCGCCAGCGCCACCGTGGAGTCGGCGTTGCGCCTGGACTTCGCGCTGCTGGCCGCGCTGACCGTGCTGACGACCGTGATCGTGGTGCTGGGCAACCTGGCCGCGGACGTGGCCTACCGGCTCGTCGACCCGAGGGTGGGGCAGCAGGATGGCTGAGCCCTGGCGCCAGGTGCGCGACGAGCGGACCCGCCCCTGGTCCACCCTCGGCGCGGACGCGCCCCGCTCGGGTGCGGTGCGGTGGTTCGGCCTGGCGGTGCTGGTGGCGGTGGTGCTGCTGCTCGGCATCGGGGGAGCGGGCGCCCAGCGTGCGGACTTCGCCGGGGCCTTCCAGCCACCGTCCGGGGAGCACCCGTTCGGGACCGACTACGCCGGCCGGGACCTGTTGCGCCGCACCCTGTCCGGGGCCCGGGTGTCCCTCATCGTGGGGCTGGTCGCCGCGGCCACCTCGAGCCTGGTCGGCCTGCTGGTGGGCGGTCTGGCCGGCATGTCCGCGCGGCGCGGTGGGGGCGTCGTGGACGCCCTGCTGATGCGGGTGGTGGACGCGGTCAACGCGCTGCCGCACCTGGTGCTCGGCATCGTCATCGTCGCGATGCTCGGACCCTCCCTGAGCAGCGTCGTCCTCAGCGTCGCGCTCACCCACTGGACCACCACCGCCCGGCTGGTCCGGGCCGAGCTGCTGGCGCTGCAGGGGGCCTCCTTCGTGGAGGCGGCGGTGGGTGCCGGCGCGGGCAGGTGGTGGGTGCTGAGCCGGCACCTGCTCGCGCACGTCCTGGGGCGGGTGCTGCTGGCGACGGTGCTGATGGTGCCGCACGCGATCATGCACGAGTCGGCGCTGAGCTTCCTGGGACTCGGGCTGCCCGACGACCAGGCGTCGCTGGGCACCATCATCGAGCAGTCGCGCACCGCGATCCTGTCCGGCTTCTGGTGGCCGGCGGTGCTGCCCGGGCTGGTCCTGGTGCTGCTCAGCCTGACCGTCTTCCTGCTCGCCGAACGGCTGCGGCCCACCGCCCGGGGACGCTCATGAGCGGGCTGCGGGTGCAGAGGCTGGGGGTGGCGCTGCCGGTCCCCACGCCCGCCACCCCCACCGGGCGTCGCCGGTGGTTGCCCACAGGGCCACCGAGCGTCGCCGGTGGCGACCACCAGGTGGTGCTGGAGCAGGTGGACCTCGAGGTCCGGCGCGGCGAGGTCGTCGTGCTGCTGGGCCCTAGCGGAGCCGGCAAGTCCACCCTGCTCGGCGCACTGCTCGGGCTGCTGCCCCAGGGCGCCCAGGTCCGGGGGTATGCCTGGTGGGACGACGAGGGCGCCGCGTCCGGGCCGGTGGACCTGCTCGACCCCGGTCGCCGTGAGCGGGCCCGGCTGCGCGGTCGCGTCGCGGCCTGGCTCCCGCAGTCGCCGGTCTCCGCGCTCACCCCGGTGCTCAGCGTGCGGCACCACCTCCAGGAGAAGGCGCGCGTGCACGTGCCTTCCGGGCAGGTGCGGGCGAGCGTCGACGCGGCCCTGCGGCGGCACGACGTCGAGCCCGGTTGGCTGCGCCGGCTGCCCTCGCAGCTCTCCGGCGGTCAGGCGCAGCGGGTGTCCAACGCGCTGGCCCTGCTCGGTGACCCCGGGCTGGTCCTGGCCGACGAGCCGACCACCGGGCTGGACCGGGACCGGGCGCGGGCAGCCGGGGCCGAGCTGTCCGTGCTGGCCCACGAGGAGAACCGGGCGGTGCTGGTCGTCACCCACGACCTCGAGCTCGCGGAGCAGGTCGCGGACCGGGTGGTCGAGCTGGACGACGGACGCGCCCGGGACCACGAGGACCTCAGCTCTCGGGACGTGCTCGCCCGGGTCCGGGCTGCCAGCCACGAGCACGCGCCGCACCACCTCGACCCGCACCGCTCCACGCCGCAGGGCCTCGCGCCGCAGCGCGCCACCCCGCAGCGCGCCACCCCGACCTCCTCGCCGGACGCCTCTCCCGGTGCCCGGCGCGGTGGTTCCCAGGACGCGGGCCTGGCCGGTGTCGGGCTGACCCTGCGTCGCGGACGGGGCCGGCTCGTGCGCAGCGACGTCGACATCAGGGTGCGTCCCGACACCACCACCGGGTTGATGGCACCCTCCGGTGCGGGAAAGACGACGCTGCTGCGCACCCTGGCCCTGCTGCACGCACCCTCGGCCGGGCAGGTCCGCCTGGAGGGTCGGGTGGTCCGGGGCACCGGCCACCAGGTGCCGGCCGAGCTGCGTCGCCGTATCGCGTACGTGCCCCAGGACCCGCGGCAGGCGGTGGACCCGCGCTGGCGGTTGGGTCGCACCGTGGCCGAGCCGCTCCGGCTGGCCGGGCGGAGCGTCGACGACGCCTCCGTGCCCCGGTTGCTGGAGCTGGTCGGCCTGGACCCCGAGCTCGCGGACCGCCGCCCCGACGAGGTGTCCGGCGGTCAGCTGCAACGGGTGGTGCTGGCCCGGGCGATCGCGATGGATGCGGACTACCTGCTGCTGGACGAGCCGACCTCGATGGTGGACTCCGGCACCTCGCGCGCGGTCGTCGCGGCGGTCCACGAGCACCAGCACCGGACCGGCTGCGGGGTACTGGTGGCCTCGCACGACGAGGAGCTGCTGCGCACCTGGTGCGACGTGGTGCTCCGCTGGTGACGCCGACCACGGGGGTGCCCGGGACGGGCGGCGCGCCGGGCGGTGTGTCCGCATACCGGTCCGAGGTGCGATAGGGCGACAATGGGGGTATGAGCCCCGTCCCCTCCGTCTCCAACTCCATCACCGTCCGGCTCGAGATGCCGGCTCGCGTGAACGCCGTCTCCGAGATCAGCACCGCCGTCTCCGACGTGGGAGGCATGGTCACCGCGGTCGACATCAGCGACTCCGGCACCGAGCGGCTGCAGGCCGACCTCACGATCGCGACCTACGGCACCGACCACGCCGCCGAGGTCGTCGAGGCGATCGGCGCGGTCGACGGTGTCGAGATCGGCCGGGTCAGCGACCGTACGTTCCTGGCGCACCTGGGGGGCAAGCTCGAGGTCAAGTCCAAGCTGCCGATCCGCAACCGGGACGACCTGTCGCTCGTGTACACCCCCGGCGTGGCGAAGATCTGCCAGGCGATCGCCGAGCGTCCCGAGGACGCGCGCAGCCTGACGATCAAGCGCAACACGGTGGCCGTCGTCACCGACGGCTCGGCGGTGCTCGGGCTCGGGGACATCGGCCCGCTGGCCGCGATGCCGGTGATGGAGGGCAAGGCCGCGCTGTTCAAGCGCTTCGCCGACATCGACGCCTTCCCGATCTGCCTGGACGCGCACGACACCGACGAGATCGTCCGCATCGTCAAGGCCATCTCGCCCGGGTTCGCCGGGATCAACCTGGAGGACATCTCCGCGCCCCGGTGCTTCGACATCGAGGCCCGTCTTCGGCGGGAGCTGGACATCCCGGTCTTCCACGACGACCAGCACGGCACCGCGATCGTGGCGCTCGCGGCGCTGAAGAACTCGCTGCGGGTGGTCCACAAGGAGCTGGGGGCGGTCAAGATCGTCATGTCCGGCGCCGGGGCGGCCGGGTCCGCCATCATCCGGCTGCTGCTCCAGGCGGGTGCCAAGGACGTGATCGTGGCCGACGTCGACGGCATCGTGCACGCGGGCCGTGCGGACGTGGTCCGGGGCGACAACGGCAACCTCGCCTGGATCGCCAGCCAGACCAACCGTGGCCTGGAGACCGGCGGGCTCAAGGACGCGCTGGCCGGCGCCGACGTCTTCATCGGGGTGTCTGCCGGCAACATCCTGACCGGTGACGACATCGCCACGATGAACGAGGACGCCATCGTCTTCGCGATGGCCAACCCGGTGCCCGAGGTCGACCCGGTCGAGGCCGGCAAGCACGCGACCGTTGTCGCGACGGGGCGCAGCGACTTCGCCAACCAGATCAACAACGTGCTGGTCTTCCCGGGGGTGTTCCGCGGGCTGCTCGACGCGGCCAGCGACCACATCGACGACGACATGCTGCTGGCGGCGGCGGAGGCCCTGGCCGACGTGGTCTCGGCCGACGAGCTGAACCCGACCTACATCATCCCCAGCGTCTTCAACCCGCAGGCCACCAAGGCCGTCGCCCAGGCCGTGGAGAAGGCCGCCCGGGCCGCGAAGCAGGACGGGGAGCCGAGCTGACGGGCGGACCTCCCGGGCGGCCGCCCGGTCAGCTGGACCCGATCGTGCTGAGCGGCTGGATGGCGCTGCTGGTATGCCTGTGCATCCAGGGCTACGGCCTCTACACACCGACCGCGCCGGGTCCGGGCGGGGTGGCCGGGCTGGACAAGCTGGGCCACCTGCTGGCCTTCGGGGTTCCCGCCGCCCTGGCCTGGCTGCTGCGGGCCCGGTGGTTGGTGGTGCTGCTGGTGCTGCACGCGCTGGTCAGCGAGCCGTTACAGCATGCTCTGGCCCCGGCGCGGCAGATGGACCCGCTGGATGCCACCGCGAACCTGCTGGGGATCGGCCTCGGGGTGTGGATCGCCGCGACGGCCCTACGTCGGTGGGGTCATAGTGGAGACATGTTGCCGACCGGCGCCCAGGAGCGATGATGCCGACCGAGGGTGCGCGTCGGGCCTCGCAGGAACCCCTGACCGGTCAGCTGCTGGTGGCCACCCCGTTGACCGGGGACCCGTTCGAAGAGTCGGTGGTGCTGGTCCTGCACCACGACGACGAGGGCGCCCACGGCCTCGTGCTGAACCAGCCGATGGATGCGGGCGTCGACGTGGTGCTGCCGGAGTGGCAGCCCTTCGTCACCGACCCCGGCGTCCTCTTCCGTGGCGGTCCGGTCGGACGGGACACCGCGATGGGCCTGGTCAGCGTGCCGGGACACGAACCGGGCGACGCGCCGCTGGGGACGCAGCTGCTCTTCGGCGGGATCGGCCTGGTCGACCTGGACGCGCCCGCCCCGTTGGTGGTCCCGGAGCTGGGGGCGTTCCGGATCTTCGTCGGCTACAGCGGGTGGGGGCCCGGGCAGCTCGAGGGGGAGGTACGCCAGGGCGCCTGGCACGTCGTGCCCCGGGAACCACGGGACCCGTTCCAGGAGAGCACCGACGACATGTGGCGCGAGGTGCTGCTGCGCCAACGTTCGTCGGTGTCGTTCCTGACCACGTTCACGGACAGCCCCGAGCTCAACTGACCGGGCGAGCGTTCTGTTCTGACCGGGCGAGCGTTCTGTTCTGACCGGGCGAGCGTTGTGCATACCGGCATTCCATGACACAGTGCGCGCCCGGTGGTCGCATAACGCGCGCCCGGTCGATGCATAGTGCTCGCCCGGTGGTTACACAACGCGCGCCCGGTCGATGCATAGTGCTCGCCCGGTCGATGCATAGTGCTCGCCCGGTGCGAACACAACGCGCGCCCGGTCGGAAAGGGGGGCGGGCGGGAGAAGGGAGGCAGAGGGGAAGAGCGGCGGGCAGGAAGCGGTGAGGCGGAGGGGTCAGCTCTCGGAGCCGCCGGAGCCCGACCCTCCGCCGGACCCGGATCCCGGACCACCGTCCTGGGGCTCCCGCAGGCCCTGGTAGATCTCCTTGCACGCCGGGCACACCGGGAACTTCTCCGGGTCGCGGCCGGGGATCCAGACCTTGCCGCAGAGCGCGATCACGGGGTTGCCGCTCATCGCGGACTCCATGATCTTCTCCTTGCGCACGTAGTGCGCGAAGCGCTCGTGGTCACCCGGCTCGGAGAGGTCCGGCTCGACCTTGGTGTCCTCCCGCTCCAGCAGCGCGGTGCGGGTGGCCGGGGCGGTCGGGGCCTCGGGGGCGTCCAGCGGCTGGTCTGTCATGCGCACGCTCATGGCCCCAGTCTAGGACCCGCGTCGCCGCCCCGGAGGTATGCCGGGCGGGACCGCGCATACCACGCCCGTCCGTCTCGGGAGGCGAGTGCAGGCTCGGGTGAGTCGCCCCGCGGGAGCGCCTATCCTGGGCCGTCGATGTCCACCTCAGCTGCCTCCCACCTTCCTCCCGCCTATCCCGAGCGTGCCGCCTGGGGTACGGCGGGCAAGCTGCGTGCCTGGCAGCACGCCGCGCTGGAGCAGTACCTCACCGAGCGGCCCCGGGACTTCCTGGCGGTCGCGACCCCGGGTGCCGGCAAGACGACCTTCGCGCTGCGGGTGGCCACCGAGCTGCTGGACCGCGGCGAGGTGGACCGGATCACCGTGGTCGCCCCCACCGAACACCTCAAGACCCAGTGGGCCGAGGCGGCGAGCAAGGTCGGCATCCGGATCGACCCGCGCTTCGCCAACGCCCAGGGCCGGCACAGCACCGACTTCGACGGGGTCGCGCTCACCTACGCCGGCGTCGCCAGCAAGCCGCTGCTGCACCGGGCCAGGACGCAGGCCGCCCGCACCCTGGTGATCCTGGACGAGGTGCACCACGGCGGGGACGCGCTCAGCTGGGGCGAGGCGGTCCGGGAGGCCTTCGAGCCGGCCACCCGACGTCTCGCGCTGACCGGGACGCCGTTCCGCTCGGACACCTCGGCCATCCCGTTCGTGCGCTACGAGATGGACTCTGCGGGCATTCTCCGCTCCTCCGCCGACTTCACCTACGGCTACGCCGAGGCGCTGCGCGACGGCGTGGTCCGTCCGGTGCTCTTCCTGTCCTACGGCGGCACCATGCGCTGGCGCACCAAGGTGGGGGACGAGCTGGAGGCGCGGCTCGGGGACCCGGTCACCCAGGACATGACCAAGCAGGCCTGGCGCACCGCCCTGGACCCGGCCGGTGACTGGGTGCCGGCGGTGCTGCGAGCCGCGGACAAGCGGCTCTCCGAGGTGCGCCGGCACGTCGAGGACGCCGGTGGCCTGGTCATCGCCACCGACCAGCGCTCGGCGCGCGCCTACGCCAAGGTGCTCCGTGAGATCACCGGGGAGGCGGCCACCCTCGTGCTCTCCGACGACGCCGGCGCCTCCGAGCGGATCGAGGAGTTCGCCGACGGCGACTCCCGCTGGATGGTGGCGGTGCGGATGGTCTCCGAGGGGGTGGACGTCCCCCGCCTGGCGGTGGGCGTCTACGCCACGTCCACCTCGACGCCGCTGTTCTTCGCCCAGGCCGTCGGTCGCTTCGTCCGGGTCCGTCGCCGCGGGGAGACGGCCTCGGTCTTCCTGCCGAACGTCCCGCTGCTGCTCACCCACGCGGGCACCATGGAGGTGGAGCGCGACCACGCGCTGAACCGGCCGGCCTCCGACGAGGACCAGCTGTGGTCGGAGGAGGACGGCCTGATGGCCGCCGCCAACGCTGACGAGGGGACCTCCGACGAGCTGGCCGGCAGCTTCGAGGCGATCGGCTCGGACGCCGAGTTCGACCACGTGCTCTTCGAAGCGGAGCAGTACGGCCTCGGCGGTATGCCCGGGTCCGAGGACGAGGACGAGTACCTCGGCCTCCCGGGCCTGCTGGAGCCGGACCAGGTCGCGAGCCTGCTGCGGGAACGCCAGAAGAAGCAGGTCGGTCGGGACGGCGGCGCCGCCCGCGCCCAGGCGGTGTCCGCCCACCGTGCGCTCGCCGAGCACCGCAAAGAGCTCAACAAGCTGGTCTCCGCCTACGCGCAGAAGAAGGGGCAGCCGCACGGGGTCGTGCACGCCGAGCTGCGACGGGCCTGCGGCGGTCCCGAGCTGGCCACCGCCACCTCCGACCAGGTCGGCACCCGGATCGAGACGATCCGGAAGTGGTTCGTCGGGCGTCGCTGAGCGGTGACGCCCCGCCGCGCCCGCACCACCTGGTGCCGGTATACCGTCGGCGGATGAGGCAGGGGCGACCGGGGAAGCGCTACACCCTCCCACCGGGTCCCCGCACCCCCGCGATGGTGCAGACGCTGCAGACCCTCGCCGGGCGCAAGGACGGTTTCCCGCGGCTGCGGGAACGGTACGGACCCACCTTCAGCGTGTGGACGTTGCCCGGGCCCCAGCGGATCGTGATGTTCAGCGACCCGGACGACATCAAGGAGATCTTCGCCGGCGACCCGGTGGTGCTCAGCGGTGCCCGCGGCAACGAGGTGCTGCGGGCCGCCATGGGGGACCGCTCGGTGATGCTCCAGGACGGCGAGGCGCACCGGCAGATCCGCCGCTACCTGATGCCCGCCTTCTCTCCCGGCGCCGTGCAGGGGTACCGGCCGATGGTGCAGCGGATCGCCGAGCAGGAGGTCGCCGGCTGGCGGTCCGGGCAGGAGGTGCCGACCCTCGACCGGATGGCCGCCGTCACCCTGGAGGTCATGATGCAGGTGGTGTTCGGGCTGACCGACGGCCCCCGTCTGGACCGGCTCCGGCCGCGGCTGCTGCGGCTGACCGACGTCGACCCGGTGGTGGCGCTGGGGTGGCTCTACCCACGGCTGCGTCTGCTCCCTCCCTGGCGTGGGCACGCCGCCAACCTGAGGGCGGTCGACACCCTGATCCACGAGGAGATCACCGAGCGGCGGCAGTCCCCGAGGAGCTCGCCGGACCTGCTCTCCCGGTTGCTGGAGGTCGCCCCCGAGGACGGCTCGAGCGGGTCGCTCCCACCGGCCGAGATCCGCGACCAGCTGGTGACGTTGCTGCTGGCCGGGTACGAGACCTCGGCGTCGGCCCTGTCCTGGACGCTGCACGAGCTGGCCCGGGACCCGGCCGCGCAGGCCGCTGCCCGGCGGGCCGCCGACGACGGGGACGAGGCATACCTCGAGGCCTGCCTGAAGGAGGGTATGCGACTGCACCCGATCATCGACTACGTCGCCCGCACCCTGACCGAGGACCAGGTGGTCGCCGGCTGGTCGCTGCCGGCGGGGGTGACGGTGGCTCCTGCGATCATGCTGACCCATCTGGACGAGGAGCTCTTCGGTGACGCCGGCCGCTTCCGGCCGGAGCGCTTCCTCGAGGGCTCAGCGCCGCCCCGTGGCTGGATCCCGTTCGGGGGAGGGGTGCGTCGGTGCGTCGGGGCCGCGTTCGCGCTGATGGAGGGGGTGGTGATGCTCTGCGAGGTGCTCTCCCGGTTCGAGCTGGTCGCCGCCGAGCCGTCCCCCACCCGGCTGCGCAACATCACCAACGAGCCGGGTGACGGCGCCCCGGTCCGTCTCGTCGGGCGCGCCGGAGCCCCCCACGGTCGCTAGCCTGCCCAGGTGGACGAGCGAACGCGGCCGGAGACGGCCCAGACCCTGGACCGTGGCCTGACGGTGCTGCAGCTGGTCTCGGCGTCGCCGTCCGGACTCACGATCAGCGCCCTGGCCGAGGCGCTCGGGGTGAGCAGGGCGGTGGTCTACCGGCTGGTGGCTACCCTGCAGGCGCGGGACTTCGTCACCCGCGGCGTAGATGCCCGGGTGCGCCTCGGTCTCGGCGTGACCCGGCTGCAGCTGGCGGTCCGTCCGGTCCTCGCGGCCGCGGCCGGGCCGGTGCTGCGGGCGCTCGCCGACCGGATCGGTGCCACCGCGCACCTCAGCATCGCCGAGGGGGAGCAGGCGCTGGCGCTGGTGGTGGTAGAGCCCACCTGGACGGACCTGCACGTCTCCTACCGGGTCGGCAGCCGGCACCCGTTGACCCGTGGCGCCGCGGGCCGGGCGATCCTGGAGGCCGGGCAGGGCGCGCCCGGCCCGGTGCTGACCAGCGGGGAGCTGCAGCAGGGGGCGCACGGTCTCGCGGCCCCGGTCCCCGGGGTGCCCGGCCTGGAGGCGTCGGTGGGGGTGGTGGCCACCTCCCCGCTGGACGCCCCGGGCGTGGGAGAGGCCGTGATGGCCGCCGCCGCCGAGGTGGCCGCGAACCTCACCTCGGCGCGACGTCCCGGCTAGGGGGTATGCCGCGACGGGGCGCGCGACATACCGTGCGGGCATGGTGAGCCTGGACGAGGTGCAGCAGGACGTGGAGCGGCAGTATGCCCTCCTGGACCCGCCCGTGTGGCCGCCGCCGCGCGGGTTCATGGAGTCTCCCCGGGATGAGGAGTACTCCCGCACCAGCGAGCCCGAGCGGTGGCGTGCCGTGCTGCTGCGGGGGCGCGCCTGGGCGGCGGCGCTCGCGGGCCTGCCCGGTGTCGAGCACGAGGTGCTGCCCGCAGGGCCCGAGCCTCGTCGAGGTGCGGGCCGGTACGACCGTGGTCACTCGTTCCGTTCGTCGCGTCCCGGGACCTCGGTGGTGCGGATCCTCGAGATCGACGGCGGTGATCCCGTGCTCTGGTCCGTCGGGGTCGGCGAGGACGCCACCCCGGCTCGGTGGACGCCGCACTGCGGCTGCGACGCCTGCGACGACGGCTCGGAGGTCGCCCTCATGGAGGTGGACAGGGATGTCCGTGCCGCGCTCGGCGAGCACCCGGGAGGCAGTGCCCGCCCCTGGTTCGACTGACCCGTTCGACGGCCCGGTCGGCCCGGCCCGGCCCGGCCCGGTTCACCGGGGCTCAGCTCAGCGCGCGCTCGACCAGCGGCCGGGTCCGGTGCGGGATGCGGGTGGAGAGCGCGATCAGGGTGGAGGAACGCTCCACGTGCTCGTGCATCACCACCAGGTCGATCACCCGCTGCAGGTCGGCGTTGTCGCGGGCCACGATCCGCACCATCAGGTCCCCGGAGCCGGTGATGGTGTGCGCCTCCAGCACCTCGGGGATGTCGTGCAGGTGCTCCAGGACCGGTCCGCCCCCGGTGCCCTGCCGGATCTCCAGGGTGGAGAAGGCGGTCACCGGGTAGCCCAGGCCGACCGGGTCCAGCTGCGGGGCGAAGCTGCGGATCACGCCTCGGGCCACCAGCTTGTCCAGCCGGCTCTGCACCGTGCCCCGGGCCACCCCCAGTCGACGGGAGGCACCGAGCACCCCGACCTGGGGGTCCTCCTCGAGCAGGGCCAGCAGGCGGGCGTCGAGATCGTCGATCGGATGCGGCATACGCACAGTGTGCAGCATCCTGGGTCGATGGCAGAGCAATATGCACAGACTGTGCACCGCCAGACGTCGGGGTTGCGTCCCGACGGGGCCCGCGCCACGCTCCACCCATGACTACGGTGTCCGACCCCAACCAACTGACCGACCAGGAGCGCGAGGCCGACCTCGAGCTGGACCAGCTCAAGCAGCTCGTCGGTCTGGTCCCCTACGACGAGAGCACGGACGTCTTCCCGGTGACCGGCTGGGACGCCATCCACTTCGTCGTGGGCAACGCCACCCAGACGACGCACTTCTACCAGTCCGCCTTCGGGATGGAGCTGGTCGGCTACTCCGGCCCGGAGACCGGCAACCGCGACCACAAGGCGTTCGTCCTGAAGTCCGGCTCGATCCGCTTCGTGATCACCGGCGGAGTCGACCCCGAGAGCACCCTGCACGACCACGTGCGCCGGCACGGCGACGGCGTCGTCGACATCTCCCTCGAGGTCCCCGACGTCGACCGGTGCATCGAGCACGCACGGTCCGTCGGCGCCACCATCCTGCGCGAGCCCGAGAACCTCAGCGACGAGCACGGCACCGTGCGGGTGGCGGCCATCGCCACGTACGGCGAGACCCGGCACACCCTGGTCCAGCGCACCGTGGAGGGCCGGACCTACGACGGTCCCTACCTGCCCGGGTACGTGGAGCGGACCTCCGGCTACGCCAAGCGCGAGGGCGAGCCGAAGCGCCTCTTCCAGGCCCTCGACCACATCGTCGGCAACGTCGAGCTCGGCAAGATGGACGAGTGGGTGACCTTCTACAACAAGGTCATGGGCTTCACGAACATGGCCGAGTTCATCGGTGACGACATCGCCACCGACTACTCCGCGCTCATGTCCAAGGTCGTCGCCAACGGCAACCACCGGGTCAAGTTCCCGCTGAACGAGCCGGCGATCGCGAAGAAGAAGAGCCAGATCGACGAGTACCTGGAGTTCTACCGCGGACCCGGTGCCCAGCACCTCGCGGTGGCGACCGGGGACATCCTCTCCACCGTCGACCACATGCGTGCGAACGGTGTCGAGTTCCTGGAGACGCCGGACTCCTACTACGAGGACGCCGGCCTGCGCGAGCGGATCGGTGAGGTCCGGGTGCCCATCGAGGAGCTCAAGAAGCGCGGCATCCTCGTGGACCGGGACGAGGACGGCTACCTGCTGCAGATCTTCACCCGCCCGGTGCAGGACCGGCCCACCGTGTTCTTCGAGCTGATCGAGCGGCACGGGTCCCTCGGCTTCGGCAAGGGCAACTTCAAGGCCCTCTTCCAGGCGATCGAGCGCGAGCAGGAGCGTCGCGGCAACCTCTGACCGGGGCCGGACACGGACGGTGGGTGACGCACTGGGATGCGTCACCCACCGTTCGGCATACCGGCCCGCAGGTATGCCCGGCGCCGCTCGTCCTGACGCGGCGCCGTCGCGGCTAGGCTGAGCGGCATGAGTCAGCAAGCAGGGTGGTACGACGACCCCCAGGACGACGCGAACCTTCGGTACTGGGACGGCGTGCAGTGGACCAACCACACGGCCCCCAAGCAGAAGCCCAACCTGGACCGGGCCGGTCAGTGGCAGGCACCGGGGGAGCAGGGGTCCACCCAGGGGCACGGCCAGCAGCAGGGCGGCTACGGCCAGCAGGGGTACGGACAGCAGCAGGGCGGCTACGGCCAGCCCAACCCCTACGCCGGCCAGACCGGGCAGAGCCCTTACCAGGGCGAGTGGCAGGGGCAGATGACGCCGGGGGGCTACCAGCAGCAGAACGTACCCAGCACCCCGGACGGCCAACCGCTGGCCGGCTGGTGGCACCGGGTGGGGGCCCGGATCCTGGACGGTCTCCTGATCGGGATCGTCGGCGGGGCGTTGGCCACCTTCCTGGTGCCCGGGTTCTTCCAGGGCTACATGGACTGGGCGGCCACGATGGACGACCCGTTCGCCCCGCCGCCGGCCGAGCTGGTCGCGCTGCAGCTGCGCTGGACCCTGACCCTCGGCATCATCGGCATCCTCTACGAGGTGGTGATGGTGAGCCTGGCCGGGGGCACCGTCGGCAAGCTCATCACCGGGCTGCGGGTCCGCCTGCGGGACGAGCCCGGCAAGATCGGCTGGGGCCCTTCGGTGATGCGGGCGCTGGTCTACCAGGGGGTCGGCCTGATCGCCCAGCTCAACGCCGCGCTGAGCGTGCTCGGCCTGTTCAACCTCATCAACGTGCTGTGGCCGCTCTGGGACAGCAAGAAGCAGGCCATCCACGACAAGGTCGCCAAGACCAACGTCGTCAAGAACCGCTGACCCTCAGCCGGCCGGGGTGATGGTGCCGCTCACCTCGGCCAGCCCGATCACGCTGCCCCCCGGCCCGGGGGCGGTCGCGGTGATCGTCACCGTGTCCCCGTCCTCGAGGAAGGTGCGGCTGCGCCCGTCGTCCAGGCTGAGCGGCCGGCTGCCGTTCCAGGTCAGCTCCAGCAACGACCCGAGCTCGCCCGCACCGGCACCGGAGGTGGTGCCCGAGGCGAAGAGGTCACCGCTGGTGAGGGCGGCCCCGTTCACGGTCAGGTGCGCCAGCATCTGCGTCGGCGACCAGTACATCGTCGCGTAGGGCGGACGCGCCACCACGGTGTCCCGCAGCCGCACCTCCATCGTCAGGTCGAGCCCGAAGAGGGAGTCGCCCTGCCCCCTCAGGTAGTCCATCGGGACCGGGTCCTGCTCCGGCAGCGGCACCCGGGCGGCGCGCAGCGCCTCCATCGGGGTGACCCAGGCCGCCATCGAGCTGGCGAAGCTCTTGCCCAGGAACGGGCCGAGCGGGACGTACTCCCAGGCCTGGATGTCACGCGCCGACCAGTCGTTGAACAGCGCCACTCCGAAGAGGTGCCCCGCCGCCTCGTCCACACCCACCCGGGACCCGACCGGGGTGCCGCCACCCACCACGAACGCCAGCTCGGCCTCGATGTCGAGCTTGGTGCTCGGCCCGAAGGTGGGGGCGCTGTCCTGCGGGGCCTTGCGCTGCCCCGTCGGTCGGGTCACCGGGGTCCCGGAGACGACGACCGTGGAGGAGCGTCCGTGGTAGCCGATCGGCAGGTGCTTCCAGTTCGGCGTCAACGGGTCCCCGTCGGGGCGGAAGATCGAGCCGACGTTCGTGGCGTGCTGCTCGCTGGCGTAGAAGTCGACGTAGTCCTTGACGTCGACCGGCAGGTGCTCGGTGAGCCCGTCGAGCGGACGCAGGTGGGGCTCCACCTCGCCCCGCCGCGCAGGGTCGCGGAGCAGCTCCTGCAGGTGTGCCCGCAGCCCGCCCCAGGCGGACGGACCCAGCTCGAGCAGCGCGTTCAGGGTGGGCTCGCCCACCGCCTGCTCCCACGGGGTGCCGGCGGCGACGCCGGACAGGTCGAGCGCGTGCTCCCCGAGCCGGACCGCCAGCTGCGGTCGTCCACCCGGCTCGCTCACCGCGCCGTAGGGCAGGTGGTGCGGGCCGAAGGGGTGGTCGTCGGACAGGTCGAACGGGTGCATCGATCTCCTCGGGTAGGGCGGTCGGGTATCGGGTCAGGGCAGGCCGGGCGCGGTCAGCAGGCCGAGGTCGGCCAGGTCGCCGATCGGGTCCAGGACACCGCAGCACCCGAAGGAGCGGAAGAGCGTGCGGGCCACCGTCCCCTCCTGCGGGGTCCAGTCCCGCAGGGCACCCACCAGCGGCTCCGGGGTCCGGAGCTCCAGGATCCGCACCAGGGCGTCGAGGTCTTGGTCGGCACCGCGGCCCAGCTCACCGGCCGCCACCAGCACGTTGAGGCAGCCGTGCTCGGCGTCGTCCCCGGTGCCGTGCCGCACGGCCCGGTGCAGCCCACCGGTGAGCTTGACCGGCAGCCCCGCGCGGTATGCCCGGACCAGGAAACGGGCCAGCTCGCCGGGGGTGGGTGGGGGCGACCCGGCGGTGGCCTGGGTGCGGAGCTTGGCGAGCACGGGTGGGTGGTCCGGCGAACCGGCCTCGTCGGCCCGGCCACCACGCACGGCACGCTCGGCCAGCGCCTCGAAGGCCGACGCCGGGGCGTCCCGGGACAGCTCGACCGCGGTGCCCGCACCCAGCCGGTGCGCCAGGTCCAGGACCCGGTCCAGATCTGCGGGGGCGGGCTCGGCGAGCTCCACACCGACCAGCCGCAGGGCGGGGCAGCCGCGCAGCAGGTCCACGGCCTCGAGCAGCTCCTCGACCCTGGTCCCCGGCCGGGCCACCACGGCGAGCGCGGTGGGCTCCTCGGCCACCGCCGGTCCGTCCGCGCCGGTCAGCAGCTCCACCAGACCGGGCGCCATGGAGGTGCCGATGAGCAGCGGACCCAGCAGGCCGGCATACCTCCCGGCGCGCAGCGCCCGATGATCGCGCCAGGCCTGCGGGAGCGGGGAGCTGCCGGGCGGGAAGACCGCGGCGTCGTCGACCCACCCGGCGAGCAGCGCAGCATGTCCTCGCCCGCTCGTTGACATGCCGAGCACGCTACTGCATGGTGACAGCAGGAGTGACGGTGTCGTCCGATAGTCGGACGGCTGGACGGGAGGCGGACGATGGCGCACTACCAGCACCGGGGGGCGGTGCCCCCCAAGCGGCACACCCAGCACCGGGACCCCGAGGGCAACCTCTACTACGAGGAGCTGATGGGGGAGGAGGGCTTCTCCTCCGACTCCTCCCTGCTCTACCACCGCAACATCCCCTCTGCCATCGCCGACGCCCGGGTCTGGGACCTCGGCGACTTCGCCACCACCCCCAACCACCCGCTGGTGCCCCGCCACCTGACCCTGCACGACCTGTTCACCGACGAAGCGGCCGAGGGCGGGCTGCAGGCCGGCGTGGACGTGGTCACCGGACGCCGGCTGGTGCTGGGCAACGCCGACGTCCGGCTCTGCTACGTGGTCGCGGACACCCCGAGTCCCTACTACCGCAACGGTATCGGCGACGAGTGCGTCTACCTCGAGCGTGGCGGGGCGCGGGTGGAGACCGTCTTCGGGTCCTTCGTCGTCGGTGAGGGCGACTACATGATCATCCCCCGCGCCACCACGCACCGCTGGGTCCCGCTGGTCGAAGGCGACCCCGGGTACGTCGAGCCGCTGCGGGCCTACTGCATCGAGGCCAACAGCCACCTCGGTCCGCCCAAGCGCTACCTGTCGAGGTTCGGCCAGCTGCTGGAGCACGCGCCGTACTGCGAGCGCGACCTGCGCCTGCCCGAGGGGCCGCTGCTCGCCGAGCACGTGGGCGCCGACGCCGACCAGCCGACCGACGTCTACATCAAGCACCGCGGCACCGGTGAGCACGCGAGCGGCGGGATGGTCGGGACGATCCACACCTACCCCTTCCACCCCTTCGACGTCGTCGGCTGGGACGGCTGCCTCTACCCCTACGTGCTCAACATCGCCGACTTCGAGCCGATCACCGGCCGGGTCCACCAGCCGCCGCCGGTGCACCAGGTCTGGGAGGGCACGAACTTCGTCGTCTGCAACTTCGTACCCCGCAAGGTGGACTACCACCCGCTGTCGATCCCGGTGCCGTACTACCACTCCAACGTGGACTCCGACGAGATCATGTTCTACGTCGCCGGCGACTACGAGGCCCGCAAGGGCAGCGGCATCGGCCTCGGGTCGATCTCGGTGCACCCGGGCGGGCACGCGCACGGTCCCCAGCCCGGGGCCACCGAGGCCTCCATCGGGGTCGAGTACTTCGACGAGACCGCGGTCATGGTCGACACCTTCCGGCCGCTGGAGCTCGGCGAGGCCGGCGCCGCGGTGGACGACGGGGAGTATGCCCGGTCCTGGGTCCGCGGTCTGGCCGGCGGGCGACCCCGCCAGGACCCGCCCGGTCAGGACGAGGTCTTCAGCACCAGCTGAGCAGCGCCGCCGCCGACCCCGCGGGTGGACCCCGGCCACCACCCGTGCCGGTCTGGCACCATCGGGGTATGAGCCGAGCGCTGATCATCGTGGACGTCCAGCACGACTTCTGCGAGGGCGGCTCGCTGGCGGTCCCCGGCGGGGTCGAGGTCGCGACCCTGATCAGCGAGCACGTCGAACGGCACGCGCGCGACTACGCCGCGGTCGTCGCGACCGCGGACTGGCACATCGACCCGGGCGACCACTGGTCCGAGGACCCCGACTACCGCGACTCCTGGCCGGTGCACTGCAAGGTCGGCACCCAGGGGGCGGACTTCCGGCCCGAGCTGGCCGGTGCCCTTGAGCACGTCCAGGAGGTCTTCCGAAAAGGGGAGCGGGAGGCCGCCTACAGCGGGTTCGAGGGCTGGGCGGAGGTGCACGGACGACGCACCGGCCTGGGGGAGTGGCTGACCGAACGGGGCGTCGCCGAGGTGGACGTGTGCGGCCTGGCCACCGACCACTGCGTGCGGGCCACCGTCCTGGACGCCCTGGCGGCCGGCCTGGGGACGACGGTGCTGACCTCGCTGTGCGCCGGGGTCGCCCCGGAGACCACCGAGCAGGCCCTGGAGGCCATGCAGGCGGCCGGCGCTCAGCTCCAGTCGTCCAGGTAGGTCGTCGGCAGGGCAGGGTCCCCCTGGGACAGCCGCCACGCCGAGGGTGGCAGTTCCGCCCGGGCCAGCGTGTGGTGCTCCCGGGCCGTGTGCACGTCGGTGGGGGCGACCACCTCGCCCGCCCGGACCAGCGGGACCATCAGCCCCCGGTCGTCCCCGTCGTTCTCCGGCGTCTCGTTGATCCCGACGATCTCCTCGGTGGCGACACCCTCGGGTGAGCGTCGACGCAGGGCGTACTTGCGACCGCCCACGCTCGCCTTGTCCTTGCTGGCCTTGGCCACCCCCTCCATCCCGCCGCCGTCGCCCTCCCGGCTGACCAGCTTGTAGACCATCCCCGCCGCGGGGTGCCCGGAGCCGGTGACGACCTTGGTGCCGACCCCGTAGGCGTCCACCGGGGCGGCCTGCAGGGCGGCGATGGCGTACTCGTCGAGGTCCGAGGTGACCACGATCCGGGTGTCCGTGGCCCCCAGCCGGTCCAGCTGTGCCCGGACCTCGAAGGCCTGGTTCACCAGGTCGCCGGAGTCCAGCCGGACGCCGCCCAGCGCCGTCCCGGCCAGCTCGACCGCCAGGTCCACCGCACCGGTGACGTCGTAGGTGTCCACCAGCAGGGTGGTGGCCGGCCCCAGGCTGGCGAGCTGGTGGGTGAACGACTCCCGCTCGTCGCCGTGCAGCAGCGTGTAGGAGTGCGCGGCCGTTCCCATCGTCGGGATGCCGTGCCGGCGACCCGCCTCCAGGTTCGAGGTGGAGGCGAAGCCGGCGAGGTAGGCGGCCCGGGCGGAGGCCACCGCCGCCTCCTCGTGGGTGCGGCGCGACCCCATCTCCACGCAGGGCCGGTCCTGCGCGACACCGCTCATCCGGGAGGCCGCGGAGGCCACCGCCGAGTCGTGGTTCAGGATCGACAGGAAGAGCGTCTCCAGCACCACCCCCTGCGCGAAGGTCGACTCGACCACCAGCAGCGGTGAACCGGGGAAGTAGACCTCGCCCTCGGCATACCCGGTGATGTCGCCGGTGAAGCGGTAGTCGGCCAGCCAGTCCAGGGTGCGCCGGTCCACCACCCGCTGCCGCGCCAGGAAGTCCAGCTCCTCCTCCCCGAAGCGGAAGTCGCGCAGCGCCTCGAGCGCCCGGCCGGTCCCGGCGACGACGCCGTACCGTCGCCCGTCGGGGAGCCGGCGGGCGAAGGCCTCGAAGACGCAGCGCCGGTCCGCGTGGCCGCTGGCCAGCGCCGCCTGGATCATCGTCAGCTCGTAGTGGTCGGTCAGCAGGGCCGTGCTCGGGTTCACGCCGATCACCCTATGGTGGTGGGGTGCCGACCGACACCTCCGCTCCGCCGTCCGCCGTCGCGGGACCGACCGGTGCGCCCCAGGAGGAGGGCGACGTCGCCGTCCTGGACCGCCCCGAGGCCGACACCCCCTGGGTGACGCTCGTCTGGAACGACCCGGTGAACCTGATGAGCTACGTGACCTGGGTGCTGCAGACCCACTTCGGCTACCCCCGGGCGAAGGCCGAGAGGATGATGATGGACGTGCACACCCGGGGTCGGGCCGTGGTCTCCACCGGCAGCCGGGAGAAGATGGAGGCCGACACCGAGGCCATGCACGGCTACGGCCTGTGGGCGACCTTCAGCAAGGACACCTGAGCCGTGGCGACGACCTTCCGCCGCAAGCGGGGCCGGCTGGTGGCCCGCTTCGACGCCGACGAGATCGCCGTGGTCGTGCACGTGCTGCGGCTGACCAGGGACTTCGTGGCCCCGGAGCGTCCCGACAGCGGTGACCCCTTCCTCGACCTGGTCGCCGGCCTCGGCGACGAGGTCGACCCCGAGGAGCCGAGCGACCCGGCGCTGGCCCGCCTCCTGCCGCCCGCGTCCCGGGACGACGAGGCCCAGGCGACCGAGTTCCGGCGGCTCACCGAGCACGGGCTGCGGCGGCGCAAGGCCGCCACCCTGGCCACCGCGATCGCGGCGCTGGAGGAGGCCGTGCCGCCCCGCCTGGAGCTGGACCTCGACCAGGCCAGGGCGCTCGCGATGGGCCTCACCGACGCCCGGCTCATCCTGGGGGAGCGGCTCGGGCTGCGCACCGACGAGGACTCCGTCCGGCTGCACGAGGAGCTGGAGGCGGCGCTCGCCGGGGAGAGCGAGATCGACCCCGCCACCGCGCAGAAGATGGCCTACTACGACTTCCTCTCCTGGGTGCAGGAGTCGGTGACGACGGCGCTGCTGTCCTAGGCTGACGTCCATCATGACGACGCACCCGACGCCAGCCCCTGCCTCCCCGACCGAGCACGACGAGGCCACCGGCGCCGACGTCCGGGTCCGCTTCTGCCCGAGCCCGACCGGCACCCCGCACGTCGGGCTGGCCCGGACCGCCCTCTTCAACTGGGCCTTCGCCCGGCACCACGGCGGCACCTTCGTCTTCCGGGTCGAGGACACCGACGCGACCCGGGACTCCCAGGACTCCATGGACCAGCTGCTCGAGGCCCTCGACTGGCTCGGGCTCGACTACGACGAGGGCCCGGGGGTGGGCGGCCCCTACGGCCCCTACCGGCAGAGCGAGCGCGCGGACCTGCACGCCGACGTCGCCCGGCGGCTGCTGGAGGCAGGCCTCGCCTACGAGTCCTTCAGCACCCCCGAGGAGGTCGAGGAGCGGCACCGGGCGGCCGGCCGTGACCCCAAGCTGGGCTACGACAACCACGACCGCCACCTCACCGACGACCAGAGGCAGGAGCTCCGGGCGCAGGGGCGAGAGCCGGTGCTGCGGCTCGCGATGCCCGAGGAGGACATCACCTTCCACGACCTGGTGCGCGGCGAGATCACCTTCCGGGCCGGGTCGGTGCCGGACTTCGTCATCGTGCGGGGCAACGGCCAGCCGCTCTACACGCTGGTCAACCCGGTCGACGACGCCCTGATGCGGATCACCCACGTGATCCGGGGGGAGGACCTGCTGTCCTCGACCCCGCGCCAGATCGCGCTCTACCGTGCGCTCATCGAGATCGGGGTCGCCGAGCGGGTGCCGACCTTCGCGCACCTGCCCCTGGTCCTCGGCGAGGGCAGCAAGAAGCTGTCCAAGCGGGACCCCCAGTCCGACCTCTTCCTGCACCGGGACCGCGGTTTCGTCCGGGAGGGCATGATCAACTACCTCGCGCTGCTGGGCTGGTCCATCGGCGCCGACCGCGACATCTTCGACCCGGAGGAGCTGGTCAGGGCCTTCGACGTCCGGGACGTCAACCCCAACCCAGCGCGGTGGGACCAGAAGAAGGCGGAGTCCATCAACGGCGACCACCTGCGCCGGCTGCCGCTGCCCGAGTTCACCACCCGGCTGCTGCCGACGCTGCGGGAGAGCGGGGTCCTGGGGGCCCAGGCCGGTATGGGCGACCTCGCGCGGCTGGAGGCGGTCGCCGACCTGATCCACACCCGGATCCAGGTGCTCTCCGAGGCGGTGCCGATGGTGTCCCCGTTCTACCTGGACGCCGCCGAGCTGCCCGTCGCCGAGGAGGCCCGCTCCCAGCTCAAGGAGGACGCCCCCGCCGTGCTGGACGCCGCGGTGGCGGCGCTGGAGCCGATCTCCGGCGCCCGCCCCGGGCCGCTGGGCGAGGGGGTCGAGTGGACTCACGAGCGGATCGAGCAGGCCCTGCGGGAGGCCCTCATCGACGGGATGGGTCTCAAGCCGCGGCTGGCCTTCGGCCCTCTGCGGACCGCCGTCTCCGGGCAGCGGGTCAGCCCGCCGCTCTTCGAGTCCATGGAGATCCTCGGCAAGGAGGAGACCCTCGACAGGCTGCGCCGTCTCCGCGCGGGGCTGTGACCCGGACGCGTCGGGATTTTGGCTCGGGCCTGCGGCACGGTAAGGTTGATCCTCGGTTCGCCGTCCTGGAAACAGGGCCGGTGACACCCCTTGGGGTATGGTGTAATTGGCAACACGGCTGATTCTGGTTCAGTTGTTCTAGGTTCGAGTCCTGGTACCCCAGCGCAGATCGAGGCGTTCAGCCTCGATTTCAGGAAGGCCCACCGATCAGGTAGGCTCTCCGCTCGGCGCACGCGCGTCGGACACGGCCCCGTTGTGTAGCGGCCTAGCACGCCGCCCTCTCAAGGCGGTAGCGCGGGTTCGAATCCCGTCGGGGCTACCCGTGTCGAACGGCCCTCATCGCGACAGCGGTGGGGGCCGTTCCTCTGTCCTTCCGTCCCGGCCCCGCCGGAGGCGTCCGACGCGTAGGTTGGGGGACGTCGTGCCGGACCGAGGAGGGTGTCACTGGTGAACAAGTCGGATCTGATCGAGGCCCTGGCGCCCCGACTCGGGGGCCGCGCCGCGGCCGCCGCCGCGGTGGAGGCCGTCGTCGACGTGGTGCTGCGGGAGGTGGCCGCCGGCGGGACGGTGGGCATCACCGGCTTCGGCACCTTCGAGCAGATCGAGCGGGCCCCCCGCACCGGTCGCAACCCCCGGACCGGTGAGGCGGTGCCGATCGCGGGCACCCCGAGCCCGCGCTTCCGCCCGGGCAGCTACTTCCGCGACGTGGTCTCCGACCCGGGCACGCTCCCGGCGGAGGGCCCTGCCGGGGTCCGGGTCGGCAGCACCGGACGGACCGCCCCCACGGCCTCGACGGCCGTCGCCGGCGCCGGGACCCCCACCAGTGTGCGCCGCACCTCCGCGGGCGCGGCACCGGGGCAGGAGGGCTCCCAGAAGCAGCGTCCGCGCGGTCAGGACCGGCCCCGGCCGGCGACCAGCGGCACACCGCAGACGGTGCGCAGGGAGCCGGCACCGGAGCCACCCGCCGCGCGGACCGACCTGCCGGACGGTGCCCACACGCCGCCCGCCGCCGGTCCCGGGACCTATCCCGGCGGCGAGGACATCACCGCCGGCATGATCACCGCGAAGAAGGCGCAGCTGGCGCGGGTCAAGGACGACGAGACCGCCGCCCGGAAGAAGGCGGACAAGAAGCACAAGAAGGACACCAAGAAGAAGGCCAAGAAGAAGGACGGCAAGAAGAACAAGGGCACGAAGGGCTGAGCCGCCCGCCGGCGATCCTGCCCCCTGGGCGTCAGGTCAGCGGATGACCTCACCAGGACCGATGCCGACGATCCACAGCCGGGCCAACCGCGCGTCGGCGGCCTCCGGGTCACCCTCCACGTCGATGCTGACCCGCTGCCCCAGACGCAGGTGGCGCAGCCCGCTGCCGTCGAACACCTCGGCGTCGAAGGGCACCAGGCGGCCGGTGTCGAGGAGCACCTGACCGCAGCGGCGGTCGAGGTCGAAGCTGTGCACGCTGGCCTGCATACCCCCACTGTAGGCACCCGCACCACCGGGCACCGGTCAGCCGGGTGGACCCGCCAGCACCCGGGCCGTGGCGGTCCCCACCCCGAGGGTGAGCGCGGCGGCGAGGTCGGCGGCCGTGTCCACGTCCCGCCGAAGCCGGGGCAGGGCCAGCTCCAGCACGGTGGCGTCCGCACCGTGCCGCGCGGCCGAACCGGGACCGAACCGGGGCTCGGGAGGGCCCACCGTCGAGGTGAGCAGCACCGTCCCGGTCCCGTCGGCGTCCGGGACCACCGCTCGCGGGTGCTCCGCGCACCGGGCCAGCGCATCCCGCAGGTCCTCCGGCCGCAGCGACGGCAGGTCTCCCAGCAGCACCGCCCATCCCGGGGTATGCCCGTCGTCGACCGGCAGCACCCGTGCCAGGCCGGTCCGGACCGCGGCGTCGAGACCGGCGCCGGGGTCGGCCACCACGGTGGCGCCCAGCGCGGTGGCGGCGCCGGCCGCGGCAGGGTCGGTGGTCACCACCAGCACGTCCCGCGGCGGGAGCGCGGCGCAGACCGCGGTGAGCGTGTCCTGGGCCACGGCCCGGGCGAGCGCCGGTCGGGAGAGCGGGTGGGTGGGCTGCAGCCGGGTCTTGGCCCGGTCCGCCTCCTTGACCGGGACCACCACCCGCCACCGGACGCCCGCGCGGTCAGGGGTCGCAGGCTCACCGGTCACCGGTGCATCCTCGCCACCGCGCGGCCCGGATGCAAGGATGACGGGCGTGAGACGCCAGCCCATCCGCCACGAGCTGCCCTGGTCCTACCGTGCCGTCATCGGCGCGGTCCGGCCGGTCCTGATGGGCATCACCCGCCGGGACTGGTCCGGCGGTGAGCACCTGCCTCCGCAGGGCGGTTTCATCGTCGCCAGCAACCACTACTCCGAGGCCGACCCGGTGATGCTCGCCCACTACCTCGTCGACCACGGCCACGCCCCCTTCTTCCTGGCGAAGTCGTCCCTCTTCGACGTCCCCGTCCTCGGCACCGCGCTGCGCAGCCTCGAGCAGGTGCCCGTCTACCGCACCACGTCCCGGGCGGGGGATGCCCTGGTCGCCGCCCGGGAGGCGTTGGCGGCGGGCAGGTGCATCGGGATCATGCCCGAGGGCACGTTGACCGGTGACCCCGAGCTGTGGCCGATGCGGGCCAAGCCCGGGGTCGGACGGTTGGCCCTGACCTCGCGGGCCCCCCTGGTGCCGGTCGCGCAGTGGGGGGCCCAGCACGTGCTGGGCCACTACGCGCGCCGCCCCGGGAACCTGCTGAAGCGGCCGGTGCAGCAGGTGTCCGCAGGCGCTCCCGTCGACCTGGACGACCTCTACGACCGGGCCGAGGAGCCGTCCGCGCACGTAGAGGCCACCCGACGGGTGATGGTGGCGATCACCGCCCAGCTCGCCGCGCTGCGGGGGCAGACACCGCCGGAGGAGCCCTTCGACCCGGGGCGTCGCCCGGAGGCCACCCCGTGAGGCGGGTGGTGATCTTCGGGGCCGGGAGCTGGGGCACCGCGTTCGCCCAGGTCCTGGCCGACGCGGGGGCCGACCAGGTCACCCTGTGGGCCCGTCGGGAGAGCGTCGCCGCAGGGATCCGGGAGCAGCACCGCAACCCCGACTACCTGCCCGAGGTGGAGCTGGCGCCCTCGGTGACCGCCACCTCGGACCCTGCCCGGGCGGCGGCGGACGCCGACCTGGTGGTGCTGGCCGTGCCCTCGCAGAGCCTGCGCGAGAACCTGGCGGACTGGGGGGCATACCTGCCCGCGGACGTGCCGGTGGTCTCGCTGATGAAGGGTATCGAGCTGGGCACCGGGCTGCGGATGAGCGAGGTGGTCGAGAGCAGCGGGGTCCACCGGGACCGCGTCGTCGTGGTCACCGGCCCCAACCTGAGCCGGGAGATCGCCGCCCGCCAGCCCGCCGCCGGGGTGGTGGCCGGGGCCGACCACGCCACCGCGGACCGGGTGGCGGAGGCGGTGATGACCTCCTACTTCCGGCCGTACACCCAGACGGACGTGGTCGGGGCCGAGCTCGGCGGTGCGGTCAAGAACGTCATCGCGCTGGCCGTCGGGATGGCCGAGGGTCTGGGCTACGGGGACAACACCAAGTCCACGCTCATCACCCGGGGGCTCGCCGAGACCGCCCGGCTGGGACAGGCGCTCGGCGCCGACCCGGCCACCCTGATGGGGCTGGCCGGCGTCGGCGACCTGATCGCCACCTGCATGTCGCCGCTGTCCCGCAACCACCGGGTCGGGGTGGCGATCGGGCAGGGCCGCAGCGTGCAGGAGGTGCTCGCCGTGCCGCACCAGACCGCGGAGGGCGTGAAGTCCTGCCGCAGCGTCGTCGAGCTCGGCCGGCGGCACGGGGTGGACATGCCCATCTGCCAGGGCGTGAGCGCCGTGGTCGCCGGTGAGGTGACCCCGGACCGGCTCACCGGGGAGCTGATGACCCGGGCCCGCAAGCACGAACGGCACTGACAGGCGCGTCCCGCCCGGGGGAGCGTGGGCCGGGCACTAGTCTCGTGCCGATATGGACATCTCGCCCCGCACCGGCACCCCGCCGGCCACCGACCGCACCCGGGTCGCCCTCGTCTTCGGCGGTCGCTCCGACGAGCACGCCATCTCCTGCGCGACCGCCGCCAGCGTGCTGCGCGCCATCGACCGGGACCGCTACGACGTGGTGCCGGTCGGCATCACCCGGGAGGGGCACTGGGTGCTTGTCGAGGACGACCCCGCGGCGCTGGACATCCGGGACGGCCGGCTACCCGCGGTCGGCGACACCGGGCAGCGGGTCATCGTGCCGCTCGGCGGCGTCGAGCACGAGTGGAGCGTGGTGGACGCGCACGGCGAGGTGCGCCCGCTGGGGGTGGTCGACGTGGTCTTCCCCCTGCTGCACGGGCCGTTCGGCGAGGACGGCACCATCCAGGGCCTGCTGGAGCTCGCGGACCTTCGCTACGTCGGGTGCGGGGTGCTGGCCTCGGCGGCGATGATGGACAAGCACGTGATGAAGGTCCTCTTCGCCTCGGCCGGGCTCCCGGTGGGGCCGTTCACCGTGATCACCGACCTGCAGTGGCGGCGGGACCGGGCCGCGGCGCTGGACGCCGCGACCAGCCTGCGGTTCCCCGTCTTCGTCAAGCCCGCCCGGGCCGGGTCCTCGGTCGGTGTCCACAAGGTCGACCGGCCCGAGGAGCTCGAGGTGGCGGTGGAGAAGGCCCGTGACCACGACCCCAAGGTGCTCGTCGAGCAGGGCATCGAGGGTCGGGAGGTCGAGTGCGGGGTGCTCGCCGGTCGTGGCACCGCACCGCCCCGGATCAGCGAGTGCGGCGAGATCGTCGTCAGCGGCGAGCACGCCTTCTACGACTTCGAGGCGAAGTACCTGGACGAGTCGAGCGTCCGGATCACCGCCCCCGCGGACCTGCCGGCGCCGGTCCGCGAGGAGGTCCACCGGATCGCCGCGCTCGCCTTCGAGGTCGCCGGCGGTGAGGGGCTGTCCCGGGTGGACTGCTTCGTCACGCCCACCGGTGACGTGGTCCTCAACGAGATCAACACGATGCCCGGGTTCACGCCCTACTCCATGTACCCGCAGGCCTGGGCGGCCTCCGGGGTGAGCTACCCCGAGCTCGTCGACGAGCTCATCACGCTGGCCCTGGACCGGCCGCTGGGACTGCGCTGAGCCGTCTCAGTCGTCCGGCGAGGTGCACAGGCCCAGCGTCTGCTCCACCTGCTCGGCGGCCTCGCCGAAGGGCGGCAGCAGCAGCGGGTGGCTGTCGTAGCTCTCCGGGACCAGCACCTCGATCGCGGGGGACCGGCCGAAGGTGGTGAACATGGTGCCCCCGTCGTCCAGCGTGGTGGCGACCCAGTCCACCCCGTTCACGTCGATGCACGGGTCGGTGGTGGCCCCGGGCGGCTGCTTGCCGCACCGGGCCACGATCGGCGGTTCGCCCCAGGCCGCGACCCCGGGGGACTGGACGGCGGTCACCCGCGGCTCGTAGGGCCCCACGGTCGTGGGCCAGCGTTGGGCGACCTCCTGGCAGGCGGCGGAGTCCGAGGCCTCGAAGGGCACCGCCCGGACGGCGGCCTCGCCGCACCCGGTCAGCACCAGCAGACAGACGGCCGTGAGGGTGCCCGTCCTCAGAGCTCGACGACGGTGCATGTGGTGGTGCGGGTGATGCGGGGGACCGCCTGGATCGTGGAGATGACGTCCCGCCCCAGCTCACGCACCGTGGCCGCCTCGATCTCGGCGATGACGTCGTAGGGGCCGGCGACGTCCTCCGCGGTCACCACGCCGGGGATCTGCCGGATCGCGGTGGTGACCGAGGCCGAGGCACCGACTTCTGTCTGCACCAGCATGTATGCCTTGATCATGGCGTCCTCCTCTGTCGTCGCCGGACCGTGCAGGGGAGGCTACCGTGCAGGGGTGGACGCGTGGGAGGAGAGGATGGCAGCGGGCGACGACCGGGCCGACCAGGGGGCGCAGGGTCCGCCCCGTCCGCAGGAGCCGCGCATCGGGGACGTGGGGGAGCGGGGCGTGCTGGCCGAGGTGTTCGCGGCCCTGGCCGACGGGCACCCCCTCGACGACCGGGTGCCGGTCGGGCCCGGGGACGACACGGCCCAGCTGCGGGTGGCCGGGGGAGCGGTGCTGGCGACCACGGACGCGATGGTGCGGGGTCACGACTGGCGGGACGACTGGTCCGGCCCCACCGACGTCGGCGTCAAGCTGATGACCCAGAACCTCGCCGACCTGGCCGCCATGGGCGGGTTCGGCACCGGCGTCCTGGTCACCCTGGTCGCGGACCCGGAGCTGCCGCTGCGGTGGGCCCGCGGGCTCGCCGAGGGGCTGGCGTGGGCGGGGCGTCGGGCCGGGGTGCCGGTGCTCGGTGGTGACCTCAGCGCCGCCCCGGCCGGGGTGGTCACCGTCTCGGTCACCGCGCTCGGGGAGCTCGGGCCCGGGGTGGACGCGCCGGTGCTCCGCTCCGGCGCCCGGCCCGGCGACGTGCTGGCCTGCTCGGGGCCCCTGGGCCGGTCGGCCGCGGGGCTGGAGCTGCTCGCGGCGGGTCACCGCGACGGCCCGTGGGTGGACTACCACCGCCGGCCGCTGACGGACCTGTCCCAGGGACCCCGGGCCGCGCGGTCCGGGGCGCGGGCGATGATCGACGTCTCGGACGGCCTCGGCCGGGACGCCGACCGGGTAGCCCGGGCCAGCGGGGTGCTGCTCGTGCTGGACCCGGCGGCCGTCGACCGGCTGGCCGTGGCCCTGACCCCGGCGCTGGGCACGGAGGCCGCCCACCGGGCGGTGCTGGGCGGGGGTGAGGAGCACGAGCTGCTCGCGACCTTCCCGCCCGGTGCGGTGCCCTCGGGATGGTTCGAGATCGGCCGTGCCCAGGAGCCCGGCCCGCACCGACACCCGGGGGTGCTGCTCGGCACCGAGCGGCTGGACCCGGGCCGCGGCGGGTGGGACCACTTCAGCCGCTGAACCGCTCGTGCCGTGTGGTGGCGGGGGCATACGTCCCCGGACACGAACGAGCCGGCGTCACCCCGTGGGTGTCGCCGGCTCGACCTGCGTGCGGAAGGGGGTCAGCGGGTGACCTTGCCCGCCTTCAGGCAGGAGGTGCACACGTTGAGCCGCTTGGGGGTCGCGCCCACCGTCGCGCGGACGCGCTGGATGTTCGGGTTCCAGCGACGCTTGGTGCGGCGGTGCGAGTGCGAGATGCTGTGACCGAAGCTCGGTCGCTTGCCGCAGACGTCGCAAGTGGCAGCCACGGTGTTCTCCTGAAGGTCGTCCGGTGAGTGGTCGTCGGGGCCTGCGGTCGGGACCGGCAGGCAACCGGTCCAGAGTACCGGAGCATGCGGGTCCGCCCCAAATCACTGCCGCGGTGGACGGGCGCACCGGCGCCGACCCGCCGAGCGTTAGGTTTGAGCCGTGTCCCGCCACGCCCTCGACCTCGTGACCGCCCGTCGGTGGGCGATGACGGCACGGCTCTCGCTGGGCGCGGCACGGGAGCGGATCGACGCGCTCAACGTCTTCCCGGTCGCCGACGGGGACACCGGGACCAACATGTACCTGACCCTGGACGGCGCCCTCGAGCACGTCCGGGTGCAGCTCGAGCTGGGCGTCGACACCGACCGGCTGCAGCAGGGGCTCGCGCTGATCGCCCGGGGGATGCTGCTCTCCGCCCGCGGCAACTCCGGGGTGATCCTCGCCCAGCTCACCCGCGGCCTGGCCGACGCCGTCGGACCGGACGTGGAGGAGGCCGGCCCGCACGAGGTGGCGGCCGCCTTCGAGGCCTCCGCCCGCACGGCCTGGGACGCGCTGGCGGCACCGGTCGAGGGCACCATCCTGACCGTGGCCAGGGCGGCCGGTGCGGGCGCCCGCGCGGCCGTCGACAGGGGGGCCGATGACGTCACCGAGGTGGTGGACGCGGCGCACGACGCGGCCGAGGAAGCGCTCGCACGCACCCCCGAGCTGCTGCCCGAGCTGGGTGCCGCCGGGGTGGTGGACGCCGGTGGGGCCGGGCTGCTGCTGGTGGTCGAGGCGCTGCAGGCGGTCCTGGCTGGGGGGCCCGTCGACGTCGAGACCGACCTGCCGCAGTGGTGGCACGGCACCGGACGCCCGCCTGCCGCCGCGCCGCGCGGCGCCGGTGCCGGCCCCGGCGCGGGGGAGGGGGAGGGCGCCATGGAGGTGATGTACCTGCTCACCGCCAGCGACCCCGAACGAGCCGACCGGCTGCGGACCCACCTGGCGCACCTCGGCGATTCCGTCGCCGTCGCCGGCGGACCGGAGGAGTACCAGGTGCACGTGCACCTGGAGGACCCCTCGCTCGCGGTCGAGGCAGGCAGCCTGGCCGGGGTGGTCGGCGAGGTCCGGCTCTCGTCCCTGGACGGTGGGCGTCCCCACGACCCGGCTCCCGCCGCGTCCCTGCCCACCGGGGTGGGGGTGGTCGCCTGCGCCCTCGGCGCCGGGGTCGTGGCGCTCTTCGAGCAGGCGGGGGCCGCCGTGGTGCCCAGCGGTCCCCGGCACCGCGCCTCGGCCGGCCAGCTGCTGGCCGCGGTCCGGGCCGGCACCGCCGCCGCGGTGGTCGTCCTGCCCAACGACGAGGACACCGTGATGGTGGCCAGGGCTGCGGCCCTGGAGGCCCGCCACGAGGGGCTGGTCGTCGAGGTGGTGCCGACCAGGACCCTGGTGGAGGGACTGGCCGCGCTCGCGGTGCACGACCCCGCCGGCAGGCCGGCGGACGTCGTGGCGGGGATGGCCGCGGCGGTCGCCGGGGTGCACGGCGGCGCCCTGACCCGGGCGGAGCGCGCCGCGGACACGCCCGTCGGACGGTGCCGTGCCGGCCAGTGGCTGGGCATCGTCGACCACGAGATCGTCGCCGTCGCGGACACCGTGCGCCCGGCCGCCCGTGCCGTGCTCGAGACGATCTGGCACCCGGGTGCCGAGGTCGTCACCGTGCTGGAGGGGCAGGACGCCACCGCCGAGGTGCGGGCCGAGGTCGCCGCCGTGCTCGACCAAGTGCTGGCCGGACAGCCGGTCGAGGTCACCACCTGGGACGGGGGCCAGCCCACCTACCCCGTCCTCCTCGGGGTCGAGTGATGGCCCGGCACCTGCGCCCGGTGGCCGACGACGGCAGCGACCAGCTGGACGCGCCGCTGCGGGACATCGTGGGCAAGGGGGGCCCGGTCCTGGAGAAGACCCGGGGGATCCGTACCGTCGGCCAGCTCCTGGACTGGCTCCCGCGCAGCTACCTCGACGCCAGCCGGCCCGTCGCGTTCCGGGAGCTGCCCCACGGCGAGGACGTCGTGGTGGTCGGCACCGTGGTGTCGGCCCGCACCCTTCAGATGCGCAACCGACGCGGCCGCCGGCTGGTGGCCGACGTCTCCGACGACGCCGGTGGCGTCATCCAGCTGACCTTCTTCAAGCCCTGGGGGCACGAGGAGCGGCTGCGCCCGGGAGCCAAGGTGGTCTGCTCGGGACAGATCGGCCACTGGCGCGACACCCTCCAGCTCACCCACCCCGACTACGCCGTGCTCTCGGCTGCCGGCAGCGGATCCGGACAGTGGCTGCTGGACGGGCTGGTCCCGGTCTACACGGCCACCAAGGGCCTCTCGCCCATCGTCCACGGGGACTCCCTGGACCTGGTCCTGCACCAGCTGCAGGAGCTGCCCGACCCGCTCCCGGAGGAGGTGCGCAGCAGCGTCGGACTGCCCGGGCTGCTGGAGGCCTACCGGCTGGTGCACCGGCCCCGCACCGAGGCCGACCACCGCCGTGGCCGCTGGCGGCTGGCGTTCCAGGAGGCCTTCGTGGTCCAGGCCCAGCTGGCCCGCGCCCGACGCTCCGCGGACGCGGTCCCCGCCGTGCCCAGGGTGGCCCGGGAGGACGGGCTGCCGCACGCGTTGCGCCAGCGGCTCCCGTTCGCGCTGACGGACGGCCAGGAGGAGGTGCTCGCCGAGATCCTGGGGGACCTCGCCCGGGAGGTGCCCATGCACCGCCTGCTGCAGGGTGAGGTCGGCTCCGGCAAGACGGTGCTCGCGCTGCTGGCGATGCTGGCCGTGGTCGAGGCCGGTGGGCAGGCCGCGCTGCTGGCGCCCACCGAGGTGCTCGCCGCCCAGCACCACCGGTCGATGACCATGCTGCTGGGTCCGCTCGCCGAGGCGGGGATGCTGGGCGGGGCCGCGGAGGGGACCAGGCTGGCGCTGCTCACCGGGAGCCAGTCCACCGCCGACCGTCGGGAGGCCCTGCTCGACGCCGCCTCCGGTGCGGCCGGGATCGTCGTCGGGACGCACGCGCTGATCCAGGACCACGTGCAGTTCGCCGACCTCGGGATGGTGGTCGTGGACGAGCAGCACCGGTTCGGGGTGGAGCAGCGGGATGCGCTGCGCGCCAAGGCACGGGCCGGTTCCTCCCCGCACGTCCTGGTGATGACCGCCACCCCGATCCCCCGCACGGTGGCGATGACGGTCTTCGGGGACATGGAGATCTCCACCCTGCGCGAGCTGCCGCAGGGACGCCGACCGATCAGCAGCTTCGTCGTGCAGGCCGAGCGCTCGGGCTGGGTGCGGCGCACCTGGGAGCGGGTCGCCGAGGAGGTCCGTGGCGGCGGCCAGGCCTACGTCGTCTGCCCCCGGATCGGCGAGGTCGACGACGCCGACCTCCCGGGCTCGGCGCAGGAGGGCCCGGGGCTGCCGATCCCGCCGACCGACCAGGCCCGCAGCGCCGGGGAGGACGGTGCCGACCTGCTCGAGGTGGCCGCCGCCGGGGCGGGGAGCGGCATACCGTCCCTGCACGGGGTGCACCAGGTGGCCCGGTCCCTGCGGGAGCTGGCCGCCACCCGCGACCTGCGCATCGAGGTGCTGCACGGTCGGATGCCGGCCGAGGACAAGGACGCGGTGATGCAGGCGTATGCCGCCGGCCGGGTCGACGTCCTGGTCTCGACCACCGTGATCGAGGTGGGCGTCGACGTCCCGGACGCCACCACGATGGTGGTCCTGGACGCGGACCGGTTCGGCATCTCCCAGCTGCACCAGCTGCGGGGCCGGGTCGGTCGGGGCGGACGGTCCGGGCTGTGCCTGCTGATGACCCAGGGCCAGGACCCGGAAGGGGTCGCACGGCTGGAGCAGGTGGCGGCCACCACCGACGGCTTCGAGCTGGCCCGGCTCGACCTGGAGACCCGCCAGGAGGGCGACGTGCTCGGAGCCACCCAGTCCGGGGGGCGCCGGACGTTGCGCTTCCTGCGGCTGGCCCGCGACGAGGACCTCATCGTCGCGGCCCACGAGGCGGCCTGGCGGACCGTCGAGGCCGACCCGGAGCTGGCCGGGCACCCGGCCCTGGCCGCCGAGCTGGACCGGCTGGACCAGGCCCGGGCCGCCTTCCTGGAGCGCGGGTGAGCCGGCGGTGACGCGCATCATCGCCGGCCGCGCGGGGGGCAGGACGATCCGGACGCCGACCGGCCGGGACACCCGGCCCACCACGGACCGGGTGCGGGAGGCGCTCTTCTCCCGGGTGGAGTCGCTGCTGGTGCTGGACGACGCCCGGGTGCTGGACCTCTTCGCGGGGTCGGGGGCGCTCGGGCTGGAGGCGCTCTCCCGGGGGGCCGGGCACCTGCTCGCGGTGGAACGGCACCGACCCACCGCCCGGCTCATCGAGCAGAACGCCGACGGGCTCGACCTGGGCGGGCACGTGCAGGTCCGGAGCGGGCCGGTGCAGGTGGTGCTGACCGGGTCGCACCCCGACGAGCCCTACGACCTGGTGCTGCTGGACCCGCCCTACCCGATGGGGGAGGAGGAGCTGACCCAGGTGCTGTCCGCCCTGGTCACCCACCGCTGGCTCACCGACGAGGCCCTCGTCGTCCTGGAGCGTAGCTCCCGCTCCCCGGCACCGACGTGGCCCACGGGCCTGCACCGGCTCGACACCCGGCGCTACGGCGAGACCGCCGTGCACCTGGCCGAACGGACCCCGGGCGGGGAGGGGGACGCCGTCTCGCCGAGCGGGTGAACGGCCTCGGTGTCAGGATCGGAGGGTGACTGACTACTCCATCCCCCGCCCCGTGTCCGGTGACGTCGTCGAGCTCATCCTGGACGACCACCGCCTCTTCGAGAGCCTGATGCGCGAGATGCGCGACAGCTCCTCCGACCGGGCAGGTGCCCGGGACGCCTTCGCGGCCGTGCTGGTCGCGCACGGTGAGGCAGAGGAGCAGCAGGTCTACCCCCGGCTGCGGCGCAAGGACGCGATCGACGAGCACGAGGCCGAGCACGGCGAGGAGGAGCACGCCGAGATCAACCAGGCGCTGCTGGAGCTCCTGGAGTGCAAGGGCACCGACACGCAGAAGTTCGACGACGCCGTCGAGAAGGTGAACGAGGTGCTCCAGCACCACCTCACCGAGGAGGAGCTGACGATCCTCAACCCGGCGCGGGACGAGGTGAGCGAGGCCGACCGGCAGGCCCTGGGCTCGGCCTTCCTCACGGTCCGGGGCGAGCACCTGGACGCCGGCGTCACCGTGGAGACGGTGCGCGCGCTGGTGCAGGACGCGCACGCAGAGGGGCTGCTCGAGGACGAGGACGACTGAGCCGGGCACCCGCTCGTTAGGCTCGAGCGCATGACCACCCGCCGCTGCGTCTGCCCAGGCTCCTTCGACCCGGTCACCCTGGGCCACCTGGACATCCTGCGCCGTGCCGCGGCCCTCTACGACGAGGTCGTGGTGGCCGTGCTGCACAACCCGGCCAAGCAGGGGACCTTCCCGGTGGAGCGACGTCTGGCGCTGGTCCGCGAGGCGCTGGGCGAGGAGCTGCGGGCGACGGTGCGGGTGGAGGCCTACGCCGACCGGCTGCTCGTCGACGTATGCCGCGAGGTCGGGGCCCAGGCCGTCGTCAAGGGCCTGCGCGGCGGCACGGACTTCGCCTACGAGCTGCCGATGGCGCTGATGAACCGGCACCTGAGCGGGGTGGAGACGTTGTTCCTGCCCGGTGACCCCGGGCTCGAGCACGTCTCCAGCTCGCTGGTCCGGGAGGTGCACCGGTACGGCGGTGACGTCTCGGCCCTGGTCCCGGGCGGGGTGCTGGCCGCTTTGCGCGAACTTGAGTGAGACCGACCTGCTCGGGTACTCTGGTAGGTCGGTGTGTGTCACTCCCGGCGTCCGGCGCAGGTGAGGGTCCGCGCCCGTCCAGCAGGTCACCGACACGCGAGGTTCTCTTCATCATGGCTGCCCAGCAGACGGAACGCGACTGGGTGTTCGACACCCGGGAGCTGGTCCGCAGGCCCGGCAGCATGCGTGAGGTCTCCCGTGCGGTGACCACCCAGGAGCCCATGGGCACCGACGTCATCGCGATCCCCACCGACCGTCCGGTCCAGGTGGAGTTGCGGCTGGAGTCGGTCGTCGAGGGGATCCTGGTGACGGGTTCGGCCCAGGCCTCCGCGGAGGGCGAGTGCGTGCACTGCCTGGACCCGGTCGTCGAGCCCCTCGACGTGCCGTTCCAGGAGCTGTTCGTCTACCCCGAGCGGGCCGCGCACCACCAGAAGGTGGCGGGTCGTGCGGGTGGCGACAAGGAGGCACCAGCCGACGAGGACGAGCAGCGTATGCTCGACGGTGACCTGATGGACCTCGAGGAGGTCATCCGGGACGCCGTCGTGACTGCGCTACCCTTCCAGCCGGCGTGCCAGGACGACTGTCCCGGTCTGTGCTCCGAGTGCGGTGTGCAGCTGGCGAAGGACCCCGAGCACCATCACGACGTGATCGACCCCCGGTGGTCGGCACTGGCCGCAATGGCCACGCCGACCGCAGACGACGAGAAGAGGATCTGACGTGGCCGTTCCCAAGCGGAAGATGTCCCGCAGCAACACCCGGCACCGCCGCTCCCAGTGGAAGGCTGCGCCCATCGCGCTGTCGACCTGCCCCCAGTGCAAGGCCGTGAGCACCCCGCACCAGGCCTGCCCCTCGTGCGGCACCTACGGCGGACGGCACTACGCCGCCGCCGAGCGCACCGAGCACCAGGCCTGACCGGGACGCGCCGGATGCGCCCCGTCGCCGAGCTCAACGACTACCTCCTCGAGGTCGTCGGTGAGCGCTGCGACGAGGCGCTGCTCCTGCGCGCCCTGACGCACCGGTCCTACTCCTACGAGCACGACGGCCAGCCGCACAACGAGCGCCTGGAGTTCCTCGGCGACTCGGTGCTGGGGGTGGTGGTCACCGACACGCTCTACCGCACCCACCCCGACCTCTCGGAGGGCCAGCTGGCCAAGCTGCGGGCGGCGGTCGTCAACTCGCGGGCCCTCGCCGAGGTGGCCAGGGTCGTCGACCTCGGCAACCACGTGCTGCTGGGCAAGGGTGAGGAGGCGACCGGGGGTCGGGACAAGGACTCCATCCTCGCGGACACCACCGAGGCTGTCATCGGCTGCCTCTACGTCTCCTGCGGTATGCCCGCCGCGGACGCCTTCGTGCACCACCTGCTGGACCCGCTGCTGCAGCGCAGCGCGGAGCTGGGCGCCGGGCTGGACTGGAAGACGAGCCTGCAGGAGATCGCCGCGACCGGTGAGCTGACCCCGCCGGAGTACCAGATCGACGCCGAGGGCCCCGACCACGCCAAGCGCTTCACCGCCAGGGCGGTCGTGGGGGGCGAGGTCGTGGGCACCGGTGAGGGCCGCTCCAAGAAGCTGGCCGAGCAGCAGGCCGCCGAGGCCGCCTGGCGGCTGCTCACCACCCGGGCCGCGGAGATGGCCACCGTGCAGCCCACCGCGACGGTGCCGACCCCGCCGGTGCCCCCCACGGGTCCCGACGCGCCTCACCCGGGCTAGCCGGTGCCCGAGCTGCCCGAGGTCGAGGTCGTGCGCCGCGGCCTGGCGGAGCACGTCATCGGCCGAGAGATCTCCCGGGCCCGGCTGACCGGTCCCCGGGTCGCCCGTCGGCACGAGGCCGGCCCGGCGGACCTGGCGGCCCGTGTCCAGGGCGCGCTCATCCGTGCCGCCGACCGGCGCGGCAAGTACCTCTGGCTGGTGCTGGACCCGCCCGACGACGACCCGGCGGCGCTGGTCGTCCACCTCGGGATGAGCGGACAGATGCTCGTCCAGCCACCGGAGGCGCCCCGCGAGAAGCACCTGCACGCCACCCTCGACTTCGCCGACGCCGGGCCCCAGCTGCGGTTCGTGGACCAACGGACCTTCGGCGGGCTGGCGCTCACCGGCATGGTGCCCGACCCGTACACCCCACCCGGTGACCCGGGCGGGGGAGCCGGACCGGGCGCCGCGCACGCCGACGGCATACCCGAGCCGGTGCGGCACATCGCGCCGGACCCGCTGGAGCCGGCCTTCGACGCGGCGGCCGTCGCGCGCCGGATGAAGGCCAAGGACGTCGCCCTGAAACGGCTGCTGCTGGACCAGACGGTGGTCAGCGGGATCGGCAACATCTACGCCGACGAAGCGCTCTGGCGGGCCAGGGTGCACGGCGCGCGGGCGGCCTCGTCGCTGACCCGACCCGCCCTGGTGCGACTCCTCGGGCACGCCGCCGACGTGATGACCGAGGCTCTGGGGCAGGGCGGCACCAGCTTCGACGCGCTCTACGTCAACGTCAACGGCGCCAGCGGGTACTTCGACCGTTCGCTCGCCGCCTACGGGCAGACGGGACGTCCGTGCCCCCGCTGCGGGGCGCCGATCCGGCGCGAGACCTTCATGAACCGGAGCTCGCACAGCTGCCCGCGCTGCCAGGTGCGGCCCCGCCGGCCCCGCTAGGGCGTCGGCCCGCGAGGCGGGCTGCCGTCCTCGTCCCCGGGCGGGGGGTCGCGTCCCTCCACGCTCTCCCGCGCTGCCTCCGCGCGCCGCTGCCGTTCCTGGCCGGCGTCGACGAGCACCCGGAAACCCCGTCCGGTCAGGTCCATCACGTGCACCGGCGTCCACTGCCGCAAGGGCAGCCGCTGCGAGCGTGGGGTGCCCATCCGGCCCAGCCAGGCCAGCAGCAGCACCGCCAGCAGCACGAGCAGCACGAGCTGCATCACGGCGCGGCCATCCCGTCGAAGGTCCGCGGTGCGTCCTCCTGGGGGTAGCGCACGCCCAGCTCCCGCCGGGCCGACTCCAGGATGGTCATGATCGCCACCGTGTCCGCGTGCGGCGCCAGCGGGGACTCCAGCAGGCCCTCGCGCACGCACCGGTGCATCTCCTCGACCTCGTGCTGGTAGCCGCGCCGGTCGCCCTCGACGAGCACGTCACCGTCCGCGGTGTGCACCGTGAACGAGGTGGGGTTGTTCACCGGCCCGTGCAGCTGGAGCCAGCCGCGGGTGCCACGGACGACGGTCTCCGAGGCGCCGTGCGACTGCGAGTCGGTGACCACCTGCACCACCGCCCCCTGCGGGGTCATCCACTGCAAGGACACCAGGGCGTCGGCCCCGGTCTCCACGCGGGAGCCGAGCACCTGCACGTGCGTCGGGTGGCCGGCGAAGAGGTGAGCCACGGTGACCGGGTAGATGCCCAGGTCGAGGAGGGCACCGCCGCCGTTGGCCAGGTCGAAGAGACGGTGCGAGGCGGCATACACGAAGGGCACCGTGAAAGCGGCCTGCACGCTGCGCACCTCACCGATGTCCCCGCGGCGCACCCGCTCCAGGGCGTCCAGCACGACCGGCTGGAAGCGGGTCCACATCGCCTCCATCGCGAGCACCCCGGCGTCCCGGGCGGCCTGCAGCACCTCCTCGGTGTCCGCGACCGTGAGGGTCAGCGGCTTCTCGATGAGCACGTGCTTGCCGGCCGCGACCGCGGCCAGCGCCTGGTCCCGGTGGAAGGGGTGGGTGGAGGCGACGTAGATAGCGTCGACGTCCGGATCGGCGTAGAGCTCGGCGTAGCTGCCGTAGGACCGGGGGATCCCGAGCTCCGCGGCGAAGGCCGCCGCGCGGTCCCCGTCGCGGGCCGCGACCGCGACCACCTCGCCGCCCTCGACCTGGGCGATCGCCTGCGCCAGGGTGCGTGCGATCGACCCCGCCGACAGCAGGCCCCAGCGCAGCGGTGCCCCGGAGTGCGGTCCGTCGGGATGCCTGCTCGGCGTCGTCTCCATGAGCCCACCGTAGTCTGGCGACATGCGACGCGTCGTGATCTTCGTCCGCGGCCGGGTGCAGGGCGTGGGCTTCCGGTGGTGGACCCGGGCCAGGGCGCTGGAGCTCAGCCTGGTCGGGCACGCGATGAACATGGCCGACGGCAGGGTCGAGGTCTGCGCGCAGGGGGGGCCGGCCGCGGTGGACGCGCTGATCGCCCTGCTGCGCGAGGACCCGAGCACCCGCAGCAGACCTGGCCGTGTCGACGGTGTGGTGGTGCAGGAGCACCCGGTCCGGGACGGGCTCACCGGGTTCCGCGAGCGCTGAGGGCGGCGGCGCCCGAGCGTGTCGCGGGCGGGCTGGCGTGTGGCTGCCGGGGCCGAGGACGGCGCCCGGGTATCTTGACCGGACAGCGCTGCCCAGCCAGTCAACGAGTCGCGAGGCCCCCGGCATGTACGTGAAGAGCCTGACCCTCAAGGGGTTCAAGTCGTTCGCCTCGGCGACGACGATGCGCCTCGAGCCGGGCATCACCTGCATCGTGGGGCCCAACGGGTCCGGCAAGTCCAACGTCGTCGACGCGCTGGCCTGGGTGATGGGGGAGCAGGGCGCCAAGAGCCTGCGCGGCGGCAAGATGGAGGACGTCATCTTCGCCGGCACCTCCGGCCGGCAGCCGCTGGGCCGGGCCGAGGTCTCGATGACGATCGACAACAGCGACGGGGCGCTGCCGATCGACTACAGCGAGGTGACGATCACCCGCACCATGTTCCGGACCGGCGGCAGCGAGTACGCCATCAACGGCACCTCGTGCCGGCTGCTGGACGTGCAGGAGCTGCTCTCGGACTCGGGCATCGGACGCGAGATGCACGTGATCGTCGGGCAGGGGCAGCTCGACGCGGTGCTCCGGGCGACCCCGGAGGAGCGGCGCGGCTTCATCGAGGAGGCGGCCGGCGTGCTGAAGCACCGTCGTCGCAAGGAGCGCGCGCTGCGCAAGCTGGAGTCGATGGAGGGCAACCTCACCCGGCTGGCCGACCTCACCACCGAGATCCGGCGCCAGCTGGGGCCGCTGGGCCGGCAGGCGGAGACCGCCCGGCGGGCGGCGACGATCCAGGCGGAGGTCCGCGACGCCCGCGCCCGCATCCTCGCCGACGACCTGGTGCAGCTGACCAGCGCACTGGAGCAGGAGCTGGCCGACGAGCGCGCCCTGGTCGCCCGACGCACCGCCGTCCAGGAGTCCGCGCGGGCGGCGGAGGGGGCGGTGGCCGAGCTGGAGCAGGAGCGGGCCGCTGCCGCGCCGCAGCTCACCGCGGTGCAGGACCGGTGGTATGCCGTCTCCTCGGTCCTCGAACGCGCGCGGGCGCTGGGGGACCTGGCCGCGGAGCGGGTGCGGCTGCTGGGGGCCGAGGAGGAGGAGCTCGCCGCGGAGGCCAGCGGTCGCTCCGGCTCCCGGGACCCCGAGCAGCTGCGTGAGCAGGCGGCCAGGGTGCGTGAGGAGGAGGCCGTCCTGCAGGCCCGGGTGGCCGAGCTGGCGGACGCCCTCGCCGAGGCGGAGCGGGCCAGGGCCGCCGCCGAGCAGGCGCACGCCGAGGAGCAGTCGCGGCTGCAGCGGCTTGCCCGCGCCGTCGCGGACCGTCGGGAGGGCCTGGCGCGGCTCGCCGGGCAGGTCGCGGCCCGCCGCTCCCGGGTGGAGGCCGGCGAGGGGGAGATCGCCCGGTTGCAGGAGGTCGCCGCGGCGGTGATCGCCCGTGCCGACTCCGCCGAGAAGGACTTCGCCGCGCTCGAGGGCACGGTGCTGGACGTGGAGCAGGGCGAGGAGGACCTGGACGCCGAGCACGAGCAGGCGCACGAACGGCAGGAGCAGGCGCAGCAGGAGGTGGACCGGCTCACCGAGGAGCTGCGCACCGCGCAGGCGGAGCAGGCCGCCCTGCAGGCACGGGTGGAGGCGTTGTCGATGAGCCTGCGCCGTACCGACGGGGCCAGTGCCCTGCTGGCCGCGGACGGGGTCCGCGGGGTGCGGGGGACCGTCACCGGCGAGCTGCAGGTGGACGGCGGGCGTGAGGCCGCCGTCGCGGCGGCGCTCGGCTGGGCGGGGGAGGCCCTGGTGGTGGACGGCCTGGGTCCGGCCCGCGAGGCGCTGCACTGGTTGCGGGAGCAGGACCAGGGCCAGGCCGGGCTGCTGGTGCCCGAGTCCGCGGTCGCCGTGGACCGGTCCGGGTGGCCCGCGCTGCCGGGGTATGCCGTGTGGGCCGCGGACGTCGTGCACGCCCGGGACGAGGCGTTGGGCCGGGCGGTGACCGGTCTGCTCACCCAGGTCGCCCTGGTGGACGATGCCGAGCAGGCGGCCGAGCTGGTGCGCGAGGTCCCCGGCCTGGCGGTGGTGACCGCGTACGGGGACGTCTACGGACCCGGCTGGGTGCGCGGCGGGTCGTCGGCGGCGCCGAGCCTGCTCGAGCTGCAGTCGGCGCTGGACGAGGCCCGGGCCGGTGTCGAGGACGCGACCGGGCGCGCCGAACGGGCCACCTTCGCCCTGGTCGCTGCCCGGGACGAGCTGTCCCGGGCCACCGAGGCGGCGGACGCGTCGTTGGACGCCCTGCACGACTCGGACGCGCGGATGACCGCGGTGGCCGAGCAGCTCGGTCAGCTGGGTCAGACCATGCGCACGGCCCGCGGTGAGCACGAGCGGGCCACCGCGGCGATCGGTGCCGCGCAGCAGAGCCTGGAGGCCACCCGCACCGAGCTCGCCGAGCTGGAGCAGCGTCTCGAGGACGCCGAGTCCACCGCCGGCCAGGAGGGCACCGAGGAGCCGGACACCGGTGAGCGGGAACGTCTCGCCGAGCAGGCGGCCCGCGCCCGCAGCACCGAGACCGAGGCCCGGTTGGCGCTGCGCACGCAGGAGGAGCGTGCGGGGGCGCTGGCGGGTCGGGCGGACGGCCTGGAGGCCGCGGCCCGCAATGAGCTGGCGGCCCGGCAGCGGGCGCAGGAGCGTCGCGCCCGTCGGGTGCGGGAGAGGGCCGTCGCGCGGGCCGTCGGCGCCGGCGCGAGCTACCTGGTGGAGCGCGCCGAGGTGGTGCTGGAGGGGGCGGGCCAGGAGCGGACGCGGGCGCTCGCGGACCAGGCGGAGCGAGACCGGGCGCTGGCCGGTGCCCGGCAGCGGGCGCGGGACCTGGCCGACGAGCTGCGGGACCTGACCGACTCCGTGCACGCCGACGAGATCGCCCGCGCCGAGCAGCGGATGCGGATCGAGGCGCTGCAGTCGCGGGCGGTCGAGGAGCTGGGCACGGACCCCGGCACGCTGATGGAGGAGTACGGCCCGCACCAGCCGATCCCGCACGTGCCCGGTCCCGAGGACGACCCGGAGGACCCGTCGACCTGGCCGGATCCGCAGCCCTTCGTCCGCGAGGTCCAGGACAAGCGGCTGCGCAGGGCAGAGCGCCAGCTGGGCCAGCTGGGGCGGGTCAACCCGCTCGCGCTGGAGGAGTTCGCGGCGCTGGAGGAGCGGCATACCTTCCTGACCGAGCAGGTCGAGGACCTGCGCCGGTCCAAGCAGGACCTGCTGGAGATCGTCAAGGAGGTCGACGACCGGGTCGAGCGGGCCTTCACCGAGGCCTTCCAGGACACGGCCGCGCAGTTCGAGCGGGTCTTCTCCCGGCTCTTCCCCGGGGGCGAGGGCCGCATCACGTTGACCGACCCGGACAACATGCTGACCACCGGCATCGAGGTGGAGGCGCGGCCCCCGGGCAAGAAGATCAAGCGGCTCTCGCTGCTCTCCGGTGGCGAGCGGTCGTTGACGGCGGTGGCCCTGCTGGTCGCCATCTTCAAAGCCCGCCCGAGCCCGTTCTACATCATGGACGAGGTCGAGGCCGCCCTGGACGACACCAACCTGGGCCGGCTGATCACCCTCTTCGAGGAGCTGCGGGACTCCAGCCAGCTCATCGTCATCACCCACCAGAAGCGCACCATGGAGATCGCGGACGCCCTCTACGGGGTGTCCATGCGCGGCGACGGGGTGACCACCGTGGTCAGCCAGCGGGTCCGTGACGTCGCCCCGGAGGCGTTCGTCGCACCGGACCCGGAACCGGCGCTGTCGTGACCGTCGTCTACGGCGGGGCGGAGTACCCGGCCTACGTCATCGACCCGGAGTCGCTGCGCGAGGAGCTGCTCGACGAGGAGGAGGCGCGCGAGTGGTGCGAGGAGACTCCTCAGGACCCGTACGCGGTCAGCTTCTGGCGGATGCTGGGGGAGCTCGACAGGGCGTTGGGGGCAGGACAGGAGCGGCTGTTCGAGCACGAGCCCGGCTCACGCGCCTGGGCGGGCGCCGCGGTGCGGCTCGCGCAGGTGCACCACTGGCGTGGGGAGTATGCCGACGCGCACGAGCTGCTGGACGCCGCCGCCACCGTCTTCGAGGGGGACGCGGCCCGCACCGCGCTCGTCCTGGCGCAGCGGGCCACGGTGCTGCTGGACCAGGGCCGACCGGCGGAGGCACGGACTCCGGCAGCCCGGGCGTTGGCCCTGCGCGAGGGGTCGGGGGACCCGGGGCTGGTGGCCTCCAGCCGTCAGGTGCTGGCCCGGATCGACCGCGACCTCCGTCCGTCTGCGTGATCCTCGTCACGTCTGGGCGTGGCCCAGGCGGACACGCCGGTCGAGGGTTCCGCTCCGGCGCCGGCTGGGCCGCACACTGGGGTCATGCTTGCACTTGTCCTGGCCATGCTGCTGTGCGTCGCCCTGGGCGCGGGGGTCGTGGGGTACGTCATGATCGAGGCGCGTCGTGAGGGTCGGGGGGACTTCTGGACACCCGAGGGCGAGGAGCTGATCGCGGGCGTGCGCCGCACCGGCGAGAGGGTCCGCAGCCGGGGTGAGCAGCGGTATGCCGACGCCCGGGAGGCATCCGCTCCCGTCTCCCGACGTGACGAGGACATGCGTGTCGACGACACGCGAGGCGAGGGCGACGACCGGGACGAGCTCCGCACCGCCAGCTGAGCACCACCCGGCGGTGCTCACCGCCGTTGACGGTCAGGGGTGCCGCGCGCTTCTGAGAGACTGTGCCGCGTGGGACCGATCAATGAGCTCTGGGAGATCCTGACCCTCGTCACCGCCGTCGTGCTCGGCGGGCTGGCGCTGATGGTGGCGTTGGTGCGGGGGCGAGGGGGGCGCAGCCCCGACCTTCCGCCCCGCGGGCCGGACGGCACCGACACCCTCACCGACCCGCGGTCGCGCCCCGACGCCGACGTCGACGACGACGACCCCGCGGGCGGCGTGCTCGTCGATGCCCCTGCGGAGCCCGGGTCGCCGACGCTGGAGCGCCCGGACTCGGCACGCGGCCGGCTGCAACGGCTGCGGGCCCGGCTGGCCAGGTCGAACAACGCCTTCGGCACGGTGCTGCTGGCGCTGCTGTCCCGTGACGGGCTGAGCGAGCAGGACTGGGAGGACGTCGAGGACACGCTGCTCGCCTCCGACCTGGGGGTCGAGGCGACCACCGAGCTGGTCGACGCGTTGCGCCGGCAGGTGCGGGTGGACGGCACCACCGACCCGGACCAGGTGCGCCAGTGGCTGCACGACGACCTGCTGCGCCTGGTGGACCCCACGATGGACCGCCGGATCATCGCCAGCCGCACCGAGGAGCACCCGGCCGTGATCCTGGTCGTCGGGGTCAACGGCACCGGGAAGACGACCACCGTCGGCAAGCTGGGGCGGGTGTTGGTCGCCGAGGACAAGGACGTGCTCTTCGGTGCTGCCGACACCTTCCGGGCGGCCGCCGCCGACCAGCTGCAGACCTGGGGCGAGCGGGTCGGGGTGCCCACCGTCCGTTCCGACGTCGAGGGCGCCGACCCTGCCTCGGTGGCCTTCGACGCCGCCCGGGCCGGGGTGGAGGCCGAGTGCGACGTGGTGCTGATCGACACCGCGGGCCGGCTGCACACGAAGCGTGGGCTGATGGACGAGCTGGGCAAGATCAAGAGGGTCGTGGAGAAGGTCGCCCCGGTCGGGGAGGTGCTGCTGGTGCTGGACGCCACCACCGGCCAGAACGGGATGCGGCAGGCCGAGGAGTTCGCCCGGGAGGTCGCCATCACCGGGATCGTGCTGACCAAGATGGACGGCACCGCCAAGGGCGGCATCGTGGTCAACGTGCAGCGCAAGCTCGGGGTCCCGGTCAAGCTGATCGGCCTCGGGGAGGGGCCGGACGACCTGGCTCCCTTCGACCCGGAGGCCTTCGTCGAGGCCATCGTCGGTGGACCCTGAGCCTGTGCACGACCGTCCGGGGACGGTAAGCCCCCCGGCGCCACGACGAGCAGATCCGCGCAGGATATGACGGGGGCGGATCAGGCTTTTCGCGGCATCGTGTGAGGGCCGGTGCTGGTGTGCCCCGTGAGGTTCCGACCGATCGGTGCGCCGACACCGCCGACACCGCCGACCCTCAGGCCACGCCACGCCGGTCGACGACGGCAGAGCTGTACGGCGCGTTCCTCGGGTCCTCCGGGCTGGACAGGGCCCACCCGACGGCCGCCGTGCCCAGCCGGCCCAGGGGGTCCGCGACGCCGCGCAGCGCCAGCGGCTCCAGGGCCCGTGTCCGCCCGGGCAGGTGCAGGCCGAGCAGGTCCCGGGCATACCCGGGGAGCAGCTGGACGGCGCCGGCGGCCAGCAGCCAGAAGCCCGGGCGGGCGAGCGCGGGCAGCGGGGGCTCGGCCAGCAGGAAGCGGGCCACGTCCCGGGCCCCCGGGGTCGACTCCAGCTCGGGCCGGTATGCCGCCAGCGACGCCTCGAGGTCGGCCGTGCTCCGGGGCGGGTCGTCCACCCCGAGCCGGGTGGCCGCCCAGGCCGCCTGGTCGACGTACGTATCCGCGTCGGCCGCGGTGAGCGGCGTCCTGGCGTAGTGCTGGTGGGCGCGCAGGAAGCTGTCGATCTCGGCGACGTGCACCCAGCGCAGCAGGTGCGGGTCGGTGGCCGCGTAGGGGCGGCCGTCGCGGGCGGTGCCGCGCACGGTGGTGTGCACGCGGTTGATCCGGTCGATGACCCGTTGCGCCGCGTCCATAGGGCCGTAGGTCGTCATCGCGATGAACTCGCTGGTGCGCTGCAACCGGCCCCACGGGTCGCCCCGGTAGCCCGAGTGCTCGCCGACCCCGGCCATCGCCAGCGGGTGCAGCGCCTGCAGCAGCAGGGCCCGGATGCCCCCGGCATACATCCCCGGATGGCCGTGCACCCGGCAGATCGGGTCGAGCGGGGCGAACCGTCGCGGACCGTCGGCCAGCCAGATCGCGTGCGCGCGTCGCTCGGCGTCCGCGCCGGCGACCCGGTCCCGCAGCGCGGTGGAGAGTCGGTGGCGGACGATCCGGGTCGGGGTGGGACGGGACACCCACCCAGTATGTCCAGGGCCGGGTGGCCCCGCGCGGCGGCTGGCGGGGGCGTGGCGCCCGGCACGTATCCTGGGTCGGTGTTCAACAGCCTCTCCGACCGCCTGACGCACACCTTCCGCAACCTCAAGCGCAAGGGCACCGTCACCGAGTCCGACCTCAACGCGACCGTCCGCGACATCCGGCTCGCGCTGCTGGACGCGGACGTCGCGCTGCCCGCCGTGAAGGAGTTCACCGGCAGGGTGCGCGAGCGGGGGCTCGGTGCGGAGGTCCACAAGGCGCTGAACCCGGCGCAGCAGATCGTCAAGATCGTCAACGAGGAGCTCGTCTCCATCCTGGGTGGGCAGACCCGCCGGCTGAACCTGGCGAAGAACCCGCCGACGGTGATCATGCTGGCCGGTCTGCAGGGCTCGGGAAAGACCACCTTCGCCGGCAAGCTCGGCAAGTGGCTCGCGGACCAGGGGCATACCCCGCTGCTGGTGGCCGCCGACCTGCAGCGGCCCAACGCGGTCACCCAGCTCGAGGTGGTCGGGCAGCGGGCCGGGGTGCGCGTGTTCGCCCCCGAGCGGGGCAACATCCACGGCCACGACGCGGCGCTGGACACCGGCGAGGGCACCCGGTCCTTCGGCGACCCGGTGGATGTCGCGGTGGACGGGGTCGAGCAGGCCCGCCGCAAGAACCACGACATCGTCATCATCGACACCGCCGGCCGGCTCGCGGTCGACGTGAACCTGATGCGGCAGGCGCACGACATCCGGATGGAGACGCAGGCCCACGAGGTGCTCTTCGTCATCGACTCGATGATCGGCCAGGCCGCGGTCGAGACCGCCAAGGCCTTCGCGGACGGCGTGGGTATCACCGGGTCGGTGCTCACGAAGCTGGACGGCGACGCCCGCGGTGGTGCCGCCCTGTCGGTCGCGACCGTCACCGGGCAGCCGATCCTCTTCGCCTCCACCGGCGAGGGCGTCAAGGACATCGAGCTCTTCCACCCGGACCGGATGGCCTCGCGGATCCTCGACATGGGCGACGTGCTGACCCTGATCGAGCAGGCCGAGCAGGCCTTCGACCAGGCGCAGGCCCGGGAGATGACCCGGAAGTTCATGTCGGAGGAGGACTTCACCTTCGACGACTTCCTGGACCAGATGTCCGCCATCAAGCGGATGGGCTCGCTCAAGCAGATGCTCGGCATGATGCCGGGGATGCAGGGGATGCGGGAGCAGCTGGACTCCCTGGACGAGAAGGAGTTCGACCGGGTCGAGGCGATGGTCCGCTCGATGACGAAGTTCGAGCGCAACAACCCCAAGCAGATCAACGGCTCCCGCCGCTCGCGGATCGCCCGCGGCTCCGGGGTCACGGTCAGCGAGGTGAACCAGCTGCTGGAACGCTTCGGTGACGCGCAGAAGATGATGCGCCAGCTCAAGAAGGGTGGCGGGATGCCGGGGATGCCCGGGATGCCCGGGATGCCGGGCATGGGCGGTCACGGGGGCGGCAAGAAGGGCAAGCAGCCGCAGCGCCGCAAGGGCAAGTCGGGCAACCCGGCCAAGCGCGCCCAGCAGGAGCAGGAGGCCGTCCAGAAGGAGCAGGCCGCCCGGGAGCGGTCGTTCGAGAGCGCGTTCGGTGGTGGCGCTGCCGGCGACGAGGGCGACGCCGGTGGTGCGGGGAACGACCTCTCCGGCCTGAAGCTCCCCTCCGGATTCGAGAAGTACCTGTCGAAGGGCGACGGCGACAAGGGGTAGCCGACCGCTCTCGCGACGCTCCGGGTGCCCCTACGTCAGCCCGCCGGTCACACCCTGTAGGTTTGCACCGTAAGAACGGCGAACCGCAGAGAGGCCAGGACGTGGCGCAGAAGGTAGTGACGCAGTACATCTCGGACATGTCCGGCACTGAGCTGGGCGAGGACGGGCGGACCGTGAGGTTCGGGTACCTCGGGGTGGACTACGAGATCGACCTCGCGCCGGCGGAGGCGGACGAGCTCGCCGCGGTCCTGGGCACCTACGTGCAGGCGGCCCGTCGGGTCGGTGGCCGCAAGCAGGCCGGCACGGCCGGGCGCGCGAGCCGGGACGACTTCGCGCAGGTCCGCGCCTGGGCCGATGAGCAGGGCTACCGGATCTCGGTGCGCGGACGGATCGCGCAGGAGGTCATCGACGCCTACGACGCCGCCCACCAGGGTGGCCGGTAGCAGGTCGCGGGTAGCGGCCAGGGCGGATGGCCGCCGAGGGTCGGCGTGCTCAGCCGGTGACCTCGCTCCAGGCGCACCGCAGGTTGCCACCGACGGTGTCGACCACCCCGACGAGCACCCAGCCCGGGAACGCCTCGCCGTAGACGGGCCACCCCTCGAGCGCGAAGACGCCGACGGACCCGTCACCGGTCACCGGCGCGGTCGCGGTGTCGGGAGCGGCATACAGCGGACCGTCGTGCGGGAAGCCGTCGAGCTCGACCGCGGTGGGGCAGAGGCCGCCGAAACCGCCCGCAGGGGCGACCTGGGCCGGCCACCACTCACCGGTGTTGCGGGCCTCGACGACCGCGACGGTGCGGGTCCGCTCGTCACTGCCCGCGCTGGCGCAGTCGAGCCCGTCCTCGCCGGGGCCGCGGCGCAGCTCGTGCACCTCGACGCCGCCCTGCACCGCGCTGACCGACTCGGTGACCGTGCCGCAGCGGGCCGTCCGGGCGACCGGCAGGCTCACCTGGTACGGGTCCTCGTCGGTGGCCACCCAGAGGTACCACTGGTCGTCCAGCCCGTTGCCGTCGGTGGCGGTCAGCTGCGCGGCCGCGTCCAGTAGACCGTCGTCGTTGAGATCGACGTGCAGCACCTCGCCCAGGGTGTAGGTGACCGTGTCGACCGTCGCCGTGCCGTCGCGCAGCGGCACCGGCACGGTCTCGGGGACGCTGGCGCCGGGCCGGAAGATCCAGTCGGCCTCGCCCAGGTCCACCTCCTCCAGGCCGGTGGCGGCGGGGGCATCGGTCGCCCGGGGTGTCGGCTCAGGGGACGGCTCGGTCGTCGGAGAGGTGGTGGCCGAGGTCACCGTCGCGTCTGCGGGTGCCGCGGTGGCGGCTGATGGGTAGGCGGTGGTCGCCTCGGTCACGGGCGCCGGGTCGGGCGCCGCCGGAGGGTCCGGCGTGGGCCCACCGCAGCCGCTCAGCACGCAGCACAGCGCGACGACCACCGTCGGCCGGTGCACGGGAGTCACGGGTCTCACCGCCATGACGAGACCCTAGTGGTCGTCGGGTCGGCTCCGCCAGCCCTTGTCGGAGCGGGGTGGCAGAGTCTGACCATGACGACCTCACAGCCTTGCACGATCATCCCGGGCTACCTGCTGCACCGGTTGGCCGAGGCCGAGCCGGAGCTGGCACCGGCGGTGGAGTTCACCCTGCAGGACGGGTCCCGGACCCGGAGCCGCCGGGAGATCGAGGCGACCCGCTGGCCGGGCGGTCACGCGCCCCTGCAGGGCGGCATCCTGCCGCCCACCATGCCGGTGCCGACCTCCACCCCCGCGCCACCGTCCGCGCCGGAGGAAGCACCCGGTCGCGCCGGAGCCCTCGCCTCCGCGGTCCCCGAGGAGGCGAGGCCGGAGCGTCGGGTGCACGACGCGCAGCACGGCACCACCCTGCCCGGCACGCTGGTTCGTGCCGAGGGCGACCCGGAGACCGACGACGTGGCCGTCACTGAGGCCTACGACGGGCTCGGCGCGACCTGGGACCTGCTGGCCCGGGTCTACGGCCGCGACTCCCTGGACGGTCAGGGGCTCACCCTGCCCGCCACCGTCCACTACTCGCGCGACTACGACAACGCCTTCTGGGACGGTCGGCAGATGGTGTTCGGCGACGGGGACGGGGTCTACTTCACCCGGTTCACCGCCAGCCTGGACGTCATCGCGCACGAGCTGGCGCACGGCCTGGTGCAGTACACCGCCGGGCTGACCTACGTCGGCCAGCCCGGGGCGCTCAACGAGTCCGTCTGCGACGTCATCGGGTCGCTGGTCCGGCAGCGCGTGCTGGGGCAGAGCGCGACGGAGGCCGACTGGTTGATCGGCTCGCAGCTCGTCACCGACCGGGTGCGGGGGGTGGCGCTGCGCTCCATGGCGGCCCCGGGTACCGCCTACGACGACCCGGCGCTCGGCACGGACCCGCAGCCGGGGCACATGGACGACTACGTCGACCTGCCGCACGACGCGGACAACGACAACGGTGGCGTGCACATCAACTCGGGGATCCCCAACCGGGCCTTTCACTTGTTCGCCACCGCCCTCGGCGGCAGCTCCTGGGAGCGTGCCGGTCAGGTGTGGTTCGACACCCTGGCCACCCGGGGTCTGATCCCCCGCGACGCGGACTTCCTCACCTTCGCCTCGGCCACCCTCACCACCGCCCGGGACCGGTATGCCGAGGACCCGGAGGTGGTCGAGGCGCTGCTGGGTGCCTGGTCGGGGGTGGGGCTCGAGGTGGACTGAGCACGAGCGTGAGCGGGGCTGAGCCGGCGGGCCTCAGCTCCGGACCGGCAGCCCACGACGTCGGGGTTTCCACAGTTGTTCGCTGCCTACCGGCACGAACCCGTGGGCCAGGAAGAAGCGCAGCGACCTGGCGTTGCCGGGAGTGACCGAGGCGACCACCACCTCGCCTGCGGGCAGCAGACCCAGGGCCCCTTCCAGGAGACGGGCCGCGTCACCGTGCTCGGCCTGCAGCCCGACCTCGGGCAGCCCCCCGATCCCGCGGGACAGGGTCACCAACGACCTCGACCCCTGCTCCGCCAGTCCGTACACCCTGACCTCGTCGCGCCACTCGCCGGCGTGGGCGGCCCGGTCGGTGCCGGCCAGGTCGTCGCGGGGCACCAGCGGTCCACCCCGTCCGGTGCCCCGGCCGAGCAGCAGCGCGTCCAGGACGCCCACCGGGCCCTCACCGGCCAGACCCAGCGTCACCCGTGGGTCGTGCGCACCACCCAGGCCGTGCACCCCCAGCGCGGCGAGCTCACCGTCGGTGACGTCCTCGCCGACGACGAGCACGGCATGCCCGGTGAAGGCCACTGCCGCCTCGACACCGGCCCGCCACGGGGCGGACCGGGAGAAGCCGCCGTCGGCCGCCGGGAAGGTCCCCTGCGCCGCGTCCCGGAGCAGCCGGCCGAGGTCGACCCGAGGCACCCGCAACCGGGCGGAGCGGGGCGACGGCGGGGCCGCTGGGGTGTGGTCGGGCACGGTCGCCGAGTCTACGAGGCACCCGCGGTTACCCTGGCCGGACGGCATACCCGCAACGGAGGCGAGGGGCAGATGAGCGCGCTGCACATCACGGGACGGATCATCACCGGTCCGGACGAGGAGCTCGAGGACGTCTGGGTGGTGGACGGCCGGGTGAGCCTGAGCCCGCCGACGACCGGGGACGTCGAGACCGTCCACGGGTATGCCCTGCCGGGCCTGGTGGACGCCCACTGCCACGTGGGTCTGGAGGCGCACGGGGCGGTCGACGACGCGCGCGCCGAGGAGCACGCGTTGGCCGAACGGGACGCCGGTGCCCTGCTGCTGCGGGACGCCGGCAGCCCGGCGGACACCCGCTGGGTCCAGGAGCGGGACGACCTCCCGCGGCTCATCCGCGCCGGCAGGCACATCGCCCGGACCCGGCGCTACATCCGCGACTTCGCCTGGGAGATCGAGCCCGAGGACCTCGTCGCCTACGTGCGTCAGGAGGCCCGCAACGGTGACGGCTGGGTCAAGCTGGTGGGGGACTGGATCGACCGGGAGGCCGGTGACCTCGGCACCTGCTGGCCGGTGGACGTGCTGACCGAGGCCATCGCCGCCGCGCACGAGGAGGGGGCCAGGGTCACCGCGCACTGCTTCGCCGAGCAGTCCCTCGTCGACTTCGCCGCCGCCGGCACCGACTGCATCGAGCACGCCACCGGGCTGGTCGACGAGACCATCGACACCTTCGCCGCCCAGGGGATCGCGATCGTGCCGACCCTGGTCAACATCGACAACTTCCCGATGTTCGCCGACGCCGGGCGCGGCAAGTTCCCGACCTACGCCGACCACATGATGGACCTCTACTCCCGCCGCTACGAGACGGTGGCCAAGGCGCACGAGGCCGGGGTGGCCGTCTATGTGGGGACCGATGCCGGGGGTCAGCTGCCGCACGGCCTGGTGGCCCAGGAGGTGCACGCCCTGACCAAGGTCGGGATGAGTCCGGTGCAGGCGATCGGTGCCGCCACCTGGGGGGCCAGGGCCTGGCTGGGCCGTCCCGGCATCGCCGAGGGGGAGTCGGCCGACCTGGTGGTCTACCGCGACGACCCCCGGGAGGACGTGCGCACCCTGGCCGACCCCTACCGGGTCGTCCTGCGCGGGGTGTCCCACGCGCACTCCGGCGCCCGCCCCTGATCCCAACCGCCCACCGCGGTGGCGACAGGTAGCCAGGGCCACCCGAAGCCACCGCGGTCAGGCAGCGTCGGAGGAGCCGGCGTCGGAAGCCTCACCCTCGGCCCGCGCCGCGTCCACCCGGAGCAGCACCGCGTAGGCCTGCTGGGACAGGAAGGCAGGCGGTTCCTCGGCCACCACCGACCCGCGCAGCAGGTCGACGGCATGCCCGAGCAGGTCCTCCCGGGCTCCGCGGCGACGCAGCAGCGCCACCTCGTCCTCGAGCATCCGGTCCAGCAGGAGCTCGGACATGGTCGGCCCCTCCGCGAGGCGCTGGCCGTGGCTGAGCCACTGCCACAGCTGCATCCGGGCCAGCTCGACGGTGCCGAAGTCCTCCACGTGCCCGGCGAGGGTGGCGGTGCCCTCGCCGGCCAGCCATCCCGTCAGGTAGGTCAGCGAGGACCGCATCGCGGTGCGTACCCCGGTCAGGGTGGCGCCACCGGGGATGGTGCTGACGTCGCGCAGCGCCTGCGCGTCCACGGTCCCCTCACCGGGGTCCGTCCCCGGCCCGCCCGCGACCTCCCGGGCGGTGGCGGCCAAGCGGTCGCGCTCCTCGAAGGGCGCCCGGGCCACCGGCACCAGCGCCGGGTGCAGGACCCACGCCCCGTGGAAGCCCTGCTTCGCCTCGCGTGCCTTGTCCCGGTGCACCCGGGCGTGCGTCATCGCGACCGAGTCGTCGAAGGGGCCACCGGCGGCCAGCGCGATCGGGCCCCCGATCGCCTGCACCCCGCGGCGGTGGCAGGCACGCACGATGAGGTCGCTGTAGGTCCGCAGGAAGCGCGTGTTCATGGTGAACGCGTCCCGGTCGGGCAGCACGTGGTCGGGCCGGGTCCCGTAGGTCCGCAGGTGCGAGAAGATGTAGTCCCATCGGCCGGCCGCCAGGCCGGTCACCCGGTGCCGCAGCGCGTGCAGGATCTCGTCCAGCTGGTATGCCGCCTGCACCGTCTCCACCAGCACGCTCACCCGCACGCACCCCGCGGGCAGCCCGAGCGCCGTCTCGCAACGGGTCACCAGGTCGTCCCACCAGAGCGCCTCGGCAGCCGTCTCCAGCTTGGGCAGGTAGAGGTAGGGACCGGTCCCGGCCTCCAGCAGCACCGTGGCGCACCCGGCCAGGAAGGTGAAGGTGTCCACCACCGAGGCGCTCGCCGGCTGTCCGTCCACCTCCAGATGGGCCTCGTCCAGGTGCAGGCCGCGAGGGCGCACCATCAACGTCGGCACGCCCGGCTCGGGGTCGCCGGTGCGGGTGGCCGCCACCTGCGCGATCACCCGTTGCCCCGCGAGCAGATGGTGCGGCGTCGGCACCAGCATGTCCTCCAGGTCAGCGACCCAGACGTCCGCGCCCGAGGCCAGGGCACCCTTCGCGTGCTCGGCCGTCGGCGGGGTGGCGAGCTCGACCAGGCGGTGGGTCAGGTCGGCCGGGGGAGGGTCGACCTGCCAGCCGAGGTCGGCCCTGAGCGCGGCCGAGGCTGGCTCCTGGGTCAGCTCGACCCCGGCCCGGACCGCCCTCGACTGCTCCTTGCGGTCCGCCAGCAGCTCCCGGCGGCGCGGCCGCAGCGTCCGTTCCAGCTCGACCAGGCGCTGGCTGAGCGCCTCGTCGAGCAGCGCTGCGGGGTAGGTGTCCATGACGACCTCCTGGGGTGGGTGGGGTGGTGGGTGATGCCCACCGACGGGGTCAGTGGAACTGCTGGGACTCGGTGGACCCCGACAGTGCGGTGGTCGACGAGTGCGGGTTGACCGCCGTGCTGACCGCGTCGAAGTAGCCGGTGCCGACCTCGGCCTGGTGGCGCACGGCGGTGTAGCCGGACCCGGCCGCCGCGAACTCGGCCTCCTGCAGGTCGACGTAGGCCGACATACCGTGCCGGGCGTAGCCGTGCGCCAGCTGGAACATCGAGTGGTTGAGCGCATGGAACCCGGCCAGGGTGATGAACTGGAAGGCGTAGCCCAGCTCGCCCAGCCGGTCCTGGAACCGGGCGATCTCGTCGTCGGACAGGGCTGCCCGCCAGTTGAACGACGGCGAGCAGTTGTAGGCCAGCAGCTGGTCCGGGAAGTCTTTGTGCAGCTCGGTCGCGAACTCCCGTGCCAGACCCAGGTCCGGGGTGCCGGTCTCGACCCAGATGAGGTCGGCGTGCGGGGCGTACGCCCTCGCCCGCGCCAGCACCGGCTCGATCCCGTTCCGGACCCGGTAGAAACCCTCCGCGGTCCGCTGCCCGGTGATGAACTCCTGGTCCACGGCGTCGACGTCGCTGGTCAGCAGGTCCGCGGCGAGGGCGTCGGTGCGGGCGATGACCACCGAGGGCACGTCCAGCACGTCCGCCGCCAGGCGCGCCGCGCCCAGGGTCCGCACGTGCTGGGAGGTGGGCACCAGCACCTTGCCGCCCAGGTGCCCGCACTTCTTCTCGGAGGCCAGCTGGTCCTCCCAGTGCACCCCGGCGGCACCGGCGGCAATCATCGACTTCATCAGCTCGAAGACGTTCAACGGCCCGCCGAAGCCGGCCTCGGCGTCAGCCACGACCGGCACCAGCCAGTCGGTGCCGGTGTCACCGTCCATCCAGGCGATCTGGTCGGCCCGCAGCAGGGCGTTGTTGATCCGCCGCACCACGGCCGGGACCGAGTTCGCCGGGTAGAGGCTCTGGTCGGGGTAGGTCTGTCCCGCCAGGTTGCCGTCCGCGGCCACCTGCCAGCCGGACAGGTAGATCGCCTCCAGGCCGCCCTTGACCATCTGGACCGCCTGGTTGCCGGTCAACGCACCGAGGGCCCGGGTGTAGGGGCGGGTGTGCAGCGCATCCCAGAGACGTTCGGCACCGCGCCGCGCCAGGGTGTGCTCCTCGACGACGGAGCCGCGCAGCCGGACCACGTCCTGCGCGGTGTACGTCCGGTGCACGTCCCGCCAGCGGGGGTCACCGGCCCACTGCTGCTCGAGCTCGAGCGCCTGCTGGGCGGCGGGTGCGCCGGTGGTGGGCGGCTGCGTCCGTGCGGTGGTGGTCATCGTCGACCCCTTTCGGGTGGTGGAGAGAAGCGTCCTGCCACCACTGTGGGGCGCCGGACCCGACCTGTGGACCCGGTGGGCAGTCAAGAAACTCCGAAGTTTCGCTATCGTGGAGGTATGCCGTTCTCCCACCCCCGGGTCCTGCCGTTCCGCCCCGCCGCGCGTCTGGAGGGCGGTGAGCACGGCTCCTCGGCGGCCGGCGGTAGCGACCCGGTGAGTGTCGGGCGACGGGTCCGCCACCACCGTCGTCGCCAGGGGCTGACGCTGGCCGACCTCGCCACGAAGGTGTCGCTGTCCGGGTCGGCGCTGTCGCTGATCGAGAACGGGCGACGTGAGGCACGGGTCTCGGTGCTCGGCGAGATCGCGCGAGCCCTGGGGGTGGAGCCCGCGGAGCTGCTCTCCGGCGGGCCGCCCACCCGCCGGTCCTCCCTCGAGGTGCGCTGGGAGCACGCCCAGCGGGCGCCTGGCTTCGAGACCCTCGGCATCCCCGCGGTGCGGGTGGGGGCGGGCCTGCCGGACGACGCGCTGGAGGCCCTGGTGGGGCTCTACGAGACCGTGGTCGGGCTGCAGCAGCAGCGGGCCGCCACCCCCGAGTTCGCTCGGCTCGCCAACGCCGAGCTGCGGGCGCTGATGCGCGAGGCGGACAACTACTTCCCGGAGATCGAGGCCCGTGCCGCCGAGCTGGTGCGCGCGGTCGGGCATACCCGTGGGCCGGTGACCCGCGAGGCGGTGCACCGGATCGCGCGGCACGTGGGCTTCGAGATCCGCACCGTCCCGGACGTGCCGACCTCCACCCGCACGGTCACCGACCTGTCGAACCGGCGGGTCTACCTGCCCTCCCGGGGAGGTCACGACCCGCGGGCCGCAGCGCTGCAGGCCCTGGGCCACGTGGTGCTGGGGCACCGGCCACCGCGTGACTACGCCGAGTTCCTGGCGCAACGGGTCGAGATCAACTACTTCGCCGCGGCCGTGCTGGTCCCCGAGAGCAGCGTGGTGCCGGAGCTCCAGCGTGCCCGGCAGGAGCGCGACATCGCCGTCGAGGACCTGCGGGACGCCTACGGCGTCTCCTACGAGACGGCGGCGCACCGGTTCTGCAACCTGGCCACCGAGCACCTCGGGCTGCGGGTGCACTTCATGCGGACCAGCCGGGACGGGGTCATCTACAAGGCCTACGAGAACGACGGCGTGCGCTTCCCGATGGATGCCTCCGGTGCCATCGAGGGCGCCAGGGTATGCCGGTCGTGGACCGCCCGGGTCGTCTTCGGGCGACCGGTGGGCGAGGTCTACCACCAGTACACCGACACCGGGCGGGGGACCTACTGGTGCACGGCGGTCGCCGAGCCGACCTCGGCCGGCCCCTTCTCGGTGAGCGTGGGCGTCCCCTTCGACCAGGTGCGCTGGATGCGCGGGAGGGACACCCGGGAGCGGCGGGTCTCGGGCTGCCCCGACCCTGGGTGCTGCACCCGGCCCCCGGCGGAGCTGGCCCGGGCCTGGGACGGGCAGGTGTGGCCGAGCGCACGGGCCCACTCGCACCTGCTCGCGGTGATGCCGCCCGGGGTCTTCCCCGGCGTCGACGACACCGAGGTGCTGCGTTTCGTCGCCGGTCACGCGACCTCGGCCGACGACCATGTGGCACAATGAAGGCGTACTCATCTGTGCCCGGCCCCTCTCACCGTGCCCGGATGTGTCCGTTCGCGCCCTCGTCGGCTGCGCGTGTTTCCCCACGCGGACGTCGAGGACGCTCACCAAGACAGAATGAGGAGACACCGCACACGTGGCTGTCAAGATTCGCCTGAAGCGCATGGGCAAGATCCGTGCACCGTACTACCGTGTCGTCGTCATGGACTCGCGCGTCAAGCGCGACGGCCGTGCGATCGAGGAGATCGGCAAGTACCACCCGACCGAGGAGCCCTCGCTCATCGACATCGACTCCGAGCGGGCGCAGTACTGGCTCGGGGTGGGTGCGCAGCCGACCGAGCAGGTCGCCGCGCTCCTGAAGATCACCGGTGACTGGCAGAAGCACAAGGGCGAGCCGGGTGCCGAGGGCACCCTGAAGGTCCGCGAGCCCAAGGCCGACAAGAGGTCGCTCTACGAGGCAGCGCTCAGCGCCGCCGGTGACGACGACACCTCGGGCGCCACCACCTCGCGCAAGAAGAAGGCCGACAAGGCCGAGCCGAAGGCGCAGGAGAACGAGGCCCCCGCCAAGGAGAGCGCTTCGTCCAAGGAGAGCGCCCCGGCCGAGGAGAGCACCCCGGAGGCCCCGGCCACCGAGGACACCGCCGCGGAGCCGACCGCCGAGGCCACCACCGAGAAGACCGACGAGGCCTGATCGTGCTCGAGGAAGCCCTGGAGCACCTGGTCAAGGGCATCGTCGACCACGACGGCGACGTCGCCGTCCGCACGAAGAACGTGCGCAACGGTGACATCCTCGAGGTCCGGGTGCACCCGGACGACCTGGGGCGCGTCATCGGCCGACGGGGCCGTACCGCCAGTGCCCTGCGCACGGTGATGGGCGCCCTGGCCGGCGGCGGATCCGTCCGCGTCGACATCGTCGACACCGACCGGGTGCGCTGAACCGGCCCGATCTCGACGCACCACCGGCCCGCCCGGGCAGCACGCCCGGGCGGGCCTGCGTGCATCCCGGCCCGTCTCCTGAGAGGGACCCATGAACGACAGCTTCATCGCCGCCCGCATCGGCCGACCCCACGGACTGCGGGGGGAGGTCACCGTGCAGGTGCACACCGACGACCCGGACACCCGCTTCGTGCCGGGTGCCACGTTCCCCACCGACCCGCAGGACCGCGGTCCGCTGCAGTTGCGCAGTGTGCGGGTGCACCAGGGCACCTACCTGCTCGGTTTCGAGGGCCACCCGGACCGCTCCGCGGCGGAGGCCCTGCGCGGCACCCGTCTGCTCGTCGACGACGACGGGGAGAGCGAGAGTGACGGCGAGGACGGCTGGCGCGAGGAGGACCTGATCGGCTTCCGGGTCGAGCTCACGGACGGCCGGCACGTCGGGGAGGTCAGCGCTCTGCACCTGCGCGACGTCCAGGACCTGCTCGAGGTCGGCACCGACCGGGGCACGGTGCTGGTGCCCTTCGTCGAGGACCTGGTGCCGGAGGTCGACGAGGACCGGCGGCTGGTCGTGCTGGACCCGCCCCCCGGGCTGCTGGAGCTGGGGGAGTAGCCGATGGCCCTGCGCGTGGACGTCATCACGATCTTCCCGGACTACCTCGCCCCGTTGCAGCTGTCGCTGCTCGGCCGCGCCCAGCGGGAAGGGCTGCTGGAGGTGCACGTCCACGACCTGCGGGACTGGACGCACGACCGGCACCGCACCGTGGACGACACCCCGTACGGGGGAGGGGCGGGGATGGTGATGCGCCCCGAGCCCTGGGGGGAGGCGTTGGACGAGGTATGCGCGTCGCTGCCCGGGCGGACCCCGCACGTGGTGGTCCCCGGGCCGGGCGGTGACGTCTTCACCCAACGGACCGCCGGCACGATGGCGCTCGAGCTGGACTGGGTGGTCTTCGTCTGCGGCCGCTACGAGGGCATCGACGAGCGCGTCTACCTGGAGTTCGCCCGCCGCTACCCGCTCTCGGTGCTGAGCCTGGGCGACTACGTGCTCAACGGCGGCGAGGTCGCGGTGCTGGCGATGACCGAGGCGATCGCCCGGTTGCTGCCCGGGATGGTGGGCAACGAGGCCTCGCTGGAGGAGGAGTCGCACACCGGCGGGCTGCTGGAGTACCCGGTGTACACCAAGCCGGCGAGCTGGCGCGGGCACGAGGTCCCGCCGGTCCTGCTCTCCGGGCACCACGGGCAGATCGCCGACTGGCGGCACCAGCAGCGCCTGGAGCGGACCGCCGCCCGGCGCCCGGACCTGATGCAGCGCTACCGGGAGGACGAGGACCACGGGGACGTGGGCCGCTCCTGACCTCTGGTCAGGACGGGCGCACGATCTGCGCGTCGGCATACCCCTGCAGGTAGAGCAGCGCGGTGAGGTCGCCGTGCTGCACGCGGACGTCGACGGCGCGCGCCACCGACGGCTTGGCGTGCAGGGCCACCCCGGTGCCGGCCAGCCGCAACATCGGCACGTCGTTCGCCCCGTCGCCGACCGCCAGCACGTCGCCCGGTGTCAGCCCGGCCCGGGCGCTGATCTCCCGCAGCGCCGCGACCTTGGCCTCCCGGCCGACGACCGGGGGCACCACCTGCCCGGTGAGCCTGCCGTCGTGCACCTCCAGGGTGTTGGCCCGGTGCTCGTCGAAGCCGAGCCGGCCGGCGAGCACCTCGGTGAAGACGGTGAACCCGCCGGAGACGAGGGCGGCATACCCGCCGTGCGCCCGGGTGGTGGCGACCAGTGCCGGACCACCCGGGGTCAGGGTGATGCGCTCGCGCAGCACGGTGTCCACGACGTGGATGGGCAGGTCGCGCAGCAGAGCGACCCGCTCCCTCAGCGCCGCCTCGAAGTCCAGCGCCCCGTCCATGGCGCGGGCCGTGATGGCGGCGACCAGGTCGCCGACCCCGGCGTACGCGGCCAGCTCGTCGATGCACTCCTGCTCGATCATCGTGGAGTCCATGTCGGCGAGCAAGACCGGTCGTCGGCGCTCGCCGTCGGGTTGCAGGACCAGGTCGACGCCGCGACGCTGCCAGTCGTCGCGCAGCTGCTCGTCGAGCCCGGTCCCCGGCTCGACGTCCACCTCGACGGCGGCCCCCGGGCTGAGCCAGCGCGGGGGTCCCGCGCCCCGGCCCCGGCCCGCCTCCTCGACGTCCGCCAGGGTCAGCGTGGGACGGGTGGGGTCGGTCAGCAGGGTCAGCACGGGCACCCCGCGATGGTATGCGGCGTCGGACTTGGACCGGCGGGGCACCTCTGGCAGACTGGTCCCTTGCGTCCCGGCGCCGTGCCGACAGGACCCGTGCCCCTGCCACAGGGGGAGTCGTGCGGGTGGTGCCCGCGCCGGGGACGTGCCACCGACGATCGTGCCCGAGCGCAGTCCGCTGCGTCGGCACCGAACCGCCGCGGGTGACCTGTGGCGCCCACGAGCAGGAGACACCTCATGCACAAGCTTGCCGATCTCGACGCACCCAACCTGCGCACCGACATCCCGGAGTTCCGCGCCGGTGACACCATCAGCGTCCACGTCAAGGTCATCGAGGGCAACCGCTCCCGTGTCCAGGTCTTCAAGGGCATCGTCATCCGTCGCCACGGAGGCGGCATCGGTGAGACCTACACCGTCCGCAAGGTCTCCTTCGGCGTGGGCGTCGAGCGCACCTTCCCGCTGCACTCCCCGAACGTCGAGAAGATCGAGCTCGACAGCCGCGGCATCGTGCGGCGCGCCAAGCTGTACTACCTGCGCGACCTGCGCGGCAAGGCCGCCAAGATCCGCGAGCGTCGGGACAACGTGCCGGCCAAGGGCGCCAAGAACAGCTGAGCCCCCGGCATACCCGCACCTCACGATCCCCCGCACGGCCCCGGCCGGCGGGGGATCGTCCTGTCCTCCCAGCCCGCGGGGTTAGGGTCGGGCAGGCCACTCTTCTCGAACCCTAGGACGGCAGCCGGTGAGCGATCCCACCCCCGAGACCCAGGCGGGTGACGGGACCGACCTCGGCGAGCGCCGGAGCCGACAGCCGGAGGAACGTCGCGGCGGGATCCTCGCGGCGGTGCGGGAGATCGCCGTCATCGCGGCGACGGCGCTGCTGATCTCCTTCCTGGTCAAGACCTTCGTGGCGCAGGCCTTCTGGATCCCCTCCGGCAGCATGGAGGAGACCCTGGTCTACGGCGACCGGGTGATGGTCAGCAAGGTGCAGGCCGGCCCGCTCGCCGTGGACCGTGGCGACATCGTCGTCTTCGAGGACCCGGGCGGCTGGCTCCCGCCGGTGCAGCAGGTCGACCGGGGACCGCTGGTCAACGGGCTCGTCCGGGGGCTGGAGTTCGTGGGCGTGGCACCCTCCTCCCAGGGTGGGCACCTGATCAAGCGGGTCATCGGGCTCCCCGGCGACACGGTTGCCTGCTGCGACGACGACGGTGCGCTGACGGTCAACGGGGTCCCGCTGGAGGAGACCTACCTCTACCCGGGCGACGAGCCGAGCTCGGTGGACTTCGAGGTCACCGTGCCCCAGGACCACATGTGGGTGATGGGGGACCACCGCTCCAACTCCCGCGACTCCCGGGCCAACGACGACGGCACCGGGGCCGCCGGGTCGGTGCCGCTGGACAACGTCGTCGGCCAGGCCTTCGTGCTGCTCTTCCCGTTCGAGAACTTCGACTGGTTCACCGTGCCGGACACCTTCGAGGAGGTCCCGGAGCCCTGATGACCGCCACCACCTCACGACGCACCCCGTCCCGGCGCCCCAGCCTGCGGGTGGAGCGCACCCTGCAGCGGGAGGGGTATGCCGTGCTGGTCGGGATGGACGAGGTCGGCCGGGGGGCGCTCGCCGGCCCGGTCAGCGTCGGGGTGGTGGCGATCGACCCGGGGTGCCGCAGCGCACCGCAAGGCGTCAAGGACTCCAAGCTCCTGGCCCCGGCGGCGCGGGAGGCGATGGTGCCGCGGATCCGGCGCTGGGCCCTCGGGCACGGGGTGGGGCACGCCTGGCCCGAGGAGATCGACGCCGTCGGGATCATGGCCGCGCTGCGGCTCGCGGGGGAGCGGGCCCTGGCGCAGCTGGAGCCGAGGCCCGACCTGGTGCTGCTGGACGGCAACCACGACTGGCTCACCGACCCCGGCCGGGTGGGCCTGTTCGGGATGCTGGACGCCTCGCCGCCGCCCCCGGTCCGCACCATGGTCAAGGCGGACCTGCGCTGCTCGTCGGTGGCCGCGGCCTCGGTGCTGGCCAAGGTGGAGCGTGACACCCTGATGGTGCAGGCCGCCGAGCAGGAGGAGTACCGCGCCTTCCTGTGGGAGCAGAACAAGGGCTATGCCGCCCCGGAGCACCTGGAGGCGCTGACCCGGCTGGGGCCGAGCACCTGGCACCGGCGCAGCTGGAACATCACCCGGGCCGCGGGGCCTGAAGCCACGACGAGAGGAGCACCCGAGTGAGTGCCGAGGACCTGGAGAAGTACGAGATGGACGCCGAGCTGGCGCTCTACCGTGAGTACCGGGACGTGGTGGGGCTGTTCTCGCACGTGGTGGAGACCGAGCGTCGCTTCTACCTGGCCAACGAGGTGGACGTGCAGGTGCGCAGCGACGGCGGCGAGACCTGGTTCGAGGTGACGATGAGCGACGCCTGGGTCTGGGACGTGTACCGCCCGGCCCGCTTCATCAAGCAGGCCCGGGTGATCACCTTCAAGGACGTGAACGTCGAGGAGCTGGCCAAGTCGGACCTGAAGATCCCCGAGGACGGTCCGTTCGGCGGCTGACACCGAGGGTGTGGCCGATCGTCCACATCCTCTGCGCGGGGCCCGGGCGTCGTCCACATCCGGGCCAGGCCCTTGTCCCCGTGGTGCCCGCGCCGTTGGCTGGGGGTGCCGCCCGGCCGTGGCGGCGGGCGAGGAGGGGACATGGACACCGGGGGTATGCCGTGGGCGCAGGCGAGGGCGGTCGGTGACCGCGGGGAGGAACTGGCCTGCGCGCACCTGCGGACGCTGGGCTGGGAGGTGCTGGAGCGCAACTGGCGGTGCCCGGCGGGGGAGCTGGACGTGGTGGCCCGGGAGGGGGAGACGCTGGTCTTCTGCGAGGTCAAGACCCGCCGCTCGGTGCGCTTCGGGGAGCCGGTGGAGGCCGTGGACCAGGAGAAGGCGTTGCGTCTGCGCCGGCTCGCGTGGGCCTGGCTGCGGGCCCACGACGCACAGGGCAGCCGGTTCCGCATCGACGTGCTGGGCGTGCTGTGCCGCCCCGGGGAACGTCCTGAGCTGACCCACCTGCAGGGCGTGGCCTGATGGGCCTGGCGCGCACGCACGCGGTCACCCTGGCCGGCGTCGAGGGGCAGCTGGTCACCGTCGAGGCCCAGGGCGGCGACGGCCTGCCGGCGACGGTGATGACGGGGCTGGCGGACAACGCCTGCCGGCAGGCGCCCGACCGGGTGCGCCCGGCGCTGCGCAACTGCGGGATGGCGATGCCGCCGCGGCGGTGGACGATCAACCTGTCACCGGCCGGGGTCCCCAAGGCCGGCAGCGGCCTCGACCTCGGCATCGCGGTCGCGATGATGGCCGCCGAGAAGCACGTCCCGGCCGGGGTGGTCAGCGGGGTCGCGCACATCGGGGAGGTCGGCCTCGCCGGCGACGTGCGCCCGGTGCCCGGGGTGCTGCCGATGGTGGTCGCTGCCGCCGCGGCCGGCATCCGCGAGGTGCTGGTCGCGGCCGACGCGGCCCGGGAGGCGGGCCTGGTCGCGGGTGTCCGGGTGCACCCGGTGCGCACCCTGTCCCAGGTCCGTGAGCACTACCGGGCGCGAGCCGCGGGCACCGACGCCGTGCTCCCGATGCCGGACCCGCGGGTGCCCGCCGCGGCCCTGGTCCCGGACCTGGCGGATGTGGTCGGACAGGCGGTGGCGCGGCAGGCGCTGGAGATCGCGGCCGCCGGTGGGCACCACCTGCTGCTGGTCGGACCGCCCGGCGCGGGCAAGACCATGCTCGCCGAGCGCCTCCCCGGGATCCTGCCGCCGCTGAGTCCCCAGGACGCGCTCGCGGTCACCGCCATCCACTCCGTGCTCGGGATGCTGCCCGCGGACGACAGCCTGCTGACCTGTCCTCCGTTCGTGGCCCCGCACCACACGGCGTCCACGGCCGCGGTGATCGGCGGCGGCACCCGGGCGGTGCACCCCGGTGCCGTCTCCCGGGCGCACCACGGGGTGCTCTTCATGGACGAGGCCCCCGAGTTCCGGCGGGACGTGCTCGACGGGCTCCGGCAGCCGCTGGAGTCGGGCGAGGTGGTCATCGCCCGCGCGGACCGGCACGTGCGGCTGCCGGCCCGGTTCCAGCTGGTGCTGGCCGCCAACCCGTGCCCGTGCGGGAGCGGCGGTGGACGCTGCCTGTGCCCGCCCTTCCGGCGGGACGGCTACCTGGGCCGTCTCTCCGGCCCGCTGCTGGACCGGGTGGACCTGAAGCTGGCGGTGGGGGCGGTGACCCGTGGTGACCTGACGCTGCCGGCCGGGGAGGCCTCCCGGGTGGTGGCCGCGCGGGTGGCGCAGGCCCGGGACCGGCAGGCGGACCGCTGGCGGGCGCTGTCCTACCGGCTCAACGCGCAGGTGCCCGGCTCGGTGCTGCGCGAGCGCCCGTGGCGGCTCGGACCGCGGGAGCGCAGGCCGCTGGAGCAGGCCCTGGACCGGGGGGCCCTCACCCTGCGCGGGCTGGACCGTTCGTTGCGGGTCGCCTGGACGCTGGCCGACCTGCGGGGTGCGACGGTGCCGACCCTGCAGGACGTGACCCTGGCGCTGGACCTGCGCACCCCGACCGGGGTGAAGGTGGCATGAGACCCCTCGACGAACGGTCCGCCCGGGTGCTGCTCTGCAGGCTGGCGGAGCCCTACGACGACGGGGTGCAGGCGCTGGTGCAGGAGCACGGTCCGCTGGACCTGGTGGGATACGCCCTGCGTGACGGGCGGACCCCCGACGGGGTCGGCCTGGCCCGGATGGCGGCCCGCGCCGAACGCGCCACCGCGCAGGACGACGTGCGGGTCGCGGCCGTCCTGGACGCCAGGGTGCTGGTGCCGGGCGATCCCGAGTGGCCGGTATGCCTGGACGAGCTCGGCGCGCCCCCGTGGTGCCTGTGGGTGAAGGGCCCCGCACGGCTGGACGAGGTCGCCACCCGGGCGGTGGCGCTGGTCGGTGCCCGGGCCAGCACCGCCTACGGCGACCACGTGACGGCCGACCTTGCGGTCGACCTGGCCGGGAGGGGGTTCACCGTCGTCTCCGGGGCGGCCTTCGGCATCGACGCCGCGGCGCACCGGGCGGCGCTGGCCGTGGACGGGTGCACGGTGGCGGTGCTCGCCGGCGGGGTGGACGTCGCCTACCCGCGGGCCAACACCGAGCTGATCCACCAGGTCGCCCGGACCGGCGCCCTGGTCAGCGAGACACCGCCGGGCGGGGCCCCCGCTCGGATGCGCTTCCTCTCCCGGAACCGAGTGATCGCCGCGCTGTCCCTCGGGACCGTCGTGGTGGAGGCGGGGCTGCGCTCCGGGGCCCGGTCCACCGCCAAGCACGCAAGGGAGCTCGGACGGCACGTGATGGCGGTCCCCGGCCCGGTGCAGAGCCTGCTCTCCCAGGGCTGCCACGCCGAGATACGGATGGGCGCCGAGCTGGTCACCGACGCGGCCGAGGTGGTCGAGCTGGTGGGCCGGCTCGGGCTCGACCTGGCACCGGCCAAGCACGGTCCGACCCGTGGGGAGGACGCGCTCGCCGAGGAGCTGCGCCGGGTCTGGCAGTGGTTGCGCCCCCGCACCTCCAGCACCGTGGACGAGGTGATGCTCCGCTCCGGCCTGGGGCTGCGGGAGACCCTGGCCGCCCTGCGTGAGCTCGAGCGCTCGGGGCATGCGGAGGAGGTGCTGGACGGGTGGCGGCGCCGACGCGGGTGATGCGGGCCGCGGGGGTGATGCCGGCCGCGGGGGTGATGCGGGCCGCGGGGGCGCTGCTGGTCTGGTGCCTCGTGCTGCCCGCCGCGGCGACGTCACCGGCCGGTGGGTCGGAGGATGCCACCAACAGTGCCACCGGCACCGCCACCGGCGACGGGGGCGCGGCCGCGGGGGTGGCCGGGCCCGGGCGGGCGATGATGACCTCCCAGGTGCTCGGGACCCGGGAGACGGCGGGCACGGCCCGGGACCGGGTGGACACCGCGGTTTGGGGGTGGCCGCTGACCGGGGTCCCGGACCTCGTCCATGGCTTCGACCCTCCCGAGCACCGCTGGTCCGCCGGCCACCGAGGCATCGACCTGGCCGGGGTGGCCGGTGAGCCGGTGCTGGCGGTGCAGGCCGGTGTGGTCACCTACAGCGGCGTCGTCGCGGGGGTCGGTGTGGTCAGCCTCACCCACACCAGCGGGTTGCGCAGCACCTACCAACCCGTCTCGGACCGGCCGGAGCGGGGGGACAGGGTGGCGCGCGGGGCGGTCCTCGGGCGCCTGGACGTCGGCGGCCACTGCACCCCGGGCGACTGCCTGCACCTCGGGGCGGTCCGCGGGCGGGACGGCTACGTGGACCCGATGCCGCTGCTGCTCGGTGTGGAGCTCACCCTGCGTCCCGTCGGCCGGTAACGGGAGCCGTGGGGCCGGGGGAGGTGCTCGGGCCGGTGCTGATGGAGAGAGGTGCCCTCAGGCGCGGGGGTGTGCCTGGCGGTGCGCCTCGCGCAGCCGCTCCACCGAGACGTGGGTGTAGATCTGCGTGGTGGCGAGGCTGGCGTGCCCCAGCAGCTCCTGCACGGTCCGCAGGTCGGCGCCGCCCTCGAGCAGATGGGTGGCGGCGCTGTGCCGCAGGCCGTGCGGGCCCATCGCCGGGGCGTCCGGGAGGTGGCGCAGCAGCTCCTGCAGCGACGAGCGGACCTGGCGCTGATCGACCCGCGCCCCTCGGCGCCCGAGGAACAGCGCGGCGCCGGAGTGCCCCCCGGCCAGCCGGGGTCGACCGCTGCCCAGCCAGAGGGCCACCGCGTCCGCCGCGGGGGTGCCGAAGGGGACGATCCGCTCCTTGTCGCCCTTGCCCAGCACGCGGGCCGTCCCGGACCCCAGGTCGAGGTCGTCCACGTCCAGGCCGGTGAGCTCGCCCACGCGCATACCGGAGGCGTAGAGCAGCTCCAGCATCGCGCGGTTGCGCAGGTGCACCGGGTCGTCGTCGTCGGCGGCGACCGCCGCCAGGTCCATCAGCTCCTCTGCCTGCGGCCGGCGGAGCACTCCCGGCAGGTGCTTCTCCTTACCGGGCGCCACCAGACGCAGCGACGGGTCGGTCGGGATCCGTCCTGCCCGGCGGGCCCACCGGAAGAACGTCTTGGCGGCCGCGGCTCGCCGAGAGATGCTTGAGCGCGAGCCACCGGCCTCGCCCAGTCCGGCCAACCAGGCGCGCAGGTCGGCCAGTCGCACGTCCCCCAGGTGGCCGGTGCCCCGGTCGGCGAGGAAGGCTCCCAGCGAGCGCAGGTCACCCAGGTACGCGCGGACGGTGTGCGCCGAGCGACCCTTCTCCAGGAGCAGGTGCCGCTCGAAGGCGTCCAGCAGCTGCTCCGGGACCGGGCTCGTGGGGTGATCGGCCGGTGCCATCCGTCCAGCGTCTCAGGCCGATCCGAGCCGTTGCAGCCGACGCGCCGCCTCCTCCAGGACGTGGTCCTTCTTGCAGAACGCGAAACGCACCAGGCTGCGCACCGGCTCCGGGTCGTCGCAGAAGACCGAGACCGGCACCCCCACCACGCCGAGCTCCTCGGGCAGCCGCCGGCAGAAGTCCACCGCGTCCTGGACCCCGTGGCCCGCGAGGTCCGCGATGACGAAGTAGGTCCCCGCGCAGGGGCTGACCGGGACGCCGACCTCGTCGAGCGCGGAGACCAGCAGGTCACGCTTGGCCTGCAGCTCGGCGGCGAACCCGGTGAAGAAGGCGTCCGGCATACCGAGGCCGTGCGCGACCGCCGGCTGGACGTGGCTGACCCCGGCGAAGGTGAGGAACTGCTTGACCGCGGCGACGGCGTCCACCAGCCGGGCCGGACCGCTCACCCACCCGGTCTTCCACCCGGTGAGCGAGAAGGTCTTGCCGACCGAGGAGATCGTCAGCGTCCGCTCGGCCATCCCGGGCAGGGTGGCGATCGGGATGTGCCGCCGACCGTCGAAGACCAGGTGCTCGTAGACCTCGTCGGAGATCACCACCAGGTCGTGGTCGCGGGCGACCTGCGCCACCTGCTCCAGCTCCTGCGCGGTGAAGACCTTGCCGGTCGGGTTGTGCGGGGTGTTCAGCAGCAGCACCCTGGTCCGGTCGGTCACCGCGGCGCGCAGCGCGTCGACGTCCAGGGCGAGGTCCGGGAAGGACAGCTGCACGCTCCGGCGGACCCCGCCGGCGATGCCGATGCAGGCGCTGTAGGAGTCGTAGTACGGCTCGATGACCAGCACCTCGTCACCCGGCTCCACCAAGGCGACCAGGGAGGCGGCGATCCCCTCCGTGGCACCGACGGTCACCAGCACCTCCGACCCCGGGTCCAGGGGTATGCCGTACCAGTGCTGCTGGTGGGCGGCGACCGCCTCCCGGAGCTCGGGGCGGCCACGGGCGGGGGCGTACTGGTTCAGACCCTCCCGCAGCCCCCGGACGGCGATGTCCACCATCTCCGACGGGCCGTCGGTGTCCGGGAAGCCCTGTCCCAGGTTGACGGCGTCGAACTGCAGCGCACGCTGGGTCATCTCGGCGAAGACGCTGGTCCCGAACGGCTGCAGGCGGCTGACGAGGGGGGAGTCCATCACCTCACCGTAGCCACCTGAGGCGCGGGCCGGACGAGCGCACGGGCGGGGCCCGTCGCGGCGGGTCCGGGCAGATTCGGTGCTGGCCCCCTGCTGGCGTACCATCGAGGGACGTGCACCCTCCCCTGCCCACGGGTCGGTGGAGAGGCATGAATTCGCGCCCGGGCGCGACCGGTCAGCACCGCACCACCGTTGGTGGTCCGGCCAGCAGGCCGGTGGCGCACCCCGCGGTCCCGGCGGTACGGATGCCGTCGGGTGGGGAGCGTCCCCGGGCCAGGAACTCAACTGCAACCGAGTAGAAAGCGAGACACGGCATGGCCGTCGTCACCATGCGCCAGCTCCTGGAGAGCGGCGTCCACTTCGGGCACCAGACCCGCCGGTGGAACCCCAAGATGAAGCGCTTCATCATGACCGAGCGCAACGGCATCTACATCATCGACCTGCAGCAGTCGCTGACCTACCTCAACGAGGCCTTCGACTTCGTGCAGCAGACCGTCGCCCACGGCGGCTCCATCCTCTTCGTCGGCACCAAGAAGCAGGCCCAGGAGTCCATCGCCGAGCAGGCGACCCGCGTCGGTATGCCGTACGTCAACCACCGTTGGCTCGGTGGCATGCTCACCAACTTCCAGACCGTCTCCAAGCGGCTCACCCGCATGAAGGAGCTCGAGGAGATCGACTTCGACGACGTGGCCGGCAGCGGTCGCACGAAGAAGGAGCTCCTCATGATGCGCCGCGAGTACGACAAGCTCAGCAAGACGCTGGGCGGTATCCGCGACATGCAGAAGGTGCCCTCGGCCGTGTGGGTCGTCGACACCAAGAAGGAGCACCTCGCGGTCACCGAGGCGCGCAAGCTCGGCCTGCCGGTCATCGCCATCCTGGACACCAACTGCGACCCGGACGAGGTCGACTACAAGATCCCGGGCAACGACGACGCCATCCGGTCGGTCACCCTGCTGACCCGGGTCGTCGCCGACGCCGTGGCCGAGGGCCTGATCTCCCGCTCCGGCGGCAAGTCCGAGGGCGGCGACGCCGCGACCGGTGCCGAGCCGATGGCCGAGTGGGAGCGCGAGCTGCTCACCGGTAGCGACGAGAAGGCCGCCGAGGAGACCCCGGAGGCTGCTGCTCCCGAGGCGGACGCCACCGAGGAGACCCCGGAGGCTGCTGCTCCCGAGGAGACCTCGGAGGCTGCTGCTCCTGAGGCGGACGCCACGGAGGAGACCTCGACCGAGGAGACCCCCGAGGCCACCGCTGACGAGGTCCCCGAGACCACGCAGTCCTGACCCGCACCACCCGACTTCACGAAGGAGTACCAACCACTCATGGCGAACTACACGGCCGCTGACATCAAGGCGCTGCGTGAGTCCACCGGCGCGGGCATGATGGACGTCAAGAAGGCCCTCGACGAGGCCGACGGCGACACCGGCAAGGCCACCGACATCCTGCGCGTCAAGGGCCTCAAGGGCGTGACCAAGCGGGAGGGGCGTTCGGCCTCCAACGGTCTGGTCCGCGCCCAGGTCGACGGCGGCGTCGGGACCCTGGTCGAGGTCAACTGCGAGACCGACTTCGTGGCCAAGGGCCCGAAGTTCGCCGAGCTCGCCGACCAGGTGCTGGCGCAGGCGGTGGCCGTCGGCGCGACCGACGCCGATGCCCTGCTGGCCTCGGAGATGGACGGCAAGACGGTCAAGGACGTCCTCGACGAGGCGAACGCGACCATCGGCGAGAAGATCGAGGTCCGTCGCGTCGCCCGCCTGGAGGCGGGTGAGGGTGGCTCCGTGGTGAGCTACCTGCACAAAACGATGCCCGACCTGCCCCCGCAGATCGGTGTCCTGGTCGCCACCACCGGTGGCGACGAGCAGGTGGCGCGCGACATCGCGATGCACGTCGCGGCGTTCTCGCCCTCCGTGCTGAGCCGCGACGAGATCGCCGCCGAGACCGTCGAGGGTGAGCGTCGCATCGCCGAGGAGACGGCCCGCGAGGAGGGCAAGCCCGAGCAGGCGCTGCCCAAGATCGTCGAGGGCCGGGTGAACGGCTTCTTCAAGGAGAACGTCCTGCTGGACCAGCCGTTCGCCAAGGACACCAAGAAGACGGTCGCGAAGGTCGCCGACGAGGCCGGCGCCCAGGTGACCGGCTTCGCCCGTCTGAAGGTCGGCGTCTGAGACCAGGCCGACCCTGACCACGAGAAGGCCGGGCCCCACCAGGGGCCCGGCCTTCTCGCTGCCCGGCGCTCGTCGGTGACCCCGCACCCGGTGTGGCAGGATCGAGCGACTGCGCCCACGCCTTCGCCCCTGCCCACGGAGCCGAGTCCAGGAGGACCCGTATGACGACCACCATGCCCGCGCCGCATACCGCCCCCGAGGCCGCCGGTGACCGCCGCCGGGTGCTCCTCAAGCTCTCCGGCGAGGCCTTCGGTGGCGGGCACGTCGGGGTGGACCCGGACGTGGTCAAGGGGATCGCGCACCAGATCGCGGACGCCCACCGCTCCGACGTGGAGATCGCGGTCGTCATCGGCGGCGGCAACTTCTTCCGCGGCGCCGAGCTGCAGCAGCGGGGGATGGAGCGCTCGCGCGCCGACTACATGGGCATGCTGGGGACCGTGATGAACTGCCTCGCCCTGCAGGACTTCCTCGAGAAGGAGGGCGTCGACACCCGCGTGCAGACCGCCATCACCATGGGGCAGGTCGCCGAGCCCTACATCCCGCGTCGGGCGATGCGGCACCTGGAGAAGGGCCGGGTGGTGATCTTCGGCGCCGGTGCCGGTATGCCGTACTTCTCCACCGACACCGTCTCGGCGCAGCGCGCGCTGGAGATCAAGTGCGACCAGGTGCTGATGAGCAAGCACGGGGTGGACGGCGTCTACACCGCGGACCCCCGGACCGACGCCGGGGCGACCAAGCTGGACGAGCTCACCTTCTCCGACGCCCTGACCGGCAACCTGCGGGTGGTCGACGCGGCCGCCTTCAGCCTCTGCATGGACAACGACCTGCCGATGCTGGTCTTCGGCATGGACGGCGCGGACTCCATCACCCGGGCGATCAAGGGTGAGAGGATCGGGACACTGGTCACTTCGGGCTGACACCAGCGCCGACCGGACCGCACGCCACATACCTGAAGGAGCACCCGCTGATGTCCGAGGTCATCGAGATGGCCCTCTTGGAGGGCGAGGAGAAGATGGGCAAGGCCGTGGAGGTCGCCCGGGAGGACATGGCCTCCATCCGCACCGGCCGCGCGCACCCGGGGATGTTCGCCAAGCTGGACGTGGACTACTACGGGACCCCGACCCCTCTGCAGCAGCTGGCCAGCTTCACCGTGCAGGACGCCCGCACGGTGCTCATCACGCCCTACGACAAGAGCGCGATGAAGGACATCGAGAAGGCGCTGATGATCTCCGACCTGGGGGCCAACCCCAGCAACGACGGCAACGCCATCAGGATCGTCATGCCGCAGCTGACCGAGGAGCGCCGCCGGGAGTACATCAAGCTGGCGCACACCAAGGGCGAGGAGGCGAAGGTCTCCGTGCGGCACGTGCGGCGGCACGCCAAGGACGTCATCGACAAGGCCGTCAAGGACGGTGACATCGGTGAGGACGAGGGCTCGCGCGCGGAGAAGGAGCTCGAAGCGCTGACCAAGAAGCACGTGGACATCGTCGACGACATCCTCAAGCACAAGGAGTCCGAGCTGCTCGCAGTCTGAGCAGTCCGGCCCTCGCCCCGGAGCCGCCGGATGACCGACCCCCAGGTGCCGACCGCCCCGCCCGAGACGCCGATGACGCGCCGGGCGGCTCGAGCGGCGGCCACGGCGGGTCCCGCCCGACCGGCCCCTCGCGCCGGGCGCAACCTGCCCGCGGCGGTCGCGGTGGGGGTGGGGTTGATCCTGCTCATCCTGGCCAGCCTGGTCTTCTGGCCGCCCGCCTTCGTCTGGCTGGTGACGGCCGCCGCCGTGGTCGGGGTGTGGGAGCTGGACGACGCCCTGCGCAGCGGCCGCATCGACCCGCCGCTGCCGCCGGTGCTGGCCTCGACCGCGCTGGTCCCGCTCGCCTACTACGGCGGGCCGGACGCGCTGGCCGCGGGCTTCGCCGCCAGCGCGGCGCTGGTCCTGCTGTGGCGCAGCGTCGGCCCCTGCGACGGGGCTGCCCGGGACATCGCCGGTGGGGTCTTCATCGTGGCGTACGTGCCGCTGCTCGCGGCCATCGCCTCGTTGATGCTCGCCCAGGACGACGGGGCCTGGCGGATCCTCACCTTCATCCTGGTGACGGTCGCCTCCGACACCGGCGGGTATGCCGTCGGCGTCCTGCTGGGACGTACCCCGATGTCGCCGTCCTTGTCGCCGAAGAAGTCCTGGGAGGGTTTCGCCGGCTCGGTCGGGACCAGCGCCCTGGTGGGGGTGCTGTGCGTGGGCCTGCTGCTGGACGGCCCCTGGTGGGCGGGCGCCGTGGTCGGCGCCGTCGCCGCCACCTTCGCGACCGTGGGCGACCTCGCGGAGTCCGCGATCAAGCGGGACCTCGGCATCAAGGACATGGGCACCATCCTGCCGGGGCACGGCGGGGTGATGGACCGGCTGGACTCGCTGCTGGTGACGGTCCCGGTCTGCTGGGCCCTGCTGCACATCTTCGTCTGACCACACCCCCACCCCAACCCCACCGAGCGTCGCCGGTGGTTGCCCTCAGACCCACCGGGCGTCGCTCGTGGTTGGCCGTGGGCCGGGCAGACGCCCGACACCTGCCACACTGGAGGTGATGACCACCGATCTGCCGACCCCGTCCCCCGGACGCCCCGCCCCCGGCCAGCTGACCTTCAGCGCGCCGCGCCGCGGAAAGGCGCCGACCCACCTCGCCGACCTCGATCTCGCCGGCCGCAAGGCCTGGGCCGCCGACCTCGGCATCCCCGGCTTCCGTGCCGACCAGGTGAGCCGCCACTACTTCGAACGGCTCGTGACCGACCCCGAGCAGATGACCGACCTGCCGCGGGCGGGCCGTGAGGAGCTCGTCGCCGGGCTGCTCCCGGAGCTGCTGTCACCGGTCCGGACCCTGTCGGCGGACGACGGGGCCACCCTGAAGCAGGTGCACCGCCTGCACGACGGGGCGATGGTCGAGTCGGTCCTCATGCGCTACCCGGGTCGGGTCACCATGTGCATCTCGAGCCAGGCCGGGTGCGGGATGAACTGCCCGTTCTGCGCCACCGGCCAGGCGGGGCTGACCCGCAACCTGTCCACCGCGGAGATCGTGGAGCAGGTGGTCGCGGCCGCCCGCACCCTGCGGCACGGCGACCTCGGCGGGGAGGGCACCGAGGGGGAGCCCGAGGAGGAGGCCGGGCGCACCGCGGCGGGCACCCGCGAGGCCCTGAGGGTCAGCAACGTCGTCTTCATGGGGATGGGTGAGGCGCTGGCCAACTACAAGGCCTCCATCGGCGCCATCCGCCGCCTGGTGGACACCGCACCCGAAGGGCTGGGGATGTCCGCCCGCGGGGTGACGATGTCGACGGTGGGTCTGGTGCCGGCCATCGACAAGCTGGCGGGAGAAGGCATACCCGTGACCCTCGCGCTGTCGCTGCACGCCCCCGACGACGAGCTGCGCGACGAGCTGGTCCCGATCAACACGCGCTGGAAAGTCGACGAGGCACTGGACGCCGCCCGCCGCTACTTCGAGGTGACCGGTCGCCGGGTGTCGATCGAGTATGCCCTGATCCGGGACATCAACGACCAGGCCTGGCGGGCGGACCTGCTGGGCGAGAAGCTCAACGCACGGGGACGGGGATGGGTGCACGTCAACCCGATCCCGCTCAACCCGACGCCTGGCAGCAAATGGACCGCGTCCCGCCGCGGCGTCGAGCAGCAGTTCGTGGAGCGGCTGATCGCGCACGGCATCCCGACCACGGTCCGCGACACCCGGGGCTCGGACATCGACGGCGCCTGCGGGCAGCTCGCCGCGACGGTCTGACCGCACCGGTCGACCCCCACGCCTGACCGGGCGCCCCACCTGTGACCGACGGCCCCACCGTCGTAGCGGCGGGGCCATCCATCGAGCGTGGGGTCATCCATCAACCACGGGCCCCCGACGGACCACGGGGTCAGCCGTGCGTCGACACCAGCGCGGCGGCCTCCTCGACCGTGTCGACCAGGTGCAGCGCCCCCGCCATGGCCCGACCCTCGCCGAGCGCCTGCAGCAGCGGCCACACCGGCAGCCGGTCCGTCCAGTGCTCCCGACCGACGAGGACCAGCGGGGCGAGCGGCTCCTCCTCGGTGGCGTAGTAGAGGCGGGTCGCCATCTGGAAGACCTCCTGCACCGTGCCGGCCGCGCCCGGCAGCACCACCACCCCCGCCCGCGAGTGCGCCAGCAGCAGGTCCTCGCGCAGGGCGTTGGAGAAGAACTTGGCGATGAGCTGGGCGAAGGCGTTCGGCGGCTCGTGTCCGTAGTACCAGGTCGGTATGCCGACGCTGCGCAGCTCGCGCGGTGTGGTCCCGCCGACGGCCTGCTCCCGCAGCCGCAGGGCCGGTGCGACCCAGGCGCCCTCGTCGGGGGCGAAGTCGGGCACCGTCGCCACCTCCTGCAGAGCCCGTGCGAGCAGGTCCGTGTCGTCGGCCCAGGCACCGAGGTTGGCCGCCTCCATCGCGCCCGGCCCGCCACCGGTGAGGACCACCGCGCCGGCCCGGGCCACCCGGTGCCCGAGCACGGCGGCGGCCGCGAAGTCGGGGGTGCCGCGCCGCAGCGCGTGCCCGCCCATCACCCCGACCACGCGGCGCTCGGCGAGCACCGCGGCGAGCGCATCGGACATCGCGTCGTCGTGGATCGCCCGCAGCGCCGAGACGTAGGCGTCGTGGCGGACGGTGGCGTCGGCATACCAGCGGTAGGCCCGGGCGTCCACGGTGGAGACGTAGCCGTGCTCGGCCACCCCGGCGTAGAGCTCCTGGGCGGTGTAGAGGTGTGCCCGGTAGGGGTCGACCGGGGCGTGCGGTGCCGCCGGGAAGACCAGCGCACCGTGCCGGGTCAGGTGCGCCTCGACCGCCGGGTCCAGGCGGCCGCCGAGCACGACCAGCTCGCCGAGGTCGTCCCGGGCCAGCAACAGCTCGGCGTGCACCCGCAGGTCCAGCCCCTGCACCCGCAACGGCGGGAGCGGGTCCGGGGAGCGCAGCCAGTCCCGCCACGCGCCCTGGCTCTCCACGTCCCGACCGGGCGGAGGGGAGGTGTCCTCGACCCGGTGGTAGCGCACCTCGCAGGTCTCACCCGTGCCCACCGGACGGGTCCCGACCGACCTGCCGCCGTCCCCGGACGCCCCTGCTGCGGTGCTGTGCATACCGCCCGACCCTAGCCGGGGTGTTGGATGTGGGCATGAGCAACGACGCCGCAGCCCGGACCAGCTACCGCGAGACCGTCGAGGCCAGCCTGCGCGACCCCGGCGCGTTCTGGGGTGAGGCGGCGGGGCTGATCGACTGGTTCACCCCGCCGACCCAGGTGCTGGACGACAGCCACCCGCCGTTCTACCGCTGGTTCACCGGTGGCCGGCTGAACGTCTGCTACAACGCGCTGGACCGGCACGTGATCCGCGGACGTGCGGACCAGACGGCGCTCGTCTACGACAGCCCCGTCACCGGCACCGCGCGCAGCTACACCTACGCCGAGCTGCTCGACCTCACGGCCCGCTTCGCCGGTGTGCTCCGGGACCTGGGCGTCGGTGTGGGGGACCGGGTGGTCATCTACCTCCCGATGGTCCCCGAGGCCGTCATCGCGATGCTCGCCTGCGCCCGCATCGGCGCCGTCCACTCGGTGGTCTTCGGCGGCTTCGCGCCCGCCGAGCTCGCCGCCCGGATCGAGGACGCCCGCCCGAAGGTCGTGGTGTCCGCCTCCTGCGGCATCGAGCCGACCCGGGTGGTGCCCTACAAGCCGATGCTGGACGCCGCGATCGAGCGTTCGGCGCACACACCCGACCACTGCGTCATCCTGCAGCGCAAGCAGCTGACCTGCGAGCTGGGGGAGCGGGACCTGGAGTGGGCCCGGCTGATGCACCCGGACGCGGTCGCCCCCGCCGCCTGCGTCTCCGTGGACGCCACCGACCCGCTCTACGTCCTCTACACCTCCGGCACCACGGGACGCCCGAAGGGCATCGTCCGGGACAGCGGCGGGTATGCCGTCGCGCTGCGCTGGTCGATGACGAACCTCTACGACGTGCACCCCGGCGAGGCCTGGTTCTGCGGGTCGGACGTCGGCTGGGTGGTCGGCCACTCCTACATCGTCTACGCGCCGCTGCTCACCGGGGCCACCACGATCCTCTACGAGGGCAAGCCGGTGGGCACCCCGGACGCCGGGGCCTACTGGCGGGTGATCGAGGAGCACCGGGCGGTGGCGGCCTTCACCGCGCCGACCGCGATCCGGGCCATCAAGAAGCAGGACCCGGACGCCACCGCGGTCGCCGAGCACGACCTGTCGCACCTGCGCGCGCTCTTCCTGGCCGGTGAACGGCTGGACCCCGACACCTGGCGGTGGGCAGGGGAGCACCTGGGGGTGCCGGTCGTCGACAACTGGTGGCAGACCGAGACGGGGTGGCCGATCGCGACCAACCCGCTCGGCCTGGCACGCTTCGAGATCAGACCCGGGAGCCCCACCCTGCCCGTGCCCGGCTACGACGTACGGGTCCTCGACGAGCGGGGGCAGGAGGTCCCGCCCGGCACCGAGGGCGCCCTCTGCCTGCGGCTGCCGCTGCCACCGGGGACGCTGCCCACCCTGTGGGAGGACGACGAACGGTACGTCTCCTCCTACCTGTCCGCCTTCGAGGGCTACTACCTCTCCGGTGACGGGGGATACCTCGACGAGGACGGCTACGTCTACGTGATGGGACGCACCGACGACGTGCTCAACGTCGCCGGGCACCGGCTCTCGACCGGGTCCCTGGAGGAGGCGCTGGCCGGGCACCCGGCGGTCGCGGAGTGCGCCGTGATCGGGGTCGCCGACGAGCTCAAGGGGCAGGTCCCGCGGGCGCTGGTGGTGCTCAAGTCCGGCATCGACCTCTCCGGGGACGCCCCCGAGAGGCTGCGTGCGGAGCTGGTGGCCAGGGTGCGCGAGGAGGTCGGTGCGGTGGCGTCGCTGCGGCGGGTGGACATCGTCGAGGCGCTCCCGAAGACCCGGTCCGGCAAGATCCTGCGGCGGACCATGCGCCAGCTCGCCGACGGTGAGCCGGCCCAGGTCCCCTCCACGATCGAGGACCCGGCCGTCCTGGAGGACCTCACCGCGGTGCTGCGCGAGGGCTGAGCGTGCCTGTGGACAACTTCTGCGCCGGGTGACGCGAGGCTCCTAGCCTCGGGGTCGGACCGGGTGCAGGGCACCCGGCCGGGACGAGGGGGTGCCCAGATGGGGTATGTCGTGCAGGTCGACAGCGCGCGGGTGGCGACGCACGGGGCCGAGCTGGTGCGGGTGGGCGGTGAGCTGGACGAGCTGGCGGGCGCGTTGTCCCGGGCGCTCGGTGCCGTCGCGGGCGCCGGCGGGGGTGGTGACCTGAGCGAGGCGGCGAGCGTCGCGGCCACCCGGTGGTCCGCCGGCCTGCATGCGGTGGCCGGGCAGGGTGCAGCCCTGGGCCGGGCCACCCAGGAGGCCGCGGCGCGGTATGCCGAGGTGGAGACCCTGCACACAGCGGTGTGGGCGCGGTGAGCAGCCTCCCGGGTCCCGGCGCCCCGTCGGTGCTGCTCGCCTCGCCGGAGGAGCTGCACCGGGCCTGCCGACTGCTGCGTGCGGTGGGGGACGAGCTCGAGACGGTCGGGGTCCGGGTGAGCGAGGGGCCCGGGACGGACGCCTGGTCCGGGCTGGCCGCATGGGAGCAGCGGGCACGGGTGTGCTCGGTCAAGACCCTGGTCGTCTCGGCGGCGGCGCCACCCCGGGAGGCGGCCGCAGCGGTGGAGCGCTGCGCCGAGGTGGCCGAGAGCGCCGCGGGACAGGTGCGCTCCTGGGACCGGGTCCGGGACCGCGCGCTGGAGCAGATCCAGGCGCTGAGGGCGTTGGGTCCACCGCCGGAGCCCACGGCGGTCGAGCTGTGGCGGCAGCGACTGGTCGAGCTGGCGCGGGAGCAGGAGCTGGCCCGGAGGTGGTCCCAGGAGGCCGAGCAGGAATACCTCTCCGCCCAGCGGCTCGCGGCCGACGCGATCACCCGGGCGTGGACGGTGGCCCAGGACGTGGTGGAGATGGCCAGGGTCCCGGAGCGGGCGTGGAAGGCGACCGGGTATGCGGTGGGCACGGTGGCCCGGCTCGCGCTCGCGACCGAGACGGCCCTGGAGCTCGCCCGGGCACGGTGGGCCCGGACCGCAACGGTGAGGGCCGGCGCGGCCCGGCGGGCGCGGGCGCTGATGCAGCGGCTGCGGGCGCTGTCCCGGACCGGCCGCGGGTCCGCGAAGCTGCGGGGCCTCTCGCTCACCCCCGGCCCGCTCGGGATGACCCTGGCCTGGGTCGGCGCCTGGTCCGACGTCCGGGACGGCGGCGGGTATGCCGGCTGGCGCGGCGGTATCACCCGGGTGCTCGCGGCGGGGGCGATCGGTGGGGGCCCGGTCGCGGTGCTCGGGTTCTGGTTCCCCCCGGCGGCCGTGGCCGGGGTGAGTCTGGTCGGGGCATACCAGGCGTGGACGCTGGGCAACCTGGCCTGGGACGGTGTGGGGACCGTGCGCCGTTACGTCCGCCGGTTCGCCGGCCGGTTGCCCGAGCTGCGGGCCCGGGTGGCCCGCGCCGCAGCACGGGCGTCGCTCCGCCTGCACGAGGTCCGGCACCGGACCGTCGCTGCCGGGCAGCGGCTCACCCTGGAGGTGGGGCACCGGGTGGACCGGGTCCAGGACGCCGTCGAGACGGTGCTGCGGCGGCTGCCGGAGGTGGAGCCGGTGCGCCGGTGGTGGCGCGACGTGGGCCAGCCGATCCGGCTCCCCCAGGTACCCCTGGGACCGGTGCTGCGGGCCCCCATCGAGCTCGGACGGCTCTGGCCGTGACCGAGGAGGAGCCGGTCCCGCCCGACCGACCACCCGGGCCGCTGCTGGTCGTGACCGGTGCCGAGCTGGCCGTGCTGGAGCGGGCGCACCTGCGGGGGCTGGCCGGCGCGGGAGAGCAGGAGGCGAGGGAGCCCGGCGACACCCCCGAGGCCCGGCCGCTCGCCGAGGCGCGGCGCTCGCTGCTGGGACGCGGACTGATCGACGAGGACGGCCACCTCGGACGCTCCGCCCCGGCCGACCTGGCCGAGCTGCTGCTCGACGTCCGGCTCGCGGCCCGGGCGCTGCTCGTCGTGGAACGCATCGTCGCCGGGCACGAGCACCGCGCGGACCTGCGGATCCTGCACCTGGTCCCCGAGGGAGGGGTCGTGCAGGACGTCCACCCGCAGGGGCTGCACGGTCTCGACCTGCACGTCGACGCCGCCGACCTGGTGCAGGCGGCGCTCGCGCCGGTGCTGCCCTCGGGCGCCCGGGCGGGCCGGGGAGCGGAGCGCCACGTCGACCCCGCCCACCCGGAGCTGGTCGCGGCGGTCCTCGAGCAGCCCGGTGTGCTGGCCGAGCTCACCCTGGCCGGGGCGGACGGGGAGCGGGTCGAGGCATACCTGCTGGCGGTGGGACGGGCCGGCTGCTTCCTGGCCCGGCGCCCGCAGCCCCCTGACCGCTCGCCGCCGGACGGGCAGTCACCGAACCCCCAACCGCCAGACGCTCAGCCGGAGCTCGCGTTCACGCCGGTCTCGCCGGGAGACGTGCAGGACCTGGTGACCCGCTGGGTGCAGGAGACGGTCCACCCGGGCGGGTGAGCCCCTACGGTGGGTCCGTGCCCCACGACGCCGACCTCCCGGTCCGAGCCTTCCTGTCCCGGTTCGCCGCCGACCTGGTGGCGGCGGGGGAGCCGGTCACCCAGGCCGAGACCGAGACGCGTCGGCTGGGGGCGGCGGCCGGGCACCCGGACCTGCGGGTGGCGGCCAGCCCCACCGCGGTCTTCCTCAGCCTGGACGCCGGCGCACCGGCCGCCATCGCCCCGGTTCGTGGGCCGTTGCGCCTGGACCAGACCGCGGCCGTGCACGCGGTGCGCCACCAGCTCGGCCGGGGAGAGGTCACGATGGCGCAGGCCGGGGATCGGCTGGACGCCCTGCGGCAGGTACCGCACCCCTACCCGGCCTGGGTCCGGCACCTAGGTCTGATGTCGGTGTCCGTCGGGATCGCGCTCGTCCTCCAGCCGGGGCTGCCCAACATCGTCGTCGCCGCCCTGGGGTCGCTGCTGGTCAGCCTGCTGATGACGCAGGCAGGACGGCACACCCTGCTCGGTGCGCTGCTGCCCTCGGTGGCCGCCTTCACCGCCGCGGTGCTGGCCTTCGGCGGGTATGAGCTCGGTCTCCTCGAGGGGCCGCTGCGCACGGTGATCTGCCCGTTGGCGGTGCTGCTGCCCGGTGCCCTGCTCGTCACCGGCGTCAACGAGCTCGCCCAGGGCGCCATGGTCGCCGGGTCCTCGCGCGTCTTCTACGGCCTGGTCCAGCTGGTCCTCTTCTCCCTCGGGGTGGTCGGCGCGGCGATGCTGCTGGGGGTGGATGAGCAGGCCTACGCCAACATCCGGGTCGAAGGACCCGGGCTGTGGTCGGCGCCGCTGGGCCTGCTGCTCATCACCCTCGGCATCACCCTGTCCGAGGCCCTGCCGTGGACCCTGCTGCGCTGGTCGGGGCTGGTGCTGGTCCTCACCTTCAGCGCGCAGCTGGCCGGCCAGCAGAGCGGCTCGTCGCTGCCCCTGGGCGGTTTCACCGGGGCCCTCGTCGCCTCCTTCGTCCCCTCGCTGCTGAGCAGGATGCGCGCCGACGTCCCACGGCTGGTGGCCTTCCTGCCCTCGTTCTGGCTGCTGGTGCCCGGCACCGTCGGCCTCATGGGCGTCAGCCAGATCGGCTCGGGCGCCGGTGACACCGCGACCCTGTTCGGCGCGGTGTCCATCGTGTCCGCGATCGCCCTCGGCCTGCTGCTGGGCTCCGCGCTGGCCCTGCCGCTGTCTCGACCGGCCCCCACCTGGCGCCGACGGGACAGGGCACAATGACCCGGTGAGCGAGCGCACCCTGACCCTGCTCGGGTCCACCGGATCCATCGGCACCCAGGCCGTCGACGTGCTGCGCGCACACCCCGACCGCTTCCGGGTGCTGGCGCTCAGCGCCGGGGGACGCGACCTCGACCTGCTGGCCCGGCAGGCGGTGGAGCTGCAGGTGGAGCAGGTCGCCGTCGCCCGGGAGGACCCGGCCGCGGAGCCGGACCTGCGGGACGCCCTCGAGCAGGCGGCCCGCACCGCCGGACGGGCCGGGTACCGCCCCGAGGTGCTCACCGGTTCGCGCGCCGGCACCACCGTCGCCGGCAACGGTGCCGACGTGGTCCTCAACGGCATCACCGGCAGCATCGGCCTTCGCCCCACGCTGGCGGCGTTGGCCGCCGGCTCGACGTTGGCGCTCGCCAACAAGGAGTCGCTCATCGTGGGCGGCGCCCTGGTCACCGGGGCCGCGGCCACGGGGCAGATCGTGCCCGTCGACTCCGAGCACAGCGCCCTGGCCCAGTGCCTGAGGGCCGGCCGCCGGGAGGAGGTGCGCCGCCTGGTGCTGACCGCCAGCGGAGGCCCGTTCCGCGGGCGGACGCGGGCCCAGCTGCAGGACGTGACCCCGGCGCAGGCGCTCGCGCACCCGACCTGGGACATGGGCCAGGTGGTGACCACCAACTCCGCCACCCTGGTCAACAAGGGGCTGGAGGTGATCGAGGCGCACCTGCTCTTCGACGTCCCCTTCGACGACATCAGCGTCGTCGTGCACCCGCAGTCGGTCGTGCACTCCATGATCGAGTTCGTGGACGGTTCCACCCTGGCCCAGGCCTCACCGCCGACCATGCACATCCCGATCGCGCTCGGCCTGTCCTGGCCCGACCGCCTCCCCAACGTCGCCCCGGCGTGCGACTGGACGACGGCCTCGACCTGGGAGTTCCTGCCGCTCGACGACGAGGCCTTCCCCGCGGTCCGGCTGGCGGTCCAGGTCGGCCGGGCCGGCGGCACCTTCCCCGCGGTCTACAACGCCGCCAACGAGGTGTGCGTCGCCGCCTTCCACCGGGGGGAGATCGCGTTCCCGGACATCGTGGACACCGTGGCGCGGGTGGTGGAGGAGCACGACGGGAACCCTTCGGCGGGCTCGTCGGTTGACCTGTCGGTGGACGGGGTGCTCGCGGCCGACGCCTGGGCCCGGGACGCCGCCACCGCCGTGATCACCACCGCCGCACCGCCCGAGAGGACCTGACCGTGCTGTATCTGCTCGGCGTGCTCATCATGGTCGTCGGCATCGCCGCGTCCATCGCGCTGCACGAGATCGGACACCTGGTCCCGGCCAAGCTCTTCCGCGTCCGCTGCACCCAGTACATGGTCGGCTTCGGTCCGACCCTGTGGTCCACCCGACGCGGCGAGACCGAGTACGGCGTGAAGGCGATCCCGCTCGGCGGCTACGTCCGGATGATCGGCATGTTCCCGCCCCGCGCCGGTGACGGCGGCCGGCTCCGGGCCAGCAGCTCCAACCCGATGCACCTGATGATCGAGCAGGCCCGGGAGGAGTCGCTGGAGGAGGTCCGCCCGGAGGACCACGACCGGGTGTTCTACCGCCTGCCCGTCTGGAAGCGCGTCATCATCATGGCCGGCGGCCCGCTGATGAACCTTGCCCTGGCCTTCGGCCTGATGGCGGTGCTGCTGATGAGCCACGGGGTGGCCGTGGCGACCCCCTCCATCACCACGGTCGCGACGTGCGCCAACACCGACGTGGAGAACGAGGACTGCACAGGTCAGCCGCTCTCACCGGCCGCGGAGGCCGGCTTCGAGGTGGGGGACACCATCGTCGAGGTGGACGGCACCCCCGTGCAGGACTGGGTCTCCACCACCTACGCCATCCAGAACGCGGGCGAGCAGGCCACCTTCCTGGTGGAGCGGGACGGGGCCCGCCAGACGCTCACCGCCGACCTGGTGCTGCGCGAGCGCCCCCTCATCGGCCCTGACGGGGAGGCACTGGGCCTGGACGACGACGGTGACCCGATCACCGGGCAGGTGGGTTTCCTGGGCGCGTCCCCGACGGTCGTCATGGAGAAGCAACCGCTCACGGCTGTGCCCCCGGTGGTGGGGGAGATGTTCACCGGGACCGCCGGGATCGTCCTCACCCTGCCGCAGCGGCTGGTCGACGTCTCGCAGGCCGCCTTCGGCTCCGAGGAGCGCGACCCCGACGGGCCGATGTCGGTGGTCGGTGTGGGCCGGGTCGCGGGGGAGGTCACGCAGGACGGTGCCGGGGGCGCGCTGGAGACGATGGGGGACCGGATGTGGTTGCTGGTCTCCCTCGTCGCGTCGCTCAACATGGCGCTCTTCGTCTTCAACCTCATCCCGCTGCTGCCCCTGGACGGCGGACACATCGCCGGTGCGCTCTGGGAGGGCGTCAAGAAGACCTGGGCCCGGGTCTTCGGGCGCCCCGACCCCGGCCCGGTGGACACCGCCGCGGCGCTCCCCGTGGCGTACGTGGTGGCCATCGGTCTGCTCGGGATGACGGCGCTGCTGATCTACGCCGACATCGTGCGGCCGGTCCAGCTGTTCTGAGGCCCGGTCGCGGCGACGGTCCCGCCGCGCCCAGCGGGTACCCAGGGAGCAGCCAGCGCCAGGTGAGACACTGAGGTCATGACTGCTGGAGTCCCCGTCTCGCTCGGTATGCCCGCCGCCCCGGCCCCGGTGCTCGCGCCCCGGCGCCCCACGCGCAAGATCAAGGTCGGCAAGGTCGAGGTCGGCGGTGACGCCCCGGTCTCGGTCCAGTCGATGACCACCACCCCGACCACCGACATCAACGCGACGTTGCAGCAGATCGCGGAGCTCACCGCCACCGGGTGCGACATCGTCCGGGTCGCCTGCCCCACCCAGGACGACGCGGACGCGCTGCCGATCATCGCCCGCAAGTCGCAGATCCCGGTGATCGCGGACATCCACTTCCAGCCCAAGTACGTCTACGCCGCGATCGACGCCGGATGCGCCGCGGTCCGGGTCAACCCCGGCAACATCCGCAAGTTCGACGACCAGGTGAAGCAGATCGCCCGCGCCGCCAAGGACGCCGGGGTCTCCATCCGGATCGGCGTGAACGCCGGGTCGCTGGACAAGCGGATCATGGCCAAGTACGGCAAGGCCACCCCGGAGGCACTGGTCGAGTCGGCCGTCTGGGAGGCGGGCCTCTTCGAGGAGCACGACTTCCACGACTTCAAGATCTCGGTCAAGCACAACGACCCGGTCATCATGGTCCGCGCCTACCAGCTGCTCTCGGAGCGGGGGGACTGGCCGCTGCACCTCGGGGTCACCGAGGCCGGCCCCGCCTTCCAGGGCACCATCAAGTCCTCGGTGGCCTTCGGCACCCTGCTCTCGCAGGGGATCGGCGACACCATCCGGGTCTCGCTGTCCGCGCCACCGGTGGAGGAGGTCAAGGTCGGCAACCAGATCCTGCAGAGCCTGAACCTCAAGCCGCGCAAGCTGGAGATCGTCTCCTGCCCGTCCTGCGGCCGGGCCCAGGTGGACGTCTACACCCTGGCCGACGAGGTCACCGCCGGCCTGGAGGGCCTGGACGTGCCGCTGCGGGTGGCCGTCATGGGCTGCGTGGTCAACGGGCCCGGGGAGGCCAGGGAGGCCGACCTCGGGGTCGCCTCCGGCAACGGCAAGGGCCAGATCTTCGTCAAGGGCGAGGTCATCAAGACGGTCCCCGAGAGCCAGATCGTGGAGACCCTCATCGAGGAGGCCATGCGGATCGCCGAGGAGATGGGGGAGCTGCCGGAGGACGCCGCCGGCTCCGGCTCGCCGACCGTCTCCGTCGGGTAGCTGCTGGTCGCGGACGGGGCCCGCACCCGCTACCGTCGGCGCATGGTCCCGGACCCGGTCAGCAGGCATACCGCCCGCAGCTCGACGTGGAACGAGGTCTGCCAGGCCTTCCACCTGGTGGACCGGGCTGACCTGTCCGTGGTCGAGGAGCACATGCCACCCGGGACCTCGGGGGAGTCGCACGTGCACGCCCGGTCCCGTCAGTTCTTCCAGGTCCTCTCCGGGACCGGCACCCTGACCGTGGACTCGGCGGAGGTGCAGGTGCCCGCCGGATCCGGCATCGAGGTGCCCCCACGGGCCCAGCACCACATGCGCAACGACGGGTCCGAGGACCTGGTCATGCTGGTGGTCAGCTGCCCCCGCGTCCCGGGGCGACCGCACGCACGGCGTCCCCGCCGGGGCGCGGAGGAGGGCACCCGGCTGGTCGTCGGCTCCTACCTGCGGCCCACCCGGGTCGGTGACCTGGACGCCGTGGTCGCGTTCGAGGAGGCCGGCGACACCCGGCAGTTCCTGGGGCAGGGTGGCCGGGAGTGGCACACCGCCGCCCTCACCGACGAGGACATGGAGCACTGGGTGCTGGTCGACCGGTTGGACCAGGTGATGGCCTTCGGCATCCTGGCAGGCCTGCGGACCGGGACCGTGGTGGAGATCCGGCGGATGGTCGTCGCGCCCGAGGGACGGGGTCAGGGCCTGGGCAGGCTGCTGGTCCGACAGCTGCTGGAGCATGCGCTGGCCAACCCCGCGGTGCGACGGGTCTGGCTGGACGTGAGCGCGGACAACACCCGCGCCCGCAGCCTCTACCGCACGGTCGGCTTCGTGGAGCGGCCCGCTCCGCCGGACGCGACCCTGCTGGACAACGGTGTGTATCTGGAGTGGTCGACCGCGCCCCCTACCCTGGACCGATGAGCGCGCCAGGATTCGTCCCCACCCGCCAGCTGGTGCTGGTCGACCTGCTGGCCCTGATCCTCGGCACCCGCCCCGGCCAACGGGCGGTGGTCGCGGTCGACGGCCCGGACGGGGTCGGCAAGACCCACCTGGCGCAGGAGCTGGTGGCGCTGGCCGGGCACGTCGCCGGGCGAGCCGTGCAGACGGTCTCGGTGGACGGTTTCCACCACCCCCGTGCGCACCGGTATGCCCGGGGACGCACCGGGCAGACGTGCTACCAGGACTCCTACGACTACGAGGCGCTGCGGGCCCGCGTGCTACGGCCGTTCCGGGCCGGCAGGGACATCGTGCCGGCAGCCTTCGACGTCGCCGCCGACGTGCCCGTCGACCCTGCGCCCGTCGCGCTGCCGGAGGACGCGCTGCTGCTGGTCGAGGGGGTCTTCCTGCGGCGTCCCGAGCTGCGCGGGGAGTGGGACGCGACCTGCCTGGTCACTGCTCCCGCTCCGGTGAGCGTGCCGCGGGGCAACGCCCGGTTCCCGGCCTCACGGGTGGCCGGGGACGAGGACCCTGCCCACCCCGCCAACGAGCGCTACGTCGAGGCCCAGCGCCTCTACCGGTTGCAGGCCCGGACCTGGCCGCCGGAGTGGATCGTCGACAACACCGACCTGCAGCGGCCGGAGCTGGTCTGGCCGGACCCCGACGAACCGCAGTGGTTCGAGCAGTAGGAGCCCGGCCGGACCAGCCCGACCCGCGCGCTACTCGGCCGCGGCCTCCTCCACCGCCTCCTCGGCGGCCTCCGCGTCCTCGTCCACCCAGTCGAAGGTCTTGGTGACGGCCTTCTTCCACTGACGGAACAGGCGCTCGCGCTCCTTCTCACCCATCGAGGGGCTCCAGCGCTTGCCTTCCTCCCAGTTGTCGATGACGTCCTGCTCGCCGGACCAGAAGCCGACGGCGATGCCGGCCGCGTAGGCGGCACCCAGCGCGGTGGTCTCCGCGACCTTCGGGCGGACCACGTCGACGCCGAGGATGTCGGCCTGGAACTGCATCAGCGTCTCGTTGGCGACCATCCCGCCGTCCACGCGCAGCTCCGCCAGGTCGACCCCGGAGTCGGCGTTCATCGCGTCCGACACCTCCCGGGTCTGGTAGGCGGTCGACTCCAGCGCGGCCCGCGCGATGTGGTTCTTGTTCACGTACCGGGTCAGGCCCACGATGGCGCCGCGCGCGTCGTCCTTCCAGTAGGGCGCGAAGAGCCCCGAGAAGGCCGGCACGATGTAGCAGCCGCCGTTGTCGTCGACCTTCGTGGCCATCGTCTCGATCTCCGGCGCCTCGGAGATCAGGCCGATGTTGTCGCGCAGCCACTGCACCAGCGAGCCGGTCACCGCGATCGAGCCCTCCAGTGCATACACCGCGTCCTGGTCGCCGATCTTGTAGCAGACCGTGGTCAGCAGGCCGTTCTCGCTGGGCACGATCTCGGTGCCGGTGTTGAGCAGCATGAAGTTGCCCGTGCCGTAGGTGTTCTTGCTCATCCCCTTCTCGAAGCACGCCTGCCCGAAGGTGGCGGCCTGCTGGTCGCCGAGGATGCCGGCGATCGGGACCCCGGCCAGCGGGCCGGCGCTGCGGCCCTGGCCGTAGACCTCCGAGGAGGACCGGATCTCCGGCAGCATGGCCAGCGGGATGCCCATATCGCCGGCGACCTCCTCGGACCAGCTGAGCGACTTCAGGTCCATCAGCATGGTGCGGGAGGCGTTGGTGACGTCGGTGACGTGCACGCCACCGTCGGTGCCGCCGGTCATGTTCCACAGAACCCACGTGTCGGTGTTGCCGAAGAGCAGGTCACCGGCCTCCGCCTTCTCGCGCGCCCCGTCGACGTTCTCCAGGATCCAGGCCACCTTCGGCCCGGAGAAGTAGGTCGCCAGCGGGAGCCCGCAGATGTGCTTGTACCGGTCGGGTCCCTCGTCACCGGCGAGCCGGGCGGCGATCTTGTCGGTCCGGGTGTCCTGCCAGACGATGGCGTTGTAGACCGGTTCCCCGGTGTTCTTGTCCCAGACCACCGCGGTCTCGCGCTGGTTGGTGATGCCGACCGCGGCGATCGCGTCCTTATTGATGTTGCCGCGGGACAGCGCGAGGGCGACGACCTCACGGGTGTTCACCCAGATCTCCGACGGGTCGTGCTCGACCCACCCGGCCTTGGGGAAGATCTGCTCGTGCTCCTTCTGGCCGACCGAGTGGATGTCCCCGCACTTGGTGAAGACGATCGCCCGGGTGCTGGTGGTGCCTTGGTCGATGGACAGGACGTAGTCCGCCATGGTGGTGCTCCTTCACGTCGTTGTGGTCAGGGTGGTGTCGCGGGACTCACATGTAGAGCGCCGCCGCCAGCCCGGCGAGCAGGCCGCCGACGAGCGGGCCGGCGATCGGGACCCAGGAGTAGGCCCAGTCGCTGCTGCCCTTGCCCGGGATGGGCAGGAGCGCGTGCGCGATCCGGGGCCCCAGGTCACGGGCCGGGTTGATGGCATACCCGGTCGGGCCACCGATGCTGGCGCCGATGCCGACGACCAGCAGCGCGACCGCCAGCGGACCGAGCTCGTTCGGGGTGTTGCCGAAGGCGATCACCACGAAGACCAGCACGAAGGTGCCGATCACCTCGGTGACGAAGTTCCAGCCGTAGCCCCGGATCTCCGGGCCGGTGGAGAAGACGCCCAGCTTGGCCGCCGCCGGTCCTTCGGCGTCGAAGTGCTGCTTGTAGGCCATCCAGGCGAGCACGGCACCGAGGAAGGCGCCGAGCATCTGGGCGGCCCAGTAGATCAGCATGTTCCCGAAGGTGCCCGGCACACCGGGCGCGAACTCGGCCCCGTTGGCCAGCAGCCCGATGGTCACGGCCGGGTTGATGTGGGCGCCCGACTTGAAGGCGACGAAGACACCGGCGAAGACGCCCAGGCCCCAGCCGAAGTTGATCATCAGCCAGGCGCCGCCGCCACCGCCGCCGAAACCCTTGGTGGCCGGCAGGATGGCGTTGGCCACCACACCGCAGCCGAAGAGCAGCAGCACCGCGGTGCCGAGCACCTCCGAGACGAAGATCTCTGCCACGGATCAGTCCTTTCTCGAGTCACGGTCCGGCGTGCGCCGGGTCCGTCGGTCAGGCGTCGTTGCCCGACCCCATCGCCTGCAGCGGCGCCACCTCTCCGAGGTGGTCACGCACCCGGGCGGCGCTCTGGTCGTCCGGCTCGTCGGCGGCAGCGATCTCCGCCTCCGCCCGAGCGGTGTACGCCTCGATCTCGGAGGTGACGCGGGCCTCGTCCCAGCCGAGCTCGGCCGCGGCGAGGGCCGCGATCTCGGGCAGTGTGTCCAGCCCCTTGCGCGGTGCCTCGTAGATGAGCCGGGTGCGGCGCATCATGAGGTCCTCCAGGTGCAGCACACCCTCGCTGCGGCAGGCGTAGGCGATCTCGGCCCGCAGGTAGGCGCTCGAGTGCTCCAGGGTCTGCGCCAGCGAGGCGTCCTCCTCGATCATCGCCAGCAGCTCCTCGACCAACGACCCGTAGCGGTGCAGCAGGTGGTCGGTGAGCTGCTCGCTCCAGCCGAAGCGCCTGCGCAGGGCCGGCATCCGGCGCCGCATGGCGGCCTCACCGACGGCGCCCAGCAGGGGGATCTGGTCGGTGATGCACGGCAGCTCCTCGGCCCGGCCGCCGAGCGCGAAGTCGACGGCGTCCTTGGCCATCACCCGGTAGGTGGTCAGCTTGCCGCCACCGATCACCGTCAGCCCCGGCGCCGGGCTGGCGACGGTGTGCTCACGGCTCACCTTCGCCGAGTCGGTGCCCTCCTTGGTGCCCGGCTGCAGGAGCGGCCGCAGACCGGCATACCAGCCGACGACGTCGTCCCGGGTGAGGGTGGTCTTGAGGACCGCGTTCGCGTGCTCCAGCACGTAGTCGATGTCGGCGGAGGTCGCCACCGGGTTCTGCCGGTCCAGCTCCCACGGGGTGTCGGTGGTGCCGAGGATCCAGTAGCGGGACCAGGGGATGAAGAACAGCACCGACTTCTCCGTCTGCAGGAACAGCCCGGAGGTGCCCTGGATCCGGTCCCGGGGGATCACCACGTGGATGCCCTTGGAGGCCAGCACCGACAGGCCGCCGTCGGTGTCGGCCAGGTCGGAGACGTCCTCGGTCCAGACCCCGGTGCAGTTGATGACGTGCTTGGCCCGCACCTCGAAGCGCTCGCCGGTCTCCAGGTCGGCCAGCTCGGCCCCGATGACCGTGCCGTGCTCGTCCTTGACGATCCGCACGGCCTCCACCCGGTTGGTGGCGTGCGCGCCGTAGGTGTGCGCGGTGCGCACCAGCGTGGTCACCAGCCGGGCGTCGTCGACGGTGGCGTCCCAGTACTTGACCGCGCCGATCGCGGTGTCGTGCCGCAGGTCCGGGAACTGCTTCTGCAGGCCGCCGCGGGAGGTGTGCTGGTGGATCGGCAGCGCACGCCGGCCCGGCATGATGTTGGCGAGCACGTCGTAGAGGGTGACGCCGGCGCCGTAGTAGGCGCGCTGCCAGACCCGGTGCTCCAGCGGGATCAGGAAGGGCATCGGCTTGACCAGGTGCGGGGCCAGGGTGTTGAGCAGCAGCCCCCGCTCGGTGAGCGCCTCGTGGACGAGCTTGAAGTCGAGCATCTGCAGGTAGCGCAGGCCGCCGTGCACGAGCTTCGTCGACCACTGGGAGGTGCCGGAGGACCAGTCCTGGGCCTCCACGACGGCGGTGGACAGGCCCCGGGTCGCCGCATCCAGCGCGGCCCCCGCCCCGGTCACCCCGCCCCCGATGACGAGCACGTCGAGGGGATCCCCGACCATGCTCTCCCGCAGGGCCCGGAGGCCCCGCTCGCGGCTCTCACCGGTGAGTGCGCGTGGCTGCATGGTCGGCCTTTCTCTCGAAGGTGATCCTGCCCCCTGAGCAGGGTCTCCCGCAAGGGTCGCACGCGGGTCGTGGGCCGTCGCGTCGGGATCGGGGTATGCCTCGGGACGCGCCCGTGGCGCACCCCTGGTGGCCGGCGGGTGAGCGGTGCGGCAGGCTGGGGGCATGCTGCGCACCCTCGGTCAGGTGCGGGCCTACGGCCTGCAGGACGTGCAGCATGCCCTCGACGTGTGCGCGCAGGACCCGGTGAGCAACGTCTTCGTCGCCGCCAGGATCCTGGAGTCGGGGCTGCTCGGGACCCGCGGGCCGCTGTTCGGCTACGCCTCGGGGGAGGAGCACGCGCTGTGCTGGTGCGCGGCCAACGTGGTCCCGGTGGAGGCCTCCCCGAAGGCGCTCGCGGCGCTCTCGGCCAAGGTGGTCCGGCGCCGGGCGACGGCCAGCTCGATCTTCGGCCCGGCCGACCAGGTGCTCGACCTGTGGGGCCGGCTGGAGCGGCACTGGGGCGTCCCGCGGGAGATCCGCGAGAACCAGCTGGTGCTGACCATGCAGGTGCCGCCCTCGCTGCTCGGCCTGACCGGGGACGCGCAGGTACGCCCCGCCCGCCCCGAGGAGCTGGACCTCGTCGTCCCGGCGGCGGAGGCCATGTTCACCGAGGAGATCGGCTACCCGCCCTACCAGGGCAGCGGTGCGGCATACCGGCGCGCGGTGCAGGGGTTGATCGAGCAGGGGCGCACGCTGGTGCGGGTCGAGGACGGGCAGGTGGTCTTCAAGGCCGACCTGGGGTCGGTCGCCCTCGGGGTGGCGCAGGTGCAGGGGGTGTGGGTGCACCCGCGGTACCGCGGCCAGGGGTTGGCGGCGCCGGCGATGGTGTCGGTGGTCGAGCACACCATCGCGCAGGTGGCGCCGGTGGTCAGCCTCTACGTCAACGACTTCAACGCCGCGGCGGTCGCCACCTACCGCCGGGCCGGCTTCGTGCAGACCGGCACCTTCGCCACCGTCCTGCTCTGAGGCCGGCCCTCAGGCCAGGCGCTCGTGCAGGAACGCCCAGGCCAACGCGTGCCAGGTGGCCCACTGCGCCGCCGTGCTCGCGCCGCCGTGCCCGCCCTCGGTGTTCTCCCAGTAGGTGACGTCGCGCCCGTGCTCCTCGAGCAGGGCCGCCATCTTGCGCGCGTGCCCGGGGTGCACCCGGTCGTCCCGGGTGGAGGTGGCCAGGTAGACCGCGGGGGTCGGCCGGTCCGGGTCGAAGCGCTGGTAGGGCGAGAAGGTGCGCAGCCACTCCCACTGCTCGGGGTCGTCCGGGTCGCCGTACTCGGCCATCCAGGACGCCCCGGCCAGCAGGTGGTGGTAGCGGCCCATGTCCAGCAGCGGCACCTGGCAGACGACCGCACCGAAGTCCTCCGGGTAGCCGGTGATCATGTTGCCGACCAGCAGGCCACCGTTGGAGCGGCCGGTGGTGCCCAGGTGCGGCACCGAGGTCACCCCCCGGCCGACCAGGTCCCGGGCGACCGAGACGAAGTCCTCGTAGGCGCGGTGCCGCTGCTCCTGCAGCGCGGCCTGGTGCCAGCGCGGGCCGAACTCGCCGCCGCCGCGGATCCCGGCGACCACGTGCACGTGACCGTGCGCCAGCCAGGAGCGGCCCACGATCGGGTCGTAGGCGGGGGTGAGGGCGTGCTCGAAGCCGCCGTAGCCGTGCAGCACGGTGGGGGTGGTGCCGTCCAGCGGCAGGTCCGCCGGCCCGACCTGCCAGTAGGGGACCCGGGTGCCGTCCTGCGAGACCGCCCACTCCTGGGTGACGGCCATCCCCGCTGCGTCGAAGCGGGCCGGTGCCGCCTTGAGCTGCTCCACCCGCACCCCGTCGCCGGCGTCGTCGAGGTGGGCCAGCGACAGCGTCATCGGGTCGAGGAAGCCGGTGGTCACCAGCCACAGGTCGTCGCTGTCGTCGTCGTCGACGGCCGCGACGCCGACCGTGCGCAGCCCGATGTCGAGGGCGTCGGTGAGGTCGGTGCTGCGCCAGCCGTCCTCGGTCCAGCGGTGCGCCTGCACGGTATGCCGCACGTCGCTCAGCGTGGTCGTCACCAGCTGGGTGGCGGTCCAGGTCAGGTCCACCAGCGCGGTGCGCTCGTCGGGGACGAAGAGCGGCGTCCACGCCGCCCCCGCCGCGTCGTCGAGCACCTGGGCCAGCGGCGCCACGACCAGGCTCCCCGCGGGGAAGTCGGGACCGTCCTCGCCGGCCGGCGACCAGGCGTGCCGGAGCCGGACCGCGACGTGGTCGCCGTGCACGGAGGAGTCGGCGCTGTCGGGCAGCTCGAGGGGACGCACCACGCCGCCGCTGAGCACGAGCGTCTGCTCCCGGTAGAACGCGAGCGCACGGCGCAGCACCGTCCGGTCCTGCTGCTGGTCATGGTGGGCGAACAGGCCCAGGTCCGCCTCGGGGACGGTGTGCACGACCTCGGCCTGCTCGACCGGGGTGCCGCGCCGCCAGAGCCTTGCGGCCCGGGGGTAGCCGGAACGGGTCGCCCCCAGCGGGTCCGCGGCGGTGGTCAGGTAGACGTGGTCACGGTCCCGCCACGCGAGCCGGCCCTTGGCCTCACCCTTGGTGAAGCCCTCCGGTGCGGGGACCCAGTCGCCGGTGCCCAGGTCCAGCTCCCGGGTGGTGCCCGCGTCGGAGCCGCCGCGGGAGAGCTGGACCAGCGCGCGGTCCAGCGTGGGCCGCAGGATGCTGGCGCCCTGCCACACCCACGGGACGTCCTCGTCGCGGGCCAGCGCGTCCACGTCGACCAGCACCTCCCAGCTGGGGTCGGTGCTGCGGTAGGACTCCCAGGTAGTGCGCCGCCACACCCCGCGCGGGTGCTCGGCGTCGGTCCAGAAGCCGTAGAGGTGGTCACCGACCTGGGAGACCAGGGGGATCCGGTCGCTGGCCTCCAGGGCGTCCTGGATGCCGGCGTGCAGCTGCGGGTAGCGCGAGGTCGCCTGCAGGGCCTGCTCGCTGGCGGAGCTGCGCTCGCGGACCCAGTCCAGCGCCTGCTCGGACTCGACCTCCTCGAGCCAGCGGTACGGGTCGGTCTGCATCGGTGCGTCGCTCACGCCACCCACCTCATCACATGACGTGCGTGGGCTACGACGGGGCGGTCACGGCATACCCCTGGAGCAGCCACGCGGCTGCCGCCGGGAAACGCCGCGCCCAGGCGCTCTCGTGGTGGTGGGCGGCGGAGTCGTAGAGGTAGCCGACCGGGACCCGGGCCCGGCGCAGGGCGGCCAGGACCCGCTGCGCGTCGGCGACGTAGGCGGCCTCGACGTCGGGGGCGTCGGGCTGCTCGTGCCCGCCGACGTCCAGGTAGACCCTGCCGTCCAGCCCGTCCGCCAGGGCCTGCTCGAGGTCGGTCAGGGACCGTTCGCCTGGCCACCAGAAGGCGGGGGAGAAGAGGCCCGCCCCGCCGACGGCGTCGGGCCGCTGCTGCCAGAGGTAGGCGCTGATGACACCGCCGAGGGAGCTGCCGGCCACCACGGTGTGCTCGCGCCCGGGCCGGGTGCGCAGGGCGGCGTCGACGGCCGGTTTGAGCTGGTCCACCAGGAAGGTGACGTAGTCGTCGGCGCGGCCGCCACCGTGCTCGGGATGGGGGTACGGGGTGTACTCCTGGCCGCGCTGCTCCGGGTGGCAGGGGATCCCGACGACGATCGCCTCGATGCCGTCCTCGGCGAGGCGCGACATCGCCAGGTCCACCTCCCAGACGGCGCCCGCGAAACTGCGGTCGGGCAGGAAGAGGTTGTGGCCGTCGTGCAGGTAGAGGACCGGGTAACGCTCCTGCGACGCTGCGTAGCCGGGCGGGAGCCACACGTAGACGTCGGCCCGTCGGCCCAGCCCGGGCAGCTCGAGGTCGGACCAGATCCGCAGGTCGCCGTGGATCCCGGGCTCGTCGACGGGCACCAGGTCGGTCACGCGCAGGTCCATGCGCTCAGGGTAGGGCTGCCGTCCGGTGCGGTCCCCCGCGATCCCCCTAGGGTGGAGGTATGCCGTTCGACGTCGACGCCCTCCGTGCCCAGTTCCCCGCCCTGGACGGGGGCACCGCCCACTTCGACGGGCCCGGGGGGTCGCAGACACCCCGCCCGGTGGCCGAGGCGATCGCCGGGACCATGCTGAGCTCGATCTCCAACCGGGGGAGCGTCACCGCCTCGGAGCGACGGGCCGAGACGGTCGTGCAGGACGCGCGGCGCGCGATGGGCGACTTCCTGGGCACCGACCCCGCGACGGTCATCTTCGGGCGCAGCATGACCGCACTGACCATGGACATGGCGCGCACCCTGGCCCGGTGCCGCGGGTGGGGTGCGGGGGACGAGGTGGTGGTGACCTCGTTGGACCACGACAGCAACATCCGGCCGTGGGTCCTCGCCGCCGAGGCCGTCGGGGCCCGGGTGCGCTGGGCCGAGGTGGACCCGCACACCGGTGAGCTGCCGGTCGAGAAGGTCCTCGACGTGCTCTCGGAGCGCACCCGGCTGGTGGCGGTCACGGGTGCCGCCAACCTGATCGGCACCCGACCGGACCTGCGCCGGATCATCGGGGCCAGCCATGACGCCGGTGCGCTGGTGCACGTGGACGCGGTCCACCTGGCCGCGCACGCCCGGGTCGACCGGGAGCAGCTGGGCGCCGACCTGCTGTCCGTCTCGCCGTACAAGTTCTTCGGCCCGCACCTGGGCGTGATGTGCGGGCGGGCGGACCTGCTCGAGGACCTGCGCCCGGACAAGCTGGTGCCCTCCAGCGACGCCGTCCCGGAGCGGTACGAGCTCGGCACGCTGCCCTACGAGCTGCTGGCCGGCACCACCGCCGCCGTCGACCTGCTCGCCGGTCTCGGCGGCGGCGCCGACGCCGACGGCGACGGCGACGGCGATCTTCCGGGGGACTCGCGTCCGGCACGGCTGACCCGCGCCTTCGCCGTGATCGAGGAGCACGAGGACGCGCTGCTGGCCCGGGCCGAGGCCGGGCTGGGCGCGATCGAGGGTCTGCGGCTGCACTCGCGGGCCGCGCACCGCACGCCCACCCTGCTCTTCACCGTCCGGGGGACGGAGAGCGCCGCGGTGCACGCCCACCTCGCCGGGCTGGGCGTCAACGCGCCCGCGTCCCACTTCTACGCCTGGGAGCTCTCGCAGCGGCTCGGGCTCGGCACCACCGGGGGAGTGCGGATCGGCATCGCCCCGTACACCACCGAGGCCGAGGTGGACCGGCTCGTCGCGGGCGTGGCCGAGCTCGTCGGCTGAGCGAAAAGCCTGCGGTCCCGGCCGGCCCGGGCAGGTACGCTCGTACGGCCTGACCCGGGTCCGGTCCCGGACCCGCCCCACCCACCCGAGGAGTGCATCCACGTGACGCGCCCGCTGCGCCTGTCGACCCTGTTCCTGCGGACCCTGCGCGAGGACCCGGCCGATGCCGAGCTGCCGGGCCACAAGCTGCTCGTGCGCGCCGGCTACGTGCGCCGTGCCGCCCCGGGCGTCTACTCGTGGCTGCCGCTGGGGCTGCGGGTGCTCCGCAAGGTGGAGGCCGTCGTCCGCGAGGAGATGGACGCCATCGGCGGCCAGGAGCTGTCCTTCCCGGCGCTGCTGCCGCGCGAGCCCTACGAGGCCACGGGCAGGTGGACCGAGTACGGCCCGAACCTGTTCCGGCTGAAGGACCGCAAGGGCGTCGACATGCTGCTCGGTCCCACGCACGAGGAGATGTTCACCCTCGCGGTCAAGGACATGTTCAGCTCCTACAAGGAGCTGCCGCTGACCCTCTACCAGATCCAGACCAAGTACCGTGACGAGGCCCGGCCCCGGGCCGGCCTGCTGCGCGGTCGCGAGTTCATCATGAAGGACTCCTACTCCTTCGACGTGGACGACGCCGGGCTGGAGGCCGCCTACCAGCGGCACCGGGAGGCCTACGTCCGGATCTTCGACCGGCTCGGCTTCGACTACGTCGTCGTGCACGCCGACTCCGGCGCGATGGGCGGTTCGGCCAGCGAGGAGTTCCTCGCGGTGAGCCCGGTCGGGGAGGACACCTTCGTGCGCTGCGAGGCGAGCGGGTATGCCGCCAACGTCGAGGCGGTCGTCGTGCCGCAGGCACCGGACGTCGACGAGGCGACGGTGGCGGCCACCCCGGCCGCCCACGTCGAGGACACCCCCGACAGCCCCACGATCGCGACCCTGGTCGCCCAGGCCGACGCCCTGCACCCGCGGGCGGACGGCCGCTCCTGGACGGCCGCGGACACCCTCAAGAACGTGCTGGTCCTGCTCACCCACCCGGACGGGCGCACCGAGCCGTTGGCGATCGGCCTGCCCGGTGACCGGGAGGTCGACGCCAAGCGCCTGGAGGCGCAGGTGGCGCCCGCGACCTGGCGACCCTTCGAGGCGGACGACTTCGCGGCATACCCGATGCTGGCCAAGGGCTACATCGGCCCCGGGGTGCTGGGGACGGACAGCGAGCAGCGCGGCGGCAGCGGGATCAGGTACCTGCTCGACCCCTCGGTCGCCCGCGGCTCCGCCTGGGTCACCGGCGCGGACGCGCACGGCAGGCACGTCTTCGACCTCGTCCACGGCCGGGACTTCACCGCCGACGGCGTCATCCAGGCCGGGGCCATCCGGGAGGGCGACCCCAGCCCGGACGGGGCCGGCACGCTGACCCTGGCGCGCGGCATCGAGATGGGCCACATCTTCCAGCTCGGTCGCAAGTACGCCGAGGCGCTCGACCTCAAGGTCCTGGACGAGAACGGCAAGCTGGTCACCGTCACCATGGGCTCCTACGGCGTCGGCGTCTCGCGGGCGGTCGCTGCGGTCGCCGAGGCGACCCACGACGAGGTCGGTCTGCTGTGGCCGCGCGAGCTGGCGCCCGCCGACGTGCACGTCGTCGCCACCGGCCGGGACCCCGAGGTCTTCGCGCACGCCGAGCGTCTGGTGCAGGATCTCGCGGCCGCCGGCCTGGAGGTCATCCACGACGACCGGCCGAAGGTGAGCCCCGGGGTGAAGTTCAAGGACTCCGAGCTGCTCGGTGTCCCCACCGTCGTGGTGGTGGGCAAGGGCCTGGCCGACGGTGTGATCGAGATCAAGGACCGGCTCAGCGGCACCCGCCGTGAGGTCGCGGTGGAGCGCGCGGTCGGGGAGGTCCTCGCCGAGGTGCGCGGCAGCGCACCCGCAGGCGACTGAGCGCCGACCCCGGTGCTGGAGAGCCTGGACCCGGGTGTCCTGGTCTTCTTGGCCCTGGCCGGGCTGGCAGCCGGTTTCATCGACGCCGTCGTCGGCGGCGGTGGGCTGATCCAGCTGCCGGCCCTGCTGGTGGGGCTGCCCGGCGCCACCCCCGTGCAGCTGCTGGCGACCAACAAGGTGGGGTCGATCTGCGGCACCACGGTGAGCTCGATCACCTACGTCCGACGGATCCGCCCCGACCTGCGGACCGCGCTGCCGCTGGCCGCAGCGGCTTTCGTGGGCAGTCTGGGCGGCGCCGCCCTGGCCTTCCTGATCACTAAGGAGGCCTTCAACCCGATCATCCTGGTGGTGCTGGTGGTGGTGGGCTGCTACACGCTGGCTCGGCCCACGATGGGCCAGATGCAGGCGTTGCGCTTCGGCCACTCGAGGCGCCGGCACCTGGGCACCGCGGCGGTCATCGGGCTCGCGGTCGGTGCCTACGACGGTGCCCTCGGCCCGGGCACCGGGTCCTTCTTCGTGTTCGCGCTCGTCAGTGCCCTCGGCTACGGCTTCCTGGAGGCCAGCGCCAAGGCCAAGATCGCGAACCTCGCCACCAACCTGGCGGCGCTGGTCGTGTTCGTGCCGCAGGGCGCGGTGATCTGGCCGGTGGGTCTGCTGATGGGCGTGGGCAACATCCTCGGCGGCTACCTGGGCGCCCGGGTGGCGGTGGCCCGGGGCAGCGGCTTCGTGCGGTCGGTGTTCGTGGTGCTCGTGGTGGCCTTCATCCTCAAGATCGGCTACGACACCTGGGTCCAGTTCCTCGGGTGAGCCCGGTGGATCAGGGCCGGTCGGGGTCGAGCTGCTCGGCCTCGCAGCCGCCGAGCTGGTCGACGGTGGCGGCCGTCCGCTCCCACGTCTCCGGGTAGCTGCTCGGCGAGACCAGCCGGACCAGGTGGCTGGGCACGACCTCGGGGGAGATCTCGACCCGGGTCGGCTGGTAGGCGAGCTCGGTGGTGACGGTGCCCTGCTCGTCCCGGCGCAGGGTGACCAGCGCGATCATCCCCTCCTGGGTGCCCGGACCCAGGTTCACGTTGGTCTGCGGGCTCTGGTTGGACAGGAAGTTGCCCAGCCCGTAGAGCACGTGCTTGCCGTCGACCTGCTGGCACGGCTGGATGACGTGGGCATGCGTCCCCAGGATGAGGTCCACGTCCGAGGAGCCGAGGAGCTCCTGCGCCAGACGGGTCTGGTCGGCGGTCGGCTCCGCCTGGTACTCCTGCCCCCAGTGCATCGAGACGACCACGAAGTCGGCGCCCTCCTCGCGGGCGGTGGCCGCCTGCTCCCGGATCCCCTGGCCGCCGATCGATGGCCACGAGGACTCGACCAGCCACGGGGCCTCGCCCGGGATGTGGGTGGTCGGGCTGCCGTCGTTGGGATAGGTGTAGGTGTAGGCCAGGTGGGCCACCCGGGCCCGCGCCCCGTCCGCGGTCTCGACGTCGTACACCTCCGCCACCCCGGCCCGGTCCTCCTCGGCGGCGGGACCGGCATACCCGAGACCGGCCTCGCGCAGCACCTGCTCGGTGGTGGCGATCCCGGCCATCCCTCGGTCCATCGTGTGGTTCGAGGCGAAGTCGCAGCCGTCCACGCCCGCCCCGGCGAGCGCGTCGACGAGCTGGTGGGGCGAGTTGAAGGTGAGCGTGTCCGGCACCGACAGCTGGGTGTTGTCCGCCGAGACGGGGGTCTCCAGGTGGCACAGCGACAGGTCGGCGCCGGTGAGCAACGGGGCGGCGTCAGCGAGCATCGGGGCGTAGTCGTACTCACCCTCCCCGCCGCCGGCATAGGCGCTGGCCGAGCGGTTCAGCGTGTGGTGGGGCAGCACGTCACCGATCGCCGCGAGGCTCACCTCCAGCGCACCTTCAGGCTCGGTCGTCGTCGGCTCCGACCCGGACTCAGGCCCCGGTTCGCTCGTCGCGGCGGGCGGCGAAGCCGACTCCCCGCTCGTGGGGGCGGCGGCCTCGTCCTCGGGCACGTCCCCCGGCCCCGGCTGGCAGGCGGTGAGGGCCAGGGCCACGCCCGCCGCCACCGCCAGCGCGCGGGCGCGGGTCACCGGCGCCCTCCGCCCGGGGCGTAGCCGGTGCCGTACTGCTGCACGTACCCGTCCAGGTCGTCCTCGCGCAGGGCCTCGCCGAGGGCGGCGGTGCGCGCCTCGTCGACCAGGTTGACGGACGCGCCCTCGACGGTGCCGAAACCGGTCACCGGCACCATCAGCGACAGCGTGTCCTCGGGGTCCAGCTCGGCCATCAGCGGGACCAGCCCGATCATGTCGGCGGCGTCCAGTCCACCGGTGACGCGGACGTTGCCGTGCAGGTTGCGGACCAGCTCGGGGAAGGCCGCGGGGTCGTCCTCGAGCCGCTCCTGCATCCGGTCGATGATCCCGATCATCACCGCGCGCTGACGCTCGGTGCGGTCCAGGTCGCCCAGGGGCAGACCCATCCGCTGGCGGGCGTAGATCAGGGCGTCGGTGTTCTCCAACCGCAGCGGGCCCTCGGTGAAGGCGATCTGACGCCCGGTCGACTCCACCGTGACCGTGGTCGCGTACTGGTTGTCGACCTCGATCCCCTCCAGCCACCGGGTGAGGTTGATGAAGCCCTGGAAGTTGGCCTGCACGGTGTGGTCGATGTCCACGCCCCCGAGCATCCCGGAGACCGTCGCGGCCAGCGTGTCCGTGCCGCCGCGGGCGAACGCGGAGTTGATCTTGCCCGACCCCAGCCCGGGGATGTCCACCCACATGTCTCGGGTGAAGGAGATCAACGCCGCGCGGTCCCGGTCCGCGGGCAGGTGCAGCAGCATGATGGTGTCGGCCTGCCCGCTCATCGAGGACGGGTCGCGGGCGTCGGTGCCGATCAGCAGCACGTTGACGGGGCCGTCCTCCAGCGCCGTGGCCGGCTCCTCCGAAGGCTGCTCCGTCTCCTCCTCCGTGGACGGAGCTGCCGTGGCCTCCTGAGTGGACGGCGCGGCGGGCTCCTCCGGGGTACCGGTGGCGCGCCCGGCGTCGGCCGTGCCCGCGGTGCTGTCCGAGGTGTCGGACGCCGTCGGGGTGCTCGTGGCGTCGGCGGTGTCGGTCGAGGGGGAGGGGTCAGGGGCGGGGGCCTCGGTGGCGGTGGCCACCACCGGGTCCGGGGTGGTCGGGGCGGAGACGGTGTCCTCACCGTCCCCGCACGCCGACAGGACCAGGCCGGCGGCCAGCCCCAGGCAGAGGAGTCGGCGTCGCATGCGTCCCATCATCACCCGAGCCCGGTGCCGACGTCAGCCGGGGAGGGCAGGTCCCGTGGGTCGCGGGTGGGCAGGTCGCACACCGTGCCGCGGCAGACCATCGCCGTGCGCGCCTCCGGGCCGGTGCTCAACGCCGGGTCACCGTCGACGACCAAGGTGGCCGCCGGGGTATGCCGCGCCGCCCGCCCGAGCGCGTCGTCCCGCCCTTCGCCGGCGGCGGCCGGTGAGAGGCGCACCGTGGTCGGGCCGGCCACGAGCTCCTCCGCGGCGACCAGCGCCCAGCCGGCGAACCGGGGGGCCTGCCGCGCGAGCGGCGCGGCGTGGAGCAGGGCCCGCTCGGCGCGCCGGAGGTGGTCGGAACGGCTGCCCTGCGCCCCGTGCCGGACCAGGGCCACCGCGATCGCGGAGAGCCCGCCGGGCTCGGCGTTGTCGCCGGTGGTCGTCGGCGCCAGCACCAGTCGCTCGGCGTCGTGCCCGGTGGCGGCGATCCCGCCGTCGTCGGTCCCGAACAGGTCGAGGGCGGCGTCCAGCAGCGCTCCCGCCGCGTCCAGCCACCGCTGGGCCCCGGTCACCCTGTGCAGGGTCAGCAGCCCGTCGGCCAGGGCGCCGTAGTCCTCCGCGACGCCCAGCGCGGTGCCGCGCACCCCGTCCTTGGAGCTGCGGTGCAGGCGGCCCTCGTGCACGTGCGTGGCCAGCAGGAAGTCCGCGCACCGAGCGGCGACGTCCACCCAGTCGTCCTCCTCGAGGACCCAGCCGGCGTGGGCCAGCGAGGACACCAGGAGCCCGTTCCAGGCGGTGACCACCTTGTCGTCCCGGGCCGGCTGCGTACGCAGGCTGCGGGCCACGTCCAGGCGCTGGCGCACGCCCGCCCACCAGGCGGCGTCCTCGGGGTCCTCGCGCAGCTGCAGGGTGGAGGCCCCGTGCTCGAAGGTCCCTGCCTCGGTGACGCCCAGCAGGTCCGCGGCGCGCCGACCGTCCTCCTCACCCAGGGTCTGCCGCAGCTGTTCAGGGGACCACACGTAGGTCGCCCCCTCCACCCCGGCGGTGTCCGCGTCCAGCGAGCTGGCGAAGGCCTGCTGCTCGGTCCACAGCTCCCGGAGCAACCACTCGACACTCTCCCGGACCACCCGCTCCGCCCACGGGCGCGAGGCCTCGTCCAGCCGTGCCAGGTCGGCGTAGACACCGAGCAGCAGGGCGTTGTCGTAGAGCATCTTCTCGAAGTGCGGCACCACCCACGCGCGGTCCACGGCATACCGGGAGAAGCCGCCGCCGACCTGGTCGTAGAGACCGGACCTGGCCATCGCCTCGCAGGTGTCGCGGACCATGTCCAGCGTCCCCGGGTCACCGGTACGCCCGTGCTGACGCAGCAGGAAGGCCAGCACCATGGACGGCGGGAACTTCGGGGCGCCGCCGAAGCCGCCCCACTGGTGGTCCTGATCCCCACGCAGGCCCTCGGTGGCCGCCGCCAGGTCCTCGGGTCCGAGGGCCTGTGCGGTCCCGTCCCCGGGGCGCGCGCCCGGTCCCGTCGCGGCTCCACGCTCCTGGGCCTCACGCAGGGCGCTCAGGATCTGCCGGGCGCCACCGCGCAGCCGCTCCGGGTCGGCACGCCACTGCTCACCGGCGGCCTCCAGCAGACGCAGGAGATCCTCCCGGGGCAGGTAGGTGCCGGCCCAGAACGGTTCCCCCTCGGGGGTCAGCAGGCAGGTCATAGGCCACCCGCCCTGCCCGGTGAGGGCGGTGGTCGCGCTCATGTAGACCGCGTCCACGTCGGGGCGCTCCTCGCGGTCCACCTTGACGGCGACGAAACCGGAGATCGCCTCCGCCACCCCAGGGTCCTCGAAGGACTCGTGCGCCATCACGTGGCACCAGTGGCACGCGGCGTAACCCACCGAGAGCAGCACCGGCACCTCCCGGCGCCGCGCCTCGGCGAAGGCGTCCTCGCCCCACTCCCACCAGTCCACGGGGTTGTCGGCGTGCTGCAGCAGGTAGGGCGAGGTGCTGGCGGCGAGTCGGTTGGTCACGGGTCCCACCCTGCCATCCCGCCCCGCGGGCCCCGGTGGGGCCGGGAGCCGGCTCAGGGCAGGGTCATCCCGGGGAAGGCGTCCACCGGCGCGCCGAGCCGGCGGCCCCAGGTGCTGGCCTCCACCACGATCCGGACCAGGGACCGGACCTGCTCCGCGGAGCTGCCGGCACGGTCGGCCACGGACAGCACCGCCGGGGCGATGTCCAGCACCAGGGTCCGGGCCAGCTCCGCGCGCTGGTCGGCGGTGTCCAGCGGCTCCGGCAGGTCGTAGCCGAGCGGGGGGACCGGGGCGGCGTCCCCGGCCAGGGTGGTCAGCGTGCGGGTGATCGCCTGCAGCGAGGCCAGGATCGACTCGTAGCGCTCGCGCTCCTCACCACCCGAGCGGGCGGCGACCACCTCGAGGCCGACGGCGGCCGGGCGGGTGGCGCCGAGCACCGGCACCGCCGCGGTCCCGGCGGGCCCGACCAGCATCGGCCACGGCGGGTCCGCCCCCAGGGCCTGCGCCGCGAACGCGTGCTCGGCGGCCAGCGAGGTCAGCATCGCGCGGTTGGTCGGGGTCGAGCGGGCCACCTCCGCGAAGGCCGTGGGCAGGTCCGCCAGCAGCGCCTGCGCGAGGTCCGCCACGGCCACCGGGGCACCGGTGCTGCTCCCGCCCTCGGGCGCCGAGGTCAGGGCCGCGTCGTCGGCCGGCGCCGGCTCCACCCCGGACAGGGAGAGGAGCGTCTCCAGACGCTCCTGCTGGACCGGCCACACCTCCTGACGGCCATTCACCTCGGCCCGCTGTCCCGAGCCCTCGGGGGTGACGCCGGCGAGCATCGTGCGGTAGCGGGCGACCCGGTCACGGGCCGCCACCAGCAGCTCGGTGTCCGGCGGCGGGGACGGGTCGGCCTCCTCCACCCCCGGGCTCGGGGACCAGGGCGTGCGTCGCCGGTCCCCGCTGCAGCCGGAGACCGCGACCGCGGCCAGACCCAGCCCGCCCAGCCGGAGGACGGCACGTCGGGACGGGGCGGCAGGCATGACGGCGATCATCTCAGACGGTAGGGTGAGCGTTTCCGGTCGGACGGTCCGGCACCCTTGGGTGCCCGCCCGACGGCCCACAGCAGAAGAGACGGAGGAGCACCCATGGACGCCCGCGCAGTCGCCGCGACGATCACCGAACACTCCTCCCGGGCCCTGTCCGGCGGCGAGGTCGTCGTCGACGGGGCGACCGTCCAGGAGGCGGGACGTCGGCGCCTGGTACGCATCCTGCTGGCCCGTGACGTCTCCGACCTCGCGGCCGAGGACACCACCAGTGGCGTGGAGCCGCTCAGCCTCGACGAGGTCGCGGCGGCCACCCGGGAGATCTCCGACGCCCTGGACAGCTGTGGCGCGATGGGGGAGCGCCCCTACACCCTGGAGGTCAGCTCGGCCGGTCTGGACCGCCCACTGACCACCGCCGACCAGTTCCGCCGCTCCGTGGGCCGGCTGGTGAAGGTGACCAGGACCGACGGCTCCACGCTCACCGGACGACTCACTTCCGCAGCTCCGGACGAGCTCACTGTCGAGGGTGAGCACGGCACCGACCGGCTCACCCCGACCGACATCACCAAGGCGACGGTTCAGGTGGAGTTCTCGCGCCCCGACCGAAAGGACGACTGATGGATATCGACATGGCTGCGCTGCGGCTGCTGGAGCGTGAGCGCGAGATCCCGATGGACATCATCGTCGAGGCGATCGAGCAGGCACTGCTGTCGGCATACCAGCGCGAGGACGGCCACGCCCGGCACGCCCGGGTGGAGCTGGACCGCTCCAGCGGGCACGTCACGGTCTGGGCCCGCGAGGCACCCGAGGTGGCCGAGGACGGCACCCGCGGCGAGCCCGGCCCCGAGTACGACGACACGCCGGAGGGGTTCGGCCGGGTCGCGGCCTCCACCGCCCGGCAGGTGATCACCCAACGGATGCGGGACCTCGAGGACGACGCGGTCCTGGGCGACTTCCGAGGACGCGAGGGCGACATCGCCTCGGGCATCATCCAGCAGTCCAGCGACCCGCGTTTCGTGCTGGTCGACTTCGGTACCGTCGAGGGTGAGCTGCCGCTGGCCGAGCAGGTGCCGGGGGAGTCGTACCAGCACGGGCAGCGGCTGCGCTGCTACGTGGTCAGCGCCAAGCGCGGTATGCGTGGCCCGCAGGTGATGCTGTCCCGCACCCACCCGAACCTGGTCCGACGCCTCTTCGCGCTGGAGGTGCCGGAGATCGCCGACGGCACCGTCGAGGTGGCCGCGATCGCCCGCGAGGCGGGACACCGGACCAAGATGGCCGTGCACTCCACGGTCCCCGGCGTGAACGCCAAGGGGGCCTGCATCGGGCCGATGGGTCAGCGGGTGCGTGCGGTGATGGCCGAGCTGCAGGGTGAGAAGATCGACATCGTCGACTACGACGAGGACCCGGCCCGGTTCGTGGCCGCGGCGCTCTCGCCGGCCAAGGTCGCCTCCTCCCGGGTGGTCGACCTCAAGACGAAGCAGGTCCGGGTGGTCGTCCCCGACTACCAGCTCTCGCTGGCCATCGGTCGCGAGGGCCAGAACGCACGGCTGGCCAACCGGTTGACCGGCTGGAAGATCGATATCCGCGCCGACACCGAGGAGCTGGTCGACGGCGGGTCCACGGCGGGGGCCGACGCCCCCGGCATGTAAGATGGGTCCAACTGTCCGGACCGAGCTCGCAGACGCACGGGACGGGCGTGCTCGGCAGACGCCGGTGCGCACCTGTGTGGGATGTCGATCCCGGGACGAACAGTCAGCACTGCTGCGGGTCGTCGCCCGCCCGGACGGATCCACCACCCGGTGGAGGATCCTGGTGGACGAGCGTCGACGCGAGCCGGGCCGTGGTGCCTACCTGCACCGTGACCCGCAGTGCCTGCGGTCCGCGATCACCCGTCGAGGTCTCACCCGCGCCCTCCGCCTGCCGGCGGGGAGCGAGGTGGAGCTGGCGGAGGTCGAGGAGCGGATGGCGCAGCAGAGCACGTGACAGTCTGACCGGGCCACCCGGCGCGGTCAGGAAGCAAGGGCGGGTCCGACCGGGCCTGTCATCGAGGACACCGGAAGCGGGTTTGACGCTGATGAGCACCCGATGAGTACTCAGCGATGAGCACCCAGCAGCACTAGTCACGGTCACCCCTGTGCGGGGCACGGCCGTGGCGCAACCACAAGGAGACACCACACCGTGCCAAAGCTCAGGGTTTACGAGCTCGCCAAGGAGCTCGGGGTCGAGAGCAAAGAGCTGCTCGCCCACCTGAAGACCCAGGGAGAGTTCGTGAGGTCGGCGTCGTCGACCATCGAGCCCCCCGTGGTCCGCAAGATCCGGGAGAACCCGCCGGCCGCCGCGAAGGGCGCCGACGAGGACACCAAGGCTCCCGCCACCAAGCCCGGCCCGCAGGCCGCTGCCCCGAAGGCGCCGACCCCCGGTCCGGCGCGCCCCAGCAGTCCGCAGCCCGGCCCGAAGAAGCCGGCAGCCACACCGGCCCCGGCCGCCAGCGAGGAGCCGAAGCGCCCCGCGCCCCGGCAGGCCGAGCCCGCCAGCCCCGAGCCGACGCCCGGCGCGCCGACCGAGCAGGCCGCCACGCCGAAGCCGGCGACCCCCGGCCCGGCTCCCGCGGAGCCCACCCCGGCCGCTCCCGCGGCCAAGGCCTCGCCGAAGAGCCCGCGTCCCGGCGTGAAGCCCGGGCCCCGACCGGGCAACAACCCGTTCAGCTCCAACCAGGGCATGGGCCAGTCCCGTGACCGGCGGGGCGGCCCGGACAGGTCGAGCGGGCAGGGCGGCTCCTCCGAGCGTCCGGCCAGCACCCGTCCCGGGAACAACCCCTTCGCGCCGAGCCAGGGTATGCCCCGTCCCGGTGGCAGCCGTGGTCCCGGCAGCGAGCGTCCGGCCGGGCCCGGTGGCCCGCGTCCCGGCGGCCCCCGCCCCAACCCGGGGATGATGCCCGAGCGCGCCTCCGTCCCCCGTCCGGGCGAGCGCCCGACCCGCGGTGGCGGCGGCGGTCGTGGACGTCCCGGCGGTGGCCCCGGTGGTGCACCCGCCGGCGGACCCGGTGGGTTCCGTGGCCCCGGCGGCCGCGGTGGCGGCCCCCGCGGACGCGGTGGCACGCAGGGTGCCTTCGGGCGCGGCGGCAGCAAGGTCCGCGGACGGAAGTCCAAGAGGGCCAAGCGTGCCGAGTTCGAGCAGATGCAGGCACCGAGCATCGGTGGCGTCAGCATCCCGCGCGGCAACGGCATGAGCATCACGGTCCGCCGCGGTGCCTCGCTCACCGACTTCGCGGACAAGATCAACGTCGACCCGGCATCGCTGGTGACCGTCCTGTTCCACCTGGGCGAGATGGCGACCGCGACGCAGTCGCTGGACGAGGACACCTTCTCGGTGCTCGGCTCCGAGCTGGACTACAACATCCGTGTGGTGTCCCCGGAGGAGGAGGAGCACGAGCTGCTCAGCTCCTTCAACATCGACCTCGAGGCAGAGGCCCAGGCAGAGGCCGACGAGGACCTGGTGGCCCGGCCGCCGGTTGTCACCGTCATGGGTCACGTGGACCACGGCAAGACGCGCCTGCTGGACGCCATCCGGCGGGTGGACGTCGCCGCCGACGAGGCGGGTGGCATCACCCAGCACATCGGTGCCTACCAGGTGCACACCGAGCACGAGGGTGCCGAGCGCGCCATCACGTTCATCGACACCCCGGGACACGAGGCCTTCACGGCCATGCGTGCCCGTGGCGCCAAGGTCACGGACATCGCCATCCTGGTGGTCGCCGCCGACGACGGCGTCATGCCGCAGACCATCGAGGCGTTGAACCACGCCCAGGCCGCGGACGTGCCGATCGTGGTCGCCGTCAACAAGATCGACGTGGAGGGTGCCAACTCGGCGAAGGTGCGCCAGCAGCTCACCGAGTACAACCTCATCGCCGAGGAGTACGGCGGCGAGACGATGTTCGTCGACGTGTCGGCCAAGAACGAGCTCAACATCGAGAGCCTTCTCGACGCCGTCCTGCTGACCGCGGACGCGGCGCTCGACCTGCGGGCCAACCCGAACAAGGACGCCCGTGGCGTGGCCATCGAGGCGAACCTGGACAAGGGCCGGGGTGCGGTCGCGACCGTGCTCATCCAGCAGGGCACCCTGCGGGTCGGGGACTCGATCGTCACCGGCTCCAGCCACGGTCGTGTGCGGGCCATGCTCGACGAGCACGGCAACAACCTGACCGAGGCGCCGCCGTCGCGTCCCGTGCAGGTGCTGGGTCTGGACACCGTGGCCCGGGCCGGCGACACCTTCGTGGTGCCGCCGGACGACCGGACCGCGCGGCAGATCGCCGAGAAGCGTGAGGCTGCCGACCGGCAGGCCGCGCTGGCCAAGTCGCGCAAGCGGATCAGCCTGGAGGACCTCAACCAGGCCCTGGCCCAAGGGAAGGTCGAGACCCTCAACCTCATCCTCAAGGGTGACGTCTCCGGTTCGGTGGAGGCGCTCGAGGACGCGCTGCTGCAGATCGACGTCGGCGACGAGGTCGACCTGCGGATCATCGACCGCGGTGTGGGTGCGATCACGATGAACAACATCAACCTCGCGGTCGCCTCGGACGCCATCATCCTGGGCTTCAACGTCCGGGCGGAGGGCCAGAACGCCGACTACGCCGACAAGGAAGGCGTGGAGATCCGGTACTACTCGGTGATCTACCAGGCCATCGAGGACATCGAGAACGCGCTGACCGGCATGCTGAAGCCGGAGTACCAGGAGTTCGAGACCGGGTCCGCCGAGATCCGCGAGATCTTCCGCAGCTCCAAGTTCGGCAACGTGGCGGGCTGCCTGGTCCGCGGTGGCGAGATCCGCCGTGGCGCCAAGGCGCGCATCACCCGTGCCGGCGTGGTCGTCACCGAGGGCCTGGAGATCGCTGGTCTGCGGCGCTTCAAGGACGATGTCACCGAGGTCCGCGAGGGCTTCGAGTGCGGCATCAACCTCGGGTCGTTCAACGACCTGCAGCCGGACGACCTGATCACCACCTACGAGATGCGGGAGATCCCCCGCAGCTGAGTGCCCAGGCACGCACGACCCCACAGGCCCGGACCCGCGACCGCGGGTCCGGGCGCTGCACCCCCACCCCCCCCCCCCCCCCCCCGCCCCCCCCCCCCCCCCCCCCCCCCGGGCCTGTGGTGGCACGGCACCGGACCGTCCCCGGACGGTCCGTAGGATGGACCTCGCCCGCGGCAGCGGGCCGAGACGACGAGACGACCGAGGAGGACCGCATGGTCGACCAGGCACGGGCGCGCAGGATCGCCGAGCGCATCAAGCAGCTGGTGACGCAGGGGCTCACCCAGGTGGTCAAGGACGAGCGGGTCGGCTTCATCACCATCACCGACGTCCGGGTGACCGGTGACCTGCAGCACGCCAGCGTGTTCTACACCGTGCTCGGGACGCCGGAGGACCGCGAGACCGCGGCCGAGATCCTGGCGACCTACCGCGGACGGCTGCGCTCCTTCGTGGGCAAGGGCCTGGGGATCCGGCTGACCCCGAGCGTGGAGTTCATCCTGGACGCGCTGCCCGAGGACGCCCAGCACATGGACGAGCTGCTGCGGGAGGTGGCCGCCCGCGACGCCGAGCTGGCCGCGGCCCGGGCACGGGGCGACTTCGCCGGTGAGCCGGACCCCTACCGCAAGCCGCGCACCGAGGAGGACGGGGACGCCCCCGACGCTCCCGACGCCCGATGACCCGGACGACCGAGGGGTCGATCGGTGACGGGCTGCTGGTCGTCGACAAGCCCTCCGGCTGGACCAGCCACGACGTCGTCGCCCGGGGGCGCCGGCTGTGCCGGACCCGCAAGGTCGGGCACGCCGGCACCCTGGACCCGATGGCCACCGGGGTGCTGGTCCTGGGCGTGGGCCGGGGGACCAAGCTGCTGACCTTCCTGGTCGGCAGCGACAAGGCCTACACGGCCACCGTCAGGCTGGGCCAGCAGACCCTCACCGACGACGCGGAGGGGGAGGTGACCGGCGGCCAGGACGCCTCCGGGCTGGACGAGGACCGGGTCCGGGCGGCGGTCGTGGACCTGACCGGCGACCTGCACCAGGTGCCGAGCGCGGTGAGCGCCATCAAGGTGCAGGGACGCCGCTCCTACGCCCGGGTCCGCTCCGGCGAGGAGGTGGAGCTGCCAGCACGGCCGGTGCGGGTCTCCCGCTTCGAGGTGCTCGCCACCCGACGGCACGGCGGGCTGCTGGACGTCGACGTGCAGGTCGAGGTGTCCTCCGGGACCTACGTCCGGGCCCTGGCCCGGGACCTGGGCGCCGCCCTCGGGGTCGGCGGCCACCTGACCGCGCTGCGCCGCACCAGGGTCGGTGGCATCACCCTGGAGCACGCTGCGACCCTCGAGCAGCTCGAGGGCCTGCATGCCGGCGCCGACGCCGGGGCCGGTGCTGGCGTGGGGGAGCGGCTGGTGGACCTGGCCACCGCGGCCCGGGCCGCCTTCCCCGTCCGTGAGCTCAGCGAGCCCGAGGCGCGGGCGCTCGGGTTCGGTCAGCGCATACCCTCCGCCGTCCCCGGCCGTGCCGACGCGGTGGCGGCCATCGGCCCGGACGGCACCCTGGTCGCGATGCTGGACGAGTCCGGCGAGCGGGCACGACCGCACGTGGTCCTGGCACCGGCCGGCGCCGGTTAGAGTGACGCCCGTGCATCGCTGGACCAGCCTGGAGGACGTCCCGGCCGACCTCGGCCCGACCCTCGCCACCCTCGGCAACTTCGACGGGGTGCACCGGGGGCACCGCGCCGTGCTGGAGACGGTCACCACGATGGCCCGCGAGCGGGGTCTGGTCTCGGTCGCGGTCACCTTCGACCCGCACCCGGTCGCGGTCCTGCACCCGGACCGCGCACCGCAGGAGATCGCGGGCCTGGAGCACCGGCTCGACCTGCTCGAGGAGGCCGGGCTCGACGCGGTGGTCGTCATCGAGTTCACCAAGGAGTATGCCCGCGCCTCCCCCGAGGACTTCGTCGTGGAGACCTTCGTGGACGGGCTGCGGGCCGAGGTGGTGGTGGTCGGCCAGGACACCCGGTTCGGCCTGCACAACAGCGGAGACGTCTCCACCATGCGCGAGCTGGGTGCCCTGCACGGCTTCGACGTGGTGGTCCAGGACACGGCCGGTGACCTCGACGGTGGCGAGCGCAGCTGGTCATCGACCGCCCTCCGGCAGGCGCTGGCCGACGGGGACGTCGCCGCTGCCGCCGAGATCCTGGCCCGGCCGCACCGGGTCTCCGGGGAGGTCGTGCACGGCCACCACCGGGGCCGCGAGCTCGGCTATCCCACCGCCAACCTGGCCCACGAGAGCGAGGGGATGGTCCCCGCCGACGGGGTCTACGCCGGCTGGCTCGAGCGGCCCGAGGTCCCGGTGGGCCACCCGGACCGCCGGCTCCCGGCTGCGGTCTCGGTGGGCACGAACCCGACCTTCGACGACGTCGTCGAGCGGACGGTGGAGGCCTACGTGCTGGACAGGACCGATCTCGACCTCTACGGCGAGACGGTCCGGGTCGAGTTCGTGCAGCGGCTGCGGGGCAACGTGCGCTTCGGGTCGGTCGAGGAGCTGATGGCCCAGATGGGCCAGGACGTCGACCGCGCCCGGACCCTGCTGCTGCCCTGACCGTGCCGGACCTCGCGCAGCGGCTGCGCCGCACGGACTGGGCGCCCTTCGTCGCCGCCCTGGGGCTCAGCCTGGTGGGCGCCACGCTGGTCTGGTCGGCCACGCACACCTGGGCGGGACCCGCGCTGGCGGTCCGGCACCTGGTCAACACCGGCGTCGGCGTGGCCCTGGCCCTGGCGCTGGTCGCGATGGACGTGCGACGGCTGCGGGCCGCGGCGCTATGGTTCTACCTGGCGGGGGTGGCTGGCCTGGTGCTGGTCCTCACCCCGCTGGGGCAGACGGTGAACGGGTCACGGTCGTGGCTGTTCCTGCCCGGAGGCTTCTCGCTGCAGCCGGCGGAGCTGGCGAAGATCGGGGTGGTGGTGGGCCTGGCGATGATCCTGGCCGAGCCGCGGGACCCCTACGGCCCACCGCGGTGGCGCGAGGTGGTCCCGGCCTGGCTGCTGGCCGCCCTGCCGGTGGGGCTCATCATGCTGCAGCCCGACCTGGGCAGCGCCCTCGTGTTCACCGTGCTCACGCTGGTGATGATCGCCACCTCTGGGGCGTCCTGGCGGTGGACCGCGACGGCCCTGGCCGCGGCCGGGGCGCTGGTGGTGGCGGCGCTGCGGGTGCCGCTGCTCGACCCCTACCAGGTCGACCGTCTGCTGGCGTTCCGGGACCCGTCCCTGGACCCGGACGGCATCGGCTACCAGACCCGCCAGGCCAGGGCCGCGATCGGGTCCGGCGGCTGGACCGGCACCGGCCTCGGCGAGGGCCCGCAGACCCAGGGCGGGTTCATCCCGTTCCAGTACACCGACTTCATCTTCTCGGTGGCGGGGGAGGAGCTGGGCTTCGTCGGCTGCCTGGGCCTGGTGCTGCTGCTGGGGTTCCTCGTGGTCCGCTCCCTGCTCGTGGCGCTGCGCAGCGAGCACCGGTTCGCGCGGCTGGTCGCGGTGGGGGTGGCCTCCTGGTTCGCCTTCCAGATCTTCCAGAACATCGGGATGAACCTCGGCCTGATGCCGGTGACCGGGCTGCCGCTGCCGTTCCTGTCCTACGGCGGGTCGTCGATGCTGGCCTGCTGGTTGGCGCTCGGTCTGCTGGCGCTCTCCGGCGCGCCGGAGGCCCGTCCGGCCCGGTGACCTTGGATACCCGGTCCGGACCTGACAGGATGTCCCCCTCAGGACCATCCGACACAGGAGTTGCCATGGCCCGGCTCGTCGACGAGAACCCCGACCTCGCCCTGATCGACCAGCGTGTCCCCAGCGTGGGGCACCTCTTCCGGGACCGGGTCGCCGCGACCCCGGACGCGGACGCCTTCCTCTACCCCGACGGGGAGAGCTGGCCGGCGATCTCCTGGAGCGGCACCCGCGACCGGGCGTACGCGCTGGCGGCCGGCCTGATCGAGCTGGGGGTGCAGCCCGAGGAGCGGGTGGCGCTGGCCTGCTCGACCCGGATCGAGTGGGTCCTGGTGGACCTGGCGGTGATGTGCGCCGGGGCGGCGACCACCACCATCTACCCCACCACGCTCTCCGGTGACGTGGCCTTCATCATCACCGACTCCGGCAGCCGGGTCGTGGTGGCCGAGGACGACGAGCAGGTGGCCAAGGTCCTGGAGCACCGCTCCGAGCTGGGCGACGTGCTCAAGATCGTCGTCATCGACGGCGTGGGCGACGGCGGCGACGTCATCTCGCTGGCCGCGCTCGAGGAGCTGGGGCGGGCCAGGCTGGAGGCCGAGCCCGGGGTCGTGGACGCCCGGATCGACACCCTCACCGCCGACCACCTGGCCACCATCATCTACACCTCCGGCACCACCGGTCGTCCCAAGGGCGTCCGGCTGCCGCACTCGGCCTGGACCTACGAGGGGGCGGCCGTCGACGCGGTCCGGATCCTCAGCCAGGACGACCTGCAGTACCTGTGGCTGCCGCTGGCGCACGTCTTCGGCAAGATGCTGCTCGTGCTGCCGCTGCAGATCGGCTTCCCGACGGCGGTGGACGGGCGGGTGGACAAGATCGTCGCCAACCTGGCGGTCGTGCGCCCCACCTTCATGGGTGCCGCCCCGCGGATCTTCGAGAAGGCCTACGGCCGGATCACCACCACGGTGGCCGACGAGGGCGGGGTGAAGGCGAAGCTCTTCGGCTGGGCCGCCGGGGTCGGCACGGAGGTAGCGCAGATGCGCGCCTCCGGCGGGGAGCCGAAGGGTCTGCTCAAGCTCAAGCACGGGCTGGCCGACAAGCTGGTGCTCTCCAAGATCCGGGAGCGCTTCGGGGGCCGGATCCGGTTCTTCATCTCCGGCTCGGCCGCCCTCAACCACGACATCGCGCGCTGGTTCGACGCGATGGGGCTGACGATCATCGAGGGGTACGGGCTGACCGAGTCCAGCGCCGCCTCCATCGTCAACCGACCGCACCCGGGGGCCAACCGGATCGGCACCGTGGGCTGGCCGCTGCCGGGCACCGAGGTGCGGCTGGCGGAGGACGGGGAGCTGCTGATGCGCGGCCCCGGCGTCATGACCGGGTACCACCAGAACGACGAGGCCACGGCGGAGGCCCTGCAGGACGGGTGGCTCGCCACCGGGGACATCGCCGAGATCGACGACAGCGGGCACGTCCGGATCACCGACCGCAAGAAGGACCTCTTCAAGACCTCCGGCGGCAAGTACGTCGCCCCCTCCCGGATCGAGTCGCTCTTCAAGGGGACCTGCCCCTACGCCAGCCAGCTCATCGTCGAGGGCGACGGACGCAACTTCGTCTCCGCGCTGATCACGCTGGACCCGGACGCCATCACCGGGTGGGCGGCCAAGAACGGTATGGCCGGCGACTCGTATGCCCAGATCGTCACCTCCCAGGCGGCCCGGGACATGGTGCAGGGCTACGTCGACCAGCTCAACCAGCAGCTGGCCCGGCACGAGCAGGTCAAGCACTTCCACGTGCTCGACCACGACCTGTCCATCGAGGAGGGTGACCTGACCCCGAGCATGAAGCTCAAGCGTCGCGCGGTGACCCAGAAGTACCGGGCCGAGCTGGACCGCTTCTACACGGACTGAGCCCCGCCGCCGTGCACGGTGGTGACGAGCTCGCGGTAGCGGGCGCGCACCTCGTGCGCGGCGCTGCCCGGCCGGGCCTGCAGGCTGGCCGCCCGCGGCACCGGCCAGTCAGGCTGGTCCCCGCCGCGCAGCGTCCAGGCCGCCTGGCGGGCAGCTCCGAGAGCGACGTACTCGGCCGGCTCGGGAACCACCACCGGGACCTCCAGCAGGTCGGCCGCGATCTCCCGGACGGCGCGTGAGGCCACCGCCCCACCGATCAGGTGGACCCGCTGGACGTCGACGCCCTCGCGCTGCAGCGAGTCGATCCCGGCGCCGACCCCGAGCAGCATCCCTTCGACCAGGCAGCGGGCCACGTTCTCCGGGGTCAGGTTCTCCCGGGTCATCCCGGAGAGGGTGCCGGTGGCCTCGGGGAGGTTGGGGGTCCGCTCGCCGTCCAGGTAGGGGAGCAGGGTGAGTCCCTGCGCCCCCAGCGGCGCCGCCAGGGCCAGCCGTTCCAGGCCGGCCAGGTCGGTGCCCAGCATGGTGGCCCCGGCGCTGAGCACCCGGGCAGCGTTGAGGGTGCAGACCAGGGGGAGGAACTGCCCGGTGGCGTCGGCATACCCGGCCACCTCGCCGCGCACGTCGGCGCTCGGGGTGTGGTGCCGGGCGAACGCGGTGCCGCTGGTGCCCAACGACATCACGACGTCCCCGGGCGTCAGCCCCAGCCCCAGGGCCGCGGCGGCGTTGTCGCCGGTGCCCGGGCCGACGACGGCCCCGGCGCCGGTGGTGCCGGCGCTCTCGGTAGGCCCCAGCACCTGTGGCAGGTCCAGGTCCCGGCCGATCGCCAGCCGGACCAGCTCCTGGTCGTAGTCCCCGGTGGCGGCGCTGAAGTAGCCGGTCCCGGAGGCGTCCCCCCGGTCGGTGGTCCACCCGCCCGGTCCGCCACCCAGCCGTCGCCGGATCTGACCGGTCAGCCAGTCGTGCGGCAGCACGCAGGTGGCGGCCCGCGCCAGGTGCTCGGGCTCGTGCTCCGCGACCCACCGCAGCTTGCTCACCGTGATCGCCGCCAGCGGCACGACCCCGGTGCGGTCCGCCCAGGCCCGGGGCCCGCCGAGCTCGGCCACCAGGTCCTGCGCGCTCCGGGCGGACCGGGTGTCGTTCCACAGCAGCGCCGGGCGGACCACCGCGTCGTCCTCGTCCAGCAGCACCATGCCGTGCTGCTGCCCACCGACGGCGATGGCCTCCACGCCGTCCAGCAGGCCACCGGCGGTGGCCTCCTCGAAGGCGCTCCACCAGTGCTCCGGGTCCACCTCGGTGCCGCTCGGGTGCTGCCCGCGCCCCTGGCGCACCACCTCTCCGCTGTCCGCGTCGCAGACGACGACCTTGCAGGCCTGGGTGGAGGTGTCGACGCCGGCGACGAGGGTCAGGTCAGGTCCAGTCATGGTCCTCGAGTGTGGCACGGGCACCGTCGGTGCGCAGCCGGGTCAGGAAGTGGGTGTAGGGCTGGGTGAAACGTTCCTGCTGGGCCAGGTCACCGAAGAAGGTCTCGTCCCGCAGGAAGGCCAGCGCGTCCTCCTGCTGGGCCGCGGCGGCGGCCATCACCCGGTCCCGGTGCCGGTCCACGACCTCGATCGGCTCGCCCTGCTCGTCCACGCCCTCGGCGTAGCGGGCCCAGGAGGCGACCACGAGCGCGCACCGCTCGAGCGGTCCGTCGTGCTCCAGCTGGTGGCGGATGACCGGCACCAGCCACTTGGGGATGCGGTCCGAGCTCTCGGCGCACAGCCGGGCCAGGGTGTCGCGCACCTCGGGGTTGGCGAACCGCTCGATGAGGGTATGACGGTAGGCGGCCAGGTCGACGTCCGGCACCTCGGGCAGCGTCGGTGTCCCCTCGTGCTCCATGTAGCCGAGCAGGAAGTCGACGAAGAGCGGGTCCTGGCACACCTCGTGGGCGTAGCGGTAGCCGGACAGGTAGCCCAGGTAGCACAAGGCCTGGTGCCCGGCGTTGAGCAGCCGCAGCTTCATCAGCTCGTAGGGCACCACGTCGTCCACCAGCTGGACGCCGACCTCCTCGAACGCGGGACGTCCGGTGGGGAAGTGGTCCTCGAGCACCCACTGGGTGAACGGCTCGCACACCACCGGCCACTGGTCGGCGACGCCGAACCGGGTGGCCAGGGCCTCGATGTCCTCCGGCGTGGTGACCGGGGTGATCCGGTCGACCATGGCGTTGGGGAAGGCCACCTGCTCGCCCATCCAGGGCGCCAGCGCGGGACCGTCCGCCGCCTCGTCCTGCAGCGCGGCGAAGGCGGTCAGCATGGCCGCGGCCACGTCGCCGTTGCCCGGCAGGTTGTCGCAGGACATCACCGTGAAGGCCGGGGTTCCTGCGGCCCGCCGGCGGCGGAGCGCCTCGGTGATGAAGCCGAAGGCGCTGCGCGGCGCCCCGGGGTCGGCGATGTCCGCCTGCAGCGCGTCGTCCTTCGGGTCGAACTCGCCGGTGACCTGGTTGACGTGGTAGCTGCCCTCGGTGATGGTCAGGCTGACGATCCGGACGTCCGGGTCGGTCAGCCGGTCGAGCACCGCCCCGGGGTCCTCGGGGGCGAAGAGGTAGTCGCACAGCGAGCCGACCACCCGCGGCTCCAGGTGGCCGTCGGGGTGCTTGACCACCAGCGTGTACAGGCAGTCCTGGGCCTGCAGGGCGTCCCGCATGCGGGCGTCACCGGGCATCGTGCCCACGCCGACGATCCCCCAGCCGAAGGCCTCGTCCACGCCGTCCTCCAGCAGGGCGTCCAGGTACATCGCCTGGTGCGCCCGGTGGAAGCCGCCGACCCCGAAGTGCACGATCCCCGGCGACAGGCGGGAGCGGTCATACCCCGGCCTGGCCACCTCCGTCGTGACCTGCGACAGCGTCTCCTCGCTGAGCGGGATGGCCGGGCTCACTTCACTGCTCCCATGGACAGACCCTGCACCAGCTTGTCCTGCGCCGCAAAACCGGCTGCCAGGACCGGCAGCGAGACGATGAAGGAGGCGGCGCAGACCTTGGCCAGGAAGAGGCCCTGGCTGGTGACGAAACTGGTCAGGAAGACCGGGGCGGTGGTGGCCACCGTGCTGGTCAGCACCCGGGCCAGGAGCAGCTCGTTCCAGCTGAAGATGAAGCAGATCAGCGCGGCTGACGCGATCCCGGGCATCACCACGGGCGCGATGACGGTCCGCAGCGTGGTGATCAGCCCGGCCCCGTCGACCTGGGCGGCCTCCAGCATCTCCACCGGCACCTCGGCCAGGAAGGACTGCAGCATCCACACCGCGATCGGCATGTTCATCGAGGTGTAGAGGATGATCAGCAGCCAGATGTTGTCCAGCAGGTTCGTCGCCGAGGCGAAGAGGTAGATCGGCAGGATGCCGGCCACGATCGGCAGCATCTTGGTGGAGAGCATGAAGAACAGGACGTCCGTCCACTTCTTCACCGGACGGATGGACAGCGCGTAGGCCGCCGGGAAGGCCAGCAGCAGCACCAGGATGGTGGAGACCACGCTGGCGGTCAGCGAGTTCAGCAGCGGCGGCCAGGGGCCGGCCGCGAAGAAGGCGCGGTAGCCCTCCAGGCTGACCGGGGCGAAGAGCTCGGGCGGGTTGCTCGCGGCGCTCGTCTCGGGGCGGAAGGAGACGAGCACCATCCACAGCACCGGGAAGAAGAAGAGGAACCCGACGACCCAGGCCAGCACGGTGAGGAAGGTGCCCCGCCGCGGCTTCCGGGCGTGCGTGTAGGCGGCGCCGCCGGTTGCCCGGTCACGGGTCCCGGTGTCGGCGCTGGGCGACTGCGAGGTGGTGCTCATCGGCCTTCCTCCTTGAAGATGGCGAACGCGGTGCGCAGGGCGAACATGGCGACGACGAGGGTGCCGACCACGGTCACCACGCCGGCCGCGGACGCACGTCCGTAGTCCTGAGCGGTGTAGAAGGTCTGGTAGATGAAGTAGGGCAGGTTCGCCGTGCCGGTCGCGCCGGCGGTGATGGTGAAGACGTGGTCGAAGTTCTGCACCACGTAGATCGTCCCGAGCAGGGTGCTCAGCTCGATGTACTGGCGCAGGTGGGGCAGGGTCATGCTGGTGAAGATCCGGAACTCCGAGGCACCGTCGATCCGGGCGGCCTCGACCACGTCCAGCGGTCGGCTCTGCAGCCCGGCCAGCAGGATGAGCATCATGAACGGGGTCCACTGCCAGACCAGGGCGGCGACCAGCGCCGGCAACGGCATCGAGCCCACCCAGTCGGGCTGCGGGGCGTCGTCCCCCAGGACCAGCGTGAGCAACCCGTTGAACAGGCCGTACTCCGGGTTGTAGAGCGCGTGCTTCCAGAGCAGCGCCGCCGCGATCGGGACCACGAGGAAGGGCGCGATCATCATCGTCCGGACGATGCCCTGGCCGCGGAACTTGCGGTCCAGCAGCAGCGCGATGGCCAGCCCGAGGGCCAGGCTGATGAGCACCGTGGCCACCGTGATGAGGATGGTGACCAGGACCGCGGAGCGCGCGTTCACGTCGGTGAACACCCGGGCGAAGTTCGCGAACCCGGCGAACCCGCGCTCGTCGGGGTAGTACGCGTTCCAGTTCATGAACGAGATGACGATGGTGCCCAGGAACGGCAGCTGCGTCATCACGATGACGAAGATCAGGGCCGGCAGCAGTGGGAGCCGCCGCTGCCAGGAGGAGGACCGGGTGCGTCGCCGCTGGGCCGGGGTGCCCGCCCCGGTGGTCCCCTGCTCCGGGTTGGTGTCGGTGGTGGTGCTCATCCCTGTGCCCTCTCCTCGTACCGTTCCGAGATGTCCTCGGCGACGCGCTGCCCGCGTTCCAGGGCTTCCTCCACGCTCATCCGCCCGGCGATGGCCGCGCTGATGTCCTGGCTGACCTGGGTGCCCAGGTCCGGGAACTCGGGGATGCCGACGAACTGGACACCGATCGCCGGCCGCGGCTGCACCCCGGGGTTCTCAGGATCCGCGGACTCGATCGCCGCCCGGGTCGCCTCCGCGAACGGGCCGGCCTCCTCGAGGTAGGCCTCGTTGTCGTAGGTCGAGGAGCGCTTGCCGGCCGGGACCCGGGACCAGCCGAGCTCCTCGCCGACCAGCTCCTCGTACTCCGCGCTGGAGGCCCAGGAGACGAACTCCCAGGCGTCGTCCTGGTTCTCGCTGGCCTCCTGGATCGCCCAGGACCAGGCGTAGAGCCAGCCGGCGCTGTCGGTGTCCTTCACCGGGGCGGGGGCGTAGCCGATGAGGTCCTTGACCGGCGAGTCCGGCGCCTCCAGCGACCCGGCCGCCGAGGTGGCGTCGTACCACATGGCCGAGTTGCCCTGCTGGAGGTTGTTCAGGCACTCCACGAACCCTGAGGCGGGGGCACCGTTCTGCCCGTGCTCGCGGACCAGGTCCACGTAGAAGTCGACGGCCTCGGTGAACTCGGGGGAGTCGATCCGCGGGGTCATGTCCTCCTCGAACCAGGTGCCGCCGTAGGTGTTGACCACCGTGGTCAGCGGGGCGATCACCTGGCCCCATCCCGGTTGGCCGCGCAGGCAGATGCCGCTCATCCCCGGCTCGGCACCGTCGACCCGGGCGGCGATCTCCGCGACCTCGTCCCAGGTGGGCCGCTCGGGCATGGTCACACCCTCCGCCTCGAGCACGTCCTGGCGGTACATCAGGAAGGAGGACTCGCCGTAGAACGGGATGCCGTAGGCGACCCCGTCGTCCGAGAGCGAGGTCCGCATCGGCTCCAGGATGTCGTCGAAGTCGAACTCCTCGTCCTGGGCGGTGAAGTCGTCGAGCGGGGCGACCCAGCCGGCGCGGGCGTAGATCGGGATCTCGAAGTTGGACAGCGTCGCGACGTCGTACTGACCCGCCTGGCTGCTGAACTCCTGGCTGATCTTGTCCCGGACGTCGTTCTCGGGGAGCACGGTGAAGTTCACCGAGATCCCGGTCTCCGCCGTGAAGTGCTCGGCCGTGAGGCTCTGCAGGTCCACCATCTGCGGATTGTTGACCATGAGCACGTTGATCGAGTCGGGACCCCCGCCGCCGATGCCTCCACCTCCCCAACCGGCGCAGGCGGTGGTGGTGAGAGCGATGCACGAGGTGGCGACCACGGCAAGGCTTCGTGGCGGCACGGACTTCTTTGTCAAACCGACCCTCCAGAACAGGTGCACATATGAGCGCAAAAGTGTGCACGGATGAGTATGCTCATCACATCGGATCGCTGCCGTGCTGTCAAGACCGTCGGCGGTGGGTCAGCAGGGTGTGGACCGAGCACGACGACGTGAGGAGAGGCGAGGATGGCCCAGGAACGCTCCGACGACGACCTGATGCTCGCGGTCGCGGTGGCCCGTCGGCACTACGAGCAGGGTCAGGCCAAGACGGACATCGCCGAGGCGCTGGGGATCAGCCGCTTCAAGGTGGCCCGGTTGCTGGACCTCGCCCTGGAGTCAGGGGTGGTGCGGATCGAGATCGTCGAGCCCGAGCCGAGGGGCGGCGGGCTGGCCGACGAGCTGATGGACCGCTTCGGGCTGACCCGGTGCGCGGTGGTGCCGATGTCCTCGACCGCCCCTGAGGTCCGCGGCGAGGTGGGCGCCGCGGCAGCGCGGCTGCTGGGCGACACCGTCCGCGAGGGAGACGTGCTCGGGCTGCCCTGGAGCCGCACCGTGCACGACATGGTGTATGCCCTCGAGAGCCTCCCGAAGGTGCCCATCGTGCAGCTCAGCGGGGCGCTGGCGACCACCCGGGAGGACTCCAGCGCGGTGGACCTGGTGCGCCGCGCCGGCAGGATCGCCGGAGGAGGGCGTCAGGTCTTCTTCGCGCCGCTGCTGATGCCCGACGCCGCGGCCGCGCACGCGGTCCGCCGGGACGCCGCGGTGAGCGACACCCTGGCATCCGCCGGCGACGTGACGGTCGCGATGGTCGGTGTCGGTGCATGGGGCCCGGGCGGCTCGACCATCTACGACATGCTGGACGAGGAGTGCCGGAACGAGATCACCGACCAGGGCGTGGTGGGGGAGGCGGTGGGCACCTGCTTCGACGCCGACGGCCGGCTGGTCACCACCTGCCTGTCCGAACGGCTCATCGCGCTGGGCCCGGAGCAGCTGCGTGACATCCCGCAGGTCATCGCGATCGCCCACGGACCGGGCAAGGTGGCGGCGGTGCGGGCGGCGATGGCCGGAGGGCTGATCAGCGGCCTGGTCACCACGCACGACACCGCGCGGACACTGCTGGGGTGAGTCCGGCGGCTAGGCCGGTGCGGGCCCGTCGATCCGGCGGGCCCGGATGATCCCCTCGATCGCCAGGATGTCGTCCTTGAGGCCGTCGCGGACCTCACCCTCGACGTCGACCAGGGTGTAGGCCACCTCGCCCTTGGACCGGTTGGTGAACTCCGCCACGTTGAGCCCGGCGTCGGCCAGGGCGGCGGTGATCTGACCGATCATGTTGGGCTTGTTCTCGTTGAAGATGCCCAGCCGGGTGGTGCCCGGGGTGCGCGCCATCACCACCTCGGGGAAGTTCACCGAGTTGCGGATGTTCCCGTGCAGCAGGTAGTCCGCCAGCTGCTCGGCCGCCATCACCGCGCAGTTGTCCTCCGCCTCACCGGTGGAGGCGCCCAGGTGCGGCAGGGTGATGACCCGCGGGTGCACCGCACCCTGCTCGCTGGGGAAGTCGTTGACGTAGGAGTGGAGCTGACCGGAGTCGAGCGCCTCCAGGACCGCCTGCTCGTCGACGACACCGCCACGGGCGAAGTTGAGCACCACCCCGCCGGGGCGCATCATCGCGATCCGCTGGGCGTCCACCAGGCCCCGGGTGGCCTCGATCAGCGGCACGTGCAGGGTGATCATGTCGGACCGGGAGAACAGCTCCTCGACGCTGGTGACCTGCTCGATGTTGGGGGAGAGCTGCCAGGCCCGCTCGACGGTGATGGCCGGGTCGTAGCCCAGCACCCGCAGGCCGAGCGACTGGGCCGCGTTGGCGACCAGCACGCCGATCGCACCGAGGCCGATGACCCCGAGGGTGCGGCCGGGCAGCTCGTAGCCGGCGAACTGCTTCTTGCCGGCCTCGACCTGGGTGTCCAGCTCGGAGCCGGACAGACCCTGCTCGGCGACCAGCGCCCGGGTGTAGTCGGCCGCGTGGTAGAGGTTGCGGGCCGCCAGCAGCATGCCGGCGATGACCAGCTCCTTGACCGCGTTGGCGTTGGCGCCCGGGGTGTTGAACACCGGGATGCCGCGCGCCGCCAGGGCGTCCACCGGGATGTTGTTGGTGCCGGCGCCGGCGCGGGCCACCGCGTAGAGGGAGGACGGGACCTCGTAGGAGTGCAGGTCCGCCGAGCGCAGCAGGATGCCTCGCGGTGCGGCGATGTCGGTGCCCAGGTCGAACACGTCGCGGTCGAGCCGCTGCAGGCCGACCGGGGAGATGGCGTTGAGGGTCTGGATGGCGAAGGTGCTCATGTCTGGGTGCTCAGCCGTTCTGCTGCTCGAAGTCGGTCATGAAGTCGACCAGGGCCTGGACGCCCTCGATCGGCATGGCGTTGTAGATGCTGGCGCGCATCCCACCGACGCTGCGGTGGCCGGCCAGCCCGGACAGACCGGCCTCGGCGGCGGCCGCCACGAAGGGCTTCTCCAGCGCCGGGTCCGGCACCAGGAACGGCACGTTCATCCAGGAGCGTGCCCGGGGCGCGACCGGGTTGGAGTAGAAGTCGGAGCGGTCGATGGTGCCGTAGAGCAGGTCCGCCTTGGCGCGGTTGCGCTCGCCCATCGCACTCACCCCGCCCTGCTCCTCCACCCACTCGAGGACCAGGCCGACCAGGTACCAGGCCAGCGTGGGCGGGGTGTTGAGCATCGAGTCGGCCTTGTCCATGGCCGCCCAGTCCAGCGCGGCGGGGACGTCCGGCCGGGCGTGCCCGAGCAGGTCGCGGCGCACGATGACGACGCACAGGCCGGAGGGGCCGAGGTTCTTCTGCGCTCCGGCGTAGACCACGCCGTAGCGGCTCACGTCCATCGTGCGGGACAGGATCGTCGAGCTGGCGTCGGTGACGACCGGCACGGTGCCGGCCTCGGGGACGTACGGGAACTCGACCCCGCCGATCGTCTCGTTCAGCGTGTGGTGCAGGTAGGCCGCGTCCGGGGCCACCTCGAAGGAGCCCTCCGTCGGGACGTCGGCGTAGCGCGAGTCCTTCTCGTCCGCCAGCACCCGGACATCGACGTACTTGCGGCCCTCCTCGATCGCCTTGGCCGACCACGACCCCGTGTTCAGGTATGCCGCGTGCCGGTCGGGGGAGGCCAGGTTCAGCGGGACCGCGGAGAACTGTCCGGTCGCCCCTCCCTGCAGGAAGAGCACCGCGTAGTCGTCGGGCACCGAGAGGAGGGAGCGCATCCGCGCCTCTGCGGCAGCGGCGATGCCGACGAACTCCGGGCTGCGGTGCGACATCTCCATCACCGACATCCCGGAACCGTGCCAGTCGGTCATCTCGGACCGGGCCTGCTCGAGGACCGGGAGGGGCATGGTGGCTGGGCCGGCGGAGAAGTTGTAGACGCGCACGATGACCCACCGTACCGGCACCTGCGGCGGGCGCGCCGGGGTGGTCGCCCCGGCGTGGTGTGCGATACTCGGTCCTGGTCGAGCGACGTCCCACAGCGTCGCCCGGCTCGGTAGGAGCCCTCGCGGTGCGGCCACGGTCGGCACGCGCGACGCCACAGGACGCGTCGAAGAGGTTTCGCCGCGCCGTGAGGGTGCCGCGCTGGAACGCGAGCCGCCACGGTGGACGGATGACTTCCGTCGCGGTCGACCGGTCGCGGCGACACAGCACCCGCGCTGCGCGGGCAGTGGGCTCGGACAGGGGCCCGGATGTGGACTGAACCCGTGCGGCCTGGAAGGACACCCAGTGTCTGACGAACGCACCACCCCCGACACGGACGCCGCCGGGACCGAGGACGTGCCCGTCGTGGCCGTCGCTGCGGACCCGCAGGCCGAGGAGCCCGAGCTGCCGGAGCAGGAGTCGCCGGAGCAGGACGAGCCGGCACCCGCCGCCGCGGCCTCCTCCTTCGGCCTGGTGTTCCAGGCGCCCGACCTGAGCGACCTGCCGAAGAGGCGGTCGCGCCGTGCCACGGTCGCCGCTTCCGCCCCGCCGGAGCGTGGCCAGCAGCCCGCCGCGGAGGACGAGCAGGAGGCCCGCCGGCCGGACGGCGCCGCCGAGCAGGCCCGGCGTCGTCGTGGCGCCGGCGGCAGCAACGACGACGGTGCCGGCGACGTGCGGGACGACGACAACGACACCGGTGACGACACGGACGACGAGTCCGGCGGTCGGGGCAGGCGCCGGCGTCGCGGCGGCAAGGGTCGACGCTCCCGTTCCGGTGGCGGCGACGCCGGTGACTCCGTGGAGTCGTCGGAGTCCGGCGACCAGCCGTCGACCGAGCAGGAGGGCGACCAGGGAGGTCGTCGTCGCCGGGGCGGCCGCCGGGACGCGACCGGCAACGACAACGGCAAGGGCCAGCAGCCCGACGCCGCCGGTCGGGGCGATAACGACGGCGACGGGGGCGGCGAGTCCGAGTCCGACACGGCGGCCGGCACGAAGCGCCGTCGGCGCCGCAGCCGCAGCGGCAGCGAGCGGTCGGCCAAGGACGAGGTGACCTCGGTCAAGGGCTCCACCAGGCTCGAGGCGAAGCGGCAGCGACGTCGTGAGGGTCGCGAGGCGGGTCGCCGACGGACGATCATCACCGAGGCGGAGTTCCTCGCCCGGCGGGAGAGCGTCGAGCGGACGATGGTGGTGCGCGGGCTCGAGGACCGCACCCAGATCGCCGTGCTCGAGGACGGGGTGCCGGTGGAGCACTACGTGTCCCGCTCGGCGCAGACGACCATGGTCGGCAACGTCTACCTGGGCCGGGTGCAGAACGTGCTGCCCAGCATGGAGGCGGCCTTCGTCGACATCGGCAAGGGGCGCAACGCGGTCCTCTACGCGGGCGAGGTCAACTGGGACGCGGCCGGCCTGGAGGGCAACCAGCCCAAGCGCATCGAGAACGCCCTCAAGTCGGGCGAGTCCGTCCTGGTCCAGGTGACTAAGGACCCGATCGGTCACAAGGGCGCCCGGCTCACCTCCCAGGTGTCCCTGCCCGGTCGGTACCTGGTCTACGTCCCGGGCAACTCGATGACCGGGATCTCGCGCAAGCTGCCCGACACCGAGCGCACCCGGCTCAAGAAGATCCTCAAGGAGGTGGTGCCCAGCGAGGCCGGCGTGATCGTGCGGACCGCCGCCGAGGGTGCCTCCGAGGCGGAGCTGCGGGCCGACGTCGAGCGGCTCACCGCCACCTGGGAGCGCATCGACAAGAAGTCGGGCAGCGCCAACGCGCCGGTGCTCCTGCACGGTGAGGCCGACATGACGGTGCGGGTGATCCGCGACGTCTTCAACGAGGACTTCGCGAAGCTCGTCGTCTCCGGCGAGCAGGCCTGGAGCGAGGTCAAGCGCTACATCGACGACGTGGCGCCCGACCTGGCGCCGCGGGTGGAGAAGTACACCGGCACCTCGGACGTCTTCACCACCTACCGCGTGCACGAGGCGATCGCGAAGGCGATGGACCGCAAGGTGTGGCTCCCCTCGGGGGGTTCGCTGGTCATCGACCGGACCGAGGCGATGACGGTGGTGGACGTGAACACCGGCAAGTTCACCGGCTCCGGGGGCAACCTCGAGGAGACGGTGACGAAGAACAACATCGAGGCGGCCGAGGAGATCGTGCGGCAGCTGCGGCTGCGCGACATCGGCGGGATCATCGTCGTCGACTTCATCGACATGGTGCTGGAGAGCAACAGGGACCTGGTCGTGCGCCGCCTGCTGGAGTGCCTGGGCCGGGACCGGACCAAGCACCAGGTGGCCGAGGTCACCTCGCTCGGGCTCGTCCAGATGACCCGCAAGCGGGTCGGCTCCGGGTTGATCGAGGTCTTCTCCGAGACCTGCGTGCACTGCGCAGGTCGGGGGATCGAGGTGCAGACCGAGCCGGTCGGCAAGTCCGGGGGCGGTGGCGAGGACGCCGGTAACGGCGGTACGGGCGGCGGCGGTGCCAAGCGACGCGGCAAGGGTCGCAACGGCAACGGCAGCAGCTCCGGCAACGGGGCGGGATCCACCGAGCCGAAGAACGTGCTGCCCCCGCCCAACCCCAACGGACCGACGCCGGCGCAGATCGCGGCGGCCGCGCACGCGGCCGCGCTCCAGGTGGGTGCCAGCAGCCAGACGGCCGACGCGGCCGCGCAGGCGGTCGCCACCGAGGCCGTGGAGCCGGACGTCGTTCCGGAGGTCGTGCCCGACCCCGTGCCGGAGCCGGTCGCTGTGTCGGACGTCGTGCCGGAGGTCGTGCCCGACCCCGTGCAGGAGCCGGTCGCCGAGCCTGCACCGCCGGCCCCCAAGCGTCGTCGCCGAGGTCGTGTCGTCGCCCCCGCCGGCCCTCCGGTCGGCGAGGAAGAGCCCGGCTGAGTTTGGAGACCGGGCGGCCCGCGCGCTAGTCTGGTGCGTCGGTTCGCCCTGGTCTGTCGGGACGGGCTCTGAGGTACGACGCACCTGCGGCGGCTCGAGCACGTCTGACGAGGTCCCGGAGCTGTCAACCCCACTCGTAGCAGCAGAAAGTGAGTTCAACGTGTACGCGATCGTCCGTGCTGGCGGCCGCCAGGAGAAGGTCTCCGTCGGCGACGTCCTGACCATCGACAAGGTCGAGAGCCAGGCCGGCGAGACCGTCGAGCTCGCTCCCGTCCTGCTGGTCGACGGCTCCACGGTGACCACCGACGCCGGTGCCCTGGGCAAGGTCAAGGTCACCGCCGAGATCCTCGGTGCCACCAAGGGTCCGAAGATCATCATCCAGAAGTACAAGAACAAGACCGGCTACAAGAAGCGCCAGGGTCACCGTCAGCCGCTGACCCAGGTCAAGATCACCGCGATCGACGCCTGAGCGTCGGGCATACCCACAAGAGGAGCAGCAGATGGCACACAAGAAGGGTGCATCCTCGACCCGCAACGGTCGGGACTCGAACGCCCAGCGCCTCGGCGTGAAGCGCTTCGGCGGGCAGGTCGTCGGTGCGGGCGAGATCATCGTCCGGCAGCGCGGGACCCACTTCCACCCCGGTGAGGGGATCGGTCGGGGCAAGGACGACACGCTCTTCGCGCTGGTCCCCGGCGTGGTGGCGTTCGGCGCCAAGCGCGGCCGCAAGACCGTGAACATCGTCGCCGAGGCGGCGACCGTCGACGCCTGAGGCGCGACACCACACCCGTGACGCCGGTCCGCACCCCGTGACCGGCGCACCCGACGCCGGTGGGCTCGTCCCACCGGCGTCGTGCTGTCCCCGGGCGGACGTCCACCCCGACCGCCCCACCGGTCCGCGCCCCCGCGTGGACCGCACCTGAGAGGATCGCCCCATGGCCAACTTCGTCGACCGTGTCGTCCTGCACCTGCGCGCGGGCAACGGCGGCCACGGCGTGGCCTCGGTGCACCGCGAGAAGTTCAAGCCGCTGGGGGGTCCCGACGGCGGCAACGGGGGTAGGGGTGGCGACATCGTGCTCCGCGTCGACTCCCAGATGACCACCCTCATCGACTACCACCACGGCCCGCACCGCAGCGCCCCCAACGGCAAGCCCGGCGAGGGGGACGAGCGCAACGGCGCCCAGGGGGAGGACCTGGTGCTGCCGGTCCCCTCCGGCACCGTGGTGACCACCCGCGGCGGTGAGGTCCTGGCCGACCTGGTGGGCGAGGGGATGGAGTACGTCCCGGCCCGCGGCGGCCGCGGGGGCCTGGGCAACAAGGCGCTCGCCTCCCCTCGCCGCAAGGCCCCGGGCTTCGCGCTGCTCGGCGAGCCGGGGGAGGAGAACGAGGTCGTCCTCGAGCTCAAGACCCTGGCCGACGTCGCCCTCATCGGGTTCCCCTCGGCCGGCAAGTCCTCCCTGGTGAGCGTCTTGTCCGCGGCCCGCCCGAAGATCGCCGACTACCCGTTCACCACCCTGGTCCCCAATCTGGGCGTGGTGACCGCCGGCGGCGACCGGTTCACCGTCGCCGACGTGCCCGGGCTGATCCCGGGGGCGAGCGAGGGCAAGGGGCTGGGCCTGCAGTTCCTGCAGCACGTCGAGCGCTGCCACGTGCTGGTGCACGTCATCGACTGCGCCACCCTGGAGCCAGGACGCGACCCGGTGACGGACCTCGAGGTGATCGAGGCCGAGCTGGCGGCCTACGTCCCGCACGGCCGGCTCGGGGGCATCCCGCTGGCGGAGCGGGTCCGGGTGGTGGTGCTCAACAAGGCGGATGTCCCGGAGGCGCGTGAGCTCGCCGAGATGGTGCGCCCGGACCTGGAGGAGCAGGGGTATGAGGTGCACGTCATCTCCGCCGTCGCCCACCAGGGCCTCAAGGAGCTGACCTTCGCCCTCGCCGGTCATGTGCGCACCGCCCGCGAGGAGCAGGTGGTGGTCGAGCCGCAGCGGGTGGTCATCCGGCCCAAGGCGGTCGACGACCAGGGCTTCAGCGTGCGGCGGGAGAAGACCTCCTCCGGGGAGGACCTCTTCCGCGTGGTGGGGGAGCGGCCGACCCGGTGGGTCCGCCAGACGGACTTCACCAACGACGAGGCGGTGGGGTACCTCTCGGACCGGCTCAACCGGCTGGGGATCGAGGAGGAGCTGCTCCGCTCGGGCGCGGTCGCCGGGTCCACGGTGCTGATCGGCCCCGAGGACGACGCCGTGGTCTTCGACTGGGAGCCCACCATGGCCGGTGCGGAGCTGCTCGGCGCCCGGGGCACCGACCTGCGGCTGGACGAGCGCTCGCGGCCCACCCGGTCGCAGAAGCGGGACGAGTTCCACGACCGCAAGGACGCCGGGACCGCGGCGCGCGAGCAGCTCGAGGCGGAGCGGCGCGCCGGGTTCTGGACCGAGGACGACTGACACCACCGGGGCTGGGCCGTCCTGGGCCGGGTCCCCTCTGAGTGCATGAGTATGCGCTGACATGGAATAGTATTCGTCCTTATGGGTCCCAGCTCCGACCGCTCCGTCATCCGTGACGCGCACCGCGTCGTGATCAAGGTCGGCTCCTCCTCGCTCACCGAGCACGACGGCGGCCTCGACGACTTCCGCCTGCAGGCGTTGGCGACGACGCTGGCCAAGCAGTCGCTCTTCGGCACCCAGGTGGTGCTCGTCTCCTCCGGGGCCATCGCGGCGGGGATGGGGCCGCTGGGCCTCACCCGACGGCCCAAGGACCTCGCCACCCAGCAGGCGGCGGCCAGCGCCGGACAGGGCGCGCTGATGAGCGCCTACTCCCGTGCCTTCACGCTGCACGGGGTGGCGGTCGGGCAGGTGCTGCTCACCGCGGACGACATGCACCGCCGCAGCCACTACGTCAACGCCTCCCGTACCCTGGAGCGGCTGCTGGAGCTGGAGGTCGTCCCGATCATCAACGAGAACGACACGGTGGCCACCGACGAGATCCGCTTCGGTGACAACGACCGGCTGGCGGCGCTGGTGGCCCACCTGGTGGACGCGGACGCGCTGGTCCTGCTGTCCGACGTGGACGCCCTCTACACCGGTCACCCCTCCCGCCCCGGGTCCCGCCGGATCCCGGTGGTGCGCGGAGCGGAGGACATCACCGAGGTGGACGTCTCGCAGGCCGGGTCGCACGTCGGCACCGGCGGGATGACCACCAAGGTGGCCGCCGCCCAGATGGCCGTCGCCGAGGGCATCCCGGTGCTGCTCACCAGCGCCGAGCTGGTCAACCCCGCCCTCGCGGGCGCGGACGTGGGGACCCTGTTCACCCCGGTCGGCACCAAGAGCCCGGCGCGGCGTCGGTGGCTGGCGCACGCCAGCACCGCCTCCGGGCGCGTGGTCCTCGACGACGGCGCGGTCGAGGCGGTGGTCCGCCGGCAGACCTCGCTGCTGCCGGTCGGCGTCACCCGCGTCGAGGGACGGTTCGCCCTTGGCGACCCGGTGGACCTCTGCGACCAGCACGGGAAGGTCGTCGCCCGCGGCCTGGTCGGCTACGACTCCGAGGAGCTCAGACCCCTGGTCGGGCGACGGCTGCTGCGCGACCCCCGGATGCGCAGCGGCGACCCCGCCCCCCGACCGGTGGTCCGCCGGGACGACCTCGTCGTCCTCGGCGAAGGCATACCCACCCCGTGACCCCGACGCAGACCCGACCCCACCGCAGGAGCACCGTATGAGCACCACCATCGACCCCGACGTGATCGACCGGGTGGCGGGCGTGGCCCGGGCGGCCCGCGTGGCCGCCCGCGAGCTGGCGCTGCTGACCCGCGCCGAGAAGGACTCCGCGCTGCACGCGCTCGCCGACGCCGTCGACACCGGTGCCGCCGACGTCGTCGCCGCCAACGCCGAGGACCTGGAGCGGGGTGCCGGTGCCGGGCTGGCGGAGAACCTGCTGGACCGGTTGCGGCTGGACGAGACGCGGGTGCACGCGGTGGCCGACGCCCTGCGCCAGGTGGCGGGGCTGGCCGACCCGGTGGGTGAGGTGGTCCGCGGGTCGAGCCTGGCCAACGGCCTGCAGATCCGGCAGGTGCGGGTGCCGATGGGAGTGGTCGGGATGATCTACGAGGCCCGCCCCAACGTCACCGTCGACGCCGCCGGGCTGGCGCTCAAGAGCGGCAACGCGGTCATCCTGCGCGGAGGGTCGGCCGCCGCCTCCACGAACGAGGCCCTGGTCGGCCTCCTGCGGTCGGCGCTGGCCGGGCAGGGGCTGAACCCGGACGCCGTCTCGCTGCTCTCGGGCGGCGGACACGACGCGGCCCGGGCCCTGATGACCGCCCGCGGCCTGGTCGACCTGGTCATCCCGCGGGGTGGCGCCGGCCTGATCCGGACGGTGGTGACCGAGTCCACGGTCCCCGTCATCGAGACCGGCATCGGCAACTGCCACGTCTACGTCGATGCCGGCGCGCAGGCGGGGATGGCGACCGAGATCGTCCTCAACTCCAAGACCCACCGGACCTCGGTCTGCAACGCCGCCGAGTCGCTCCTGGTGCACCGGGACGCCGCGGAGCGGGTGCTGCCGGGCCTGATGGCCGACCTGGCGGCGGCCGGCGTCACCGTGCACGGCGACGACGCGATGAACCGGTATGCGCGCTCCGCCGGGGCGCAGCACGTCCCGATCAGTGCCGAGGACGACGACACCGAGTTCCTGTCCCTGGACATCTCGGCCCGGGTGGTGGACGACCTGGACGAGGCCATCCGTCACATCCAGGAGCACAGCAGCGGGCACACCGAGGCGATCGTCACCGACGACCGGGCCGCCGCCCGGCGGTTCACCACCGAGGTGGACGCCGCGGCCGTGCTCGTGAACGCCTCCACCCGGTTCACCGACGGCGGGGAGTTCGGCTTCGGCGCGGAGATCGGGATCTCCACGCAGAAGCTGCACGCCCGGGGACCGATGGCGCTGCCAGAGCTGACCACCACCAAGTGGGTCGTGGAGGGCGACGGGCAGGTGCGCTAGCCGGGCGGGAGCCGGGGCCGTCCGGGGGCCGGTAGAGTGTGCGTCATGACGCCTGCGCAGACCCTGCTGACGGCCGCCGAGGACGGTGGCCACCACATCGTCAACGAGCTGCCCTTCCCGCCGATCATGTTCGGCGTCTTCGCGCTGATCGCCTTCCTCGGGCTGCTCGGTCTGCTCTACTCCTTCCGCAACACCCTCGCCCTGGACCCGCACGGTGTCGCCGAGGGCGCGCACGACCCGGACACCGGGCGGGGCGGCAGCGCGCACTGATGCGCCTGGGAGTGATGGGTGGGACCTTCGACCCCATCCACCACGGCCACCTGGTGGCCGCGAGCGAGGCGGCGCACCTGCTGGGGCTGGACGAGGTCGTCTTCGTGCCCACCGGACAGCCCTACCGCAAGGACGTCACCGAGGTGACCGACGCCGAGCACCGGTACCTGATGACCGTCATCGCGACGGCGTCCAACCCGAGCTTCACGGTGAGCCGCGTCGACGTCGACCGCGAGGGCCCGACCTACACCATGGACACGCTGCGCGACCTGCACGAGGAGCGCCCCGACGACGAACTGTTCTTCATCACCGGCGCCGACGCCCTGGCCCAGATCCTGTCCTGGAAGGGTGTCCACCAGCTCTGGGAGCTGGCGCACTTCGTGGGGGTGACGCGTCCGGGCCACGTCCTCAGCGACGCCGGGATGCCCGAGGACAAGGTGACCCTGCTCGAGGTCCCCGCGATGGCCATCAGCTCCACCGACTGCCGGGAACGCACCGGCCACGGAGATCCCGTCTGGTACCTGGTGCCGGACGGGGTCGTGCAGTACATCGGCAAGTACGACCTCTATCGGAAGGACTCCTGAGTGGGAGCCACCCAACGCGCCGTCGAGCTGGCCCAGGCGGCCGCCGCTGCGGCCCACGACAAGCTGGCCACGGACGTGGTCGGCCTCGACGTGTCCGGGCAGCTCGCCCTGACCGACGTCTTCGTCATCGCCTCCGCACCCACCGAGCGGCAGGTGAGCGCCATCGTGGATGCGGTGGAGGAGCGCCTGCTGCAGCTGGGGTCCAAGCCGCTGCGGCGTGAGGGACGGCGGGAAGGTCGCTGGGTGCTGCTGGACTTCAGCGACATCGTGGTGCATGTCATGCACGCCGAGGACCGGGAGTTCTACGACCTGGAGAAGCTGTGGGGCGACTGCCCCCCGGTGGTGCTGCCCGCCCCCGACGGTCCGGGGGAGAGCCCCGTCGACCCCGGCTGAGCGGCCGGCTGTGCGACGCGTCCTGATCTGGCGGCACGGTGAGACCGAGCAGAACGCCGCAGGCATCTACCAGGGGCAGCTGGACACCTCCCTGTCCGCCCGGGGGCGGGAGCAGGCGGCCACGGCTGCGCAGCTGCTGGCGCAGCGGTCCCCGGCCCGTCTGGTGGCCTCCGACCTGACCCGCGCCGCGACGACGGCGGCCGCGCTGGCCTCCGCGTCCGGCCTCACGGTCGAGCCGGACCGTCGGTTGCGGGAGATCGACGTCGGGCGCTGGCAGGGGCTGACCCACCCCGAGGTGCGTGCCCGCTTCCCCGAGCTGCAGGCCGAGCTGGAGCAGGGCCAGGACGTCCGCCGCGGCGAGACCGGCGAGCGGGTGCGCGACGTCGCACGCCGGATGCGGGCGGTCTTCGACGAGGTGGTCGCCACCCAGGAACAGGACTCCACGGTGGTGCTGGCCAGCCACGGACTGGCCAGCCGGGCGCTGGTGGCGGACGTGCTGGGCATGGACTTCACCCGCCTCACCCAGGCCCTGGTCGGGCTGCACAACTGTCACTGGGCCGAGCTCGTCGAGCACGACATCGGGTGGCGGCTGGACGCCTGGAACACCGGCGCCCCCGCCGCCACCGGACGTTGAAGGGTCCGTGACGGGGCCCTGACCAGCGATTTGGTGTTTGCCTGCGGCCCTGGATAAAGTAGTCCAGTCCTCGAGCACGGGGCTGTGGCGCAGTTGGTAGCGCACCTCCATGGCATGGAGGGGGTCAGGGGTTCGAATCCCCTCAGCTCCACCGGACGAACGGGCCGGACACCGCAGTGGTGTCCGGCCCGTTCACGTCGAGGGGAGCTCGCATGTCGTCGGCCGCGGACTTCCGCCTGCGCGACGTCGCCGTGCCGGCCTTCGCCCCCAGCATCGTCAACGCCGTCGGCCTGGGCGCCATCACCCCGGTGCTGGCCCTGCTGGCCCGGGACCTGGGGGCCAGCGTCGGCCAGGCGGCCTTCGTGGTGGCCCTGCTGGGGCTGGGTAGCCTCGTCGGCTCGCTGCCGGCCGGCGCCCTGGTGGCCAGGATCGGTGAGCGGCGTGCCCTCGTGCTGGCGGGGGTGGTGGACGCGGCCGCGATGGCCCTGGCCGCGCTCGCCCCCTCGGTGTGGGTGCTCGGCGTCGCCGTGGTGGTGAGCGGGATGGCGTGGACGGTCTTCCTGCTGGCCAGGCAGGGCTTCCTCATCGTCGTGGCCCCACCGCAGCTGCGGGCGAGGGCCATGTCCACGCTGGGGGGCAGCCACCGGATCGGGGCCTTCGTGGGGCCGGTGGTCGGTGGTGGGCTGCTCGCGCTCACCCAGGACCTGCGCTCGGTCTTCTGGCTGGCGGCGGTGATGGCCCTGCTGGCCGCGCTGGTGGTGGTGCTCGCCCCGGACCTCACCGCGGAGCACGAGGGTGGCCCGGGACGGGCACGGCCGGAGTCGGTGCTGCGGGTCCTGCGCCAGCATCTGCGCACCTTGCTCTCGGTGGGTAGCGCCGTCGTGGTGATCGCCGGTGCGCGGTCGCTGCGGATCACCCTGCTGCCGCTGTGGGCGGACCATCTCGGCATCTCGGCCTCCACCACCTCCCTGGTCTTCGGGGCCGCCGCGCTGCTCGAGATCGCCCTGTTCTACCCGGCCGGCTGGGTGATGGACCGGCACGGGCGCACCGCGGTCGCGGTGCCGGTCGTGGCCCTGCTCGGCCTCGGTGTGCTCAGCCTGCCGCTCACCTCGGGTCTGGTCGGGTTCACCGCGCTGGCGCTGCTGATGGCGGTGGGCAACGGCCTCGGCTCGGGGATCGTGATGACCCTGGGCGCGGACACCGCCCCTGAGCAGGGGCGGGCGCAGTACCTCGGCGGCTTCCGGCTGACCGGTGACATCGGGGGAGCCGGCGGACCGCTGGTGGTCAGCGCGCTGGCCCTGGTGCTGCCCCTGGGGGTGGTCTGCCTCACCCTCGGGGCCGCCTGCCTCGCCGGCAGCGGCTGGGTGGCGCACCGGGTGTCCCGCATCGACCGCGGCCGTCGGGGGCTGGCCCGGGCGCAGCGGGACGCCCCCTGACCCGAGGGATGCAGCGGTCTCAGCCGCTGTCGCTGAGCAGGCGTGCCAGGCGCTGCAGGGCCGGCACCGCTGCGCGTGCCGTCTCGGGGGTCATCCGTTCCGTCGGTCCGCTCACCGACAGCGACACCTCCAGTCCGGCCAGCGGCACCGGCACCGCCACGCAGCGCACCCCCAGCTCCTGCTCCTCGTCGTCCAGCGCGAAACCCTGCTCGTGCACGCGCACCAGGTGCGCCTCCAGCCGGTCCGGGGTCGTCACCGTGTGCGGGGTGCGGGAGGGCAGGGGGCCGGACCCGAGCAGGGCCCGGCGGGTGGCCGGCGCCATCCGGGCGAGGGCGACCTTGCCGACCGCGGTGGAGTGCAGCGGGACCCGGCGCCCGACCTCGGCGAAGATCCGCAGCGTGTGCGGGGACGGTGCCTGGGCGACGTAGACCATCTGCGTGCCCTCCAGGACGGCCAGGTTGGCCGTCTCCCCGGTGGCCTGGACCGCGTCCCGCAGCACCGGGCCGGCGCTGCTGCCCAGCGCCCGGTAGGCCGCGTCGCCGACCCTCATCGCGGCCGGGCCGACGGCATACCGGCGTCCGGCGTCGTGCCGCGCCCAGCCACGCTGCACCAGGGCCCCCAGCAGCCGGTGCGCGGTGCCCTGGGCGAGCCCGAGGCGGCGGGACACCTCGGTCACCCCCACCGGGTCGGGCGAGGAGGCCAGCAGCTCGAGGATGTCCAGGGTGCGGTCGACGGACTGGACGCCCCGGGGACGGTCCGGCGGCGGGGGCGTCACGCCAGCTCCTGGCCACGGATCGAGGCGTCCAGCAGCACCGCAGTGTGCACCAGCGGCACCGGGCGACCGGCCCGCTCCAGGGCCTGGCCGATCTGCATGAGGCACCCCGGGTTGGCGGTGACCAGCAGCTCGGCACCCGTCCCCAGCACGGTGGTGGCCTTGCGGTCCCCGAGCTCGGCCGCGGTTCCTGGCTGCAGGATGTTGTAGATCCCTGCGGACCCGCAGCAGATCTCGGCATCCGCGATCTCCACGAGCCGCACGCCCGGTATGCCCCGCAGCAGCTCCCGGGGCGGGTCCACAACGCCCTGGGCGTGCCGCAGGTGGCAGGCGTCGTGGTAGGCCACCACCAGCTCCCGGCGGTGGGCGGTGACCGGGTGCCGGGGGGCCACGGGCCCCAGCTCGACGAGGATCTCGGACAGGTCGCGGACCCGTCCGGCGAAGGCACGGGCCCGCTCGGCGTACACGGGGTCGTCGGCCAGCAGGTGGGCGTACTCCTTCATCGTCGAGCCGCACCCGGCGGAGTTGACCACCACCTGCTCGACCCCCGCCGCCTCGAAGGTGTCCACCAGCGAGCGGGCCAGCGCCCGGCCCTCCTCCTCCCGTCCGCTGTGCACGGACAGCGCCCCGCAGCACCCCTGCCCGCGGGGGGCCAGGACATCGCACCCGTGCGCCGCCAGCACCCGGGCGGTGGCGGCGTTGACCTCGCCGAAGAACTCCCGCTGGACGCAGCCGGTCAGCATGCCGACGACGGCCCGGCGGGGACCGGAGGCCGGGGTGAGCTCGGGGACCTCGACCCGGGGGCCGAGCGTGGGGGCCAGCGACTGCATGGCCTCCAGCCCGGGTCCCGCCCGACGGGCGAGCCCGGTGGCGCGCACCGCACGCAGCAGGCCCGTGCGCTGCGCCAGACGCAGCGGCCCGCGCAGCAGCCGCAGCCGGCGCGGGTGCGGGAACAGGGCGAAGATCAGCGCCCGCAGCGCCCGCTCCCGGCGGGGACGCTCGACCCGTCGCTCGACCTGGGCCCGGGTCGCCTCCAGGATGCGGTCGTAGCGGACCCCGGAGGGGCAGCTGCTGACACAGGCCATGCAGCCGAGGCAGGCGTCGAGGTGGCCCACGGTCGCCGCCGTCAGCGGGGCTCCCTGGGACGCGGAGCTGATCAGGTCGATCCGGCCGCGGGGGCTGTCCATCTCCTCACCCCACAGGCTGTAGGTCGGACAGGTGGTGAGACAGAAGCCGCAGTGCACGCAGTCGTCCAGCAGGCCGGGGTCGGGGGGACGCACGTCGTCGAAGGCAGGGTCGGCCACCACCCGGGGAGGGCCCGGGACCCGCGGCATCCCCAGCGGGGTGGTCCGCGGGCGTCCGGTGGTGTCGTCGCTCATCTACAGTCCTCCCACGAAGCGCCCGGGGGAGAGCACCCGCCGGGGGTCGAACTCCGCCTTGACCCGGCCCATCAGCGCAAGCCCGGGGACCGGTCCCCAGGTGTCCACCCGGGCCCGGACCTCGGCAGGGGCCTCCAGCACCACGGTCGAGCCGCCGAGCCGCACGCTGGCCGCCCGCACCGCGTCGACCGCGGCGGCCGTGACGTCGGCGGAGGCGCCGGCGCCGCCGCCGGCGCCGTCATCGACGTCGGCGGAGGCCGCGTGCAGCACCCCGACGCCGGCCGACCCGGTGACCTCCAGCCCGTGCCGGGTCGCCACCTCCACCAGCTCCGCGACGCCGCTCAACCGGGCGGTGGTGCGCAGCAGGGTCCGGCCCGTGGCCCCCGGCAGGACGCCCCACCACGGGGGCGCCGACGTGCCGACGGCGAGGTCCGGAGCCTCCTCGACCAGGGCGGTGGCCCGTGGCCCGACCCCCGCCGCGGTGCCGGTGAGGAGGGCGGAGACCTCGACCGCGCCGCCGGGCACCGCGCGCACCTCGAGCCCGTGCAGCGCCAGCTGGGAACGGTGCAGCCCGGCCAGCACGGGCGCCAGCCGGTCCGGCGCCAGGTGCCCGCCCACCCAGCGTGCGGCGCGGGGCTGCGGGTGCAGCCGGACGGTGACCTCGGTGAGCACGGCGAGGGTGCCGAAGGAGCCGGTCAGCAGCTTGGCCAGGTCGTAGCCCGCGACGTTCTTGACCACCTTGCCGCCGGCCTTGGCGACGGTGCCGTCGGCGCGCACCAGGCGCACCCCGATGACCAGGTCCCGCAGCGCCCCGGTCCACAGGCGGCGGGGACCGGCCAGGTTGGTGGCGACCGCCCCGCCGAGGGTGCTGCCCGGGCCCCCTGCCGTCGCGACCAGGTCGTCGACGACCAGCTGGTGCCCGGCCTGGCCGACCACCTCCTGCAGCCGTGCCAGCGGGGTGCCCGCCCCCGCGGTGGCGATCAGGTCGCCCCGGGAGTGCTCCACCGGGCCGGTCAGCCGGGTGGTCTCGAGGATCACGTCCAGGGCCTCCGGGGGACGGCCCCAACCGATCTTGGTGCCGTGCCCGCGGGTCACCACCCGCAGCCGCTGCCGGTGGCAGGCAGCGAGCAGCGCCGAGACCTCCTCGGTGGTGGCCGGGGTGGCGACCACCGAGCCGGCGACCCCGCCGACCTGGTCCTGCGGACCGGCCGGACGCAGGGCGCAGATGCCGTCCAGCTCACGGTGCGGGGTGCCCATCAGAAGACCTCGACCCCCTCGAGGTCGACGGCCGCGCCCGCGGGCCCGGCGGGAGCGGGGTCGGCGGCGCCGACCCGTCGCGGTCGCTCACCGCACAACCGCGGGGTGGGGTAGATCTTGCCCGGGTTGGCGAGGCCCGCCGGGTCGAACGCGCAGCGGACCAGCTGCATGGTGTCCAGGTCCTCGTCGGTGAACATGCGGGGCAGGTAGCGGGCCTTGTCGGCGCCGACGCCGTGCTCGCCGGTGATCGATCCGCCGTGCCGGATGCACAGGTCCAGGATCATCCCGGAGACCTCCTCCGCGCGTTCGGTGGCACCCTGCTCGGCGGCGTCGAAGAGCACCAGCGGGTGCAGGTTCCCGTCCCCGGCGTGGAAGACGTTCGCGACCCGGACCCCCCGCTCGGCGCTGATCCGCCCCATCTCCGCCAGCACCGCGGGCAGCGCCGTCCGTGGCACCACCCCGTCCTGGACGATGTAGTCCGGGGAGATCCGACCGACCGCCGCGAAGGCGGACTTGCGCCCCTTCCAGATCTCGGCCCGCTCCGCCGCGTCGGTGGCCACCCGCAGCTCGAAGCAGCCGTGCTCCCGGCACAGCCGCTCCACCTCGGCGAACTCGTGCGCCACCTCGCCGGCCGGTCCGTCCAGCTCGACGACCAGCACCGCGCCGGCACCCTCGGGGTAGCCGCAGGAGACCGCCTTCTCGGCAGCCTCGACGGCCAGGGCGTCCATGATCTCGATCGCGGCCGGGATGATGCCGGCGGCGATGATCGCACTGGTCGCCGCGCCGGCCTGGTCGATGGTGGGGAAGCCGCCGAGGGCGGTGCGGACCTCCTCGGGCAGGCGGGTGAGACGGACCACCGCCCGGGTCGCGATGCCCAGCGTGCCCTCGGACCCGACGAAGGTGCCGACCAGGTCGTAGCCGGGGGAGTCGGGAGCCTCGGTGCCGATCCGCACCTGCTCGCCGTCCGGGGTGACGAGGTCCAGGGCCAGCACGTGACCGGAGGTGAAGCCGTACTTCAGGCAGTGCGCCCCGCCGGAGTTCTCGGCCACGTTCCCGCCGATCGAGCAGATCTGCTGGCTGCTGGGGTCCGGGGCGAAGTAGTACCCCACCGGCTCCGCCGCCCGGCTCACCGCCAGGTTGATCACCCCGGGGTCGACCACGGCGCGCTGGTCCTCGGCGCGGACCTCGTGCAGCGTGCGCAGCCGGCTGGTGACGACGAGCACCCCGTCCGCGTGCGGCAGCGCCCCACCGGACAGGCCGGTGCCCGACCCGCGGGCGACGAAGGGGACCTCGTGCCGGGCGCAGGCACGGACCGTCGCGGCCACCTGCTCGGCACTCTCGACGAGCACCACCAGCGCCGGGATGACCCGGTATGCCGCGAGCCCGTCACAGGCATACGTCTCCCGCTGGGAGGGGTCGGTGAGCAGTCCGTGCGCGGGCAGGACACCCTCCAGCTCGGCCAGCACCTGCTGCACGCCCGTGGTCATCCCCGGCCTCCTCGCCGCTCGTCCGTGCCCACCCTAGTGACCGCCCACGGCTCAGGGCAGCGACGCCGAGGCGCGGACGGTGAGGAAGTCGACGTACTCGCCCAGGGCGAGCTCCAGGAAGAGGTCGACCGCCTGCCGGTGGGCGTCCGGCCCGCCGGGCAGCCCGGTCAGCACCTCGTCCGTCAGCGTGCGCACCAGCTCCGGGGTGACCTGCTCGCCGGTGTCCAGGACGACGCCGTGGTGCACCCACTGCCACACCTGGCTGCGGGAGATCTCCGCGGTGGCGGCGTCCTCCATCAGGTGATGGATCGCGACCGCGCCCTTCCCGGTGAGCCAGGCGGCGAGGTACTGCACGGCCACGTCGATGTCGGAGCGCAGCCCGGCCCGGGTGGCGCGGCCGGGGGTGGCAGCGACGTCCAGCAGCTCGGCGGGCCCGACCCGGACGTCCTCCCGGGTGCGGTGCAGCTGGTGCGGGGAGTCGCCGAGCACCGCGTCGAAGACCTCCCGGCAGGTCTCGACCATCCCGGGGTGCGCGACCCAGGAGCCGTCGAAGCCGTCGTCCGCCTCCCGTCGCTTGTCGGCGGTGACCCCGGCGTACGCGATGGCGTTCGCGTCCTCGTCCCGGGACGGGATGAAGGCGGACATGCCGCCGATGGCGTGCGCCCCGCGCCGGTGGCAGGTCCGCACCAGCAGCTCGGTGTAGGCGCGCATGAAGGGCGCGGTCATCGTGACGGAGTTCCGGTCCGGCAGGATGTACTCGGTGCCCCGGGTGCGGTACGTCTTGATCACGCTGAACAGGTAGTCCCACCGGCCGGCGTTGAGCCCGGCCGCGTGCTCACGCAGCTCGTAGAGGATCTCCTCCATCTGGAAGGCCGCCGGGTAGGTCTCGATGAGGCAGGTCGCCCTGATCGTGCCGCGCGGCAGGTCCAGGGCGTCCTGTGCCAAGAGGAAGGCGTCGTTCCACAGCCGGGCCTCGAGGTGGTGCTCCAGCTTGGGCAGGTAGAGGTAGGGCCCCTTGCCCGCGTCCAGCTGCAGGCGTGCGCTGGCGCAGAGGTAGAGGGCGAGGTCGACCAGCCCCCCGGCCACCGGTTCCCCGTCCACCAGGACGTGCTTCTCCTCCAGGTGCCATCCCCGTGGCCGCATCACGATCGTCGGGTTCCGTTGCTGGTCGGTGCTCTCCAGCGCGTACTCCTTCCCGGTCGGCGAGGTGAAGGAGATGGTGCCCGCGACCGCGTCGCGCAGGTTGATCTGGCCCTCGACGACGTTCGCCCACAGCGGGGTGTTGGCGTCCTCCTGGTCGGCCAGCCACACCCGGGCGCCGGAGTTCATGGCGTTGATGGTCATCCGGCGGTCGGTCGGGCCGGTCATCTCGACCCGACGGTCCACCAGGCCCGGGGCCGGCGGGGCGACCCGCCAGTCCGGGTCGTCCCGGACGTGCCGGGTCTCGGGGAGGAGGTGGAGGTCGGTGCCCTCGGCGACGGCCTGCACCACCCGGGCCCGGGCGGCCAGCCGCTCCCGCCGGGCCGGTTCCAGCGCCCGGTGCAGGCTGGCGACCAGCTCCAGGGCGGTGCGGCTGAGGATCTGCTCGTAGCCGGGGCGGAGCTCACCGGTGACCAGCACCCCCTCGGGCAGGTCCAGGGTCGGGGTCATCGGGGGAGCAGCCATGGCATACCTTTCGTATGGTGGAACACCAAGTTTGTATGGTGGAACTCTAGCGGTGGTGGCCGTGTCCGTCGAGGGGGCGCCCGAGGTCACGCCTACGCTGGTCGTATGCCCGCCGCCCGTCGTCTCCGTCGGCGCGGACCGGCCCGGTGGGTGGTGGGCGTGGCGCTGGTGCTGACCCTCGTCACGGTCTCCCTGAGCACCGGCTTCCTGCTGCGGCCCGCGCAGACGGTGCAGCAGGTCGCGCTCGCCCGGGTAGTGCCTGCCGTGCACTCCGGGCAGGTGGTCACCGCGGACCAGGCCCGTGGCCTGCACCTGTACCTGGTGCCGCACGCGGACGACGAGCTGTCCGGGTGGACCTCCCTGGCCGACGGTTCCGACCTCTACCCGGTGCTGGTGCTGCTCACCCAGGGTGAGCAGACCGCCCGCTGCACCCCGGAGGTGCTCGCCACGCACCTGGAGGTCGAGCTCGGCGAGCGTCCTCCCGAGCCGGACCCGACCACCGGCCGGGACACCCCCGCCTGCCGGCAGGCCCGCTGGGACGCCTTCCGGGCCTCCCTCGGCGAGGCCGCACGGCATACCCCGGCGGTGGACCTGTCCGGTGCGCAGGAGACGACGGCCACCCTCGGCGGGTCGCCGGCCGTGCTGCTGCGCGGACGCGGCGCCACCGTGGTCGCGCTCGACCTGGGTGACGGACGGCTCACCCCCGAGGCGGTCGGCGAGGCGGTCGCGGAGGTGCTCGCGCTGTCCGGGACCGCGCTGCCGGACCTGCCGCTGACCCGGGTGACCGCCTCCGCCTATGTCGGCACCGGCGCCGACGGCGCCGACGACCCCGACGACTCCTCGGGCTGCGGCTCCCCGGCCCTGTGCCCGGCCGGGGAGCGGGCCTACGAGTACGCGCACGAGGACCACCGCGCCGCCATGCAGGCCGCCCGGGAGCTGGCCCCCCGCACCACCGAGGGCTCCTTCCTGGTGACCTACCCCTCCGACCCCGCGGCGACCGAGCACCGGGCGCTGCCCCCCGAGGTGTACGACGCCTTCATGGAGCTGGGTCCCGGTGCCCCGGACAGTGCCCGCCGGCTGGGCAGCCACCAGCGGATCTACGGCTGGCTCGGCTTCCCGGACGTCTGGCGGGTGGGGGACCTGCCCCTGCAGAGCACCCAGGTCGTCTTCCCGCGGGTGCAGTCCTACGAGGTGGTCGCCCCGTGAGCACACCGGCCGTGGGAGCACCGGCCCCCACCCGGCCCAGGGTCATGTCGCTGGACGTGGCTCGCGGGCTGTTCCTCATCGCCTCGGTCACCACCGCCTCGGCGCTGCCGCCGTCGGCGCCGTGGATGACCCACCCCGCCTGGTTCGGGGTCACCCCGTACGACCTCATCTTCCCGCTCTTCGTGACCCTGTCCGGGGTGGGCCTGGCCTTCGCCTACCGCAGCCCGACCCGGGTCGCGGTGACCGCCCGGCGGGTCCTGGTGCTGCTCTCGGTCGGCGTGCTCTACACCGCCGTGCACGGGGACCACTACCAGCTCTCCACGCTGCGCGTGACCGGGGTGCTGCAGCTGTACGCGCTCCTGGTCCTGGTGTCGGCGGTGCTGCACCAGGTCACCCGCAGCGCCTGGGGGTGGGCGGTGGTCACCGGGGTCACCGCGCTCGTCGGCGCCGTGGTCTACCTCTGGGCCCAGCAGCAGTGCCCCGGCTCACTGCTCACCCCCGAGTGCAACCCGTCCCGGTGGATCGACGGGCGCCTCCTCGGCGAGCACATGTATGCCCAGGGCCGGGCCGGGCACGACCCCGAGGGCCTGGTGGCCGCCGCCGGGGCCTTCCTCACCGCCGCCGCCGGGACCACCGCCGGTCACCTCGTGCTGGACGCCCGGCACGGGTCGCCGCGGGTGGGAGTGGTGCGGCTGTCCGCCTGGACCATCGCGTGCGCCGCGGCCGGCGTGGCGCTGGCGCTGGTGGTGGAACCCTTCAAGCGGCTCTGGACGCCCAGCTTCTCGCTGCTCGCCGGAGCCCTGGGGCTGCTGGTCCTGCTCGTCGCCTACGTGCTCGTCGACGTGCTGCCGCGCCGGCGGGCCGCGCGGCTGCGGGACCGTGCGTCCTGGCCGCTGGTGGCCCTCGGACGGCAGTCCCTGCTGGTCTACTTCGGGTCGCACCTGCTGGCGGTGCTGCTGATCCGCCACGGTGAGCCCCCGCTCGCCCAGCGGCTGGGGGAGTGGGTGCCCCTGCCCGGGGGGCCGGAGGTCGGCTTCGTCGTGCTGAGCCTCGCCCTGTGGTGGACGGTCGCCATGCTCCTTCACCGGGCCGGGATCTACGTCAGGGCGTGACCGTTCGCCCGCCGTCGGGCCCCGTGCGCCACTAGGCTGGCCGCGTGCCAGGCCACGAGATCGAGATCAGCGCCGAGGAGCGACCCAGCGGGCAGGAGCTGGTGGAGCTCTACGACGCGGTGGGCTGGTCGGCGTACACGACGGACCCGCAGACGCTGGAGGCGGCGGTCCGCGGCTCGACCCAGGTCGTCACCGCCCGCTACCAGGGGGAGCTGCTCGGGTTGGCCCGGGTGGTCTCGGACGGCGCCAGCATCGCCTACCTGCAGGACGTCCTGGTCCGCCCCGAGCTGCAGCGCGAGGGGGTCGGCCGGGCGCTGGTCGACGCGGCGCTCGCCCCGTTCTCCCGGTGCCGGCAGCAGGTGCTGCTGACCGACGACGAGCCGGGGCAGCGCAAGTTCTACGAGTCGCTCGGGTGGAGCGAGATCCGGGACCACGGGGACGGCCGGCTCCGGGCCTTCGTGCGCTTCACCGGACCCGAGACACAATCGTGACCTAGTTCACCCATCCGTCCTGCTGGTGGTTCCGAATCACCAGCATGAACACTCCTGGGAGCACCACCGCGCGCCGCATGGCCGGCGCGGCGACCGGCCTGGTGGCCGGCGCCAGCGGGCTGCTCGTCGGTGAGGGTGTGGCCCGGGTGCTGGACGGCACCGGCCCGGTCGTCGCCGTGGGCAACCGCGCGGTCGACCTCACCCCTCGCCCCGTCAAGGAGTGGGCCATCACCACCTTCGGCGCCGCCGACAAGGCCGTGCTGATCGGTGGCGTGCTGGCCACCGTCGTGCTGGCGGTCCTGGTCCTGGGCTGGTTCGGCTCGCGTCGTCGCACCCCGACCGTGGTCGGGATGGGCATCCTGGTCGCGCTGGCCGCGGCCGCGATGATCATCAACCCGGCCCCCTCCTCCGTGCTCGCCCTGAGTGCCGGCATCGGCGGGATGGCGCTGGTCGGGGTGGGCGGCTTCGCCTGGATGCTCACCCGGCTGCCGAGGTCGACCACCTCCCGCACCAGCCCCTTGAAGCCGGGAGAGGACGCCCCCGGCTTCGACCGGCGCCGCTTCCTGGTCGCTGCCTCCACGGTCGCCGCGGCCGGTGCCGCCGGCGGCGCGGCCCGCGGTCTGGTGGGCGGGTCGACCGGCTCGGCCGGGGTGGCCCTGCCGACACCGGGCTCCCTCGCCCCGGCGGTCCCGGAGGGCGTCAGCTTCGACGTCGCGGGGCTGAGCCCGCACCTCACCCCGACGCCTGACTTCTACCGGGTGGACACGGCGCTGCAGATCCCCCAGGTCGACGTGCAGGACTACGTGCTGCGGATCACCGGGATGGTCGACACCCCGCTGGAGCTCACCTACCAGGACCTGCTGGACCGCGAGCTCGTGGAGCGCCGGATCACGCTGACCTGCGTGAGCAACCCGGTCGGCGGGGACCTGCTCGGCAACGCGACCTGGATCGGCATACCGATGCGGGACCTGCTGGCCGAGGCCGGGGTGCAGTCCGGCGCGGACGCGGTGCTGTCCACCAGCGTGGACGGCTTCACCGCGGGCACCCCGCTGGACGTGCTCACCGACGACCGGGAGGCCCTGGTCGCGGTCGGGATGAACGGCGAACCTCTCACTCCCACGCACGGCTTCCCGGTGCGGATGGTGACGCCCGGCCTCTACGGCTACGTCTCCGCCACCAAGTGGCTGACCGAGCTCGAGGTGACCCGCTTCCAGGACTTCACCGCCTACTGGACCGACCGGGGGTATGCCGCGCAGGCCCCGATCAAGCTCTCCTCCCGGATCGACGTGCCCGCCTCCTTCGCCCAGCTGGAGGCCGGCGAGGTCACGGTGGCCGGGGTGGCCTGGGCCCAGACCGTCGGCATCGAGCGTGTCGAGGTCCGGGTGGGCGACGGCTCCTGGGACGAGGCCGAGCTGGCCACCGAGGACAACGACCAGACCTGGCGCGCCTGGCGCCACACCTGGGACGCCGAGCCCGGCTCCCACCGCATCGAGGTCCGCGCCACGGACCGCGACGGAAACACACAGACTTCTCGTCGGGAGCCCATTGCTCCGGACGGGTCAACCGGGTGGCACAACGTGACCGTCAGCGTCGCGTGAGACCACCGCACCCCCAGAGAAAGGAATGCATGATGCGTATCTCCAAGGGACTCCTTGCGGTGTCGATGGCCTCGATGCTCGCCCTGTCCGCCTGTGGCGGCGAGGCGGAAGAGCCGGCCGCCGACGACACGGCCATGGAAGAGACCACTGAGGACATGGCCGAGGAGGACATGGAGTCCGAGGACGACATGGCCGCCGAGGACGACATGGCCACCGAGGAGGACATGGCCGACGACGAGATGGCCACCGAGGACGCCATGGGCGACCCGGCCGCCAACCTGGTCGGGGCCGGCTGCGCGGACTACGCGGAGCAGGTGCCGGAGGGCGACGGCTCGGTCGAGGGCATGTCCCAGGACCCGGTCGCCGTGGCGGCGGGCAACAACCCGCTGCTGACCACCCTGACCGCCGCAGTCTCGGGTGAGGTCAACCCGGACGTCGACCTGGTCGACACCCTCAACGGTGACGAGTTCACCGTCTTCGCCCCCGTCGACGAGGCCTTCGAGGCGATCGACGAGGAGACGATGACCACGCTCGGCGAGGACTCCGAACTGCTCAGCGGCATCCTCACCTACCACGTCGTCCCGGGTCAGCTGACCCCGGACGAGGTCGTCGGTGAGCAGACCACCGTGCAGGGCGAGACCGTCGAGATCACCGGTACCGGTGACGAGCTGATGGTCAACGGCGCCATGGTGATCTGCGGTGGCGTGCAGACCGCCAACGCCACCGTGTACCTCATCGACGAGGTCCTGATGCCGCAGGGCTGATCCCCGCCCTGACGACCCTTTCCCGGGTCCGCCGCCCGTCACCTGCCTGTGCAGGTGGCGGGCGGTCGGTGTCCCCCCTCCCGTGCCCCGGCGTCCCTGCGCCGCCCGCCGTGGGACACTGGCAGCACTGCCCAGCCCGCCCGCGATCCCTCGAGGTGCTCACCCAGCGTGTCTCCGCTCGCCCGTCCCGACTCGGTGCCCCAGCCGGCGACCACCCCGCCCGAGGTCATCCGCAACTTCTGCATCATCGCTCACATCGACCACGGCAAGTCGACGCTCGCCGACCGGATGCTGCAGGTCACCGGCGTCGTCGACCAGCGCAAGATGCGTGCCCAGTACCTGGACCGGATGGACATCGAGCGGGAACGCGGGATCACCATCAAGAGCCAGGCGGTGCGGATGCCGTGGGCCGTGCCCGCCGCCGACGCGTCGGACGCGACCGGTCTGCGCACCCACGTGCTCAACATGATCGACACCCCCGGCCACGTCGACTTCACCTACGAGGTGAGCCGCAGCCTGGCGGCCGGGGAGGGCGCGGTGCTGCTCGTGGACGCCGCCCAGGGCATCGAGGCCCAGACCCTGGCCAACCTCTACCTGGCGATGGAGAACGACCTCACCATCATCCCGGTGCTCAACAAGATCGACCTGCCCTCGGCCCAGCCGGACAAGTACGCCGAGGAGATCGCCGGCCTCATCGGCTGCGAGCCGGACGACGTGCTGCGGGTCTCCGGGAAGACCGGGGACGGCGTCCCCGAGCTGCTCGACCGGATCGTCCAGGAGATCCCGCCCCCGGTCGGCGACCCGGACGCCCCGGCGCGGGCGATGATCTTCGACTCGGTCTACGACACCTACCGCGGGGTGGTCACCTACGTCCGGGTGATCGACGGCTCGCTGTCCCCGCGCGAGCGGATCGCGATGATGTCGACGAAGGCCACCCACGAGCTGCTCGAGATCGGGGTGAGCAACCCGGAGCCGGTCTCCTGCCCCGGCCTGGGGGTCGGCGAGGTGGGCTACCTGATCACCGGCGTCAAGGACGTCCGCCAGTCCAAGGTCGGCGACACCGTGACCGGGGAGCGCCGCCAGGCGGAGCACGCGCTGGGGGGCTACAAGGAGCCCCGGCCGATGGTCTTCTCCGGCCTCTACCCGATCGACGGGTCCGACTACCCGATCCTGCGGGACGCCCTGGACAAGCTCAAGCTCAACGACGCCGCGCTGGTCTACGAGCCGGAGACCTCGGTCGCGCTCGGCTTCGGCTTCCGGGTCGGCTTCCTGGGCATGCTGCACCTGGAGATCGTCCGGGAGCGGCTGGAGCGGGAGTTCAACCTCGACCTCATCTCGACGCTGCCCAACGTGGAGTACGACGTGAGCCTCGAGGACGGCACCGTCATCGACGTCACCAACCCGAGCGAGTTCCCCTCCGGCAAGGTCGGCGCCATCACCGAGCCCGTGGTCCGGGCCACGGTGCTGGCCCCCAGCGAGTTCATCGGCACCATCATGGAGCTGTGCCAGACCCGTCGCGGCACCCTGCGCGGGATGGACTACCTCTCCCCGGAGCGCGTCGAGATGCGCTACACGCTCCCGCTGGCCGAGATCGTCTTCGACTTCTTCGACGCGCTCAAGTCCCGCACCCGGGGGTATGCCTCCTTCGACTACGAGCCGGACGGCACCCAGGAGGCCGACCTGGTCAAGGTCGACATCCTCCTGCAGGGTGACCAGGTGGACGCCTTCAGCGCGATCGTGCACCGGGACAAGGCGTACGCCTACGGGGTGCAGATGGTGGGCAAGCTCAAGGAGCTCATCCCGCGCCAGCAGTACGAGGTCCCCATCCAGGCCGCGATCGGGTCGCGGGTCATCGCCCGGGAGACCATCCGCGCCATCCGCAAGGACGTGCTCGCCAAGTGCTACGGCGGTGACATCAGCCGCAAGCGCAAGCTGCTGGAGAAGCAGAAGGAGGGCAAGAAGCGGATGAAGATGGTCGGCTCCGTCGAGGTGCCGCAGGAGGCCTTCATCGCCGCGCTCTCCCAGGACGGGGCGGCGGCCGAGAAGGCCAAGAAGTGAAGGGGATCGACCCCGCACTGTCCCGGACCCGGTCGTTCACCCGCCGGGGGGACCGTATGCCGCGCACCCACCAGGCGGCGTGGGACCGGCTGGCCACGCAGGCCGTGCTGGACGTCCCCCGGCCGCGACCCGGGTCCACGCTGGTGGACCCGGCATACCGGCTCGACCCGGAGCAGGTCTTCGGGCGCCGGGCACCGTTGGTGGTCGAGGTGGGCCCAGGGTCCGGGGACGCCCTGGTGCACGCCGCGACCACCCACCCCGAGGTGGACTTCCTGGCGCTGGAGGTCTGGCGGCCGGGCATCGGCCACGCGCTGGCCAAGATGGGGGAGCAGGCGCTGCCCAACGTGCGTTTCGTCGAGGCCGACGCTGCGCCGGTGCTGACCACCCTGCTGGAGCCCGGTTCGGTGCACGAGGTGTGGACGTTCTTCCCCGACCCGTGGCCGAAGAACAAGCACCACAAGCGACGCCTCGTCGACGCCGAGTTCGCCGACACCGTGGCCGACCTGCTGCCGCCCGGCGGCCTCTGGAGGTTGGCCACCGACTGGGCCGCCTATGCCGGGGCCATGCGGCAGGTGCTGGACCCCCACCCCCGGTGGGAGCTCGTCGGCACCGACCGCGCTCCGTTGCGTCCGGTCACCCGCTTCGAGCGGCGGGGCACCGAGGCCGGCCGGTCCATCACCGACCTGACGTACGCGGTGCGCTGAGGACCTCCCGGCGCCGGACGCTGCGCCCAGTGGCCCAGTTCTGCCCGTAGATCGGTCTGATTCCCGTGCACATGTGGGCCACTCGGTCATTGCCTGTGGACAGGTGAGAGTGATGGTGCCCAGGCCGGTGCAGGCTGAGGACATGGGGGACCTCGATCCGAACGCACCCTTCACGGCCCAGGCTGCCCGAGCAGCAGGTATGACGCGCCGCCAGCTCGCGGCCTCGAGCACCCAGCTGGTCCGCGGAATCTACGTGCAGTCCACGGGTGCTCCTGACGTCCTCACCCAGGCGCGGGCCGCTCTCCTGGTCGCGGCGTCACCGCAGGCGTTCGTCTCGTACCACCTGGCCGCCAGGCTCTACGGCGCCGTGGTCCCGAGCACCTCGGACCTGCACGTCTCGGTGCCCCTCGGGACCAAGCGGCGCCGTCGGGACGGCGTGGTGGTGCACTCCTCCGCCCGACGGAGCACGCTCTTCCGTGGGGTACCCGTGACCCCTCCGGCGGACACCTTCCTCGACCTGGCACGCCTGGTGGACCTGGTCGACCTCGTGGTGCTCGGGGACTCCCTGGTGCGCCGGGGACGATGCTCGCCGGCACACCTGCAGACTGCTGCGGCCACCTTCACGGGCAGGGGTGCCCGGCGCGCCCGGCGTGCAGCGGCCCTGGTCAGGAGCGGTGTCGACTCGCCGATGGAGACACGCTCACGCATGCTGCGGGTGCTGTCCGGCCTGCCGGAGCTGGAGACGGACATCAGGTTCTACGACGACTCCGGGCGGTTGCGACGGCGCCTGGACGCCGGTGACAGGAGGACGCGGACGGCGGTCGAGTACGACGGCAGGCACCACGTGCAGCGTGAGGAGCAGTGGGAGGCGGATCTGGGCCGCCGGGAGCAGTTCGAGGATGAGAGCTGGCGCATCGTGACGTTGATCTCCGGGGACATCTACGTCTCGCCGGGGACGACGGTCGACAGGTTGCGGCGGATCTTCCGGCAGCGCGGCATACCCGCGGGGCCTCCCCGTGACGAGTGGCGGCGCTACTTCCCGGGTCGGCAGTGACCTGTGCGCCGAGCTATGCTCAGTCGCCCACTGCGTCCCGGGCCCGCTTCACCAGCCGCGGGTCGGGGCGAAGCACCACGTCGTGGTCCTTGCCCTCGTACTCGAACTGGGACAGGAAGTGGCGCATCGCGTTGATCCGCGCGCGCTTCTTGTCGTTGGACTTGATCGTCACCCAGGGCGCCCAGTCGGTGTCCGTGCGCCGGAACATCTCCTCCTTGGCGGAGGTGTAGGCCTCCCAGCGGTCCAGCGACTCCAGGTCCATCGGGGAGAGCTTCCACTGCCGGACCGGGTCGAGCTGGCGGATGGCGAACCGGGTGCGCTGCTCGGTCTGGGTGACCGAGAACCAGAACTTGGTGATCGACATCCCGGCCTCGACCAGCATCTGCTCGAACTGCGGGGCCTGGGTCATGAAGCGCTCGTACTCGGACGTGGAGCAGAAGCCCATCACCCGCTCGACACCCGCCCGGTTGTACCAGGAGCGGTCGAAGAGCACCATGTCCCCGGCGGTGGGCAGGTGCTGGATGTAGCGCTGGAAGTACCACTGCCCGGCCTCGACCTCGGTCGGCTTGTTGAGCGCGACCACCCGCGCCCCCCGAGGGTTGAGGTGCTCGGTGAAGCGCTTGATCGAGCCGCCCTTGCCGGCCGCGTCGCGTCCCTCGAAGATCAGCACGTGCCGGCTGCCGTTGTCCTTGGCCCAGTACTGGAACTTCAGCAGCTCCACCTGCAGCAGCCACTTCTCGACCTCGTAGTAGTCCCGGGTCATCCGTTCGGAGTACGGGTAGTCCTCCCGCCAGGTGTCGACGGCGCTGCCGTCGGGCGTGATGAGGTCGGGGTCGGACCCTTGGTCGTCGCGCACCGTGTAGCCCTGGTCCCGCAGGCTGTCGATGTACTCGCGAAGGCGCTGCTGCACGCTGCCGAGAGTAGCGCGCGTCCCGGTCACCGGCAGGGTCGGGTGGTGGGTGCCCCGGCGCCCGACCGGTGGGACACTGGGGGTATGCCCTCCGCCTTCCCCCCGGGTGACCCCGCGCCGGAGGACGGGTCCCTGCCCTCCGCGGCCCTGGAGGGTATGCGCTCGCGCCCCTTCTCCGTCTACCTGCACGTGCCCTTCTGCCGGGTCCGCTGCGGCTACTGCGACTTCAACACCTACACCCTGCCCGAGCTCGCCGACGACGGGGCGCCCGAGGGTTTCCTGGCCGCGGCGCTGGCGGAGGTCGAGCTCGCCGGGCGGGTGCTCGCGCCCGCCGGTCCGCCACCGGTGTCGACCGTCTTCGTCGGTGGGGGCACCCCCACCATGCTGTCCCCGGCCGCCCTCGGCTCGCTGGTGCGGGCGGTGGACACGCGCTGGGGCCTGGAGCCGGACGCCGAGGTCACCACCGAGGCGAACCCGGACACCATCACCCCGGCCGTGGCCGCGCAGCTCGCGGAGCAGGGCTTCACCCGGGTCAGCCTCGGGATGCAGTCCGCGGTGCCGCACGTGCTGCGCACCCTGGACCGAACCCACGACCCGGACGGTGTCGCCCGCGCGGTGCAGGCGGTACGGGCGGCCGGGATGCAGGTCAGCCTGGACCTCATCTACGGGACCCCGGGGGAGTCGCTGGCGGACTGGCGGACCAGCCTGGAGGCCGCGGTCGCCCTGGAGCCGGACCACGTGTCGGCCTACGCGCTGGTGGTGGAGGTGGGGACCCGGCTGCACGGTCAGGTGCGCCGCGGGGAGGTCCCGGCCCCCGACGACGACGACGAGGCCGACAAGTACGAGCTGGCCGACGAGGTGCTGGCCGCCGCCGGGTACCGGTGGTACGAGATCTCTAACTGGGCCCGTGCGGACGCAGGGCGGTGTCGGCACAACCTCGCGTACTGGCGGGGGGCCGACTGGTGGGGGGCCGGCCCCGGTGCGCACAGCCATGTCGGCGGGGTGCGCTGGTGGAACGTCAAGCATCCTCGCGCCTACGCCGACCGTCTCGCCCGGGGCCTCGCCCCGGTGCACGCGCGGGAGGTGCTGACGCGGGAGCAACGGCACGAGGAGCAGGTGATGCTCCAGGTGCGGCTGCGGGACGGGCTCCCGGTCGCGGACCTGGACCAGGCCGGCCGCCGGGCGGTGGCCGGCCTGGTCGCCGAGGGCCTGGTGGACGGACGGGACGCCGTGCGGGGCACCGTGGTGCTGACCCGCGCCGGTCGGCTGCTGGCCGACACCGTGGTGCACCGCCTGCTGGCCGGCTGAGCGGTGCACCGACGAGGTGCGGCTCAGCTCAGCAGGCGCAGCTGGAACGGGTAGGTGTAGGTCTCGCCGTTGGAGGCGCGGACCGCACCCTTGATGTGGCAGAACAGCTGGATGACGAAGAGCAGGATCCAGCCGGGGATGGCCCACAGGAAGCCCAGGCCCAGGGTGAAGATGACGCTGATCCAGAGCAGCACGCTGGCGATGGTCAGGCTCAGGTTGAAGTTGAAGGCGCCGGCCGAGGCGGTACGCACCGCCGCGGACCGGTCCTTGTAGAACAGCCAGATCAGCAACGGGCCCAGGAAGGGCAACCAGCCGACGCTGATCAGCATCGCCACCGGCGCGGACAGGTGGGCCAGCAGCATCATGGTCCGCTCCTCGCCCTGCGGACGTCCGGCGGGCTGGTTCGGGTACGGCTGCTGACCGCTGGGGGGATAGGGGTTCTGGCTCATGGGGCTCACTCCTCGGGTGGCACGGTGACGAAGTCGATCAACTCTTCGACGCTGGCGAGCAGCGTCGGTTCCAGGTCGCTGTAGGAACGAACGGTGGACAGGATCTTCTTCCACCCCAGGGCCACGTCGGTCTGGCTGGAGTGCGGCCAGCCGAGCTCGGCCAGGATCCCGTGCTTCCAGGACCGGCCGCGCTCGATGACGGGCCATGCGGTCAACCCCAGGCGGGCCGGCTTGACCGACTGCCAGACGTCGACGTAGGGGTGGCCGAGGATGCGCACGTGCGGGCTCAGCCCGGCCGCACCCTGCACGATCCTGCTCTCCTTGGTGCCCGGCACCAGGTGGTCGACCAGGATGCCGAGGCGGGCGTCCCGGTGCGGGCCGAAGCCGCGGATCTCCCCGGCCAGGTCGTCGACGCCGTTGAGCATCTCGACGACCACCCCCTCGCCGCGCAGGTCGTCGCCCCAGACCTTCTCCACCAGCTCCGCGTCGTGCTTGCCCTCGACCCAGATCCGGGAGCCGCTGGCCACCCGCGCCGGTGCCGCCTGGGCCCGGACCGAACCGCTGGCCGTCCGGGCGGCGGCGGAGGCGGCAGCGGCCACCTGCGCGGCCCGTTCGCGGGTGTCCGGGACGAGCACCACGGGTGCGCCGTCGACCAGGAAGCCGGGCCCCAGCGGGAAACCCTTGCGCCGGCCGCGGCGGTCCTCGAGGTGGACCACCTGCATACCCCCGGCCTTCTCGACCGCGACCACGGCGCCGCACCAGCCGGTCTGCACGTCCTCCACCACCAGCCCGGCCTCGGCGACCAGCTCTCTGGCGCGACCCCGCCGGGGTGCGCGCCAGTCGGTGGCCAGGACGTCGGTGCCGTAGCGATCACTCACACCGCCCGACGGTACCGTCTGCACATGAGCACCCGCACCGAGAAGGACAGCATGGGCCCCGTCGAGGTGGCCGCCGACCGCTACTGGGGAGCGCAGACGCAGCGCAGCCTCGGCAACTTCGACATCGGCCGTGACGCCTTCGTGTGGGGTCGGCCGATGATCCGCGCCCTCGGGGTGCTGAAGAAGTCCGCGGCCCGGGCCAACGCCGACCTGGGAGAGCTGGACGCCCTCGACGAGCGGGCGCGGGCAGCCCTGGTCCAGGCGGCGGACGAGGTCGTGCGCGGCGAGCTGGACGAGCACTTCCCGCTGGTCGTCTTCCAGACCGGCAGCGGCACCCAGAGCAACATGAACAGCAACGAGGTGATCGCGCACCGCGCCGACGAGATCCTCACCGGCGAGCTCTCCGCCGAACGCACCGTCCACCCGAACGACCACGTCAACCGTGGCCAGAGCAGCAACGACACCTTCCCGACCGCCATGCACGTGGCCGTGGCCCTGGAGCTGAGCGAGCGCTTGTACGCCCCGGTCGAGCAGCTGCGGGACACGCTGGCTGCCAAGGCGGAGGAGTTCTCCGACGTGGTCAAGACCGGACGCACCCACCTGCAGGACGCCACCCCGCTCACCCTCGGCCAGGAGATCGGCGGTTGGGTGGCCCAGCTCGACTTCGGCCTGGAGCAGGTGCGGCACGCGCACACCGGGGTGCTGCGGCTGGCGATCGGTGGCACCGCGGTCGGCACCGGCCTGAACGCGCACCCCGACTTCGGTACTGCGTGCGCGGCCTACATCGCGCAGGAGACCGGTCAGGACTTCGCCGTGGCCCCCGACCACTTCGCCTCGCTGTCGGCGCACGACGAGCTGGTCGCGGTCAGCGCCGCGCTGCGCACCCTGTCCGGCGCCCTGATGAAGATCGCCAACGATGTGCGCTGGCTTGCCAGCGGGCCGCGGACCGGGATCGGCGAGATCACCATCCCGGAGAACGAGCCGGGCTCGAGCATCATGCCCGGCAAGGTGAACCCGACCCAGTCCGAGGCGCTCACCATGGTCGTCACCCGGGTCTTCGGCAACGACGCCTGCGTGGCCTTCGCCGGCACCCAGGGCAACTTCCAGCTCAACGTCTTCAAGCCGGTGATGGCGCACGCCGTGCTGGAGTCGATCCGGCTGATCGCCGACGGCTGCCGCAGCTTCGACGAGCACTGCGCGTCCGGGATCGAGCCGCACACCGCCAAGATCGAGGAGAACCTCGCCCGCAACCTCATGCTGGTGACCGCGCTGAACCCCCACATCGGCTACGACGCCGCGGCTGCGATCGCCAAGACCGCGCACCGGCAGGGACTGACGCTGCGCGAGGCGGCGCTGGACAGCGGTCTGCTGACCGGCGAGCAGTTCGACGCCTGGGTGGTGCCGGCCGACATGACCCACCCGCGGGCGGTCGACTGACCGCCGCTCGCCCGGTCGGACGCGGGGCTCCGGGTGCCGGACCCCCGAACGGGTAGACTGGCACTCGGGAATGACGAGTGCCAGCAGCGCCACGCCGACCGGCCAGGAGGGAGAACGATGAGCGACGACCGCAGGCTCGAGGTGCTCCGCGCCATCGTGCAGGACTACGTGCGCACCTCCGAGCCGGTCGGGTCCCGGTCCCTGCTGGAGCGCCACCAGCTGGGGGTCTCCGCGGCCACCGTCCGCAACGACATGGCCGTGCTCGAGGAGGAAGGCCTGATCACCGCGCCGCACACCAGCGCGGGCCGGGTGCCCACCGACGCCGGCTACCGGATGTTCGTGGACCGGCTGCAGCAGATCAAGCCGATGACCCGGGCCGAGCGGGCCGCGATCGCCCGCTTCCTGGACGGCGCGGTCGACCTGGACGACGTGGTCTCCCGCACCACCCGGCTGCTCTCCAGCCTGACCCAGCAGGTGGCCGTCATGCAGTACCCCCGGCTGTCCCGGTCGGCGGTGCGGCACGTCGAGCTGGTCCCGGTCGGGGGCACCCGGCTGATGATCGTCCTCATCGTCGACACCGGGCGGGTCGAGCAGCGGGTGGTCGACGTCGGACGCGACCTGACCGGGGACCCGGACGTGGTGGCCCAGCTGCGCGGCGTCGTCAACGAGCTGTCCGTCGGGCAGCGGTTGAACGAGGTGGGCGCCCGCCTGGCCGACGCCGACGAGCGGGTCGCCCCGGCGGACGCCGAGCTGGCCCGCACCGTCGTGGACGCGCTGACCCTGGCGGCGCAGGAGCGTGCCGAGGAGCGGGTCGCTCTGGCCGGCACCGCCAACCTGGCCCGGGTGGGCAGCGACTTCCCGACCTCGCTGTCCCAGGTGCTGGAGGCGCTCGAGGAGCACGTGGTGCTGCTCCGGTTGATGGGCAGCATGGCAACCGTCGACCGGACCGAGGCGGTGGCCGTCGCGATCGGTGCGGAGAACCCCTACGAGCCGTTGCGCACCACCTCCGTCATCGCCACCACCTACGGGACGGCGGGCGGCCTCGGTGTCGTCGGCCCGACCCGGATGGACTACCCGCAGACGATGGCCACCGTCCGTGCCGTCGCCCACTACGTCGCCGACATGCTCGACGGGTGAGCAACCTCACGGCATACCCGAGAAGCACGCACCGTTGACGAGTGCGGACCTGACCTGTTGACCGTTACGCAACCCCAAGGACATGCCACCCCGTGAATGACTACTACACCGACCTCGGAGTCTCCCGCGAGGCCTCTGCCGAGGAGATCAAGAAGGCCTACCGCAAGAAGGCCCGCCAGCTGCACCCGGACGTGAACCCCGGGGCCGAGGCGGAGGCCGAGTTCAAGCGGGTCAGCCAGGCCTACGACGTGCTCGGCGACCAGGCCAAGCGCGCCTCCTACGACCGCGGCCAGGACCCCTACGGCGGGGCCACCGGCGGCTACGGCCAGGGCTTCACCTTCAGCGACATCATGGACGCCTTCTTCGGCGGCACCTCCGCGGGCACCCGCGGCCCCCGCGGCCGGGTCCAGCGTGGCCACGACGCGCTGGTCCGCCTCGACATCGACCTGGCGACCGCCGTCTTCGGCGGCGAGCAGACCCTGCAGATCGACACCGCGGTGGTCTGCAGCACCTGCACCGGGGCCGGCGCCCAGCCGGGCAGCGGCACCCGCACGTGCGACGTGTGCAGCGGACGCGGCGAGGTGCAGCAGGTGCAGCGCTCCTTCCTCGGTCAGGTGATGACCTCCCGTCCCTGCCAGGCCTGCCGCGGCTACGGCGACGTCATCGAGCACCCCTGCTTCGACTGCTCCGGGGAGGGGCGCGTGCGGACCCGTCGCGACCTCACCCTCAAGGTGCCCGGCGGCGTCGACTCCGGCACCCGGATCGCGCTCGCCGGCGAGGGCGAGGTCGGACCGTTCGGCGGCGACGCCGGGGACCTCTACGTCGAGATCGCCGTCGAGGCGCACGACACCTTCCAGCGCCAGGGCGACGACCTGCACTGCACCCTGGAGGTGCCGATGACCGCGGCCGCCCTGGGGGTCACCCTCCCCGTCGAGACCCTGGACGGGCCGGTCGAGGTCGACCTGCGGGCCGGCACCCAGCCCGGCCAGACGATCCGGCTCGACGAGAAGGGCGTCACCCACCTGCGCGGCCAGGGGCGTGGGGACCTCGTCGTCCACCTCGACGTGAAGGTGCCGACCAGGCTCACCGACACCCAGCGCGACCTGCTCGCCCAGCTCGCCGAGAGCCGAGGTGAGTCGGTGCCGACCGGGCGGATGGGCAGCGCCCACTCCCGCAAGCACAGCCTCTGGGACGCCCTGCGGGGTCGCTGACCAGATGAGTGCACCGCTGTTCCTGGTCGATCCCGGGTCGCTCCGGGCGGACGAGTTGCTGCTCGGGGGGGACGAGGGGCGGCACGCCGTCACCGTGCAGCGGATCCGCGCCGGTGAGCAGGTGCTCGTCGCCGACGGCCAGGGCAGCGGCGCGCTCTGCCGGGTCGAGGCGGTGCGCCCGGGAGAGGCCGACCTGGTGGTGCTCGACCGCCTCGACTCCCCGGCGCCGGCCCTCAGGCTGGTGCTGGTGCAGGCCCTGGCGAAGGGGGACCGGGACCACCAGGCCATCGAGGCGGCGACCGAGCTCGACGTGGACGAGGTGGTGCCCTGGCAGGCCGGCCGCAGCGTGGTCCGCTGGCGTGGGGACCGGGGCGTCAAGGCGGCCCGCCGGTGGGAGCAGGTCCTGCGGGCCGCGACCAAGCAGTCCCGCCGGCTGCGGGTCCCGGTGCTGGGGGAGACGGTGGAGCTGTCCGCCCTGCTGGAGCGGGTGCAGACCGCGGACCTGGCCCTGGTGCTGCACGAGGAGGCGACCCGCCCGCTGTCGGACGTGCCGCTGCCCGAGGCGGGGGAGGTGCTGCTGGTGGTCGGCCCGGAGGGGGGCGTCTCGCCGGACGAGCTGGACGCCCTGACCGGGGCGGGGGCATACCCGGTGCGGCTCGGGAGCACCGTGCTGCGCACCTCGACCGCCGGTCCGGCCGCGCTGGCCGTGCTGAACTCCACCACGAGGTGGCGGTGACCGGGCAGCAGCCCGAGGCCCGCCCGCGCAGCCGCGACATCTTCGCACCGGGCATCCGTAGCGCCTCGGTCGGTGCCACCGCGCTGATCGCCCTCTTCGCGCTGGAGTACATCGCCGTCGGCGCAGCGATGCCGACCGTCGCCGCGGCCCTGGACGGCTACCACCTCTACAACATGGCCTTCGGCGCGACCGTCGCCGCGAGCGTGGTGGGGATGGTCGTCGGCGGCTGGTGGGCCGACCGTCAGGGACCGCGCCCCAGCGTGGTCACCGGGACCGCGCTCTTCGCCGGCGGCCTGCTGCTGGCGGGCACCGCCGTCAGCATGGAGGTCTTCGTCCTGGGCCGCGCCCTGCAGGGCCTGGGCAGCGGCGCCTCCACGGTCGCCCTCTACGTGGTCATCGCCCAGCGGGTGCCCGACCGGCTGCGTCCCGCGGTCTTCTCGCTGCTGGCCGCGGCCTGGGTGGTGCCGGGGCTCGCCGGGCCGCTGCTCACCGGGGCGATGGTCGAGCACCTGTCCTGGCGCTGGGTCTTCCTCGGGGTGGTCCCGCTGGCGGCGCTGTCGCTGTGGGTGCTGGGCCCGGCGCTGCGGGCGACCCGCCGCGGGGGCGTCGGCGCGCACCTGCGCCGCACGACGATCCTGTGGGCGGTCGCCGCGGCGCTCAGCGTCGGCGTGCTCAACCTGGCCGGCGAGCGGGTCGAGGGGCGCGAGTACGCCATCGGGGCGGTCTCCCTGCTGGTGCTGCTGGTCGCCGCCCGGCAGCTGCTGCCGCGCGGCACCCTGACGCTGGGTCGTGGGCTGCCGTCGGTGATCGGCGTGCGCGGGGCCCTCGGCGGGTCGTTCGTGGCGGCCGAGGCCTACCTGCCGTTGATGCTGAGGGACGAGCACGGCTACTCCCCGGCGCAGGCCGGCGGTGCCCTGGCCGCCGCCTCGGTCGCCTGGGCACTGGGGTCCTGGTGGCAGAGCCGGTTCCCGCCCGGCGTGGACCGGTATGCGCTGATGATGGTCGGGGTCGTGCTCTACACCGTGCTGATGGGCGTGCTGGCGCTGGTGTTCTGGACCTCCCAGCCCGGGTGGATGGTGATCGCCGTGTACGGGCTGGCGACCCTCGGGGTCGGGCTGGCCTACCCCACCACCTCGTTGCTGACGATGCGGCTGTCACCGGAGGCCGAGATCGGCCACAACTCCAGCGCGCTGCAGGTGGGGGAGGCGCTCAGCAGCGCCCTGGCACTGGCGCTGACCGGGGTGGTCTTCGGGCTCTACTACGCCTCCGCGCCGCACCTGGCCTTCGTCGGCACCCTGGTCGTCGCGCTCGGGGTGGGTGCCCTGTCCGTGCTCAGCGCCCTGCGGGCGCGGCCCGCGCAGGGGGCGGACGTCACCGCCGCCGTCTAGACTGGAGATCCCATGACAGAGACCGACACCAGCACGTCCCCCACCCCGCCCACGCACACCGTCGTCATCCCCGACGACGTGTCCATGGTCAGCCTGCTCGGCCCGCACGACGAGCTGCTGCGCACCATCGAGCGCGCCTTCCCCCAGGTGGGCGTGCACGTGCGCGGCAACGAGTTCCGGGTGACCGGCGACTCCGGTGAGCTCGCGCTCGTCGAGCGCCTGGTCGACGAGCTGCAGTCCATCGTGCGGCGCGGTCAGCCGTTGAACCGGGACGCGGTGGAGCGCAGCATCGGGATGCTGCGCACCGCCACCACCGACCGGCCGGCGGACGTGCTCACCATGAACATCGTCTCCAGCCGCGGCCGGACGATCCGGCCCAAGACGCTGAACCAGAAGCACTACGTCGACGCCATCGACGACCACACGATCGTCTTCGGCCTCGGCCCGGCCGGCACCGGGAAGACCTACCTGGCGATGGCCAAGGCCGTCGCCGCGCTGCAGGCCAAGCAGGTCAACCGGATCATCCTGACCCGGCCGGCGGTCGAGGCGGGGGAGCGGCTGGGGTTCCTGCCCGGCACCCTGACCGACAAGATCGACCCCTACCTGCGTCCCCTCTACGACGCCCTGCACGACATGGTCGACAGCGAGTCGATGTCCAAGCTGATGGCGGCCGGGACCATCGAGGTGGCACCGCTGGCCTACATGCGCGGACGCAGTCTGAACGACTCCTTCATCATCCTGGACGAGGCGCAGAACACCTCGCCCGAGCAGATGAAGATGTTCCTGACCCGGCTCGGCTTCGGGTCGAAGATGGTGGTCACCGGTGACACCACCCAGGTGGACCTGCCCGGTGGCACCGACTCCGGTCTGCGCGTGGTGCAGGGCATCCTGGACGGCGTCGACGACATCCACTTCTCCCACCTGACCAGCCAGGACGTCGTGCGCCACCGACTCGTCAGCGACATCGTCGACGCCTACGGGCGGTACGACGAGCGGCGCCGGGAGAACCCCCGCCGGTCCCGCGCCGGCGGCGGGGGCTCCTGATGATCGAGGTCCTCAACGAGTCGGGCGAGGTGCCCTCGCCGGTCCCGGAGGCCGAGCTCGCCGACCTCGGCAGGCACGTCCTGGAGCAGCTGCGGGTGAACGCGCGTGCCGATCTGACGATCACCCTGGTGGACGAGAGCACGATGGCGAACCTGCACCAGCGGTGGATGGACCTGCCCGGACCCACCGACGTGATGAGCTTCCCGATGGACGAGCTCCGCCCCGGCCGGACCGGGGCCGACCCCGACTCCGGACCGGCGGGGATGCTCGGGGACGTGGTGCTCTGCCCGGGCGTCGCGCAGACCCAGGCCCAGCAGGCCGGGCACGCGGTGGGGGACGAGATCCTGCTGCTGACCACCCACGGGATCCTGCACCTGCTCGGGTTCGACCACGCCGAGTCGGCGGACGAGCGGGAGATGTTCGACCTGCAGCGCACCCTGCTGCTCACCTTCCTGGCGCAACGGGGGCGGGCCACCACCGCCGCCGACGGCGACGTGGCCGGGCGCCCATGACGTCTCTCGTCCTGGTGGCCCTGCTGACCACCGTGGTGGCCTTCCTGCTCACCATCGGTGAGACGGCGCTGCAGCGGGTGGGTCGGCACCGCGCCGAGCAGCTGCTCGACGACGGGCGCCGTGGCGCGCCGGCCCTGGTCCGGATCAGCACCGACCCCTCGCCCTACCTGGCCGTCGCCGCCTTCGTCCGGGTCACCGCCGAGGCGGCCACCGCCGTCCTGGTGACGGTGGCCGTCGACACGGTGACGGACTCGCACTGGTGGACCGCGCTGGTCGCGGTGACCATCATGGCCGTCGTCACCTTCGTGGTGGTCGGGGTCTCGCCGCGCACCCTCGGCCGCCAGCACTCCGAGCCGGCCGCCCTGGTGGCCGCACCGGTGGTGCGGATGCTGCGGATGGTCTTCGGCCCGGTGGCCAAGCTGCTGGTGGTCATCGGCAACGCGGTGACCCCGGGGCGCGGGTATGCCGAGGGCCCGTTCGCGAACGAGACCGAGCTGCGTGAGCTGGTCGACCTCGCCGGTGAGTCCTCGGTGATCGAGGACGAAGAGCGGGAGATGATCCATTCCATCTTCGAGCTCGGCGACACCGTGGCGCGGGAGGTGATGGTGCCCCGGCCCGACCTGGTGACGATCAAGGCCGAGAAGGTGCTGCGGCAGGCGATGTCGCTGTTCCTGCGCTCGGGCTTCTCCCGGGTCCCGGTGATCGGCGAGGACACCGACGACGTGCTCGGGATGCTCTACTTCAAGGACGTGGTGCGGGCCGTGAACAGCCGCGCCGACTCCGCCAGCACCGTGCAGGTCACCGAGGTCATGAGGCCGGTCCAGCGGATCCCCGAGATGAAGCGGGTGGACGAGCTGCTCCGCGAGATGCAGCAGGGCCGCCAGCACGTCGCCCTGGTCATCGACGAGTACGGCGGCACCGCCGGGCTGCTGACCATCGAGGACATCGTCGAGGAGATCGTCGGCGAGATCACCGACGAGTACGACCGGGACAGCGTCGAGGTCGAGGACGTCACCCTGGGGGACGGCAGCCAGGCCACCCGGGTGCCGGCGAACCTGCCGGTCGACGACCTGGCCGGGATGTTCGACGTCGAGATCGAGACCGAGGACGTCGACTCGGTCGGCGGGCTGCTGGCGACCGCGATCGGGATGGTGCCGATCCAGGGCTCGACCGGACAGTTCGCCGGTCTCGAGCTCACCGCCGAGCGGATGGCCGGTCGTCGGCGGCGGGTCGCGACGGTCCTGGTGCGCCGTCTGGACGCCACGGACCGCTCCGAGGGCGAGCCGCAGGACCACCCGCCGGAGCCCGAGGGGCACCGGGACCACGAGCAGAGCAAGGACGAGGTGAGCACCAGTGTCCGGTGACGACACGACATACCGCAGCGGGTTCGCCTGCCTGGTCGGACGCCCGAACGCGGGCAAGTCGACGCTGACGAACGCGCTGGTCGGCACGAAGGTGGCGATCACCTCCTCCAAGCCGCAGACCACCCGGCACGCGATCCGTGGGATCCGCACCACGGCCGGGTCCCAGCTCATCCTGGTGGACACCCCCGGTCTGCACCGGCCGCGCTCGCTGCTCGGGCAGCGGCTCAACGACGTGGTCCGGGAGACGCTGCTGTCGGTGGACGTCATCGGCTTCTGCCTGCCCAGCGACCAGCGGATCGGGCCCGGCGACACCTACATCGCCAAGGACCTGGCCGACCTGCACGCCGTCCGCAAGGTCCCGGTGGTGGCGATCGCCACCAAGGCCGATGCCGTCAGCAGGGACCGCCTCGCGGAGCACCTGATGGCCATCGACCGGCTCGGCGACTGGGACGAGATCATCCCGTGCTCCGGGCTGCGTGGTGACCAGGTCGACGAGGTGGCCGACGTGCTCTCCGGCTACCTGCCGGTCTCCCCGCAACTCTACCCCGACGGCCAGGTCAGCGACGAGTCGACCCTGGTGCAGATCGCCGAGCTGGTGCGGGAGGCAGCGCTCGAGGGCGTCCGCGACGAGCTGCCGCACAGCCTGGCGGTGCAGGTGGAGGAGATCGTCCCGCGGGCGGACCGGCCTGCGGACTCACCGTTCTCCGACGTGCGGGTCAACGTCTTCGTGGAGCGTCCCAGCCAGAAGGCGATCATCATCGGTCGCGCGGGCACCCGGCTGCGGGACGTCGGCACCGAGGCGCGCCAGGGGATCGAGAAGGTGCTGGGCCACCGGGTGCACCTGGACCTGCACGTCAAGGTCGCCAAGGACTGGCAGCGCGACCCCAAGCAGCTGGACCGGCTGGGGTTCTGAGCGCCCGTCCGGGCCCGTCCCCGCAGGACCGGCACGGCCGCGCCGGACGTGGCACAGTGGGGCCATGAAGAAACTTCTCAACGACCCCGCGGACGTGGTCGTCGAGGCGTTGGCGGGGATGGCCGCGGCGCATCCCACGCAGCTGCGCGTCGACCTCGACCACCGTCTCGTGCTGCGGTCCGGGGGCGCCGTGCCCGGCAAGGTGGGCCTCGTCTCCGGCGGCGGCTCCGGTCATGAGCCGCTGCACGGCGGTTTCGTCGGTCGCGGCATGCTGGACGCCGCCTGCGCGGGTGAGGTGTTCACCTCACCCGTCCCCGACCAGATCCTGGCGGCCACCACCGCCGTGGACGGCGGCGCCGGCGTGCTGCACATCGTGAAGAACTACACCGGCGACGTGATGAACTTCGAGATGGCCGCCGAGCTGGCCGCGGAGCAGGGCATCTCCGTGGAGTCGGTGGTGACCGACGACGACGTGGCGGTCCAGGACAGCCTGTTCACCGCGGGACGTCGCGGCGTCGGGGTGACGGTGCTGCTGGAGAAGATCGTGGGCGCCGCCGCAGAGCAGGGACGCCCGCTCGCGGAGTGCGCGGAGCTGGCCCGCCGGGTCGACGACCAGGGGCGCTCGATGGGCATCGCCCTCACCTCCTGCACCGTCCCGGCCGCGGGTCGACCGACCTTCGAGCTGGCCGACGACGAGATGGAGGTCGGCATCGGCATCCACGGCGAGCCGGGACGCTCCACCGAGAAGATCGCCCCGGCCCGCGACATCGCGGCCCGGCTGGTCGAGCCGGTCCTGGAGGACCTCGGCGTCGGTCGCGGGGAACGGGTGCTGGCCTTCGTCAACGGGATGGGAGGCACACCGCTGCTGGAGCTGTACCTGATGTTCAACGAGGTGCACCGTCTGCTGGACGAGGCGGGGATCACCGTGTCCCGGTCGTTGGTGGGCAACTACATCACCTCCCTGGACATGGCGGGATGCTCGGTGACGTTGCTGCGGGTGGACGACGACATGGTCGACCTGTGGGACGCTCCTGTGGACACGCCCGGCCTGCGCTGGGGAGGATGAGCACATGGCTGACCTGAACGCCTTCCAGGCCTGGATCGCGGACTGCTCCGCGACCGTGACCGAGCAGAGCGACCACCTCACCGATCTCGACAGACCCATCGGCGACGCCGACCACGGCAGCAACGTCAGCCGGGGCCTGAAGGCCTGCGCGGAGCTCGCGCAGCAGCAGGACTTCGGCAGCGTCGACGCCTATCTCAAGAAGGTGGGGATGACCCTGGTCAGCACCGTCGGCGGTGCCTCGGGCCCGCTGTACGGCACGTTCTTCCTCCGCCTCGCGGCACCGCTCGCCGCCACCGAGGACGTCGGTGCCCGCGAGTTCGGCCAGGCCCTGCGGGCAGGGGTCGAGGGGATCGTCGCCCGCGGCAAGGCGGAGGCGGGGGACAAGACGATGTACGACGCGTTCGCCCCCGCGCTGGAGGCCTTCGACCGGAGCGCCGCCGAGGGTGCCGGGCTGGCAGAGTGCCTGCAGGACGCGGCCCGGGCCGCCGCCGAGGGGCGGGACGCCACCGAGGCGATGATCGCCCGCAAGGGCCGGGCCTCCTACCTGGGCGAGCGCAGCGCGGGCCACCTCGACCCGGGGGCGACCAGCGCCACGATGCTGCTCGAGGCCGCCGCCAGAACCCTGGGCTGAGTGACGATGGTCGGGCTGGTCGTCGTCTCGCACAGCCGTGCCCTGGCCCGGGCGGCCGTGGCCCTGGCGGCGGAGATGCGCCCGGGAGACGCCGCCCCGGTCGAGATCGCCGCCGGGCTGGACGAGGAGACCACGGGGACCGACGCCAGCGCCATCGCCGAGGCCATCCAGCGCGCCGACGAGGCGTCGCAGGGGTCGGGGGTACTGGTCCTGCTCGACCTGGGCAGCGCCGTCCTGTCGGCGGAGATGGCGCTGGAGTTCATGGACCCGGAGGTGGCCTCCCGGGTCAGGCTCAGCCCGGCACCCCTGGTGGAGGGCCTGGTCGCCGCCACCGTCGCGGCCGGCACCGGCGCGGACCTGGAGGCCTGTGCCCTCGAGGCCGTCCGCGGCGCCGAGGCCAAGGCCACCCAGCTGGGCACCGGTGGCACCGGGCCGGAGGTGGCGGACCCCGCGCCCTCGACGGCACCGCAGCCGGACGCGGACATCGCCTCGCCCGAGGACGCCGGTGCCTGGGAGCAGGTGGAGGTCTCCGTGCTCGGTGACCACGGGCTGCACGCCCGACCGGCCGCCCGGCTCGTCACCACGGTCGCCGCGGTGGCACCAGAGACCCGTGTGCGGGTGCGCAACCTCACCGGAGGAACCGGCCCGGTCGAGGCGATGAGCATGTCCGCGGTCGCGACCCTCGGCGCCCTGCACGGGCACGTGCTACGGGTGGAGGCGACGGGGCCGCAGGCCACCTCGGTGCTGGCCGACGTCGAGGCGCTGGCGGCGACGGCCTTCGGTGACGCCCCGGGACCCGCCGAGCCGCTCGCCGACGTGGACGAGCCCGCTCCGGCGGTCTCCGACGAACCGGGTGTGGCCGGGTCAGGGCTCGAGGCCGCCATCGGACAGGCGGTGCTGGACCACACGATGCCCGAGCCGGACGACCTGGTGGCCCGTGCACCGGGGGAGGAGCAGGACCGCCTGGACGGGGCGGTCGCGGAGGCGCTGGCACGCCTCACCGAGCTCGCCACCCGCGCCCGGCGTCACCTCGGTCAGGGGCACGCCGAGGTCTTCGACGCCCATACCGCGCTGCTGCGCGACCCCGAGCTGCTCGGCGGCGTCGCAGCCCGCATCGACGCGGGTGCCAGCGCCGCGCAGGCCTGGCAGGACGCGGTGGCGGAGGTCGCCGGCCGGTTCGAGGCACTGACCGACCCCTACCTGCAGGCCCGCGCCCAGGACGTGCGCAGCGTCGGCGAGCGGGTGATGCGGGTGCTGCTGGACGTGGCGGAGCCGGAGGCGCTCGGAGACGGGATCCTGGTGGTCGACGAGCTGGACCCGGCCCTGGCGATCTCCCTGGACGCGGGCGCGATCGCCGGCGTGGTCACCCGGCGTGGGGGCGCCCTGGGTCACGGCGTGCTGATCGCCCGGGCCCGGGGGGTGCCCGTGCTCACCGGTGCGGGGGAGCGCGCCCGGGTCCCGGCCGGGACGCTGCTGGCCTTCGACGCCCGCACCGGCCGGCTCGAGGTGGACCCTCCCGGGGAGGTCCAGGCCGCCTTCGACGAGATGCTGGCCCGGCGGCGGGACGAGCGGGACCACGCCCTCGCCGACACCCACCTGCCGGTGGTCACCCGGGACGGGGCCCGGATCACCGTGAAGGCGAACGTGTCCTCGCTGGCGGTGGCCCGGCTGGGTGCCGGGTTGGGCGCCGAGGGGTCCGGGCTGGTGCGGACCGAGGCCGTCTTCGCGCAGTGGCACCGGGCGCCCACGGTGGAGCAGCAGGTCGAGGTGTATGCCGCGATGGCGCAGGCCTTCGACCCGCAGCCGGTGACCATCCGCACCTGGGACGTCGGCGGGGACAAGCCGTTGGAGTTCATCCCCGTCGAGGCCGAGGAGAACCCCTTCCTGGGGGTGCGCGGGCTGCGTGCCTTCCGCGAGGACCCGACCCTGCTGCTGGACCAGATGCAGGCGATCTGCGAGGTGGCGCGCACCCACCGGGTGAACATCCTCTTCCCGATGGTGACCTCCATGGACGACGTGGACTGGGCCCGCGCGCGGTTGCTGGAGGCGGCCCGCCGGATCGGCCTGAGCCGGCTGCCGGACCAGCTGGGTGTCGGGATCATGGTCGAGGTGCCCGCGGTCGCCGTGCGGCTGGCCCGGCTGGCCCGTGGCCTCGACCTGATCTCCATCGGCAGCAACGACCTCAGCCAGTACACGCTCGCCGCGGAACGCGGCAACCCGAGGGTGGCGACCTGGTCCGACCCCCTGGACCCGGCGGTGCTGCAGCTGATCCGGCTGATCTGCGACCGGGCCCCGGAGGGGGTGGTCGTCAGCCTCTGCGGTGAGATGGCCGGCGACCCGGCGACGGCAGGCCTGCTGGTCGGGCTGGGGGTGCGCGAGCTCAGCGTGGCCCCGAGTGTCATCCCGACGGTCAAGGCGCGGCTACGGGCGGCCTCGCTGCGGGACCTGCAGGACCTGGCTGCCGGTGCCGTGGTGGCCCGGGACGCCGCCGCGGTCCGGGACCTGCTGCCCCAGCTGCCGACCGACGCCGCTCTCTGACCCGGAGTCGCGAGGCTCGGCCTTTGGTCAGGGCCGCCCGCTGTGGTGGAGTGGACGCTCACCTGCCCCTCCATCTCGACGACGGAGCTTCGATGAGTGACCACGACCCGCCTGCCCGACCACGGGCCGGGACCGCGCCCACCCGACGTCCGCCGCACCAGGAGCCCGGTCTGGTGCTCACCGCCGTGCTGCTGGCCTACTCCGCCCTGGTGTTCGCCTGGTGGCCGACGGACACCGAGATCGCCGGTGTCTCCCTGGTCACCTGGCTGATGCTCGTCGGCATCATCGCCTGGGTGGTCATCGGGTTCGTCTACTGCTGGTGGACCGAACGTCTCGACCGCGCAGGGAAGGCAGCACGATGAGGGTCACCGAGAGCGTCATCCTGGGCATCTACCTGGTCGTCGTCACCGGCGTCGGGGTCTACTTCTACCGGCGCGCGCGCAGTTCCGCGTCGGAGTACTACACCGCGGGCCACAGCATCAACACCTTCGTCGGTGCCTTCGCGGTCTTCGCCGCGGTGGCCAGCTCCAGCTCGCTGATGGGAGCGGTCGGGTCCGGGGTCGAGCTGGGCCTGCCGTACTTCTTCACGTATGCCTTCGGCGCCGTCGCGATCCTGCCGTTCGCGATCTTGCTCGTGGCCGGACAGCTGCGCAAGGCCGGGGTGAAGACCATGCCGGACTTCTTCCGGCAGCGGTTCGGCACCAGCGTCCAGCTGGTGGCCGCGGTGATCGTCGTGCTCGCGATGACGTTCTACATGGTCCCCCAGCTGACCGCCTCCGGGCTGATCGGTTCCTACGTGCTGGGCATCGACTACCCGGTCGCGGTGATCGTCCTGGGTCTGGGTTTCACCCTGTACGCAGCACTGGGCGGGATGTGGGCGATCACCTACACCGACCTCATCCAGGGCGGGATCATGATCGTCGGCATGGTCCTCCTGGCCGGCACGATCCTGATCGCGCACGGAGGGCTCGGAAACGTCCTGGACGACGCACTGGCCGTCAGCCCCGAGTTCGGCCAGGTCACCCAGCCGTGGATGTCCTACTTCGGGTTGTTCGTGGCGTTCCTGTGGTTCGGCATCATCTCGCCATCAGTGGTCATGCGGAACTTCGCGTCCCGTAGCGTCTTCGTCGCCCGCCGATCCTCGATGTGGGGCGCGGTGCTCTACCTGGTGCTCTTCCTCAGCGGCGCGGTGATCGCGATGGCCGGGACCTCGATGGACGTCGTGGACTCGTTGGACAACGCCGACCTGGTCCTCGTCGTGGTCATCGAGCAGTACCTGCCCGCCCTGCTGGGCGGTCTGGTCCTGGCCGGGTTGCTCGCGGCGATCATGTCCTCGGCCGACGCCATGCTGCTGGCGGTCTCCGCCGGCGTCGCCCACGACATCTACAAGGGCCACCTGCGTCCGCACGCGAAGGAGCGGGTCGTCACCGGGCTAGGTCTGGTGGTCATGGTCCTGGCCAGCGCGATCGGCATCTACTTCGCCCTCGACCCGCCCCAGCTGATCGCGGTCATGGTCGGCTGGGTGGGCGGCTTCCTGCTCTCCAGCTTCGGCTTCCCGATGGTGCTGGGTCTCTGGTGGCGCGGCGCCACCACCGCCGGGGCCCTGTCCGGGATGGTCGGCGGTGCCGTGATCTTCGTCGTGCTCATCGTCGGCGGCTGGTTGCCGACGAACGCCGAGCCGATCATCGCCGCGCCCGTCAGCCTGCTGCTCATCGTCGTGGTCAGCCTGCTGACCGGCCCCACGACGTCGAGGCAGCGCGAGCTGGTCGACCACTACCACGCGGTCGAGGAGGAGTCGGTCGGTGCCGCCGGTCCGACCCGCTGACCTCACCGTCATCGGGGACCGTCTGCTCACCCAGGAGCAGGCCCGGTCCCGGATGCCGCGTCGGCCGCGCCGGGGCCCCGCCGGGCGGGCCGTCGGCGAGCTGGTGCTGCACCCGCTGTGGATCGCCTGGTCCGACGTGCTGGCGGACCGACCGCCGTTCCGCACGGCGGTGCGCCCCACCGTGATCTTCGTGGATGCGGTCTCGCAGTACCGCGGGCTCCTGGCGACGGTGCCGCACACCCAGGTGGTCGAGGACGGGGTCGTGCATCCGGCGACGGTAGGACGCGAGCGCGCCCTGGAACTGGTCGCCGACGTGCAGCAGACGCAGATCAACCGCAGCTACCTCCTCCGCAAGCCGAGGCACGAGGTGCGCCGCCTGGAGCTGCTGCACCTGCCGGTGTGGCGGTTCGACCCCGCAGACGGGACCGCGGTCGGACATGTCAACGCGGTCTCGGGCGCCGACGAGACCTATCTGGCCGGACGCTGGGACGCGCCGCGGACCTAGGCCGCCGCAGAGGTATGCCGTGCAGCCCGGCTCAGCCCGGTGCGCCGAGCCGGACCTCGCCGTCGGGGGTGCCCAGGGTCGCGACCAGCTGCGGTTCCGGGCCGAGGTCGACGCGGGCGCGCACGCCCAGGACACCCAGCACCCGCTCGGCGGTCCCGGGCTCCGGGTGCTCCAGGTCCAGCCCGATCAGGTCCAGCACCGGCATCGGGTCGTCACCGGGATGGGCGCCACCGCGCCAGTCGACCAGGAACGGCTGCAGCCCGCCGAGACCCAGCGGGTCCGGGACCGCCATCTCCCAGGCGAGCGGCGTCCCGGCCGGGGTGACGCGGGAGGCGGCGAACGGACGCCCCGCCTGCACTCCGGCGGCGGCCGCCCGGTCGAGGCTCCCGGCGAGGTCGGCGGGGCGCACCGCCCAGCCGTGCAGCCGTGGCGCGAAGTCGGCGCCGAGGTGCCCCAGCCCCAGCATGGTGTCCTCAGGGGCCACCGCCGGCTGGTCCGGGTCGGGTCCGAGCAGCTCCAGGTAGCACCGGGTGCTGCCGTGCCAGCGCAGCCCCAGCAGCGCGTTGCGGGTGCCTCGACCCGGGTGCGCGCCACCTGGGACCGGTCGCACGCCCGTCCGCCGGGCTAGGTCGTCGATGGCGGCGTCCAGGGCGGGGACGGCCAGCACGAGATGGTCGAGGGCGGCGTCGTCGGAGGGGTGCAGCACGGGCGCCACTGTAGTGCGCGGCCCTCAGCGCACGCCCCGGGGTCGGAACTGGATGCTGATCCGGGGCCCGACGGGCGAGGACGTCTTGGGCACGCAGTGGTCCCAGGTGCGCTGGCAGGAGCCGCCCATCACCAGCAGGTCACCGTGGCCCAGCACGAACCGCCGGCTGCTGCCGCCACCACGGGGCCGCAGCAGCAGTGCCCGGGGCGCGCCCAGCGAGACGATCGCGACCAGGGTGTCGCGCGTGCTGCTGCGCCCGACCCGGTCCCCGTGCCAGGCGACGCTGTCGCGGCCGTCCCGGTAGAGGCACATGCCCGCGGTGGTGAAGGGCTCGCCGAGCTCGTCGGCATACCGACGACCGAGGTCGAGGCGCGCCTGCTCGAGCACCGGGTCGGGCAGCCGTTCCCCCTCGCGGTAGAAGCGCAGCAGCCGAGGCGTGGTCACCTGCCGGTCCCACATCTGCCGTTCCTCGCCGCGCCACGCGACGCCGGCCGGTCCGCCCAGCGCCAGCCGGGAGAAGAGCTGGTCCGAGCCGGTGACCCAACCGGGGCGCAGGTCGACCCAGGCGCCGTGGTCGAGCCCGGTGCGGTGCACCGCGTCCCCGAGCGCGCGCAACCCCACCTCGTCGACCTGGTCGAGCAGCGATCCCTGGAGCATCATGGTGAGAGCATAGAACAGGTGTACGACATACGACAGGGTGGAGGGTCGCCGATCGGGCTGGCCGGCCGGTGCGATGACCGGTGTGGTGGCCGGTGCGTCGTGGGTGCGAGGTGGGACACTGGCGGTATGCCCACGTACCGCGACGCCGCCATCGTGCTGCGGACGTACAAGCTGGGGGAGGCCGACCGCATCGTCATCATGCTGGGCCGTGGGCGGGGTCGGATCCGGGCGGTGGCCAAGGGGGTCCGGAGGACCTCGAGCAAGTTCGGGGCCCGCCTGGAGCCGGGCATGGTCGTCGACGTCCAGTGCTACGAGGGACGAAGCCTGGACATCATCACCCAGGCCGACGGGCTCGCCCCCTACGGCGACATGATCGCCCGCGACTACCCCGCCTTCACCGCGTCCAACGTCATGCTGGAGACCTGCGAGCAGCTCACCGACGACCAGGAGCCGGCGGTCGCGCACTTCCGGCTGCTGGCCGGTGGGCTGGCGGCGCTCGCCGGGCAGGAGCACGACAGCCGGATGGTGCTGGACTCCTACCTGCTGCGGGCGCTGGCGATCGGTGGCTGGCGGGCCAGCTTCGTCGACTGCGCCCGGTGCGGGATGACCGGGCCGCACCGCGCCTTCCACGTCCCCTCCGGTGGCGTGGTCTGCCCGGTCTGCCGTCCCCCCGGGTCCACCGCCCCGGCGCCGGAGACGCTGGCGCTGCTGCAGGCGCTGTTCGCCGGGGACTGGTCGGTGGCGGACGCGGCGCAGGGTCGTCATCGGGGCGAGGCGAACGGCCTGGTCGCGGCCTACCTGCAGTGGCACCTGGAGCGCGGGGTGCGCTCGCTGCGCCACCTGGAGAGGAGCCTGTGATGGCAGGTCGACAGCCGGTCCGACCGTTTGAGCATCCCTCGGGTGCGCGGCCCCCGCAGATCCCGCGCGAGCAGGTGCCGCAGCACGTCGCGATCGTGATGGACGGCAACGGACGCTGGGCCAACCAGCGTGGTCTGAAGCGCACGCAGGGTCACGAGGCGGGGGAGGCCTCGCTGCTCGACGTCATCGCCGGTGCCATCGAGGTCGGGGTGAGCTGCGTCAGCGCGTATGCCTTCTCCACCGAGAACTGGCGCCGCAGCCCCGACGAGGTGAAGTTCCTGATGGGCTTCAACCGGGACGTCATCCACCGTCGCCGGGACGAGCTCGACTCCTGGGGGGTCAGGGTGCTCTGGTCCGGGCGGACACCCCGGCTGTGGCGGTCGGTGATCTCCGAGCTGCAGGAGGCGGAGCGGCGGACCCGGGACAACGACGTCATCACGCTGAACTTCTGCGTCAACTACGGCGGCCGGGCCGAGATCGCCGACGCCGTCAAGCGGATCGGCGAGGACGTGCGTGACGGACGGCTCTCCCCGCGCGGCATCGACGAGCGCACGATCGGCCGCTACCTCTACCACCCCGAGGTGCCGGACGTGGACCTCTTCGTCCGGTCCTCCGGAGAGCAGCGCACGTCCAACTTCCTGCTCTGGCAGAACGCCTACGCCGAGATGATCTTCCTGGACACGCTGTGGCCCGACTTCGACCGCCGGGACCTGTGGCGGGCGATCGAGCAGTACGTCGGCCGGGACCGCCGCTACGGCGGCGCGGTGGACGCCTCCGGCTCCTGAGGCTCGGGAGCCATCAGCTGCCGGGCGACCCCGTGTCGAGCCGGCGCAGGTAGCGCCGGCACTGATGCACCCGCGCGAAGCGCTCCCGCCACTTCACCGGGTCCTCGTCGGGACCGTGGTAGAACGCCTTCACCGGTGCCCCCAGGCCGAACGGCCCCGCCCCGGTATGCCCCGTCGCCGTCCCCGGCGCCGGGACCTTCGTTCGTGGATCGGCCTCGGCGTCCGCGTAGACGTGCAGGTACGTCTGGTCGAGCCTGAACCCCTGCGCCTCGTACCAGCCGCAGGCCTCGGGGTCCTGGCGGGTCCAGGCGTCCAGCCACCGGACGCCGCCCGGACGGTGACCCAGCTCGGCGACGGCAGTGCCGAGGAGAGCCCCCGCGATCCCCGCACGCTGGTGGTCGGGGTGCACCGCGACGGTGTCGATCGTGGCGACCGGCTCACCGGACTCCTCCCACAGCTCGACGTCCAGGATGCCGACGACCTGCTCCGCGCCCGGGGTGGTCACGCCCTCGGGGCGCGGCAGCACCGCGACCAGTTGCAGCGCGTCACCCGCGAAGGTGGTCCGGGCGGCCCGGACGTCGTCGAAGTACGACGAGCCGAGGAAGGAGAGCACCCGGCAGCGCAGCCACGAGGGTTCGTCCAGGTCGGCGTAGTCGCGGATCGTGAAGCCCATGGTGGGCGAGGCTAGGCAGCCCCGGGTCTGCGAGCAACCGGTTTGCCGCGGACCGTCGGGTTCGTCGCGGACCGTCGGGATCAGCGGCAGTCGCTGCAGGTGCCGACGATCTCCAGGGTGTGGGCGACCTCGGAGAAACCGTGCTCGGCGGCGACCGCGTCCGTCCAGCGCTCGACGGTGGGACCCTCGATCTCCACCGTCCGGCCGCAGGAGCGGCATACCAGGTGGTGGTGGTGCCCGGTGGAGCACTTCCGGTAGACGGACTCACCGTCGCCGGTACGGAGCACGTCCACGTCACCGGAGTCGGCCAGCGTGGACAGCGTCCGGTAGACGGTGGCCAGACCCACCTTGGCGCCGGAGTCGCGCAGGGAGGCGTGCAGCTCCTGGGCACTGGTGAAGTCCTCGGTCGCGCCCAGCGCCTCGATCACCGCAGACTGCTGACGGGTCGGCCGTCGGGTGGTGCTCATCAGCGGCTCGCCTCCTCCGGGTGGACCTGATGGCCCTCCAGCCTAGGGGCGGTGGGGTGGTCGTGCGGCACGCCCCCCTCGGCGTGCTCGTCGTAGTGCCCTTCGTGCGCCGCGTGCCGGTGCCCGTCGTGCAGATAGTCGACGTGGTCACCGTGCGGGACCGTCTCGTGCCCGCACCCGCTGCCGTGCTCGTGCAGGTGCCGTTCGGCGCGACGGTGCCGGGCCGCCGCGACCACCCGGGTCAGCCACCCGGCCAGCGTGGCCAGGACGAAGACCCCGATCGCGAGCAGCACGATGGTGCCGCCGGAGGCGGTGTCCGCGTAGTAGGAGGTCGCCACACCCCCGACGGAGGACAGCACCCCCAGCCCCACCGCCCACCACAGGGCGCTGCGGAAGCTCACCGCCACCTGCTGGGCGGCGGCGTTCGGGATGATCATCAGCGCGCTGATGAGCAGCAGCCCGATGACGCGCATGGCCACCACCACGGTGACCGCGGTGAGGATGGCCAGCACGATGTTCAGGGCGAGCACCGGCAGGCCGGAGGCGCGCGCGTACTCCTCGTCCCCGGCCACCGCGAACAGCCGCTGCCGCAGCACCAGGACGACACCGACGATGACCGCCGAGAGCACGCTGAAGACGATGACGTCGGCACGGGTGGTGGTGGTGATGGCGCCGAACAGGTAGCCGGTGAGGTTGCCGGTCTGGGCCCCGTCCACCTTGTTGATGATGACGACCCCGGCGGCGATCCCGCCGTAGAACATCAGCGCCAGGGCCACGTCCCCGGAGGTGCGTCCCCGGGCGCGGACCAGCTCGATGGTGACCCCGGCGGCGGCCGCCGCCAGCAGGGCGGTCCACACCGGGCTGCTCTGGGTCACCACCCCGATGGCCACCCCGGCCAGCGCCACGTGGCCGAGGCCGTCGCCGATCAGCGACAACCGGCGCTGCACCAGGAAGATCCCGACCATCGGCGCGGCCAGGCCCACGACGAAGGCGGCCAGCAGCGCGTTGCGCATGAACTCCAGCGACAGCATCTCGCTCACCGTGCCTCCCTGCCCGCCGAGAGCGCGTGCTCGCCCAGGTGGTCGGCATACCCCTGCGGCGTGCCGTCGAAGGTGAGGTGGCCGGTGTCGATCTCGACGATCCGGTCGACCACCCCGCGCAGCGCGGCCAGCTCGTGGGTGACGACGAGCATCGTGGTGCCGCTGGTCCCCAGCCGGCGCAGCACCTCCGCGAGCACGTGCTGGCTGGCGTGGTCCACCCCGGCGGTCGGCTCGTCCATCACCAGCACGTCGGGGGCGTGGACCAGGGCCCGGGCGATCAGCACGCGCCGCTGCTGGCCGCCGGAGAGGGTCTCGACATCGAAGCGGGCCCGGTCCGCGAGCCCGACCTGCTCCAGGGCCTCGTGCACCGCGGCGCGGTCCGCGCGCCGGGCGGGGCGCCACCACGGGCGGCTGGCGAGCAGGCCGGTGGCGACCACCTCGGTCACCGTGGCCCCCACCCCGCCGGTGAGGGTATGCCGCTGCGGCACGTACCCCGTCCGGGTCCGGTCGCGCAGCCGGGCCAGCGGGGTGCCCAGCACCTCGACCTCGCCGGACAGGTGCTCGGAGAGGCCGAGCAGACCTTTGACCAGCGTCGTCTTGCCGGAGCCGTTAGGACCGAGCAGGGCCACGACCTCACCGGGGTGGACCGTGAGGTCGACACCGGAGAGGACGGGGCGGCCCTGGTAGCCGAAGGCGGCCCGGTGCAGCCGGACGGCGGGGGCGCCGGTGGGGGCGGTGCTCACGAACAGCCGAGGCCGTCACGCAGCGAGTCGAGGTTGGCGCGCATGACCTCAAGGTAGTCCTCACCGGCCGAGGCGTCGGTCAGGCCCTCGAGCGGGTCCAGGGTGAGCACGGTGGTGCCGGTCTCCCGGGCGATGGTGCTGGCGATGGCGTCGGTGAGGATGGGCTCGGCGTAGACGGTGCTCACCCCGAGCTCCTCGACCTGCGAGCTGACCTCGGCCAGCCGGGCGGGGGAGGGCTCGGACTCCGGGGAGATGCCGGTGATGCCCATCTGGTGCAGGTCGTAGCGGGCGGCCAGGTAGCCGAACGCCTCGTGGGTGGTGACCAGGTCCCGGCTCTCGCAGGTGGCGAGGCCGGTGCTGAGCTCCTCGTCGAGCGCGCCCAGCTCCGCGACCACGTCGGCGGCGTTGGCCGTGTAGTCCTCGGCGTGCTCGGGGTCCAGCTCGCCGAGCCGTTCCGCGATCACCTCGCCGACCTGGCCGTAGCGCACCGGGTCGAGCCAGAAGTGGGGGTCCTCGGGGCCGTGGTCGTGCTCGGCGTGCTCCTCCTCGCTCTCGCCCTCGTGCCCCTCCTCCTCCGCCGTCAGCAGGTCGGCACTCGGGGCGACGTCCAGCGAGGAGTCCTGCGCCTGGGAGGAGACGGCGTCGTCGACGGCGGCCTGCATGCCGGCGGAGTAGACCACCAGGTCGGCGCTGCCGACGGAGCCCACAGCCTGCGGGGTGAGCTCGAGGTCGTGCGGGTCGGCGCCCGGGCTGGTCAGCATGGTCACCTCGGCGTGCTCCCCGGCGACCTGCTCGGTCAGCCACTGGAGCGGGTAGAAGCTGGCGATCACCTGCAGACCGGCGTCCCCGCCGTCGGCACCACCGGCGGTGTCGTCGCCGTTCCCTGCGTCATCGCCGCACGCCCCGAGGACGAGGAGCAGGGGCAGCGGCAGGAGCAGGCGGCGGACGGTCATACCCACCAGTGTCGTACTGAATGAGAATCATTGTCAAAACGCGCATGCCGGGTGGCTGAGATCCCACGGTCCCGCTCATGGCCCATCGCTTCGTCGAGAGCCCCGTGGCTACGGCGGTGGGGGAGTCGAGGAAGCGCGGGGCAGCCGAGGAAGCGCGGGGCCCTCCCGCCTCCATGTGGTGACCATCAGCCGGGGTTGTCCACAGATCTGCGCCGTGCCGTCCAGCGCGGCGCCGGCACCGTCAGGCTGGCACCCATGACCGCAGGCCCCGACCTCCAGACGCTGCCGACCTACCTGAGCACCCACCACGGTGCGCTCAGTGCGGTGGGCGCCCGGCTGGACCTGGGGCTGGCCGCGGACGACCTCGCGCGCCTGACGCGGGCGGGGGTGCTCGTCCGGGTCTGCCGTGGCGGGTATGCCGACGCCCGCTCGATGGAGGGAGCCACCCTGGAGGCGGTGCACGAGCTGCGGCTGCGGGCCGTCCTGGCCGCCCACCCCCGGTATGCCGCCAGCCACCTGAGCGCCGCGGTGCTCTTCGGGCTGCCGCTGCTCGCCGCCGACCTGGGGCAGGTCCACGTGGTCCGGCGCTCCGGGCGGGGGCACGGGCGGCGGCGGTCGGCATACACGGTCCACGAGGGGCACCCGGAGGAGTTCGGGAGCCTGCGCGGAGCCGCCACCGTCGGGCCGGTCGACGCGGTGCTGGGAGCGCTGTCGATCGGCAGCGACCTGTCGGCCCAGGCGGTGGCCGACGCCGCCCTGCGGGTCGGGCTGGCCACCCGTGAGCTGCTTCTGGAGCGGGCGGCAGGGTGGGGGCCACGGGCCCGGCACGCCGTGGAGCAGGCGGACCCGGGGGCGGAGTCGCTCGGGGAGAGCGGGCTGCGGCTCGTGCTGCGGCTGCTGGGGTACGAGGTGCGGACTCAGGTGGAGTTCCGGGACGCGGACGGGCTGGTGGGGCGGGTCGACGCCTACCTGCCGGAGCTCGGGGTGGTGCTGGAGTTCGACGGGGCGGTGAAGTATGCCGGTGCCGACGGTCGGGAGGCGCTGGTCCGGGAGAAGCGCAGGGAGGACCGGCTGCGAGCGCTGGGCCTCGCCGTGGTGCGGATCGTCTGGGCCGACCTGCGTGATCCGGAGCGCATCCGCCGCAAGGTCGAGCCGGCGGCCAGGACCGTCCGGCCGCTGGCGGACCGCTGACGAGTGGTCAGCCTCGGGGGACGAGCTGGACGACGGTCACGGCCAGGAAGAGCAGCAGCACCGCCACCCGCATGAGCCGCTCGACGCCGGTGAGCCGCGGCCAGGAGAGGTAGAGCAGCCAGGCCACGAAGAACATCGCGACGCCCACCAGGACCCAGCCGACGGTCCCGCCGATGAAGCCCCCGCCCAGGATCAGCACGAGCAGCAGCAGGAAGGGAAGCCACACCGGGAGCCGGGCCAGCAGCTCCAGCACGGGCAGGCTGGCCTGCTCGATCCGGCGGCGCAGCGCACCCGGGCCCGCCTCCGGGCCGGGCTGCGGGCCACGGTCCTGGTGCGGATCGTCGGTGCGATCGGGCTCGGCGGTGCTCACCGGCACAGCCTAAACCGGGTGGGTCCGGCATACCCCACCCCGCTTAGACTCGTCCCCATGGCTCCCACCTCCACCGTCGATACCGTCGTGTCCCTGTGCAAGCGTCGTGGCTTCGTCTTCCCGTGCGGGGAGATCTACGGAGGCACCCGCTCCGCCTGGGACTACGGCCCGCTCGGGGTGGCGCTGAAGGAGAACATCAAGCGTCAGTGGTGGCGGTCGATGGTGCAGACCCGCGGCGACGTGGTCGGCCTCGACTCCTCGATCATCCTGCCCCGGCAGACCTGGGTGGCCTCCGGTCACGTCGGCGAGTTCTCCGACCCGCTGACCGAGTGCCAGTCCTGCCACAAGCGCTTCCGGGTGGACCACATGCAGGAGGCGGTGGCCGAGAAGGCCGCGAAGAAGGGCAGGACCGGTGACGCGGTGGACCCGGACCAGATCTCCCTCGACGACATCACCTGCCCCAACTGCGGCAACAAGGCCTGGACCGCACCCCGCGAGTTCAACATGATGCTCAAGACCTACCTCGGGGTGATCGAGGACGAGTCCGGGCTGCACTACCTGCGCCCGGAGACGGCCCAGGGCATCTTCACCAACTTCTCCAACGTGCTGGGCACCTCCCGCAAGAAGCCGCCGTTCGGGATCGCCCAGACCGGCAAGAGCTTCCGCAACGAGATCACCCCCGGCAACTTCATCTTCCGCACCCGCGAGTTCGAGCAGATGGAGATGGAGTTCTTCGTCAAGCCCGGCGAGGACGAGGAGTGGCACCAGTACTGGATCGACGAGCGCACCCGCTGGTACACCGACCTGGGCATCGACCCGGAGAACCTGCGCCACTACGAGCACCCGGCCGAGAAGCTCTCGCACTACTCCAAGCGCACCGTCGACATCGAATACCGATTCAACTTCGCCGGCAGCGAGTGGGGGGAGCTCGAGGGGGTGGCCAACCGCACCGACTTCGACCTGACCACGCACAGCAAGCACTCCGGGTCGGACCTGTCCTACTACGACCAGGCCAGCGGCGAGCGCTACACGCCCTACGTCATCGAGCCGGCGGCCGGCCTGTCGCGCTCGCTCATGACCTTCCTGGTGGACGCGTATGCCGAGGACGAGGCGCCGAACACCAAGGGCGGTGTGGACAAGCGGGTGGTGCTGCGCCTCGACCCGCGGCTCGCGCCGGTCAAGGTGGCCGTGCTGCCGCTGTCCCGGAACGCCGACCTGACGCCCAAGGCCCAGGACCTCGCCGCCACGCTGCGGCAGCACTGGATGGTGGACGTCGACGACGCGGGCGCGATCGGCAAGCGCTACCGGCGTCAGGACGAGATCGGCACGCCCTACTGCGTCACCGTGGACTTCGACACCCTCGACGACCACGCCGTCACCATCCGGGACCGCGACACCATGGGCCAGGAGCGCGTCTCCCTTGACCAGGTCGAGGGCTACCTGGCTCAGCGGCTGATCGGCTGCTGATCAGCCGCTGGTGATCAGGCCGATGCCGATGGCCAGCATCACCACGGCGATCAGCGCGTCGAGGACCTGCCAGGAGCGGGGCCGGGTGAAGAACCCGGCGAGCCGCCGCGAGCCGAACCCGAGCACGCTGAACCAGAGTGCGCTGGCGCTCACCAGCCCGGCGTAGTACCACCAACGCCCCTCGCTGCCGTGGCTGTTGGCGATCGAGCCCAGCACGATGATGTCCAGGTAGAGGTGCGGGTTGAGCCAGGTCAGTGCGGCCATCGTGGTGAGCGACCTGCGCAGGCTGATGGTCGGTGTCACCCCCGCGGTCAGGGCCGCCCCGGGGCGCAGCGCCCGCCAGCCCACGTGCAGCCCGTAGCCGATGACGAACAGGCCGCCACCCCAGCGGGCGACGTCCAGGAAGGGTGGCCAGGCCGAGATCGCCGCCCCGACCCCGAGCACGGCACCGCCGATCAGCACGATGTCGGAGAGCGCGCAGAAGGCCACCAGGGCGCCCACGTGCTGACGGCGCAGGCCCTGGCGCAGCAGGTAGGCGTTCTGCGCCCCGACCGCGGCGATCAGCGCTACCCCGGTCAGCAGGCCGGTCGGGACCAGCATCCACATCGTCATGGCCTCCACGCTAGGCGGCGGGAGGGCGCATTCTGGCATCAAGAGCCATGAAGGATTCTGCAGAACCTTTAGCATGTCTTCACATGGACCTGGACCCGACGGCGTTGCAGACCCTGGTGACCGTGGTGCAGGAGGGCACCTTCGACCGGGCGGCCTCCCGGCTGCACGTCACCCCTTCGGCGGTGTCCCAACGCATCCGGGCCCTGGAGCAGAGCGTCGGCCGGGTCGTGGTCAGCCGCTCGAAACCGGTGGTCGCGACACCGGCGGGCGAGGTGCTGCTCCGGCTGGCCGGGCACTGGGACCTGCTGCGCGGGGACGCCCTGGCCGAGCTCGTGCCGGAGGCGCGGGAGGCGGCATACCCGCGGGTGGCGGTGGTGGTGAACGCGGACTCGCTGGCGACCTGGATCCTGCCGGCGCTGGCCCGGGCGCAGGAGGAACTGCGGGTCACCCTGGACGTCATCCGGGAGGACGAGGAGTATGCCTCCGACCGGGTCCGCTCCGGGGTCGCCCTCGCGGCGGTGACCGCCGACCCCCGTCCGGTCGCCGGGTGCCGGATCACCGGGCTGGGGTCGATGCGCTACCTGGCCGCCTGCACCCCCGCGTTCCACCGACGCTGGTTCGCCGACGGGCTGCGGGCCACCGCCCTGGACGCGGCGCCGGTGGTCCGCTTCGACCACAAGGACACGATGCAGCACCGGGTCGCGCGACGCTGGGTGCGCCGGGACGTGGACCCGCCGGCACACGTCATCGGCTCCAGCCGCGAGTTCGCCGAGGCGGTGGCTCTGGGGATGGGCTGGGGCCTGATCCCGGTGGACTGGGCGCAGCCCTGGGTCGAGGACGGCACGCTGGTGCCGCTGGGGCCCCGGGCCCAGCACGAGGTGCCGCTGCACTGGCTCAGCTCCCGGCTGCCCTCGCGCACCCTGGACGTGCTCACCCGGTGCGTGACGGAGGAGGCGCACGCGGCCCTGCGGTGATGGGACACTGGAGGGGCCATGACCATCACCGCCCTGCGTCTCATCGGCTGAGGCGGCCGGGCCCAAGATCCGCCGAGCTGGGGGCAACCTGAAGGACCCGCGGGAGCGTCTGTCCGGCATGAGCGTCCAGATCGACGAGGAGTTTGCCGGGTTCGTGCGGGCGCGCCAGCACCAGCTGGTGCGCGCCGCACGGCTCTACTGCGGCGACTTCCACGCGGCCGAGGATCTCGTCCAGGACGCCCTGATCAAGCTGGCCTCCCGCTGGGAGTCGGTGCGTGAGGGCTCGCCTGATGCCTACGTCCGGCGGATCCTCTACCGCGACACGGTCTCCCGGTGGCGCAAGTGGGGTCGAGAGGTCCCGTATGCGGCCGCGCCGGGCGAGCGCGACAGGTGGGACGAGGATGCTGCGCCGGCCGAGGTGGACGACTGGGTCGAGGGCGCGGACGTGCGGGCGGCCCTGGCGCAGCTCCCACCCCGCCAGCGGGCCGTCGTCGTGCTGCGCTACTTCGAGGACCTCTCCGAGCTGGAGATCGCCGAAGCCCTGGGATGCGCGCCCGGGACGGTCAAGAGCCAGGCCAGCAAGGCCCTGCGAAACCTGAGAGAGCTGCTGCCCGCGGTCATGCGGGACGCGACGAGCCGAGGAGGCGCGTGATGGACGATGGCTTCAGGAGGGCGCTGGACCGCGCCGCCGGGGACCGACCCGACTACGACCTGACCGACGAGGTCTGGGCCCAGGGGCGCGTCGTACGACGTCACCGGCAGACCGTTCAGACGGTGGGTGGGCTGGCCGCGGCCGCTGTGCTCGTGGGGGCGTTCTGGGTCGGCGGCGGGCTGCTGGGTGACCGCGAGGCGCTGCCAGGGCCGGCCGAGACGCCGGCCGACGACCCGGCCGCCACCACCGTCGCGGTCGAGACCACCGCGCCGGAGGAGACGGCCTCCGAGGAGTCCACCCCCGAGGAGGAGACGAGCGCCGAGGAGGAGCCGGAGCCGGACGAGCCCACGGCCGCCGGGCCCGTGGACCCGTGCACCACGGCACATCCCGACCCCGTCCTGCTCGCCGACGGACTCCCCGAGGCCTCCTCCGCCTCGGCGGAGGAAGTGCTGAGGCTGGCGGCGGAGTGCGACCTGGACGGCCTCGCTGCGCTGGCCGAACAGGACCAGACCTTCCTCTCCTTCGGGGCGGTCGGCCCCGAGGAAGCTTTCTCCGCCGACGGGGGCGCCGAGCGGGCAGCGGCGATCACCGCCCTGCTGACCTCCTTCGAGCCGGAGCAGGACATCCCGGACGCGCCCTACGCCTGGCCCGGGACGATCGAGACCTCCCAGGACTGGGCGCTGCTGGTGGACACTGGGCTCTACACCCAGGAGCAGGTGGACCTGATGAGCAGCTCGGAGACGGGCTACACCGGGTGGCGCGTCGGCGTCGACGCCGACGGGCAGTGGTCCTTCATGGTCGCCGGCGACTGAGCCGCACGGCCCCACCACCGCTGTGCCCCGGCGGACGCGCCCTGCGGTGATGGGACACTGGAGGGGCCATGACCATCACCGCCCCTGCCCTGCCGCCCCTGCAGATCGGCCGCCACACGATCGGTTCGCCCGTCGTGCTGGCACCCATGGCCGGCATCACCAACCGCGCCTTCCGCCAGCTGTGCCGTGAGTACGGTCAGCAGGGGCTGGCCGCGGCCAGCTCCGAGCCCGGGGGAGAGGACTGCCTCTACGTCAGCGAGATGATCACCTCGCGGGCCCTGGTCGAGCGCACCCCGATCTCGATGAAGCTCATCGAGCACGGGCCCGACGAGACGCCCCGCTCGATCCAGCTCTACGGCGTGGACCCGGCCACCGTGGGCGCCGCGGTGCGGATGCTGGTCAGCGAGGACCGGGCCGACCACATCGACCTCAACTTCGGCTGCCCGGTGCCCAAGGTCACCCGCCGCGGCGGCGGCGCCGCGCTGCCGTGGAAGAGCGATCTCTTCCGGGGCATCGTGCGGGCCGCCGTGCGCGAGGCCGCGCCCGCCGACATCCCGGTCACGGTCAAGATGCGGGTCGGGATCGACGCCGACCACGAGACCTTCCTGGAGGCCGGTCGGACCGCCGAGCAGGAGGGGGTGAGCGCGGTGGCGCTGCACGCCCGCACCGCGGCCCAGGCCTACTCCGGCGAGGCGGACTGGACCCGGATCGCCCAGCTCAAGGAGGCCGTGACCTCGATCCCGGTGCTGGGCAACGGTGACATCTGGTCGGCCGACGACGCCCTGCGGATGGTCCGGGAGACCGGCTGCGACGGGGTGGTCGTGGGCCGCGGCTGCCTGGGCCGGCCCTGGCTCTTCACCGACCTGGCGGCCGCCTTCGCCGGGTCACGGGTCCGGGTGGAACCGACCCTGCGGGAGGTATGCGCGGTGCTGCGCCGGCACGCCGAGCTGCTGGTCGCCTTCCACGACGATGAGGCGAAGGGCTGCCGGGACATCCGCAAGCACATCGCCTGGTACACCAAGGGCTTCCGTGTCGGCGGGCAGCTGCGCCACCAGCTGGGCATGGTGCACACCCTGGCCGACCTGGACCGGCTCATCGACACCCTGGAGCTGGACCAGCCCTGGCCGGGGGAGGCCGCCGAGGGTCAGCGTGGGCGGGCCGGCTCGGCCCGGGTGGTGGCGCTGCCGGACCGGTGGCTGGACTCCCCGGAGCTCGACCAGCGTCAGCGTGACGAGGTCGCCCAGGCCGAGCTCTCGGTCAGTGGCGGCTGAGCCTGCGGGATCGCCGGGCCGCTCCTAGGCTGGAGACATGGCATCACTAGACGGAAAGACAGTCGCCTTCCTGCTCACCGACGGTTTCGAGGACAGCGAGCTGACCAGCCCCTGGAACACCGTGGTGGAGGCGGGAGGCACCGCACACCTGCTGGCCCCCTCCGAGGGGACGGTGACCGGCAAGAACGGGCACACCCAGGACGTGGACGTGGTCGTCGGCGACGCCGACCCCGCCTCCTACGACGCCCTGGTGCTGCCCGGGGGCACCGGCAACGCGGACGCCCTCCGGCTGGACGAGGACGCCGTCGCCTTCACCCGGCACTTCGGCGCGCAGACCAAGCCGGTCTCGGTCATCTGCCATGGCGCCTGGATCCTCACCGACGCCGACGTCCTCGGCGGACGACGGATGACCTCCTTCCCCTCGCTGCGCACCGACCTGCGCAACGCCGGCGCCACCTGGGTCGACGAGGAGGTCGTGGTGGACCAGTGGCTGGTCTCCAGCCGCACCCCGGACGACCTGCCCGCGTTCAACCGCGAGATGGTCGCCGCCATCCAGGGCTGAGACCTCCCCGCACGCTCCTCACCGATCCCCGGTGGCCACCGGCCGCCGGGGATCGGTGATCCAGTCGCTCCACGAGCCGGCGTACAGGGCGGGCCGCGGGCCCACCCCGCGCGCCTCCAGCACCAGCGCCGCGTGCGCCGCCTGCACCCCGGAACCGCAGTAGAGCGCGCTCACCCTGTCCGTGTGCCCCCCGGCCCCGGTCAGCGCCTGCACCAACTGCTCGGCGTCCACGAAGGTGCCGTCCTGGGTCAGCAACGAGAGCGCGGGCAGGCTCAGCGCACCGGGGACGTGCCCGGCCACGGGGTCCACGGTCTCGTTCTCTCCCCGGAACCGGTCGGCCGGCCGCGCGTCCAGGACCTGCCCCCCGTCGGCCAGATGGGCCTGCAGGCCGTCGGCGTCCAGCAGCTCACGCCCACCCGGCACCAGGGTCACGTCGCCGGGGGCGGACTCCCGCGTGGGCATACCCTCCTGCACCGGGAGCCCGGCCGCCTGCCAGCCGGCGAGCCCACCGTCCAGCACGGCCCCCTGCTCGATCCCGTAGTACGCGGCCACCCACCAGGCGCGGGCCGCCCCGAGACTGGTCCCGGCGTCGTAGAAGACCACCGGCCGGTCGCCGCGCACCCCGGCCGCCCGCAGCCCGGTCTGCACCCGGTCCGCGGAGGGCATCGGGTGCCGCCCGCCGGCGCCGTCGGGGGACACCGGGTCCGAGAGCACCGTCTCCAGGTCCAGGAAGGCAGCACCGGGCAGGTGCGCCTGCAGGTAGCCCGCCCGGTTGGCCTCGGACCCCGCCCCCAGCGACCAGCGCACGTCCACCAGCACCGGCCGCCCCGGCACCGGGCCGACCAGCATCCCCTGCAGCTCGGTGGCGGTGAGGAGCGGGCCGACGGTGCGCTCGGACTCGGGCTGGAGAGGTCCCATGCCGCCGACCCTAGCGCTCACCCCGGACAGCGGCGGGTGGCTCGTGGCACAGTGTTTCCATGTGCCGGAACATCCGCCCGTTGAACAACTTCGACCCGCCGGCGACCCGGCCCGAGGTGCAGGCCGCCGCCCTGCAGTACGTGCGCAAGGTAGGCGGGGCGAGCAAGCCCTCCCAGGCCAACGAGGAGGCCTACGCGCGCGCCGTGGCGGCGGTGGCACATGCCACCCAGGAGCTGCTCGACGCACTGGTGACCACGGCGCCGCCCAAGGACCGCGAGGTGGAGGCGGCCAAGGCCCGGGCTCGCTCCGCCCAGCGCTACGCCACCCCCTGATGGGACACCATCCGTCCCTGGCGCCGGGCGCGCTGCCGGTGACCCGGGCGGTCCGGGTGCGTCACGCCGCGAACTGGATCAACCTGTCCACCCCGCTGGGGCTGGGCATCGCCAGGCTGGGCGGGGCCCGGGTACGGCGCGGACCCGCGCTCAGCCTGCTGGCCGACCGCTACCGGTGGTCCTTCCCGGCGGCCGCCGCGTTCACCGTCGGCGACGTGGTCATCACCCGGCACGACCTGGACCTGCTGGCGGCGCGCCGACCGACCCTGCTCCGGCACGAGCTGGTGCACAGCACCCAGTGGGCGGTCAGCCTCGGGCTGCCCTTCCTGCCGCTCTACCTGGCCTCCATGGGCTGGTCCTGGCTGCGGACGGGTGACCGGGCCGCCGGTAGCGTCTTCGAACGGCACGCCGGTCTCGCGGACGGCGGGTATGCCGACGTCCCGCCCCGCCCGCTGGGTCCGGTGCTGCGCGGTGCGGCAGCCCGGATCACCGGGGTCGGTCGCGCGGCGACGGGCTCAGCCCGGGACGACCTCGTCGCCGACCCGCAGCGTCCCTGAGCCGAGCGGCACCAGGCGGGTGCCGAACCAGGTCTTGCCGTCCCAGGCGCGGTGCCGGGCCAGGGTGGCGATCGGCTCCTTGCCCTTGGCCAGGGTGTCCGGGTCGATGGTGGTCATCACGCAGCGGTCGCACGGCTCGCAGGTCCGGAACTCCACGTCGCCGAGGCGCACCGTGGCCCAGTCGTCCTCGGCGAAAGGCAGCTGCCCGTCGACGACCACGTTCGGTCGGAAGCGCACCATCGACAGCTGCGGCTCGGGCCCGACCCACTCCTGCAGCCGGGCCAGGGACGTGCGGGAGGTCAGCAGCAACGGGCCGGCGTCGGCGAGGGAGAGCACGTCACCCTCCTGCCCGCCGTGCGCGCCGGAGACCCGGCGCACGCCGGGGTCCTCCTGCCAGACCAGGCGCACCGGGGTGCCCAGCACGTCGCTCAGCCACTGGCTGACGTCCGCGTCGGCCGGGGCGGCGAAGCCCTGTCGGGAGTGGCTGACGGGGACCGGCCCGAGACCCAGCGGGGTCTCGACAAGGATGCTGCTGCCGTCGCTCCCCGCGTGGATCCGGATCGTGTCCTCGTCCAGCTGCTCCGCACGCAGCCCGAGCAGCGCCGGCAGCTCCCGGGCGGTCACCTTCTCGCCGGCCGGGTCCACCAGGCCCCAACGACGGTCGCCGGCCAACCCCCAGGGTTCCACCTCGGCCTCGTCGACCGGGAGGCCGCCGAGCGACTTGACGGGATAGATCCGCAGGTCGGTGATCACCATGGGGTCATCCTCGCAGGCGGGCACGGCATACCCTCGTCGTGTGAGCAGCCTGCCCAGCGTCGCCGAGGAGAGCTACGACGCCGCCGACCGTGAGCGGTGGGTGTCCGAGGACCCGGCGCAGAAGCGCTCGGACCGGCACGACTTCGCCCGGGACCGGGCCAGGGTGCTGCACTCGGCGGCCCTGCGCCGGCTGGCGGCGACCACCCAGGTGGTGGCTCCGACCAGCGACGACTTCGTCCGCAACAGGTTGACGCACTCGCTGGAGGTGGCCCAGATCGGGCGCGAGTTCGGCGCCGCCCTGGGCTGTGACGCGGACGTCGTGGACACCGCGTGCCTGGCGCACGACATCGGGCACCCGCCGTTCGGGCACAGCGGGGAGGCCGTGCTGGACGGCCTGTGCGCCGACATCGGCGGGTTCGAGGGCAACGCGCAGACGCTGCGGGTGCTGACCCGGCTGGAGGCCAAGCGCTCCCACCCGGACGGGCGCTCCGCCGGGCTCAACCTCACCCGCGCCAGCCTGGACGCGGCGACAAAGTACCCGTGGCCGCGCGGCGGTGGCCCCGACGGACCGTCCGCCCGCAAGTTCGGGGTGTATGCCGAGGACCTGGACGCCTTCGCGTGGGTCCGCCGGCACGCTCCCGAGCGGGAGCCGCACCGCCGCTGCCTGGAGGCCCAGGTGATGGACTGGTCCGACGACGTGGCCTACTGCGTGCACGACGTCGAGGACGCGATCGCCTCCGGACGGGTCGACCCGCGGGCGTTGCGGGACCCGCAGGTCCAGCAGGCGGTGGCCGTCCTGGCCCAGGACTGGTACGCCGCCGACCTGGAGGTGGAGCAGCTGGCCGTCGCGCTGCGCGAGGTGCTGCAGACCGGGTGGGTGCCCACCGAGCACCACGGGACGCGCGCCGACCTGGCCGAGCTCAAGGACATGACCTCCCGGCTGATCGGGCACTTCGTGCATACCGTCGAGCTCGCCACCCGGCGCCGCCACGGGCCCGGTCCGCTGACCCGGTACGCCGCCGACCTGGTGGTGCCGGACCGGGTGCGGGCCCAGGCGGCCGTGCTCAAGGCGGTCGCCGCGCACTTCGTCATGCTCAGCGAGGAACGGCGGGTCACGATGGCTCGGGAACGGGAGGTCATCATCGCCCTGGTGGAGCACTACCGGCAGGACCCGCGACGGCTGGACGCGGTGCACGCCGAGGCGGCGGACGCCGCCGAGGCCGACGGGGACGACGTCGCCCGGGCCCGGGTGGTGGTCGACCAGGTGGCCAGTCTGTCCGACGCCCGTGCCCTGGCCGTCTTCGGCGGGCTGGGGGCGCTCTGATGGCGGGCGTGCTGGACGGCCTGGACCGCCCGGTGGTGGGCGCCCCGATGGCCGGCGGGGTCTCCACCCCGCTGCTGGTCGCGGCGGTCAGCGACGCGGGTGGCCTGGGCATGCTGGGCTCCGGGTACCAGACGCCGGAGCAGCTGGCCGCCGACCTGGTGCACGTCGCCGACCTCACCGACCGCCCGTTCGGGGTGAACCTCTTCGTCCCGAACCCCCCGGACCGTCAGGCGCTCGAGGCCGAGGTGGACGCCTTCGCGGCCCGCCTCGTCCCGGACGCCGAGTCGCTGGGCACCCGCCCGGGCCTGGTGTCCTGGGGGGACACCGACCACTTCGCCGACAAGGCGCTGCTGGTGCAGACCTTCGCGCCGGCGGTGGTGTCCTGCACCTTCGGGATCCCCCCGGCCGAGGTCGTGGAGCGGTGGAAGGCGGCCGGGAGCGAGGTGCACGTCACCGTCACCTCGCTCGCCGAGGCCCGCGCCGCCGAGCAGGCGGGCGCTGACGCGCTGGTGCTGCAGGGGCAGGAGGCCGGTGGGCACCGGGGCACCCACGACCCGGCCACCGAGCCGGAGGCGATCGACCACCTGGGCCTGCTGGAGGTCGTCGCCCCGACCACCTCGCTGTCCTTGGTCGTGGCCGGCGGCATCACCGTGCCCGGGGACGTGCGCCGCGCGCTCGCCTCCGGTGCCGCCGCCGTGCAGGTGGGCACCGCGCTGCTGCTGGCCACCGAGTCGGGCGCCTCGCCGACCTACCGGCGCGCCCTGCGCGACCCCCGGCTCGACCACCGCGTCGCCACCCGAGCCTTCTCCGGGCGGGTGGCGGGGGCGCTCGCCAACGACTGGACCCGCCGGTATGCCGACGCCCCCGCTGCCTTCCCGGTGGTCGACCAGCTCACCAGGCCGCTGCGGCGGGCTGCGGCCGAACGCGGGGACGCGGACCGGACCCACCTCTGGGCCGGGGTGGGGTGGCGGGCCGCGCAGGACCGGGCCGCCGCGCAGATCGTGGCGGAGCTCGCGGGGTGAACGGGGGCGGGCTCGGGGCCTGGCTGCCGGACGGGGTCGAGCTGGGGGAGCCCGTGGACCTGGGCGGCTCCGGCCGTTCACAGGTGCAGCGCCGGCCGGTGCTCGCCGGCCCGCCCGGGTGGGGCGCCTCGGTGGTGGTCAAACGGTTCCTGCCGCAGCCGGTGGGCTCGCGCGCCGCGATGGGCTGGGGGCGGGAGGTCACCGGCCTGGCGCACCTGCCCGCGGCGGCCCGGCTGCTGGCCGCGGACGAGGACGCGCAGAGCCTGGTGATGGAGGATGTGGGGGAGCACCCGACCCTGGCCGACGCCCTGCTGGGGGGCGACCCCGCAGCCGCGTGGCGGCATACCCTCGGTTGGGCGGCGACCCTCGGGTCGGCGGTGGTGGCCGACCCCCGGGTGCTCGAGCGGGCACGGCGCGGGCTGGGCGCCGGGGTGCTGGCCCAGGACCGGGACGTGCGCCGCGAGTACCCGCGTGCGGGGCTGGCCCGGCTCGCCGAGGTGGCGGGCGTCCGCGGCGCGGGGGCCGCCACCGCGCAGGCCCTGGACCTGGTCGACTGGCTCGAGTCCGACACCTCCCGGCAGGTGCTCGGTCCCGGGGACGCGTGTCCGGACAACGCGGTGCTCGCCCCTGACGGGGTGCGCCTGGTGGACCTGGAAAGAACCGGGGTGCGGCACGTCGCCTACGAGGCCGCCTACGCCGCGGAGCCGTTCAGCACCTGCTGGTGCGTGTTCACGCCGCCCGCCGGGCTGACGACCGCGATGCTGGACGCCTTCACCGGAGCCTGCGCGGTGCCGGGGCTGCGCGAGGACCCGGACTGGCCGCGGCAGGTGCGTGCCGCGGTCGTGCTGTGGGTGCTCTCCGGTGGCCTGTGGCTGATGGACGGCGCGGTGGGGGACCGGGTGATGGCGCCCTCGGGACGCACCGGGCCGCCGTTCCGGGCCCTGCTGCTGGCGCGGTGGCGGTGGGTGGTGCGCGAGTGCGGCGAGGAGCTGCCCGACATCGCGTACGCCTGCGAGGAGGCCATCGGCTGGGCGCTGCGCAGCTGGCGGGACAGCCCGCTGGAGCTGCCCGGGTACCCTGCCTTCGCAGGACCGACCGGCGACGGAGCGAGGACGTGATGACCGCGCAGCGCGAGCACGGGAGTACCCGACGCATTCGCAGCACCCGACGCAACGGGGCACTCGCCCGGGGTGGCGCGGTGGCGGCTCTGCTGGCGCTCGCCGGGTGCGTCGACGCCGGGACGGGGGACGGGGCCGACCCGGCCGGGGACGTGCAGCTCCCGGCGGACAGCGTCACCTTCGCCTTCACCCCCGGGGGGACGTTCGACGCGGAAGAGCTGACCACCGGGTCGTTGCGGGTGGCGGACCCGGCGGCCCTGGGCGGCACCGTCTGGGAGCTGCAGGACGTGTGGATGAGCGAGCGGGAGCTGGCGGAGGTGACCGGCTCGTCGGCCGGGACCACCCTCTCCTTCACCGACGCGCAGGGCCAGGGCTGGGGCCTGGACGTGGAGGGGTGCGGGGGTGTCTGGGCGCAGGACGCCCTGGCCCTGGACGCGGAGGGGACGTTCTCGGGACCGGAGGTCTCGACCACCGACATCGGCTGCCCGGGGGATGTGCAGGCGATGGAGGACTTCTGGATGTGGGTGCTGCCCGGCGGCGGGGCGCTGCACGTGCTGGACGGGCCGGAGGTGCTGCTGCTCTCGGTCCCCGAGGGCAGGCTCGTGCCCCGCTGAGCGGCTCAGTCCTCCGCGTCCGGCACGGTATGCCCGGCCGCCTCGTCGCGCTCGGCCCACTCCAGCAGCGGCGCGAGGTCGAAGACGGCGTCGTCGATGCCGGTGTGCACGTCGCCGAGCTCGGCATACCTGGCCGGCATGGTGAGCACGGTGTGCTCGCCCGGGTCGCAGTCGGCGACCTCGTCCCAGCGCAGCGGTGCCGACACCCGGGCGTCGGGGGTGGCGCGTACCGAGTAGGCGGCGGCGATCGTGTGGTCGCGCGCGTTCTGGTTGAAGTCGACGAAGACCTGGCGCGGGTCCCGGTCCTTGCGCCACCAGGTCGTGGTCGCCTCGTCGGTGCGTCGTCCGACCTCCCGGGCGAAGGCCAGGGCGGCCCGGCGGACGTCGGTGAAGCCGTGCTCGGGTGCGATCCGGACGTAGACGTGCAGCCCCTTCGAGCCGGTCGTCTTGGGCCAGCCCACGGCGCCCAGCTCATCGAGCACCTCGTGGGCGACACCGGCGACCCGGCGCACGGCGGCGAAGTCGCAGTCGTCGCCGGGGTCGAGGTCGATCCGCCACTCGTCCGGCTGCTCGACGTGGCCGCGGCGGCTGTTCCACGGGTGGAACTCCACGCAGCTCATCTGCACCGACCAGATGACCTGCGCCAGCTCCGTCACGCACAGCTCGTCGGCGGTCCGGTTCCAGCGGGGGAAGGTGACGTGCACCGTCTCCATCCAGTCCGGGGCGCCCCGGGGCAGCCGCTTCTGGTGCACCCGTTCGCCGGCGAGCCCGTCCGGGAAGCGGTGCATCATGCACGGGCGCTCCCGTAGCGCGCTGACGATCCCGTCCCCGACGGACAGGTAGTAGCGGGCCAGGTCGAACTTGGTCAGCCCGAGCTCGGGGAAGTACACCCGGTCGGGGTTGGACAGGCGCACGGTCCGGCCGCCGACCTCGATCTCGGTGGCAGGGCTGGTCGCCTTCGGCATGAGCTCAGGCTACGGGTTCGGGGTATGCCCCGTGCTTGTCCTGCGGCTCCAGCGCACCCTCGGGCGCGTCGCCGTCCTTCGGGGCCCGGACGCCGAGCGCGAGCAGCAGCACCCCGACCGCGATCCCGGTGCCGACCAGCATGCCGGTGGCCACACCCCCGGCGGTGGCGGAGGTCTCGGCGACGCCCTCGTCCATCAGCTGCAGCGCACGCGTCTCCATCACGGTGACCACCAGGGCGGTGCCGGCGGCGGCGGCCACCTGCTGGCCGGTGCCGAGCAGCGCGCTGCCGTGGCTGTAGAGCTTCTGCGGCAGCGCGCCGAGACCGGCGGTGAAGCAGGGGGTGAACAGCAGGGCGAGGGACAGGCTGATCCCGACGTGCAGGGCGACCAGCACGAACCAGGGGGCGTCCTGCACGAGCAGCGCCATCCCGGACATGCTGGCCACCAGCCCGACACCGCCGGGGATGACCAGCGGCCGCGGGCCGACCTTGTCGTACCACCGGCCCACGGTGGGGCCGAGCAGGCCCATCGCGAGCCCGCCGGGCATCAGCATCAGGCCGGAGGCGAGGGTGCCGAAGCCGCGCACCTCCTGGAAGACCAGGGGCAGCAGCAGCATGGCGCCGATGAGCGCCATGAAGGCCAGGCACATCAGGGCGAAGGGCACCAGGTAGCGGGTCACCTTCAGGGTGCGCAGGTCGAGGAAGACCGAGCCGTCCTCGCGCCGCTGCAGCACCAGCTGGCGCCAGACGAAGAGCGCCAGCGAGGCGATGCCGACACCGAGGGCCCAGCCGGGGCCGACCGGACCGGCGGCGCCCTCACCGAAGGCGCTGAGGCCGTAGACGAGGCCACCGAAGCCGAGCGCGGTGAGCAGGGCGCTGAGCACGTCCAGGCGGGCGCTGCGACCAGGCTCGGCACCGCGCAGCAGGCGGCCTCCGGCGACCAGCATCAGCACCGCGATGGGGAGCACCAGCCCGAAGATCCAGCGCCAGGACCCGAGCTCGAGGATGAGCCCGGAGACCGGCGGGCCCATCGCCGGCGCGACTGAGATCGCGAGCGTCAGGTTGCCCATCACCCGGCCGCGTCGCTCCTTGGGCACCAGCGTCATGATCGTGGTCATCAGCAGCGGCATCATCACCGCGGTGCCGCTCGCCTGCACCACGCGGCCGAGCAGCAGCACCTCGAAGGTGGGGGCGATGGTGGCGATCGCGGTGCCGGTGAGGAAGACGCTCATCGCGAGCAGGAAGGCGGCTCGCAGGCTGAGGCGCTGCAGCAGCCAGCCCGTCATCGGGATGACGATGGCCATCGTGAGCATGAAGCCGGTGGTGAGCCACTGCCCGGTGCTGGCGGTGATGTCGAAGGCGTCCATCAACGGCGGCAGCGCGTTGAGCATCAACGTCTCGTTGAGGATCACCACGAAGGCCGCCGCCGTCAGGACGCGCAGCACCAGCCGCACCCGGGCCTCGTCGACGGCGGGGATCGGCGGCGCCTGGGGCGGGGCGGCAGCGGACACGGAGGGCTCCTCGAGGGTCACGGGGTACGCACGGCTGGTGGTACTGACAACAATGGGGCCGGATGGTCATCGATGACCTCGACGGCGGTTCCAGCGTACGTCCGTCCGGGAACATTCCCGCGGAGCTGGGGACGAGGTGGAGATCACGTCGGCGCCCCGACCTAGACTCGTGGTCAGGCCCGGGCCGGACACCAGCCGCCCGGCCGACGGTGTGGCCGAGGAGGAGGTGCGTGTGCCGCGGATCAAGAACGAGGACGTCCAGGCGGTCAAGGAGCGCGCCTCCATCGAGGAGGTGGTCCGCGACCACGTGACCCTGCGCGGGGCCGGAGTCGGCGCGATGAAGGGCCTGTGTCCGTTCCACGACGAGAAGACGCCGTCCTTCCAGATCCGACCGGCGCTGGGGACATACCACTGCTTCGGCTGCGGTGAGGGTGGCGACGTCATCTCCTTCCTGCAGGAGATCGACCACCTGACCTTCAGCGAGGCGGTCGAGCGGCTCGCCGACAAGCTCGGGATCACGCTCCGCTACGAGGAGACCCGACCGGGGGAGCGCGGTCGCGGTGAGCAGGCCCCGGTCGGTCAGCGGACCCGGCTGATGGAGGCGCACCGGGTGGCCGAAGAGTTCTACCACGAGGCGCTGCTGGCCTCGGCCGAGGGCCGCAAGGGCCGCGACTTCCTGCGGGACAAGGGTTTCACCGGGGCGCACGCCGGCACCTTCATGGTCGGGTATGCCCCCCGTGAGGGGACCGCCCTCGTCTCGCACCTGCGGGGTCGGGGTTTCACCGAGGAGGAGCTGCTGCTGGGCGGCCTGGCGAACCGGCGGGGCCGGGGGCTCTCGGACCGGTTCCAGGGGCGGGTGCTGTGGCCGATCAGGGCGATCACCGGGGACACCGTCGGCTTCGGGGCGCGGCGGCTCTACGACGACGACTGGAGCCCGGCGAAGTACCTCAACACCTCCGAGACCCCGATCTACAAGAAGACCGGGGTGCTCTACGGGCTGGACCTGGCGAAGAGGGCCATCTCGACCGAGCGGACCGCGGTCGTCGTCGAGGGCTACACCGACGTGATGGCGGCGCACCTGTCCGGGGTGCCGACCGCGGTGGCCACCTGCGGCACCGCCTTCGGCAGCGACCACATCTCGATCCTGCGCCGGATGCTGCGGGACGAGGCGGGGCGGGCCCCGGCCCGGGTGATCTTCACCTTCGACGGTGACGCGGCAGGGCAGAAGGCGGCGATGAAGGCCTTCGAGCAGGACCAGCGCTGGGCCGCCCAGTCCTACGTCGCGGTCGCCGCCGACGGGCAGGACCCCAACGACCTGTGGCTGGCCGGGGAGGGAGATGACGACGAGCAGCGGGGTGCCGGTGTGCGCGAGCTCGTCGCCGGCGCGACCCCGCTGTTCGAGTTCGCGCTGCGGACCACGCTGGCCCCCTACGACCTGGGGGAGGCGGCCCAACGGGTGCAGGCCATGCGCGCGGTGGCCCCGATCCTCGCGCAGATCAAGGACGCCACCCTGCGCCCCGAGGTGACCCGCGACGTCGCCGGCTGGATGGGCATCGACCCCTCCTCGCTGACCACCGAGGTGCACCGCGCCCAGCAGCGGCCGGCCGCGCCCGAGCGGCGGCCCGCCTCCCCGGAGGAGGGCCGGGGGGAGGCGCAGGGCCCGCCGGAACGGCCCGCGCTGCCCCCGCCCGACCTGCGGGACCCGGTGCAGATGGCCGAGCGTCACCTGGTCCAGGTGGCGTTGCAGTACCCGTTGGCGATCGTCGCCGAGGACATGGAGGAGCTGGCCCCCGAGGCGTTGCGGGCCCCGATGCACCAGGCGATCTGGCACGCCCTGCGAGAGGCCGGGGGGATCACCGGGGCGGCCCAGGTCAGCGCCCGCGGCTGGGTGGAGGCGGTGCTGGGGCGGACACCCCCGCCCGTCCACCCGCTGGTGCACGAGCTGGCGGTCTCGATGCTCCCGGACCGGTTGGACCCGGACACGGGCATGCCCCGGGAGGCCTTCGTGGACTGGCTCGTGCTCCGCGTCCGCCAGGCTGGCATCGACCAGGAGATCGCCGACCTGCGGGGACAGCTGTCCCGGGCGCCGGAGAGCAGCCCGGACAAGCGGAGACTGGACGAGCGGCTCATGGAGCTGCATCGCGAGAGGGCCCGGTTGCGGGCCAGGATGGACTGATCATGCGTCTGTGGCCGAAGCGAACCATCGGAGAGCTCCCTCCACCGGAGGGCTCGCCCGCCGACCTCCCGCCGGGCGCGCTGCCCGAGCTCGACCGGGGTGAGCGCGTCCTGGTCACCGCCCAGGAGGACGCGCACGGGCACTGGCTGGTGCTCACCAACCACCGGCTGCTGGAGCGCACCGAGCAGGGGGAGATGGTGCTGGACCGGCCGTGGCACGAGGTGGACGCCGGTGCCTGGGACCCTGACCTGTGGGCGCTGTCGGTGACCTTCGTCGACCTCCTCGGTGGCCGCCAGTGGGTGCTGCAGCGACGTACCGGCCCGGGCTCGGTCCCCGAGGTCTTCCGGGAACGGACCAGCGCCACGGTCGTGCTGACCCGGGCGGTGGACCTGGGGCCACGCCGCAAGGCACGGGTCTCCATCCGGACGGTGCTCTCGACCCGCGAGCTGACCGAGCAGGTGCTCTTCGGGCGGGGCGCCGACGAGGACGACCCCGAGCTGGCGCACGGCGTGCTGGAGGCCCGTGCCGACCTCCGCGACCAGGTCGGTATGCCCCCCGCCCCGTCGTAGCCGGACACGATTTCGGTGCTCAGGGCGCCGTTTGCTATCGTCCTTGCTTGCACAGTCCCCTGTAGCTCAATTGGCAGAGCAGCCGGCTGTTAACCGGCAGGTTACTGGTTCGAGTCCAGTCGGGGGAGCAGGTCCACAGACCTCTGGCCAGCGAAAGCGCTGGCCAGAGGTCTCTCTCTTGGGGTGGATGTGGGGAGCGGCTGGGAACTCGATGGCGTCACGCGGGTGTGAGCACCCGATGAGGGATCCATCCCTCGCGACCATCCGTGTTCCGACACCATGCCCAGCCGCTCTCAGGGTCGTCCAGGACGACGTCGACGTGCTCTCCCGACGATGCGGGAAGTTCCGTCGTGTCGTATCCGACACGGACAGTGCCCACCGAGCCCTCGATGTCGATGTGCCGAGTGGGTACCCACCCCGTCCCCCACGACGCCGTGACGAAGACGAAAGCCGGCCATTCCCTGTCCCTCTCACCGACCTGGACGACATCGCCAGGCACGAGGACCAGCGGGGCACGCGTCGGAATCTCATGATCAGCGGCCAGCACGCATCGCACCTTGCCGGTCCTCCTGCCTGCAGCTGCATCAACCATATCGACGTCAACCTCCTCATGACCGGCCTGACGTCCGGTGTCGCCCGCGCGGAGGAAGTCGTGGACCTCGGTCAAGAACCGGTCCCGCGCTTCCAGCTGCGCCCAGTGGCCGCAGTCGGGGACCAGCACGAGTCGGGCATTCGGCATGAGTTCGCTGGCCCGGCGAGAGCCCTGGGGGTCGACCAGCGGGTCGTCCGTGCCGTGGAAGAAGAGCGCGGGCACGCTGACCCGGTGCACCTCGGGCAGGAGGTTGTTGCGCATCGACCACGGCCCGAGCGACGCCTGGTTGTAGCGGCCATAGGCCAGCCCGGCGCGGGGACGCTTGGCCTCCTGGACGAACTCGTCCAGGACGTCCGGAGGCAAGCTGTCCGGGTCCTTGACCACCCCCTTGATGGCCGCCTCGACGTAGCGGCTCGCCAGCCCGGTGAGGGGGATCAGCAACACGTCGGGTAGCTGGGCGGCCGACCACGCCAAGAACTGCGCGACCCGGTTGCGGAACACCGGGACCAGGCCGCCCGGGGCGATGAGCACCAGGGCCTCGACCAGCTGAGGGTGGCGGATGGCCAGGTTCAGCGCGACGTCCCCTCCCATGGATACGCCCATCACGACGGCAGGGGAGAGGCTCAGCTCATGGGCGGCACGGGCGACGAAGTCGGCGAGCTGGGGTGCTCCGCCGACCGGTTCGATGCCGGTCGTACGGCCGAAGCCGGGCAGGTCGATGGCGACCACCTCGCGCTCCGGGCCAAGAGCGCCGAAGACCTCGTACCAAGAGATGGCCGAGTTATCCGTGCCACCACCGTGGATCAGCAGCACGGGCGAGGGAACGGCACGCCCGTCAGGATGGCCCATCGAGGAGCGGAGGACCCGCACCCGCCCGCCATCGAGATCGAGGAAGGTCTCGGTGCTCCCCGGTGGGATGAGGCTCACGAGGGCGCCGCCTCTGGGCTGGTCCGCTGCCCCCGTGGGGCCGTCGGGGCCACCGTCACGGGAGCACGCCGGTCTGCCTGGTCGATGATTCTCTGCGCGAACGTGCTGAACGCGATCTTGCCCGGTGTGGTGTCAGCGACGTCGCTGTCGAGGGAGCGTGCGACGAGGTCACCCATGCCGACGATGAGCTCGTCGACGTCATCATGGGGTGCGCTCACAGCCAGACCGATCGACCACAGGCTCAGGATCCGGTGAAGGGTGGCGGGGTCGACGTCGCCGCGGATCATTCCGACCCGGTGCAGCTCGGCCACGAAGTCCGCTCCGACCAGCTCACGCGCCGGATACCGGCTACCGGAACGACGCCTGACCAGCCGCGCCACCACACGTGACTCGCCGTGCACGGAGTCGTAGAAAGCGGTCAGGACGGGACTGGCGCGGACAGCCTTCAGCGAGTGAAGGTACAGCCGGGACAGCAGGCCCCCCCGGGGGTCCTCCTCGACGGACGTGCGCATCGAACGGACAGCGTTGGCGAACTCACGGTCGAGGACCCCATCAAGCAACTCGTCCTTGCCGGGGAAGCGCAGATACAGGACGCCCTTGGCGACGCCTGCAGCCTTGGCGATCTCGGCTGTGGTCACGTGATCGAAGCCGTGCCGAGCGACCAGCTCGGCGGCGGCATCAAGGATGTGGTCGGTACTGACGCTGGGACGTGGCACAAGACCTCCGTATGACTAGATGACCGTAAGAGTACATCGAGTCATCTTGATCTATGTTCGGCGGCGGTGCAGCGTCGGTCGTGAGCCACACGAGTGAGGAGAGGTTCAGGCTGGTCGGGCGCAGCGCACGTGGAAGGGCCCGACGCACTGCGCCGGGCCCTTCCACGTGCCGTCGCCGGGACGGCTCAGGTCCCTCTCGAACCGACCGCGCCGATCGGCCCGCCCCCCGCGTCGGCCGCGTCCGGCGTCCCGTCGGTCTGGATGGCGTCGTGGGCGGGCCCGATCGGCCCGGCAGAGCGGCCGCGCCGCCGTAGACGGCCCTCCAGCCACTCGGCGAAGGTCGTCACCAGCCAGTTGATGGTGATGAAGAGCACGGCCCCGACCAAGAGCGCCACGGTCATGTTCCCGTAGCGCGAGCCCATCTGCCTCGCCGCGTTCAGCAGCTCCGGATACAGGATGATGTAGCCCAGTGCGGTGTCCTTGAGGATCACGACGATCTGGCTCACCAAGGTCGGCAGCATGGACGTGAGCGCCTGAGGAACCAGGATGGCCCGCCGCACCTGCGCCGGCATCAGTCCGATGGAGAGGCCGCCCTCGCGTTGGCCGGCGGGGAGCGACCCGACACCGGATCGGATGACCTCGGCGATCACCGCCGAGTTGTAGAGGACCAGGCCGATGATCACCGCGACCAACGGCCGAGACCCGGCTTCCAAGCCCGTGTACCGCGTCAGGAAGGTCAAGGCGAAGATCATCATGATCAGCACCGGGACGGCGCGGAAGAACTCGATGAACAAAGTCGCCACCCAGCGCAGCGGCAGCAGCTCGGACATCCGCCCCATGGCTGCCACCAGGCCCAGGACGAAGGCGATGATGATCGAGAAGAAGGCGGCGACGACCGTAGCCCGGACCCCGGGGAGGACGTACTGCGTCCACGCCTCCGCGGTGAGCATCGGAGCCCACTGGCTCGCGGTGATCTGGTCCTGGTTCCACAGCACCAGGACGACGTAGCCGAGTCCGCCCAGCATGACGACAGCCGCGACGACCGAGAAGATCATGTGCCGCCGCAGGGCCTTGGGGCCGGGCACGTCGAAGAGGACGTTGCTGGAGCTCATCGCTTCACCGCCAGTCGCGAGGAGAGTGCACTGATGGCCATACCCATCGGGAGCGTGATGATGACGAAGCCGATGGCGATCAGCGCGAAGACGCTGAACAGCACATCAGGACGGAACTCGATCATCCTGCGCATCGCGAAGGCAGCCTGGCTGACGCCGATGGCTGTCGCCACGGTGGTGTTCTTGGTGAGCGCGATCAGGACGTTGCCCAGCGGTGTGATGGCGCCTCGGAATGCCTGAGGCAGGATGACGTGCCGCATGTTCTGTGCGAAAGTCAGGCCGATCGACCGGGCGGCCTCCGCCTGCCCCAGCGGGATGGTGTTGACACCACTGCGCAGCGCCTCGCACACGAAGGCTGCGTGGTAGACGGACAGGCCGAGGATCGCGAGGCGGACGTTGTTGTCGTCGATGTAGGTCGGGGACTCGCGGGAGGCCATGTTCACCCCGAGCTGGGTCCAGAGGATGAAGCTGCAGGCGACGATGATGAGGGTCAGCGGCGTGTTGCGGATCAGCGTCACGTAGGCGCTGCCCAGCATCCGCAGTGCCCGCACGGGGGACAGCCGCATGATGGCCACCACGGTGCCGATGAGCAACGACCACAGGGCCGACCAGAAGGCCAGCCACAGGGTCATCCTGAAGGCGCCGACGAGATCGAACCGCTCGATGAGTTCGAGCATGACCTCCCTTTCGGAGTGAGAGCGGCAGGTAGATCACCGGTGGCCGGCCGACGGTGAGCCACCGTCGGCCGGCCACCACGACGAGCAGGTGTCAGGCGCAGTGCCCACCGATCTCGGGCGGGTTCGCGTCGCTGGGGGTGTACCCCACGGCTCCGAAGTTGTCCTCGATGATCTGGTCCATCGTGCCGTCCTCGTAGAGCTCCTCGAGGGCGGTGTTGATCTCCTCGCACCGCTCGTCGTCCTGGTTCAGGCCGACGCCGTAGAGCTCCTCGCTGAACGGGGCGCCCACGACCTGGAACTGGCCCTCCCACTGGGACTGTGCGGCATACCCGGCGAGGATGACGTCGTCGGTGGTCAACGCGTCGACCTGGCCGCTGGAGAGGTTCTCGACGCACAGGGAGTAGGTGTCGAACTCCTGGATCTGGACGCCCGGGTACTCCTCGGCCACGCGCTCCGCCGGGGTCGACCCGGCGACCGAGCACAGGATCTTGCCCTCCAGGGTGTCGGGGCCGGTGATCTCGGTGTCGTCGGCGGCGACCAGGAGGTCCTGACCGGCGACGAAGTAGGGACCGGAGAACTGGACCCGCTCCTTGCGCTCGTCGGTGATCGAGTACGTGGCGAAGATCATGTCGACGCTCTCGTTGACCAGGAGGTCCTCCCGTTGCGGGGTGGGGGCCTCCTGCCAGGTGATGTCGTCCTCGCTGACACCCAGCTTGTCGGCGACGGCCTTGGCGACGTCGACGTCGAAGCCGGTCGGGTCGCTGCCCTCCATCAGGCCGAGACCCGGCTGGTCGTACTTGATGCCGACGGTGAGGCCTTCACCGTCACCGCTTCCGGCCTCACCGCCGCCGCCGTCGTCGTCGCCGCCACAGGCGGCGAGGGTGAAGGCCGCCGCGGAGGCGAGGGCGGCGATCCGGAAGGTGGTGGAACGCATGTGGTGCTCCTTGTGGTGGTGGTGGGGTACGGGATTCAGTGGGTCAGGATCTTGCCGAGGAAGTCCTGGGCACGGGCGGACTGGGGGTTGGTGAAGAACTCCTCGGGGGTGTTCTCCTCGACGATCGCGCCCTCGGACATGAAGACCACGCGGTCGGCGGCCTTGCGGGCGAAGCCCATCTCGTGGGTCACCACGATCATCGTCATCCCGCTCTTGGCGAGGCTGGTCATGACGTCGAGGACCTCGTTGATCATCTCGGGGTCCAGCGCCGAGGTGGGCTCGTCGAAGAGCATCACCGTGGGGTCCATCGCCAGCGACCGGGCGATCGCGACACGCTGCTGCTGACCACCGGAGAGCTGGGCCGGGTACTTCTCGGCCTGGTGGGCGACACCCACCCGCTCGAGCAGCTCCATCGCCCGCTTCTTCGCGGCGTCCGCCTTGACCTTGCGCACCTTGATCGGGCCCATGGTCACGTTCTCGAGGATGGTCTTGTGGCTGAAGAGGTTGAAGCTCTGGAACACCATGCCCACGTCGGCGCGCAGCTTCGCCAGGGCCTTGCCCTCGCTGGGGAGCTCGTCGCCGTGGATGGTGATGGTGCCGGACTCGTAGGCCTCGAGCCGGTTGATCGTCCGGCACAGCGTGGACTTGCCCGAGCCCGACGGGCCGATGACCACCACCACCTCGCGCTCGCGCACGGTGAGGTTGATGTCCTTGAGGACGTGCAGGTCCCCGAAGTGCTTGTTCACGTCCGAGAGCACGACGAGGGGTTCGCCCGGGCTGGTGTCCGCGGGCGGCAGGGGGGTGTCCGTCATGTGGGGCACAGTAGACGTGTTCAACCGCGCTGGTCAGCATCTTTGGGGTGTTGTCACCGCATTGTGACCTTTGTCCCACGCGTGGGCCAGGTGGGGCTTGAACCCACGACCGACGGATTATGAGTCCGCTGCTCTGACCGGCTGAGCTACTGGCCCCGACGCGGCAGTCTAGTGCGCGCCCCGCCGGCTCACTGGCGCAGGTAGGACTCGAGATGGTCGCGCTCGGCCTCCAGCGCGTCCAGGCGGGCCTTGACGACGTCCCCGATCGAGATGATCCCGGCCAGGGCGCCGTCCTGCAGCACCGGTAGGTGGCGGAAGCGGCCCTGGGTCATGGTCGTCGCCAGATGGGTGAGGTCGTCCTCCGGCGAGCAGGTCTGCACCGCCGTCGTCATGATCTGCGCCACGGTGGCCTCGTGGTCACGTCCGCCGCGAAGGTGGTGCACCACGTCACGCTCGGAGGCGATCCCCACGACCGCGTCGCCGTCGAGCACCACCACGGCCCCGATCCGGTTGTCGTCGAGCGTCTCCAGCAGCTCGGTGACCGTGGCGGTCGCCGGGAGGGTCAGCACGCAGCTGCCCTTCTTCTTGATCAGGTCCGCGACGCGCATGCCGCGAAACTAGCACGCGGCATGACGTCGCGTCAGGGATCGACCACCCGGTATGCCGAACGCCCCCTCCGGTGACGGAGGGGGCGTTCGCGACGTCGGTGTCGGTCGTCGGATCAGCCGAAGCGGCCGTACCAGACGTTGGAGGACAGGATCGGGCCGTAGCGCACGCCCGTGCTGGGGTTCAGCGCCTCGTAGGTCATGCCGTTGCCGGCGTAGATGCCCACGTGGTGCCAGTCGTTGTAGATGACCAGGTCGCCCGGCTGCGGGTTGGACACCGGGGTGACGGCACCGCGCTGACCGGCGACCGACTTCGGCACCGAGATGCCGGCCTGGTTGTAGACCCACCAGGTGAAGCCGGAGCAGTCGAAGCTGTTCGGGGGAGTGCCGTAGAGCTGGTAGGGGGAACCCACGTAGGACGCGGCGACACCGAGGACGCCGCCACCGGAGGGGGCGGGCTCCGCGGCCTGCTCGGGCTCGGGCTCCGGTGCCGGCTCCGGGGCGGGCTCGGCGGCTGCCTGCTGCACCTCGGCCTGCGCCGGGGCGGAGACCTCCTGGGTCACCGGCGCGGCCGCGACCTCCTCCACCGGGGCCTCGGCCTCGGCGACCGGCTCCTGCTCCACCGGCTCGGCGACCGGCTCCTGCACCACCGGCTCCTCCACCACGGGCGTGTGCCCGGCGAAGCCGGCGTCGGCGAGCACGGTCTGCACCGGCTCGGCGTCCTCGGGGGCGGTGCGGGCCTGCGAGCGGTTCGCGGCACCCTGCTCGCGCAGCTCGTCGAGCGAGCCGCTGCGCAGGCTGGCCAGGGCCGCGGCCCCGTCGCTCGCGCTGTCGGGGCGGTCGTCGTCGGCCAGGGCGCCGGAGACGTCACCGGTCATCGAGCGGGCGGCGGAGCTGCCCTCCGGGCCGGTGAACGCGACTGCTCCTGCAGTGGCCACGGTGCCGGCGACGAGGCCGCCGACGACCAGTGCGGCGACACCCTGGCGACTCGTGGAGCCGGTCGCGTTGTGCTTGGCGTGAAGCTTCATGCAATACCTCCGGGGCCGGGACGGCTCGCGTCTGTGAGCGGAGTGCGAGGCGGAGCCGGATGCACCCTGGGGACTCGGTCAGGGGCTCACCACTGCCACGGGAAGGCAGGGGACGTGGTGAGTGCCATGTACGAAGATAACGAAAAGGTCACGAAAAAGCCAAGCCGAGGTCAAGGTTCGGTGTGGCGCGGGCCAAGAGTGACCCCTGAGAAACGAATCATCTCCTGTGGCACTTGCTCATTGCGTGGCGGGGGAGCACAATGTGACGCAGCACCAGCAGGCATACCCGAACTGTGCGTGGTCGAGGTCGTTGGGGAAGACGTCCCTCACCACACAGGAGGCCAGGATGTCCGCTGTCATGCCCCGAGTCATGACTCGTGGGGTGGTGTTCATCCACTCCACCCCTACCGCGTTGTGCCCGCACATCGCCTGGGCCCTGGAGGGGGTCCTGGACACGCGTGTGTCGCTCGACTGGATCAGCCAGCCGGCCGAGACCGGCGCCATGCGTACAGAGTTCGCCTGGACCGGTGAGGCCGGGACCGGCGCCACCATCGCCAGCGCCATGCGCGGCTGGGACGGCCTGCGGTACGAGGTCGTCGAGGAAGCCAGCCGCGGGAGCGACGGTGCACGGTGGACGCACACCCCGGAGCTGGGTCTGCACACCGCACGGCTGTCGGCAAACGGCGACGTCGTGGTGAACGAGGACCGGATCCGGCACATCGTGGAGTCCGCGGAGGGTTCTGCCGTGACCATCGCCGCCGAGGTGGACCGCGCGCTGGGCACCGCCTGGGACTCCGAGCTCGAGGTCTACCGGCACGCCGGTGAGGGCGCTCCGGTCACCTGGCTGCACAAGGTCGGCTAGCCGACCGCCTGCCGGACCCGCTCGTGCACCGCGAGCATGTGGTCTGCCGAGCGCGGCCAGCTGAAGTCCTCCGCGGTGCGTCTGGCCCGCTCGTGCGCGCCCGGGCGCTCCAGCAGCTCCTGGACGCCGTCGCCGAACGCCGCGGGCGTGGAGGGCTTGATCACCCCGCCGTCCCCGACGACCTCGTGCAGCGCCCCCTCGTCGCAGCACACCACGGGTATTCCGCAGGCCAGGATCTCCAGCGCCGCCAGCCCGAAGGTCTCCAGCGGCCCTGGTGAGATCGCCAGGTGCGCGGTGCCCATCTCGGCCGCCAGCTCCCGGCGGTCGGTGATGTAGGAGTGGAAGACGACCGGCAGGTTCTCGGCGCGTCGGACCAGTTCGCCCAGCATCGGTCCGGTGCCGAAGACGGTGAGCTGCACGTCGACTCCACGACGCACCAGCTCGCGCACCGTCTCCACCGACAGCGCCGGGTTCTTCTCGGGGGACAACCGGCTGCAGTGCACCAGCCGCAGCGGCTCACCCGGACCGGGCGGCCGGCGCGCGGACGGGTCCGTGACGGGGGAGAAGACCTCGAGGTCGACGCCGAGCGGGACCACCTCGGCGGCCAGCCCGTTGCGGTGGAACTCCTCGGCCGCGAACTCGCTGGGGCAGACGATCGCGTCGTAGTCGTGCGCGCTGAGCCGGTTGACCACGTCCGCGGCCCAGTGCGCGGGTCGGTCCGGCACGGGGGTGCGACGGACCATGATGCCGGTCATGTTCTCGTGGCTGATCATCACCGAGCCGATCCCGCGGCGCCGGGCCCACCTCCCCATCCACCGGGTGGTGGCGCGGTCGGACACCTCGAGGGCGTCGGGCGCGATGGCGTCCATCAGCCTCGACATCGAGGCACGTCCCCAGATCAGCGAGTAGCCCTTGCCCGGGATCGGGGTCGCCGGCACCCGGTAGACGTGGCCCTGCTCCTCCTCGGTGATCTCCTGGCCGGGGCCGGGGATGATCAGCGAGGCCCGGTGCCCCTGCTCCTGGTAGTGCTGGCCCCAGTGCCGCAGTGCGGTCTTGATGCCCCCGGAGGTCGGGCTGACGAAGTTGGCGACACGGAGGATGTGCATGTACGCGCGGTGCGCCCGCTCAGGAGACGCTGGTGAAGGTGAGGGCCACGTTGACGCCGCCGAAGCCGAACGCGTTGTTCAGCGCGGCGATGTCGCCCTCGGGCAGGCTGCGGGTGCCGCCGGTCACCACGTCCAGGTCGATCTCCGGGTCCTGGTGCGACAGGTTGATGGTGGCCGGCACCTGACGGTGGTGCACCGACAGCACGGTGAGCACGGCCTCCAGCGCGCCGGCGGCCCCCAGCAGGTGACCGGTCATCGACTTCGTCGCGGTGACCGCCAGGTTGCCGGTGTGCTCGCCGAAGGCCCGGTGGATGGCCTTGGTCTCGGCCACGTCACCGACCGGCGTGGAGGTGGCGTGCGCGTTGACGTGCACGACGTCGCGCATCGACAGGCCGGCGTCGGAGACGGCCTCCTCCATCGCGCGGGCGGCCCCGGCACCACCGGGCTCGCCGGCGGTGATGTGGTAGGCGTCCGAGGACATACCGACCCCGGACAGCTCGGCGTAGATGGTGGCGCCCCGGGCCCGGGCGTGCTCCTCGGACTCCAGGACCATGACCGCCGCGCCCTCGCCCATGACGAAGCCGTTGCGGTCCACGTCGTAGGGGCGCGAGGCGCCCTGCGGGTCGTCGTTGCGGGTGGACAGCGCGGTCATCGCGGCGAAGGCGGCCACGGTGACCGGGTGGATGGCGGCCTCGGTGCCGCCGGCCACCATCACGTCGGCCCGTCCGGACCGGATCATCGACAACGCCATCCCCATCCCCTCGGCCCCGGAGGCGCAGGCGCTCACCGGGCAGTGCGCACCGGCGCGGGCGCTCAGGTCCAGCGAGACGGCGGCGGCGGGGCCGTTCGGCATCAGCATCGGGACGGTGAGCGGGAAGACCCGGCGGGGGCCCTTCTCCTTGAGGTTCTCCCACTGGTCCAGGAGGGTCCAGACGCCACCGATGCCGGAGCCGATGGCCACCCCGAGCCGCTCGGGGGCGACCTCGGGGGAGCCGGCGTCGGCCCAGGCCTCGCGGGCGGCGATCAGCGCGTACTGCCCCGAGGGGTCGTTGCGCCGGACCTCCACCCGGCTCAGCACCTCGGCGGGGTGGGTGTGGATCTGGCCGGCGAAGGTCACCGGGAGCTGGTGCTCGGCCACCCAGTCCTGGGGCAGCGTGCGCACGCCGGAGCGGCCGGCGAGGATCGCCTCCCAGGTCTGCGGGGCGGTGCCACCGACGGGGGTGGTGGCACCCAGCCCGGTGACGACGACGCGGCGCGGGGTCTGGGCGGTGCTGGCGGTCATGTTCGCGGCCTCCTGGCGCAGGGGTGGGGTTCGGGTATGCCCGGGGACGGGCCCCCGGACCGGCGCGGCCTCGCGGCGCGCGCCGGACCGGATCGGGTCAGCCCTGGTTGCTGGCGATGTAGGACACCGCGTCCCGGACGTGGGTGAGGTTCTTCACCTCGTCGTCGGGGATCCGGACGCCGAACTTGTCCTCGGCGTTCACGACGATCGTCATCATCGACAGCGAGTCGATGTCCAGGTCCTCGGTGAAGGACTTGTCCATCTCGACCTCGGAGGCCTCCAGGCCGGTCTCCTCGTTGACGATCTCTGCCAGACCCGTGAGGATCTCCTGCTCGCTCAGTGCCATCTCGTGCTCTCCTTCGGTATGCGGTTGGGCGTGACCCGGAATCTACCTGCCCGCCGGGCCGCGGGAGCTGGGTGTGTGCCCTGTCAGGGCATGACGACGACCTGGGCGGCGTAGACCAGGCCCGCGCCGAAGCCGATCTGCAGCGCCAGGCCGCCGTGCGGGGCCTCGCCCTCGTCGAGCATCCGGCTCATCGCCAGCGGGACGCTGGCGGCCGAGGTGTTGCCGGTCTCGGCGATGTCCCGGGCGACCGGCACGTGCTCCGGCAGGTCCAGCGCCTTGACCATGGCATCGGTGATGCGCATGTTGGCCTGGTGCGGCACGAAGGCCCCGAGGTCCGCCGATGTGATGCCCGCAGCCTCCATCGCCCGCTTGGCGACGGGGGCCATCGAGAAGACGGCCCACCGGAACACGGTCTGGCCCTGCATCACGAAGGACGGCCAGGAGATGGCCTCGGTGCGGCCCGGCTCCTCCATCGCGGGGCGCAGGTCGGTCCAGGCCTCCCGCTGGGTGATCGCGTCGTACTTGTCACCGAGGCTGCCCCAGACGGTCGGGCCGATGCCCGGGGTGTCGGACACCCCCACCACCGCTGCTCCCGCCCCGTCACCGAAGATGAACGCCGACCCCCGGTCGTGCTTGTCGGTGAAGTCCGAGAGCTTCTCGACGCCGACGACCAGCACGTGGTCGGCGGTGCCGGCCCGGACCATGTCGTTGGCCAGGCTGATCGCGTAGCAGTAGCCGGCGCAGGCGGCCGAGATGTCGATGGCCGCCGGGTCGGTGATGCCCAGCCGGACCGCGAGGGAGGGCGCCGCGGCGGGCGTCTGGTAGGGGTGGCTGACCGTCGCGACGAGGATCGCGTCGATCTGCCCGGCCTCCAGGCCCGCCCGGTCCAGGGCCTGCCGGGAGGCGGCCTCGGCCATGTCGATGACGGACTCGTCCTCGCGGGCGAACCGCCGGGTGACGATCCCGGACCGCTGCTGGATCCACTCGTCGCTGGAGTCGATGTAGCGGCAGATCTCCTCGTTGGTGACCACCCGCTCGGGGCGGTAGCCGCCCAGGCCCAGGATCCTGGCGTGGCGCAGCGTGGTCGGGGCCGCGAGGGTGGGGCTGGTGCTCACAGCAGGTCCTCCTGGAGGGGGTGCGGGTGGGGACGCGGTGCGTGCCCGGTCACGGGGTGCCGTGCTCGGCGATCATCCGGCGCGCGGCCTCGAGGTCGTCCGGGGTCTTCAGGGCCAGCGTCTCGACCCCGCGCAGGCCTCGCCGGGCCAGACCGACCAGCGTACCGGCCGGGGGGATCTCGATCAGCCCGGTCACCCCCAGGTCGGCCAGCTGCTGCATCACCAGGTCCCACCGGACCGGCCCCGAGACCTGGGCCACCAGGCGGCGCAGCACCTCGGTCCCCCGGGGGACCGCACGGCCGTCGGCGTTGGAGAGCAGCGGCAGCGCGGGCTCCCCGGGGGTGAGGTCGGCGACGTGCGCGGCGAGCAGGTCCACGGCCGGGGCCATGTGGTGGGTGTGGAAGGCGCCGGCCACGGCCAGCGCGACGACCCGGGCCCGGGCCGGCGGGTCCTGCGCCAGCGACTCCAGCTGCTCCAGGGTGCCGGCGGCGACCACCTGGCCGCCGCCGTTGATGTTGGCCGCGGTGAGCCCGTGGCGCTCCAGGGCGGTCGCGACGTCGTCGGGGTCGCCGCCGAGGACGGCGGACATCCCGGTGGGGGCGGCGGCGGACGCCTGAGCCATGCCGCGGCCACGCTCGCGCACGAAGACCACCGCCTGCTCGGGGGTGAGCACGCCGGCGATCGCGGCGGCGGTCACCTCACCGACCGAGTGGCCGGTGGTGGCGCCCACGTGGTCGGTGACCGCGGCCCCGTCCAGCAGCGTCGGCAGGATCGCCAGACCGGCTCCCACGATGAGCGGCTGCGCGACGGCGGTGTCGGTGATGGTCGCGGCGTCGGAGGTGGTCCCGTGCGCCACCAGGTCCAGCTCGGCGGCCTCCGAGAGCACTTCGAGCCGGCGGCGGGTGTCCGGTTCCTCCAGCCAGGGGGAGAGGAAACCGGGGGTCTGGGAGCCCTGTCCGGGCGCGACGATGGCAAGCACGACGTCCACTCTGCCTCTGAGGGGCGTCCCGAGCCGTCAGCGTTCCGCACGACATCCGAGGGCATTTTTTGGAGGGTTCCTCCAAAGAACGGTCAGCGGGTCCCGCGCCAGGTCCGGCTCCCGCTCATCCGACCCAGCGCCAGGGCGACCTGCAGCACCCACGCGTCCCTGGCCGTGTGCGGGTCCAGCCCCACCGTCTCGCCGACCCGGCGCAGGCGGTAGCGCACCGTGTTCGGGTGCAGGAAGAGCAGCCGCGCGGTGGCCTCCAGCACCCTGCCGTGGTCCAGGTAGGCCTGCGCCGTCTCCAGCAGCGCGGGATGCTGCTCGTGCAGCGGGGTGTAGACCCGGTCCACGAGCGCCCGTCGGGCGGGGGCCTCACCCAGCAGCGCCCGCTCGGCCAGCAGCTCGTCGGCGGCGACCGGACGCGGGGCCCCGGTCCAGGCGAGGGCGGCGTCCACCCCGGAGAGCGCGGCGCGGGCGCTGCGCCCGGCGGCGAAGAGGTGGGGCACCCGGGGGCCCACGACCACCGGGCCGGGACCGAAGGCCGGCACCAGGGACGCGGCGTCGGTCAACGGGTCGGTGGTGCCGCCCAGCACGCAGACCAGACGGGGACCCTGGGCGGCGACGAGTGACGGGTGGCCGCCCCGGCGGGCCGCCTCGCGCAGCGCCCCGGGTGCGCGGCCGGGGTTGCCTTCCGGCACCGTCCCGGCCACCACGGCCACCCCGTTGACGTCCTCCCAGCCCAGCTCAGCGGCCCGGGACGCGAGGGTGTCGTTGGCCTCCCCGCGCACCACCGCGTGCACCACCAGGGACTCCAGCCGCGCGTCCCAGCCGCCCCGCTGCTCCGCCGCCCGGGCATACACGTCGGCCGCCGCGAAGGCGATGTCCCGGGAGTAGCGCAGCACCGCCTCCCGCAGCGCCACCACCTCCGCCTCCGGCACCAGCTCAGGGACCGCGTCCTCGACGGTCGCGATCGCCGTCCGGGTCAGGTCCAGGGTCTGCCGGAGGGTGATGGTGGCGGCCAGGCTGCGCGGCGCGGCCGCGAACATCCTCCCCGGCGGGGGACCGGGTGGGGCACCGTCGGCATACCAGGTCAGCAGGGCGGTGATGCCCGCCTGGGCCACCAGCGACACCCAGGAGCGGTCGGCCGCGCTGAGCGCGCGGAACCAGTCGTGCTCGCGCGCCATCCGACGGGTCGCCGTCGTCGCCAACCCGCCGGCACGCCGGGTCAGCCCCTCGTGCCGACCGGGCACGGGCTGGGTCGGGGACACGCCCGCGAGCCTACTGGGACCCCTTCGGCACGGTGGCCAGGATGAGGGGTATGCCCGACCCCCGCCCCCTCGTCATCGCCCACCGCGGCGCCAGCGGCTACCTGCCGGAGCACACGCTGGCCGCCTACGAGCTCGCGGCCCGGCAGGGGGCCGACTACCTGGAGCCGGACGTGGTCGCCACCCGGGACGGGGTGCTGGTCGCCCGGCACGAGAACGAGATCTCCGGCACCACCGACATCGCCGACCGTCCCCGGTTCGCCGACCGGCGCACCACCAAGGTGGTCGACGGCCGCGAGGTCACCGGGTGGTTCACCGAGGACCTCACGCTGGAGGAGCTGCGCACGCTGCGGGCCCGGGAGCGGCTGCCGCACCTGCGCGGCACCGACCGGGACGGCGAGCACCCGGTGGCGACCCTCGCCGAGATCGTCGACCTGCGCGGGCGGCTGTCCGCGGAGCTGGGACGCGAGATCGGTCTCTACATCGAGACCAAGCACCCGACCTACTTCGCAGGCCTCGGGCTGGCGCTGGAGGAGCCGCTGCTCGCCGAGCTGGACCGGGCCGGGCTCGAGGGACCCGGGGCCCCGGTCTTCCTGCAGTGCTTCGAGCTGACCAACCTGCGCCGGATGCGGCACCGGCTGGGCTCGGGGCTACGTCAGGTGTTCCTGGCCTCGGCGCCGGACCGGGTGCCCTACGACCTGGTCGTGGCCGGCACCCCCACCAGCTACCGGGAGCTGCTCGGTGACGAGGGGATGGCCAGGCTGGCCGGGGACGTGGACGGCATCGGCCCGGCCCGGGAGATGGTGGTTCCACGCACCCCCGAGGGGGCGCTGGGCCGGCCGACGAGGCTCGTCGAGCGAGCGCACCGGGCCGGCCTGGTGGTGCACCCGTGGACGCTGCGGGCGGAGAACCACTTCCTGCCGCCGGCCCTGCACGGCCCCGGCGGCGAGTCCGCGCACGGGGACCTGGCCGCGGAGGCCACGGCATACCTCGAGGCCGGGGTGGACGGCTTCTTCACCGACCACCCCGACCTCGGGGTCAGCGCCCGCGACCGCTGGGCGGCTGCGGGCAGCTAGCCCTCAGGCGTCGCCGCCGGCGACGCCCGAGCGACCGGCGTTGACGTCGAGCAGGCTGTACTTCTCGGCGGCGTCGCGCGCCACCTGCGGGTCCAGCTCGCCGCGGTCGGCCAGCATCTGCAGGGCCTTGACCGCCATCGACGGTCCGTCGATGTGGAAGAACCGTCGGGCGGCCGCGCGGGTGTCGGCGAAACCGAAACCGTCCGCTCCGAGCGCGTGGTAGTCCTCCGGGACCCAGGGGGCGATCTGGTCCTGGACGGCGCGCATGTAGTCGCTGGTCGCCACGATCGGACCCTGGCCCTCGGACAGGCGCCGGGTCACGTAGGGGACCCGCCGCTCCTGCTCGGGGTGCAGGAAGGCGTCCTCGTCGCAGGCCATCGCCTCGCGGCGCAGCTCGGACCAGGAGGTCACCGACCACACGTCGGCGCTGACCCCCCAGTCGTCACGCAGCAGCTGCTGGGCCTCCAGGGCCCACGGCACACCCACGCCGGACGCGAGCAGCCGCACGTGCTTGCCCTCCTGCTGCGCCTCATCGGTCGAGATGCGGTGCATCCCGGCGAGGATCCCCTCGACGTCCACGTCCTCCGGCTCGGCCGGCTGCTGCATCGGCTCGTTGTAGACCGTGACGTAGTAGATGACGTCTTCGGGGTTCTCGCCGTACATCCGGTCCAGGCCGGTCGGCAGGATGTGCGCGAGCTCGTAGGCGTAGGCCGGGTCGTAGGAGACGACCGCCGGGTTGGTGGACGCCAGCAGCGGCGAGTGTCCGTCCGCGTGCTGCAGGCCCTCGCCGGTCAGCGTGGTGCGGCCCGCAGTGGCACCGATCATGAAGCCGCGCGCCAGCTGGTCCGCCGCCGCCCAGATGCCGTCGCCGGTGCGCTGGAAGCCGAACATCGAGTAGAAGATGTAGAACGGCACCATCGGCACGTCGTGCGTGTCGTAGGACGTGCCTGCCGCGGTGAACGCCGCCACCGACCCGGCCTCGTTGATCCCGACGTGCAGGATCTGGCCCTGCTCGGACTCCTTGTAGGCCAGCATGAGATCGGCGTCGACGGAGGTGTAGTTCTGACCGTGGACGTTGTAGATCTTCGCCGTCGGGAAGAAGCTGTCCATCCCGAAGGTGCGGGCTTCGTCGGGGATGATCGGCACCAGGTGCTTGCCGAACTCCTTGTCCCGCATCCACTCCTTGAAGATCCGGACCAGCGCCATGGTGGTCGCCACCATCTGCTTGCCGGAGCCCTTCTTGGCGACGTCGTAGATCTTCTCCTCGGGCAGCTTCAACGTCGTCGTGGACGGCTCACGCTTGGGCAGGTAGCCGCCCAGCGTCGTGCGCCGGTCCCGCAGGTAGCGGATCGCCTCGTCGTCGGCGCCCGGGTGGTAGTACGGCGGACGGTACGGGTCGGCCTCGAGCTGCTCGTCGGTGACCGGGATCTTCAGGCTGTCCCGGAACGCCTTGAGGTCGTCCAGGCTGAGCTTCTTCATCTGGTGCGTCGCGTTGCGGCCGGCGAAGCCGGTGCCCAGGGAGTAGCCCTTGATCGTGTGCGCCAGGATGACCGTCGGCTGACCGGTGTGGTTCATCGCGGCCTGGTAGGCGGCGTAGACCTTGCGGTAGTCGTGCCCGCCGCGCTTGAGCCGCCACCAGATGTCCTCGTCGGACCAGTCCTTGACGAGCTCCTTGGTGCGCGGGTCGCGCCCGAAGAAGTGGTCGCGGATCCAGGCCCCGTCGTTGGCGCGGAAGGTCTGGAAGTCGCCGTCCGGGGTGGTGTTGAAGAGGTTGACCAGGGCACCCGAGGCGTCCTGGGCGATGAGGTCGTCCCAGCCGCGGCCCCACAGCACCTTGATGACGTTCCAGCCGGCGCCGCGGAAGAAGCTCTCCAGCTCCTGGACGATCTTGCCGTTGCCGCGTACCGGGCCGTCCAGGCGCTGCAGGTTGCAGTTGACGACGAAGGTCAGGTTGTCGAGCTCGTCGTTGGCGGCGACCTGGAGCAGTCCGCGGGACTCCGGCTCGTCCATCTCGCCGTCCCCGAGGAAGGCCCAGACGTGCTGCTGGCTGGTGTCCTTCAGGCCACGGTTGTGCAGGTACTTGTTGAAGGTGGCCTGGTAGATGGCGTTCATCGGACCCAGACCCATCGACACGGTCGGGAACTGCCAGAACTCGGGCATCGACCGGGGGTGCGGGTAAGAGGGCACGGTCTGCACGTCGTCGCGCAGGCCCTTGCTCTTCTCCTGCCGGAAGCCGTCCAGGTCCGCCTCGTTCAGGCGGCCCTCGAGGTAGGCGCGGGCGTAGATGCCGGGGGAGGCGTGGCCCTGGAAGAAGACCTGGTCGCCACCACCCTCGTGGTCGCGGCCGCGCCAGAAGTGGTTGAAGCCGACCTCGGTGAGGGTGGCCTGCGAGGCATACGTCGAGATGTGTCCGCCGACCGAGATGTCCGGGTGCTGGGCCCGGTGCACCATCACAGCCGCGTTCCAGCGGATCCAGGCGCGGTAGCGACGCTCCATGTCCTCGTCGCCGGGGAACCACGCCTCCTGCTCCGGGGTGATGGTGTTCAGGTAGTCGGTCGTGGTGAGCGAGGGGATGCCCACCTGCGAGTCCCGGGCCCGCTCCAGCATCCGGAGCATCAGGTAGCGAGCACGGTCGCGTCCCCCGCTCTCGATCGCCGAGTCGAGGGAGTCCAACCACTCCTGCGTCTCCTCCGGGTCCGTGTCCGGGACCTGGGTGGGGAGACCGTTCAGGATGGGGCCGGTGGGGCGCTCCTGGGCCATCGGGTATGTCCTTCCTTCGAGACTGACTCACTCAGTCTGTCACGTCCCTGACGTGGGGTCCCCCCTGGTCCGCAGCGGGGGTGCCTTTACGTCACCGGTCGCTTTCTGCTTGTCTTGACCCACCATGGACGCGTTGAACAGCAGGACGGAGCACATGACGACGACGGCGGACGCCGACCCTGACGAGGCCGCGATCGGGTTGGTGCGCAAGCTCGGCCTCCGCGAGGGCCAGATCGTGGTCGAGTACGGCTACGACGAGGACGTCGAGGAGAGCGTGCGCGGTGTCGCCGCGCACGTCGTCGGCAGCCCCCTCGAGGACGAGGCCTACGACGGTGTCGTCGACGTGGTGCTCCTCTGGTGGCGCGACGGCGAGGGGGACCTCACCGACGAGCTGATGGACGCCCTCACCACGCTGGAGGAGGGGGGCTGCATCGTGCTGATGACCCCGGGGGCCGGGCGCGACGACCGGGTGCCCGCGGCAGACGTGCAGGACGCCTGCACCACCTGCTCGATGACCGCCTCCGGCGCGGTCGCGATGGGGGCCTGGATCGGTCAGCGCCTGGTGGGGCGCAAGTGAGCGCGACCCGCGCGGGGGCATACCCCGAGGTCGGGACGTCGGCCCCCGACTTCAGCCTGCCGGACCAGAGCGGGCGCCGGACGACGCTGTCCTCGGCGGTCGCGGACCGGCACGCGCTGCTCGTCTTCTACCCGTTCGCGTTCTCGTCGATCTGCACCGGCGAGCTGCTCGAGATCCAGCTGAACGTGGACGAGTTCGTCAACGACCGGGTGCAGGTCTACGGCATCTCCTGCGACCCCACGCACGCGCTGCGCGCCTGGGCCGCGGGGGAGGGCTACCGCTTCCCGCTGCTGTCCGACTTCTGGCCGCACGGCGAGGTGGCCCGCTCCTACGGGGTCTTCGACGAGGACTCCGGTATGTCGGTCCGCGGCACCTTCCTGGTGGCCCCGGACATGACCGTGCGCTGGAGCCTGGTGAACGGACCGGGCGAGGCGCGGGAGATCGGTGCGCTGCACGAGGCGGTCCGCGACCTGTAAGAATGTCCGCCGTTGGGGCCTGTAGCTCAGTTGGTAGAGCGCCGCGTTTACACCGCGTAGGTCGTCGGTTCGAGCCCGGCCGGGCCCACGTGAGCGAGAGCAGAAGTCCCGGTGTCCGTCTCGCGGACGTGGTGGCCGTCCTCGAGGACCTCTACCCGACCTCGACCGCGCAGTCCTGGGACCGGGTCGGGCTCGCCGCCGGTGACCCCGAGCAGACCGTCCGGCACGTCCTGCTCGCCGTCGACCCCACCCTGGACGTGGTGGCGGAGGCGGTGCGAGTGGGTGCCGACCTCGTCGTCACCCACCACCCGCTGCTGCTGCGCGGGATCCACTCGGTGGCGACCACCAGCGCCAAGGGCGCCACCATCACCGACCTGCTGGTCAACGACGTGGCGCTCTACTGCGCGCACACCAATGCCGACGTGGCGGACCCCGGGGTCGGCCAGGCGCTCGCCGCCGCCTGCGGGCTGACCGCGACGGCGGCGCTGTCGATCAGCGAGGACCAGGAGCTGGGCAGGGTCGGAGAGCTGACCGAACCCGTCCCGCTGCACCGGCTCGCCCAGCGCCTCGCCGAAGCGCTGCCCCCCTCCGCCGGCGGGGTGCGGGTCAGCGGTGACCCCGACGCGGCGGTGCGGCGGGTGGCCGTGCTCGGCGGCGCCGGTGACGGGGCCTTCGCGGCCGTCCGCCGGAGCCGGGCCGACGTCTACGTCACCGCCGACCTGCGCCACCACCCGGCGCTGGAGGCCCGGGAGGAGGCCCGGGCGGGCCTGCGCTCGGGGGGTGACGGCACGCCCTACCTGATCGATGCCGGGCACTGGGCCAGCGAGTGGCTCTGGCTGCCGGGGCTGCGCGAGCTGCTGCTCGCGCGCCTCGACGTCACCGTCGAGCTCTCCACCGTGCGCACCGACCCCTGGGACTTCGTCGTGGGGTGCGAGGATCGCAGCGAGCCCCACCCCGATCCCGTCGAAGGAGACTGATGTGAAGGCCTCGCCCGAGATGCAGGCACGCCTGCTGGAGCTGCAGGAGCTGGACACCCTCCTGGCCCAGCTGCAGCACCGCCTGACCACCCTGCCCGAGCACACCGACATCACCCGGATGGAGGCGCAGCAGCCCGACCTGGAGGCCGCGCACGTCCGGGCCAGCACCGAGGTGAGCGACCTGGAGCGCGAGGTGGCCCGGGCCGAGGCCGCCGTGCAGCAGGTCCGGGACCGCGCCGCACGTGACCAGGAACGCCTGGACGCCGGGGTCGGCACCTCCAAGTCGCTGCAGGGGCTGCAGCACGAGCTGGCGTCGTTGGCCCGCCGCCAGGGCGTGCTCGAGGACGAGGAGCTGGAGGTGATGGAGCGCTCCGAGGAGGCGCAGCGGCGACTGGCCGAGGCCGCCGCGGCCCGCGACGAGCACGCCGCGACGCTGGCGCAGCTGCGCGCCGCGCGGGACGAGAAGGCGGCGTCCGTCACCGCCGAGCGCGACCAGGTGGCGGCCGGCCGCGAGGCGATCGTCGCAGACGTCTCCGAGGAGCTGCTGGCGCTCTACGAGCGCCTGCGCGCCCAGACCGGGGCCGGCGCCGCGCCGCTGCAGCAGCGCCGCTGCGGGGGCTGCCGCCTCGACCTCAACGCGGTGGACCTGTCCCGCCTGCGCAAGGCGCCCGAGGACGAGGTGCTGCGCTGCGAGGAGTGCGGCCGGATCCTGGTGCGCACGGAGGAGTCCGGTCTGTGACCGCCCGTCGTCTGGTCGTGGAGGCCGACGGCGGGTCGCGCGGCAACCCCGGCGTCGCCGGCTACGGCGCCCTGGTCCGTGACGCCGACGGGCGGTTGCTGGCCGAGCGGGCGGCGCCGCTGGGCAAGGCCTCCAACAACGTCGCCGAGTACACCGGGCTGATCGAGGGGTTACGGGCGGTGCTCGACCTCGACCTCGCCGAGGGTGCCCAGGTCGACGTGCGCCTCGACTCCAAGCTGGTCGTCGAGCAGATGGCCGGCCGGTGGAAGATCAAGCACGAGGACATGCGGCGGCTCGCGCTGCAGGCCCGCCACCTGGTCGACGACATCCGCGCGGCCGGTGGGGCGGTGGGCTTCACCTGGATCCCCCGGGCACAGAACGCGGACGCGGACGCGCTGTCCAACGACGGGATGGACGGGCATACCGTCCGGCGCGACCACCTGAGCACCGACCGGGCCGGGGCCGACGACGGCAACGCCACCGCCATCACCAGCGGCACCGGGCCCACCGCAGCGGCCCCGGCCCCGGCCCCGGTCGCTGACGATGCGCCCGGCACCCTGTTCGGCGACGGACGGGCCCCGCTGGCCGACGTGCTGGTCTCGGACGAGACCGTCCCGACCCTGCACGGGCAGACCCGGCTGGTGCTCGTCCGGCACGGGGTCACCGCGTTCACCGAGCAGCACCGGATGGACGGTCGCGGCGGCGCCGACCCCGAGCTGACCGCGACCGGGACCGAGCAGGCCCGCGCCGCGGCCACCGCCGTGCGCGAGCTGCTGGGACGCTCGGACCCCGGCCCGGTGAGCGTGCTGTCCTCCTCGCTGCAGCGGGCCCGGCAGACCGGACGGCTCATCGCCGACGCCCTCGGGGTGGACCTCGAGGAGGACCCGGACTGGGACGAGCAGGGGTTCGGCGACTGGGACGGGCGCGCGGTGCCGGTGCTCGCCGCGCGGTATGCGGCCGACCTCGCACTGCTCCGGTCCGACGCGGACTACGCGCGCCCGGGCGGGGAGTCCCGGAACGCGCTCGACGCGCGAGTGGGCGAGGCGCTGGCGCGCGCCGTGGCGCGCGGCGGCACCGTCGTCGTGGCCACCCACCGGATCCCGTTGATGTCGGTGCTGGCGCGGTTGCTGGACATCCCGCACGACCGGGCCTGGAGCATCGCGACGGCACCCGCGTCCCTGACCGCGGTGGAGATCTGGCCGGACGGTGGCGCGCAGCTGGCCTTCGTCAACGACACCCACCACCTGGTGCCGGGCACCGGCTGAGGCACCGGGCGGCTCAGGCCGGCTGCACGTCCAGCACCCAGGGACGTCCGGGGCGTCCCGGTGGGTGCAGGTCCACCGAGAAGCGCCCCGCGAGCAGCTCCGGCAGCCCCTCCGGACGCCGCGGGTCCTCCGTCCGTCGGCACAGCTCGCGGGCCACCAGGCCCCGGGTGTGCTTGGCCATGTGGGTCGCGCCCGGGACCCGGACCTGGACCCAGCGCTGCGCCAGGCTGCCGGACGGGGTCCAGGCGGCGGCATACGTGCTGGAGCGGCAGTCGACCACCAGGCCGCGGCCGGCGGCCGCGCTGAGCACCGGCTCCAGGTGCGGTCGCCAGAAGGCGGCGAGCGGCCCGGTGCCGGGCAGGTTGACCGCCATCGACAGCCGGTAGGGGGCGAGCCGGTCGCTCATCCGCACCGCGCCGTAGAGGGCGGAGACCACCCGCAGCCGGGCGCTCGCACGCCGGGAGGAGCCGGCGTCCAGACTGGCCAGGTCGAGGGCGTCGTAGAGCACCCCGGTGTAGAGCTCGCGGGCGGTGAGCGTGGGCGCGCTCATCAGCCGGGTGTTGCGCGCCACCTCCTCGACGAGGCCGGGGCTGACCCCCAGGGTCCGGAACGCCTGCTCGTCGGTGCCGACCTCCACCAGGGCCTGCGCCACCCGTGCCCGGGCGTCGGTGAGCTCGGGGGCGGACAGCGTGTCCCACCGCAGCGCGCTCCCGCGGTGGCGGACCGCCTTGGCCTCGGAGGGTGGGAGCAGGATCAGCACCGCGCCAGGGTAGGCCACCCGTCGGGGCCGCACCGTAGGGTGTCAGCCATGGTGCAGCGTGCGACGATCCTGGCCAGCGACCCCTCGGCGTCCAGGACCGGTCAGCTGCTGACCGAGGCCTTCGCCCGGATCCGGACCGAGAACGAGGTGCGGGAGGTCTTCCCGGACGCGGTGCTCGCCGAGGTCGATGAGCAGCTGCGCCGGCCGGACCTGCCCGAGCGGGACGAGACGGCCGTCGAGCTCGTCACCATCGACCCGCCCGGGTCGATGGACCTGGACCAGGCGATGCACATCGAGCGCGACGGCGAAGGTTTCCGGGTCCGCTACGCCATCGCCGACGTCCCCGCCTTCCTGCTCGAAGGGGGCGCCCTGGACGCCGAGACCCGGCTGCGCGGGCAGACCATCTACTGCCCCGACACCAGGGTCCCGCTGCACCCGCCGCGGCTCAGCGAGGAGGCGGCCAGCCTGCTGCCCGACCAGGTGCGCCCGGCCTACGTCTGGGACATCCGGCTCACCGCCACCGGGAAACGGGACACCGCCGACCTCTACCGCGCGATGGTGCGGTCGCGCCGTCGCTACGACTACCAGGAGGTGCAGGACGCGGTCGACGCCGGCACCGCCGAGGAGACGCTGATGCTGCTCCGGGAGGTCGGTGAGCTCCGCATCCGACGCGAGGTCGAGCGCGGGGGCGCGAGCCTGCCGATGCCCGAGCAGGAGGTGGGCCGTGACGACGAGGGCGGGGAGTACCGGTTGTCGCTACGCCCGCAGCTGGCGGCCGAGGACTGGAACGCGCAGGTGTCCCTGCTGGCCGGGATGGTGGCCGGACAGATCATGCTGGACGGAGGGCTGGGGATCCTGCGCACCATGCCCGAGCCCGACGACGGGGCCGTGCACCGGTTCCGACGCGAGGTGCGCGCGCTGGGTTCGGAGTGGCCGGCGGGTATGCCCTACGGCGAGTTCCTGCGCACGCTGGACCGCTCGGACCCGTCCCACCTGGCCGTCGTCAGCGCGGCCACCGCCCTCTTCCGCGGCGCCGGCTACACCGCCTTCGACGGCGAGCTGCCCGCCCCGCAGGACCGGCTGCAGGCCGCGATCGCAGCCCCGTACGCGCACGTCACGGCCCCGCTGCGCCGGCTGGTGGACCGCTTCGGACTGGCGGTGTGCGAGGCGCTGACGGCCGGTCGGGAGGTGCCGTCCTGGGCACGTGAGGCGCTGGCCGGCCTGCCCGAGGTGATGGCCGGCACGGACCGCCGGGCCCGTGCCGTCGACCGGGCCTGCATCGCCGCGGTCGAGGCCGCGGTGCTGGCCGACCGGGTGGGGGAGGACCTGGAGGCGGTCGTGGTGGAGGCGGTCTCCGGGGGCCGGGTCGCCGTGCAGCTGCGTGAGCCACCGGTCAGCGACGTCGCCGAGGGCGAAGCCGAGCCGGGGTCGGTGGTGCTGGTCCGGGTGGAGCGGGTCGACGTGGGCGCCGCCGAGGTCGACCTGCGGGTGGTCGGACCTGCGGAGGAGTCATGACCGGCGCCGCGGTCGACGGGGTGCGGGTGGTCGCCACCGACTGCGACGGGACCCTGCTACGCACCGACGGGACGATCTCGGCATACACCCGGGACGTGCTGGCCCGGTGCGCGGACCAAGGCCTGCCCGTGGTGCTGGTCACCGCCCGGCCGCCCCGTTGGATGGACGAGCTCGCGGACCTGGGGGTGAGCGGTCTGGCGCTCTGCGGGAACGGTGCGTTCACCTACGACCTGGACCGGCGCGAGGTGGTGGCGCACCGGCTGATGGCCCGCGAGCTGGTCGCCGAGCTGCTGGCCGACCTGCGCCGCGAGCTGCCCGGGGTCACGCTGGCGACCGAGTCGCTGCGCGGCTTCTCCCGCGAGCCCGGCTTCGAGCGGGCCTCGGGACGCAGCGACGGGGAGTGGCTGGTGGGACCGGTCGAGGAGCTCGCCGCTGAGCCGGCCGGGAAGATCCTGGTCCGGCACACGGACTGGGGGACCGAGGAGATCAGTGCCCGGCTGGCGGCCGTCGTCGGCGACCGGGCGGAGACCTCGCACTCGGGGGCGGTGCAGCTGGGGGAGGTCACCGCCAAGGGGGTGACCAAGGCGGTCGCGCTCGCGCACTGGTGCGAGCAGCAGGACCGGCCGGTGGCCGCCGGCGAGGTGTGGGCCTTCGGCGACATGCCCAACGACCTGCCGATGCTGGGCTGGGCGGGTCGGGCGCACGCCGTCGCGAACGCCCACGCGCAGGTGCTGGCGGTGGCTGACGAAGTGGTCGCCAGCAACGACGACGACGGCGTCGCACGGACCGTGGACCGGCTGCTGGGGCACCGGCCGGCATGAGACGCCCGGCGCTGCCGACGGTGCCGTGCTGCTCTGGCGTGGGTGGATGAGTCGGCCGGTACGCCGGGTTCTGTCCCCCCGCGCCGTCACCGGCACTGCGGGGGCGGCGGCCATCCATCTCGGGCCTGCGTTGCCGCAGGCCTCCAGCGACCTACCCGTACGCTCGGGCGGGCAGCCCTCGGACGCGCACTGTCTGGTCTTGCTCCAGGTGGGGTTTGCCGAGCCACGCCAGTCACCTGGCGTGCTGGTGGTCTCTTACACCACCGTTTCACCCTGACCCACCGCGAACGGTGGGCGGTCTGTTTTCTGTGGCACTGTCCCGCGGGTCACCCCGGGTGGCCGTTAGCCATCACCTTGCCCTGTGGAGCCCGGACGTTCCTCGACGGGTCACCCCGGAGGGTGCCCGACGCGGCCGCCTGGCCGACTCATCCACCCCGGCAGCATAACGGCCCGCGGGGACGGTGCCGGCCACGCCAGGTCCGGTAGGCTTGCGCCACGTGATCGCCTCCCGCAGCAGCACCCCCGCCGACGTCCGACGGTGGCGCTCCCACCTGGCAGACGAGCACGCCAACGCCCGGGTCTTCCGGGACCTGGCCGCCCGCCGCTCCGGCGAGGAGCGGCAGATCCTGAGCTCGTTGGCCGAGGCGGAGGAGCGGCACGCGCAGCACTGGGTGCGGCTGCTGGGCGACCGCGCCGAGCCCACCCCGAGGGCCACCCCCGGGCAGCGGCTGCAGGGCTGGCTGGCCCGCCGCTTCGGGATGCTCTTCGTGCTGTCGTTGCTGCAGCGCTCCAAGTCGAGCAACCCCTACCTGGACGAGGTGGACGCCTCCACCGCGATGGCGGCCGACGAGAAGGTCCACGAGGAGGTGCTGCGCGGGCTCGCGGCCCGCGGCCGGCTGCACCTGTCGGGCAACTTCCGCGCCGCGGTCTTCGGGGCCAACGACGGTCTGGTCTCCAACCTGGCGCTGATCATGGGGATGGCTGCCACCGGGGTGGGCAGCAGCATCGTGCTGGCTGCCGGGCTGGCGGGCCTGCTCGCCGGGGCGCTGTCGATGGCCGCGGGGGAGTACATCTCGGTGCGCTCGGCGCGGGAGCTGCTCTCCGCCTCCCAGCCCGGGCGGGGGACCCGGGAGGCCCTGGGCCGCCTCGACCTGCACGCCAACGAGCTGGAGCTGGTCTACCGTGCCCGCGGGATGGACCTGGACGCAGCCCGGACGCGGGCGGCCGAGGTGCTGGCCCAGGTGCAGCGGGGAGGCAACGCCCCCGCGGACGCGGTCCCCGCGGCACCCACCGAGGCCGACGAGCAGGACGCCGTGCTCAACCCGTGGGGTGCGGCCCTGGCCAGCTTCGCGTTCTTCGCCTCGGGGGCGCTCATCCCGGTGCTGCCCTACCTGCTGGGGCTCGGCGGCGGCGTCGCGCTGGTCGTGGCCCTGGTCCTCGTGGGGATGGCGCTGCTCGTCACCGGTGCCGTCGTCGGCGTGCTCTCCGGCGCCTCCCCGCTGGGCCGCGGGGTGCGTCAGCTGCTCATCGGGTATGGCGCCGCCGCCGCCACCTACCTGCTCGGCCTGGTCTTCGGCACTGCGGGCCTGGCCGGCTGACCCGCGTTCGGCTAGAAGCTGGTCGCCCCGGCGTCGCGCAGGTCGTGCACCTCGACCCCGCCCTCGGCCCCGAAGGTGCCGATGTGCTGGACGTACATCCCGCGGCCTGTGTCGTTCAGCAGCCCGTCGTGGATGGGGATGATCCCGCGGCGCGGTGCGATGCGGCGCACGAAGGCGATGGCCTCGGCGACCTTGCCCCAGGGCGCGCTGACCGGGACGCAGAGCAGGTCCACCTCGCCGGGCTCACCGTCCAGGGCGTCGCCGGGGTGGTAGAGGCTCGGCCCGCCCTCGACGCGCAGCACCACGCCGGTGTTGCCGACGCGCTCGACGTAGGGGTGGATCGTCGCGTGCTGCTCGCCCACCGCGGTGAGCTGCAGCCCGCCGTCCCCCAGCCCGAGCGTGGAGCCGGGGGAGAGGACCTCGACGCGGTCGGCATACCCGGCGTCGGTGACCGTGGTCGCCGTCTGGGCCTCCATCAGCACCCGTGCCCGCGGGTTGGCGGCGAGCAGGGCGGCCGCCTTCTCTGGGTGCAGGTGGTCCGGGTGCTGGTGGGTGACGACGACGGCGTCCAGGTCGGTGACGTCCTCGAAGCTCGAGAAGGCACCGGGGTCGACGAGGACGCGCTGGCCGGCGAGCTCGATGAGCAGGCAGGCGTGGCCGAGATGGGTGATCTGCATACCGCCACTGTAGGCAGACGAGGGTGCCGGGCGGCGGCGCCGGCCGGGCGCAGGACGTAGCCTGCTTCCCGTGGAGTTCCTCAACGGCACCGAGCCGGTGCACGACCTGACCTACAACGACGTCTTCATGGTGCCCTCCCGCTCGTCGGTGAGCTCACGCCTGGACGTCGACCTGCGCACCCAGGACGGGGTCGGCACCACGCTGCCCCTGGTGGTGGCGAACATGACCGCGGTCGCCGGGCGGCGGATGGCCGAGACGGTGGCCCGGCGTGGCGCGGTCGCGGTGCTGCCGCAGGACATCCCGCTGGCCCAGGTGCGGCAGACGATCGCCCAGGTGAAGGCCAGCCACCCGCTCTACGAGACCCCGATCACCATCGAGCCCGCGGCCCCGGTCGCGCAGCTGCTCTCGGTCATGTCCAAGCGCGCCCACCACGCCGCGGTGGTGGTCGAGGAGGGGGCGCCGGTCGGGATCGTCACCGAGGCGGACTGCGAGGAGGTCGACCGCTTCGCGTCCGTGCGTGACGTCATGCAGCCGCCGCGGGTGGTGCTGGAGGAGGGCATCGAGCCGCGGACCGCCTTCGACCAGCTGGAGCAGACCCGAGCCGGGATGGCACCGGTGGTCGTGGACGGGCGGCTCGCCGGGGTGCTCACCCGCACCGGCATCGTGCGCTCCGGCATCTACACCCCCGCGCTGGACGCCCAGGGCCGGCTCTGCGTGGGTGCCGCGGTCGGGATCAACGGGGACGTGGCGGCCCGGGCGGCGGAGCTGCTCGCCGCCGGTGCCGACGTGCTGGTGGTCGACACCGCGCACGGCCACCAGGACAAGATGGTCGAGGTGCTGCCCGCCGTGGTCGCGGCCCGGGACGCCCACGAGCGGGAGACCGGGGTGCGGGTGCCCGTCGCCGCCGGCAACGTCGTCTCGCGCGCCGGCGTGCAGGACCTGGTCGAGGCCGGGGCGGACATCGTCAAGGTGGGGGTGGGACCCGGGGCGATGTGCACCACCCGGATGATGACCGGGGTGGGTCGCCCGCAGTTCTCGGCGGTGCTGGAGTGCGCCGAGGCGGCGCGCGGGCTCGGGGCCCACGTCTGGGCCGACGGCGGCGTCAAGTACCCCCGCGACGTGGCGCTGGCGCTCGCCGCCGGGGCCGCCTCGGTGATGGTGGGGTCCTGGTTCGCGGGGACGCTGGAGTCGCCGGGCGACCTCATCAAGGACGCCGACGGCCGGCAGTACAAGGAGTCGTTCGGGATGGCCTCGGCCCGGGCGGTGCGCCACCGCACCCGCGAGCTGAGCGCCTTCGACCGGGCGCGGTCGGCGCTCTTCGAGGAGGGCATCTCCTCGGGACGGATGTTCGTCGACCCGGCCCGCCCCGGGGTGGAGGACCTCATCGACCAGATCGTCTCGGGGGTGCGCTCCGCCTTCACGTATGCCGGTGCCCGCACGATCGGCGAGTTCCACACCGGCGCCGTGGTCGGCGTCCAGGGGTCGGCCGGCTACGAGGAGGGGCGGCCGCGGCACACCTCCTGGTGAGGAGCGGCATACCTTCGGGGTGGGGGAGGCCGGCATACCCGGGCGCTGCCCTCTCCTGCTGCCGTCCTTCGTCCCCGACGTCATCCCTCAGCCGGCTCGTCATCCCTCGTCCTGGTCGTGCAGGCTGAAGGATGACGAACCGGACGAAGGTCAGCCCGCTGTGGGCCGGTGCCCCAGCAGCTCAGGGCGGGCCAATCTCGCGGCGCTGAGCACGCACCGACGCACCGCCTCCGGTTGCCGGAGGTCGCCCCAGGTCACCCGGCCGACGCCATACCCCAGGGCGCGGATGCGGTCCTCCCGCGTCTTCTCCGACGTGAGCGCCCGCGCACCCTGGCCACCGGCATACTTCAGGCGGCCGTCGAACTCGAGCACCACGCCGAGCGCGGGCAGGTAGAAGTCGACCCGGGCGATGACCACCTCGCCGTCCCGGACGAGGTACTGCGGGACGGCGGTGAACCCCAGGTCGGCCAGGACCAGCCGGAGCAGCGACTCCCCGGGTGACTCGCTGCGCCCGTCGGCCAGCGCCACCGCCAGCCGGGCACCCTCCACCCGGGGGACGCGGGCCGCGTCGGCCAGGGCGCGGTCGAGCTCGGTGGTGGTCACCAGCTCGAGGTGCAGGGCGGCGTCGATGGCAGCGACGGCGGACGCCCTCGGGGTATGCAGCGCCGCCCCCACCAGCGCGGCCGCCGGCGGCTGCACGAGCAGGCTGTCGACCTGCCGGAACTCCGCCGGTCGAGGACACAGGTGGACGCTGTAGGTCTCGCGCCTGCGACTGGTGCCCGTGGGGCGGGTGTGGCACACGTGCAGCCTGGCCAGCGGGGCCTGCGGCAGCGGAAGTCCCCACAGCAGCACGGCGGTCTGGTGGCTGGCGGCCCACGCCTCCGGCCGGCTGCGGAGCAGGGCCCGCGCCCGCAGCCGATGCTTGGCGTCGTCGTGCTCCGCCCCGGTGAGCACGCTGGTCTGCACGTAGGCGCCGCGCGCCACCCGGGTCAGCACCCCACGCTGCACCAGCCCCCGGAGCACCTCACGGTTCAGGCCGATCGACGCCGCCTCAGCCGTGGTGATGGCGTGGTGGTGGGTGCGGAGGAAGGTGTCGAGGGCGGGGTGCATACGCTCCACCGTGCCCGCTGCGCCGGTCCCGTGCCTGCCGTCGGGGTGCTGCCTGTGGACAACGGGCGCCGGCAACGCCGACAGCCCCGTCAGGGGTCGACTGACAGCCCCGAAGTCATCCCTCGTCGCGTTCGTGCAGGCCGAAGGATGACCAACCGGCTGAGGGATGACCAGCCGGCGGAGGGATGACCAACCGGCTGAGGGATGACCAGCCGGCGGAGGGATGACCAACCGGCTGAGGGATGACCAACCGGCCGGGCGGGCTCAGCCCAGGTGCTGGGTGTGCCAGGCGGCGCCGATGATGCCGGCGTCGTTCTTCAGCTGGGCCGGGACGATCGGGGCACGGGTGTGCAGCAGCGGCAGGAACTTCTCCGCCTTCTTCGAGACCCCGCCGCCGACGATGATCAGGTCCGGCCAGAGCAGGTCCTCGACGTGCGAGTAGTAGCGCTGCAGACGCTCGGCCCACGCCTCCCAGGAGAGGTCCTCCCGCTCCCGCGCGCTGGTCGCCGCCCGGGTCTCGGCGTCGTGGCCGTCGATCTCCAGGTGCCCCAGCTCGGTGTTCGGCACCAGCACACCGCCGAGGAAGAGGGCGCTGCCGATGCCGGTGCCCAGGGTGGTGAGCAGCACCACGCCGGTGTTGCCGCGCCCGGCGCCGAAGTGCACCTCCGCCACCCCGGCCGCGTCAGCGTCGTTGACGACGTGCACGGTGCGGCCCAGCCGCTGCGAGAACAGGTCGTCGGCGTCCGTGCCGATCCACGACGGGTCGATGTTCGCGGCCGTCCGGACGACGCCGTGGTGCACCACCGCCGGTACGGTGAGCCCGATCGGGGTGTCCGCACCGATCTCGTCGGCGAAGTCGTCGACCATCTGCTCGACCAGCGCGGCGACGGCGTCCGGCGTCGACTCCTCGGGCGTGTCCACCCGGCGCCGGTCGGCCGCGAACTCCCCCTTGTGCACGTCGACGGGTGCACCCTTGATGCCGCTGCCGCCGATGTCGATGCCGAGGGTGTGCTTCTTCGCCATGAGGACGTCCTTTCAGGGGAGGGTGAGGATCTCGGGACCGTCCTCGGTGATGAGGATGGTGTGCTCGAACTGGGCGGAGGGCGCACCGTCCGCGGTCACCACGGTCCACCCGTCCTCCCACTCGTGCCACTCGGGAGTGCCCAGGTTGAGCATCGGCTCGATGGTGAACGTCATCCCGGGCTCGATCACGGTCGCGTACTCCGGCGCCGCGTCGTAGTGCGGGATTACCAACCCGGAGTGGAAGGCCTCACCGACCCCGTGCCCGGTGTAGTCGCGGACCACCCCGTAGCCGAAGCGCCCCGCGTAGCTCTCGATCACCCGACCGATGACGTTGACCTCACGCCCGGGACGGGCCGCACGGATCGCCCGCGCCAGCGCCTCCTGCGTCCGCTCGACGAGCAGCCGTGTGTCCTCGGCCACCTCCCCGCACAGGAACGTCGCGTTGTTGTCGCCGTGCACACCCCCCAGGTATGCCGTGATGTCGATGTTGCAGATGTCGCCCTCGCGCAGCTCACGGTCGTCCGGGATGCCGTGGCAGACGACCTCGTTCACCGACGTGCACAGCGACTTGGGGAAGCCGCGGTAGCCCAGCGTCGAGGGGTAGGCGCCGTGGTCCAGCAGGAACTCGTGCCCGGCCCGGTCGATGGCGTCGGTCGTCACCCCGGGACGGACCAGCTCACCGCAGATCTGCAGTGCCTGGGCGGCCACCCGCCCCGCGACCCGCATCGCCTCGATCGTCGCGGCGTCCTTGACCTCCGAGCCGCGGAACGGTGCGGGAGCCGGCCGGTCCACATACTCCGGGCGGGTGATCGAGGCGGGGACGGCCAGGCGTGGGCTGACGCGCCCGGGGGCGAGCGGGGTGCGGACGGGCATAAGGTGAAGTCTAGGTGCCGGTCCACCGGGCCCGGCAGGCACGCGTAGCCCGAGGAGCGTCATGCAGTACTGGTTCAACACGCGCACCCAGCAGGTCGAGGCGCACGACGACCCTGCACGGGCGCGTAGCGCGGACCTGCTCGGCCCGTACGGCAGTCAGCAGGAGGCCGCACAGGCGCTGGAGACCGCCGCGGCACGGACCGCCGCCTGGGACGAGGCGGAGAAGGCCGAGGACGAGTGGCGGACCGGGGGCCCCGAGTCGAGCCGCCGGGACACCAGCCCGCTCGACGGCTGAGGGACGCGCCGGCTCAGCGGTGCAGGCGGGGGAGAACCTGCTCGCCGAAGACCTCGAGCCAGCGCTCCTGGTTGCGCCCGACGTTGTGCAGGTAGACGCGGTCGAAGCCGAGGTCGACCAGGCCCTGGATGTGCCGCAGGTGCACGTCGGGATCCGAGGAGATGACCATCCGCCCCTCGAAGTCCTCAGGGCGCACCAGCTGGGCCATCGCCGCGAAGTCGTGCGGTGAGCGGATGTCGGCCTTGCCGAACTTCATCCCGCCGTTGGGCCACTCCGTCATCGCGTTGGCCAGGGCCTCTTCGTCGGTCTCCGCCCAGGACAGGTGCAGCTGGAGCACCTTCGGCATCGTCTCCGGGTCCTTGCCCACCTCCCTGGCGCCCTCGGCGAACCTGCCCAGCAGCATCTCGATCTTTTCCGCGGGTGCCCCCACGGTGATGATGCCGTCGGCAGAGCGACCGGTCTTCTTCGCGTTGATCGGCCCGGCGGTGGCCACCAGGATCTCCGGCGCGGTCTCCGGCATCGTCCACAGCCGGGTCGTCTCCATGGTGAAGAACTCCCCGGCGAACTTGCTGTCCTTGCCCTCCAGGGACTTCTGGAACAGCTGGTTGATTAGGTCGACGGCCTCGAACATCCGCCGGGACCGCTCGCCCGCCTCGGGCCAGTAGCCGCCGAGCACGTGCTCGTTGAGCGCCTCCCCGGCCCCCACCCCCAGCCAGGTCCGGCCCGGGTACATCGCCTCCAGGGTGGCCGCGGCCTGGGCCACCACAGCCGGGTGCCAGCGGAAGCTCGGGCAGACCACCCCGGGCCCCAGGTCCCCGGTGGTGCGCTCACCCACCGCGGTCAGCACGTTCCAGACGAAGGCGGACTGCCCCTGCGAGGGCACCCACGGCGCGAAATGGTCCGCCGCCATGCACCCGGAGAAGCCCAGCCGTTCCGCCGTCTCGGTCAGCGCCACCGCCTCGGAGGGGTGGAACTGCTCCAGCATCGCCGCATACCCGATCGTCAGCTCGCTCATGGAACGCAGCGTATGCGCCCCCGCCGACGTCCGCCCGTCCCTGGTCGCTCGCTAGGGTCGCCGGATGGACGAGGTGGTCGTGGAGAAGGTGCTCCGGGCGATCGAGGAGGTGCCCCCGGGGCGGGTGGTCAGCTACGGCGACCTGGGGGCGCTGGTGGGGATCAACCCGCGGCATTTGGGCCTGGTGCTGCGGCACTGGGGGGACAACGTCACCTGGTGGCGGGTGACCAACCGGGACGGCGAGCTGCCGCCCGAGCTGCTGGCCCGGGCCCGGCCCCGATGGCAGCAGGAGGGGATCCCGGAGAAGCCGGACGGCCGCGGCTGCCGCATCGATACCCACCGGGTCGACCTGGAACTGCTGCGCCGCGCCTACTCCCGGGCGACCGACGACCTGGACGATGCGGCAGGATGAGGTCATGAACCGCCAGCAGGAGTATGTCCTCCGCACCATCGAGGAGAGGGACATCCGGTTCGTCCGGCTCTGGTTCACCGACCTCATCGGCACCCTCAAGTCGGTGGCCGTCGCCCCGGCCGAGCTGGAGCAGGCGTTCACCGAGGGCATCGGGCTCGACGGCAGCGTCATCGAGGGCTTCACCCGGGTCTACGAGGCCGACATGATCGTGCAGCCGGACGCCGACACCTTCCAGGTGCTGCCCTGGCGCGACCGCACGGCCCGCATGTTCTGCGACATCAACATGCCCGACGGCAGCCCCGCGGCGACCGACTCGCGGCACATCCTGCGCCGGGCGCTGGACGCCGCCGGCCAGGAGGGCTTCACCTTCTACACCCACCCCGAGATCGAGTTCTACCTGTTCAAGGAGCCCTACGACGCCAAGGTCGGACCGGTCCCGGTGGACCAGGCGGGGTACTTCGACCACGTCGCCCGCGGCGACGGCCACGACTTCCGGCGGGCCGCGATCGAGATGCTCGAGCAGATGGGCATCTCGGTGGAGTTCAGCCACCACGAGGGTGGTCCGGGCCAGCAGGAGATCGACCTGCGCTACGCGGACGCCCTGTCGATGGCGGACAACATCATGACCTTCCGGTCCGTGGTCCGGGAGGTGGCGCTGCACGAGAAGGCCTTCGCCACCTTCATGCCCAAGCCGCTGGCCATGCAGCCCGGGTCCGGCATGCACACCCACGTCTCGCTCTTCGAGGGGGACACCAACGCCTTCTACGAACCGGGCGCGAGCTACGAGCTGTCCCAGACCGGGCGCCAGTTCATGGCCGGGGTGCTGGCCCACAGCCGGGAGATCTGCGCGGTGACGAACCAGTGGGTGAACTCCTACAAGCGTCTCTGGGGCGGCGGCGAGGCTCCCGCGCACGTCTGCTGGGGGCACAACAACCGTTCCGCCCTGGCCCGGGTGCCGATGTACTCGATCGGCAAGGGCCACTCCCGCCGGATCGAGGTACGCAGCATCGACTCGGCCTGCAACCCCTACCTGACGTATGCCCTGATCCTGGCCTCCGGGCTGCGCGGCATCAAGGAGGGCTACGACCTGCCGGTCGAGGCCGAGGACGACGTCTGGGCGCTGACCGACGCCGAGCGCCGCGCGATGGGCATCGACCCGCTGCCGCAGAGCCTGGGCGAGGCGGTCGCCGTGATGGAGGGCTCGGAGCTGGTCGCCGGGGTGCTCGGGGAGCAGGTCTTCGACTTCTATCTGCGCAACAAGTGGCAGGAGTGGGGCGACTACCGGTCGCAGGTGACGCAGTTCGAGCTGGACCGTTACCTGCTGCACCTCTGAGCCGGAGCTATGCCCGTGCCGCCCGCCACGCCCAGCACCGGCCCCCGCCCCGGGGGACGGGCCCCGCAGCAGCCCCTGGGCGCCGGGGGCCTGGCCCGGGCAGGCTTCCAGGACGTGGGCAGGGCCGCCCAGCTGCTGGAGGAGGTGCTGGGGCGGCTCCGTGAGGGCGCGGACGCCGAGGAGCTGGACGTGGCGGCGCTGGTCGCCGACCTCGGCGCCACCGCGGACCCGGACGCCGCGCTGCTGCTGCTGGTGCGCCTGCTGGACCCGCGCAGCACCGGGGCCGACCAGGGGCGGACGGACGTGCATACCGCTCCGGTGGTGCGGGAGCCAGGACTCCCGAGGCGGCGGCTGCTGGCGCTGCTCGGGGGCTCGGTCGCCCTCGGTGAGTCCCTGCTACGCCACCCCCGGCACATCGAGGACGTCGCCGGGCAGCGCTCGCCGGAGGCCTGGCAGATCCTCGAGGCCGTCCACGGCCTGACCGGCCGGGAGGGCGCCGACGCGCTGCGGGTGGCATACCGGCGCCAGCTCACCCGGATCGCCGCGGCCGACCTCACCGCCACCGACCCGGTCGCGCTGATGCCGGCCGTCGGCGGGGCGCTGGCCGACCTGGCCTCGGCCGCCCTGGAGGCGGCGCTCGAGCTGGCCCGGGCCGAGGTGGAGGACGAGCAGGACTGCGCCTTCACCGTGGTCGGGATGGGCAAGACCGGGGGACGGGAGCTCAACTACATCTCCGACGTGGACGTCATCTTCCTGGCCGCGCCGCGCGGGGACGCCACCGAGGAGCAGGCCCTGCGGGTGGGCGGGCGGCTGGCCAGCGCGCTGATGCGGATCTGCGGCGATGCCACCGCGGAGGGCTCGCTGTGGCAGGTCGACGCGGCGCTGCGCCCGGAAGGCAAGAGCGGACCGCTGGTGCGCTCCCTCGGCTCGCACCGCGAGTACTACCAGCGCTGGGCCAGCACCTGGGAGTTCCAGGCCCTGCTCAAGGCCCGCGTGGTCGCCGGCGACGGGGACCTCGGGCGTCGCTGGCTCGACATCGTCGAGCCCATGGTCTGGGAGGTCGCCGCACGGGAGAACTTCGTCGTTGACGTGCAGGCGATGCGTCGTCGGGTGGAGCAGCACGTGCCCCGGGACGAGGTGGACCGCCAGATCAAGCTCGGCCCGGGCGGGCTGCGGGACATCGAGTTCAGCGTGCAGCTGCTCCAGCTCGTGCACGGGCGCAACGACGAGGCGCTGCGGTCGCGCACCACGCTGGAGGCCCTGGCGGCGCTGCGGGACGGCGGCTACGTCGGTCGCTCGGACGCGCGGCTGCTGGACGAGGCATACCGGTTGCTGCGGAGCCTGGAGCACCGGGTCCAGCTGCACCGGATGCGGCGCACCCACCTGATGCCCACCACCCAGGCCGAGCTGCGCCGCCTCGGCCGTTCCCTCGGCGAGCGGGGCGAGGCCCACCAGGCGGTGACGCAGCGCTGGCGCAGCGTCCGGCGTGACGTCCGGCGCCTGCACGAACGGCTCTTCTACCGCCCCCTGCTGTCGGCGGTGGCCCGGCTGTCCACCGACGAGGCCCGGCTGTCGCCGGAGGCGGCGCGCGCCCGGCTGGCCGCGCTCGGCTACCGCGACCCGGCCGGCGCCATGCGCCACCTGGAGGCGCTCACCGAAGGGCTGAGCCGGCGCGCCACCATCCAGCGTCACCTGCTGCCGGTGATGCTGTCCTGGTTCGCGGACGGCGCCGATCCGGACACCGGGCTGCTGGCCTTCCGCCGGATCAGCGACACCCTGGGCACCACGCACTGGTACCTGGGCATGCTGCGGGACGAGGGCAGCGCGGCGCAGCGGCTGGCCAAGGTGCTCTCCTCCAGCCGGTATGCCGTCGACCTGCTCATCCGCAGCCCAGAAAGCGTCTCCTTGCTGGGTGACGAGGGCGAGCTGGTGCCGGCGGACAAGGACGCGCTGGTGGCCAGGATGACCGCGGCGGCCCGGCGCAAGGGCAGCACCGAGGAGGCCTTCGCCGCCGTCCGCGCGGTGCGCGCCCGCGAGCTGGTCCGGATCGTGCTCGGCGACCTCGCGGCCGGCTGGGAGGGACCCGACGTGCGCCAGTCCCTCAGCGACCTCACCGACGCCTACCTCGAGGGTGCCCTGGGGGTGGCCTCCCGGCGGGTGCCGGCCCGCCGCCAGGAGGAGCCGTCCGCGGCGGTGCTCCTCGTCGGCATGGGTCGCCTCGGCGGCCAGGAGGTGGGCTACGCCAGCGACGCCGACGTGATGTACGTGTACACCCCGCTTCCCGGGGCGGACCCGGAGACGGCCTCGGCCCAGGCCGTCGACATCGTGGCCGAGCTGCGCCGCGGCCTGTCCGGTCCGGGTCCCGACCCGGTGCTCGAGCTGGACGCGGCCCTCCGGCCGGAGGGCAAGGGCGGTCCGCTGGTGCGCAGCCTGGAGGGGTACCGCACCTACTACGAGCGGTGGTCGGCCGGGTGGGAGTCCCAGGCGCTGCTGCGCGCCCGACCGGTCGCCGGTGACCGGGAGCTGGGGGAGGCCTTCACCGAGCTCATCCGACCGCTGCGCTGGCCCGAGGGGGGCATCGAGCCCGCGGCGGTCCGGGAGATCCGCAAGCTCAAGGCGCGGATGGAGGCGGAACGCCTGCCGCGCGGTGCCGACCCCCGGACCCACCTCAAGCTGGGGCTGGGCGGGCTGAGCGACGTCGAGTGGGTGGCCCAGCTGCTGCAGCTGCAGCACGCCTACGAGCACCCCGGGCTGCGGGTCATGAGCACCCTGGAGGCGCTGCGGGCGGCGGTCGCCGCGGACCTGCTGGACGCGACGGACGCCGCGACGCTGGAGCAGACCTGGGCCCTCGCCTCCCAGCTGCGGGACGCCGGGATCGTCTGGCGCGGCCGGGCGGTCGACAGCGTGCCCAGCGACATCCGGGACGCCGAGGGGATGTCGCTGGTGATGCGGCGCGAGCCGGGCCGGGGCGCGACCCTGGCCCAGGACTGGCGGCGCAGCGCGCGGCATGCGCGCTCGGTGGTCGAACGGGTCCTCTACGGCGACCGACCGCCGGAGCATCCCGGGGCCGCCGGGAAGCGGGCCGAGCCGCGTCCGGGCGGGTCCTTGCCGGGTGCCGGGCCGGTCCGCCCCCCGCGCCAGGCCGGGGACCGGGACCCTCACACCGACGCCTTCGGCAGGCCCCGGCTCACCGACGCCCCACGCTCTCCGGCCAGCTTCCCGCGGCCCAGGCAGGACCCGTTCGGCCGTGACCGACCACGCGGTCCCCGACGTGGCGAGGACGGCGGGACGGGCTCGCGTCCGTAGGATGTCCCGGTGACATCCGCCGACGTTCCTGCCCCCGCACGCCCGGGGGGCGTGGTCCTGGCGGCGGGACCCCGCGTCGAGGTGGACGGCTGGGTGGCCGGCAGCGTGGTGCCGGTGACGTCGGCCCCCCTCGGGTCCTGGACCGTGGTGGTCGGCACCGGCGCCTCCCGGGCGAGCGCCCCCTACGACGACGGCGCGCTGGTGCTCGCCTCCCGGGTCCTGAGCCCCAAGGCGGGACCAGGGCTGGGCTTCTTCGAGATCGACGGCAGGGCGGTGATGACCGCGCACACCCCGCGTGCCCGCGCGGTGCGCTGGGTGGTGTGGGAACCCGGGTCCGGGCTGCTGCGGCCCCCGGGCCTGGCCCTGGCCGGGCCGTCCGAGCTGGTCGGTCTCGCGGGTGCTCCCGCGGGGGTGCGGGACGAGCTGGTGGAGCTGCTGCACGAGACCCGGGTGCAGCCGGCCCGGATGCTGCAGGCGGTGATGGCGACCCTCGAGCTGCCGGGCACCCGCCTGGTCCTGGAGCCCGGTCGTGCCGACACCCTGGAGGGCGCGCGCCAGCACCTGCCCGACCCCCGTCAGGTGGGCTGGTTCGACTCCGCGGTCCACGACTCGGTGCGCCTGCGCCGCGAGCTGGGCGCCCTGCCGTGATGCCCTCCCCGAGCCTGACCCTGCTCCCGGCCGTGGACGTGGCCGGGGGACGGGCGGCCCAGGTGGTCGACGGCGGTCCCGACGACCCCGGGGACGTGGCCCGCGGCTGGGTGGACCAGGGCGCCCGATGGATCCACCTGGTCGACCTCGACCTGGCCTTCGGCCGAGGCCAGAACGGGGAGCTGCTGGCAGGGTTGGTCCGCGACCTGCCCGTGCCGGTGCAGCTCTCCGGCGGGGTGGGCGACCATGCCTCGCTGGAACGCGCCGCCGGGACCGGCGCCGCGCGCGTGGTGCTGGCCAGCTCTGCGCTGGCGGACCCCACCCTGGTCGAGCACGCGCACCGGCTGCTGGGGGAGCGGCTGGTGGTGGCCCTGGACCTGCGCGACGGGAGGGTGGTCGCCCGTGGGACCGGCCTTGACCTGGGCCCCCTCGCGCAGGTGCTGGCCCGTAACCCGGTGCTCACCGGGGAGGTCGCGCACGTGCTGGTCGCGGACGCCGGCCGGGACGGCCGCCGCACCGGTGCCGACCTGGCCCTCTTCGCCGACGTCGCGACCCGGGTCTCCGGCCAGGTGACGGCCTCCGGCGGGGTCGCCTCGCTGGAGGACCTCGCGTCGTTGCGCGGGCTCACCGACCGGGGTGTCACCCACACCGTCCTGGGGGCGGCCCTCTACCACGGGTCCTTCACCCTGCCCCAGGCCCTGGAGGTGACCCGATGAGCGGACGCTTCTCCGGGCACGACCCGCAGCACGGTGCCGACACCGCGGGGGTCCCCTGGGCCGGGCGCACGCTGACCGGCACCGGTTTCGACGGTGACACCGGGGCAGCCGACGCGCACCTGGCCGCGCTGCTCTCCGACCCGGGCACCCCGGCGGTCGAGCTCGTCGCCGCCGTCGCCGCGGCCCGGCTCATCGTCCCCGTCGTCGCGGTGCCGGGCGAGGTCGACACCTCCTCCGGGCTGGCGGCGGACGTCTCCAGCGACATGGCCTCGGTGACCCTGGTGGCCCCCGACGGGCAGCGGGCCCTGCCGGCCTTCACCAGCACCGGCGCACTGACCCGCTGGGACCCGCAGGCGCGCCCGGTGCCCGTGACGGCGCGTCGCGCGGCCCTGGCCGCCGTCGAGGAGGGGTGCGAGGTGATCCCGGTCGACCTGGGCGCCGACCGGGGGGCGGCGGCATACACCCTGCGTCCCTCGATGGTCTGGGCCCTGGCCACCGGTCGGGTGTGGCTGCCCGCCCACCAGGACGCAGAGCTGGCGGCCACGGTGGCGACGCTGCTGCGGGACGAGGGGCAGGTCACCGGCCACCGCCTGGGCGGGTCCGACGGTGCCCTGGAGCTCGCCCTGCAGCTGGCCCCAGGGCTGTCCCAGGCGCAGGTTCAGGCGTTGGTGGCCCGGATCGGCCAGGCGCTCTCCGCGGACACCGACGCCCGGTCCCGGATGGACAGCCTGGCGTTCCGGCTACTGGCCGGCTGACCGAGTGCCGGCGGACGCCGGGCATACGAGAGCGGGCGTCCGGCCGACGGCCGGACGCCCGCTGCTGGTGCTCGTCCGCTCAGGCGGAGGTGGCGATCTCCTCGATGCGCGCGCCGACGCCCGCGTCGACGTTGGTCCAGTACTCGTAGACCCGGGTGCGGATCTGCGGGTCGCACTGGCCCATCATCCCGGCGACCGTCTGCGCCAGGCGCTCCCGCGCCGCGTCGTCGAAGACGTCCCGGACCAGGCTGCCGGCCTGACCGAAGTCGTCGTCGTCCGCGCGCAGGTCGTAGGCCTGTCGCACCAGGGCGCCGTCGGCCTCCCAGCCGTTCTCCACCGGACCGGTCCGGTCCGACCAGGGGCGACCGTAGGAGTTGGTCACGTACGTCGGCTGGCTGCCCGAGTGCAGGTAGGCCATCGGCCCGTCGAACTGGTAGGCGTTCACCTGCACCTTGGGCTGGTTCACCGGCAGGTGGGTGAAGTTGGCGCCGATCCGGTGGCGCTGCGCGTCGGGGTAGGAGAACACCCGCGCCAGCAGCATCTTGTCGGGGGAGACGCCGGTGCCCGGGACCTGGTTGGACGGGCTGAAGGCGACCTGCTCGATCTGGGCGAACCAGTTCTCCGGGTTGCGGTTCAGGGTCATCCTGCCCACCTTGTGCAGCGGGTAGTCGGAGTGCGGCCACACCTTGGTCAGGTCGAACGGGTTGTACCGGTAGGTCTTCGCCTCCTCGTACGGCATGACCTGCACGGACAGCGTCCAGCTGGGGTGCTCGCCACGGTCGATGGCCTCGAAGAGGTCACGACGGTGGTAGTCCGCGTCGGCACCGGCCAGCTCGGCGGCCTGGTCGTTGCCGATGTTCTCGACACCCTGGTCGCTGTGCCAGTGGTACTTCACGAAGAAGCGCTCACCCTCGGCGTTCACCCACATGTAGGTGTGCGAGGAGTATCCGTTCATGTGGCGCCAGTTGAGCGGCAGGCCACGATCACCCATCAGGTAGCTCACCTGGTGCGAGGACTCGGGGTTGGCGGTCCAGAAGTCCCACTGCATGTTGGGGTCGCGCAGACCGCTGTCCGGCGTGCGCCGCTGGCTCCGGATGAAGTTCGGGAACTTCATCGGGTCACGCACGAAGAAGACGGGTGTGTTGTTGCCGACGACGTCGAGGTTGCCCTCGTCGGTGTAGAGGCGCACCGCGAAGCCGCGGACGTCACGCCAGGTGTCGGGGGAGCCCTGCTCGCCGGCCACCGTCGAGAAGCGGGTCAGCACCTCGCTGGAGGCGCCCTGCTGGAAGGCGGCCGCCTTGGTCCACGCGGACACGTCCTCGGTGGCCTCGAAGACGCCGAAGGCGCCGGAGCCCTTGGCGTGCGGCAGACGCTCCGGGACCTTCTCCCGGTCGAAGGAGGCCAGGCTCTCGATGAGGGCGACGTCGTGCAGCAGCAGCGGGCCGTCGGCCCCCACCGACAGGCTGTTGCGGTCGGAGTCGTTCGGGGCGCCGTTGCTGGTGGTCGAACCGGTGGGGACCGGTCCGGATCCGGAATGCTCGGCGTTCACGTAGCCGGGGTGGCTGTGGGTCATGCCTTCTCCTTCGGGGTGGGGATGGACGGTGAAGCGGTGGTGGCCCGGCACCCGGGGCAGCGGCCCCAGTAGATGACCTCGGCCTCGTCGAGCTGGAAGCCCGAGGGCAGGTCCGGGCCGGGGTCCAGGCAGGGTCGGGCCCCGGTGCTGCAGGGCACGTCGACCAGGGTCCCGCAGCCACGGCACACGACGTGGTGGTGGTTGTCACCCTGGTCGAGCTCGTAGCGCGCGACCGAGTGGGCGGGCTGGATCCGGCGCACCAGGCCGGACTCGGTGAGTCGTCCCAGGACGTCGTAGACGCCCTGGACGGAGATCCCCCGGTCGTGCTGCCGGGTGAGCCGCACCAGGTCCGCGGCGTCGGCGTGCGGATGGTCGTGCAACGTCCGCAGCACGGCGACCCGGGGGCCGGTGACACGCAGACCGGCACCGCCCAGGGCGGCGCTCAGGTCAGGTGCGTGCGACATACCCCTATCCGACCACGTCTTCTTGAATGATTCAAGTATGCGCGTCCGCCCGGGCGCGCCCTACGCTGCGGTCAGGACGTCCGGCAGGTGGGAGGAGAGCGTCGATGGTCCGTTCCGACGACGACGGGGAGCGCCGGGCGCTGGTCGCGCTGCGCCGTCCGGGGGCGCAGGACCCCCTGGTGCTGGTGGCGGGTGCGGACCTGCAGGCCCGGCTGGACCGGGCCGTGGCGCTGGGATGGACCGGGCCGGTGGTCGTCGTCGGGTCGCTGCGGGAGGCGCTCGAGCTGCGCGCCGTGGTGTCGCGGGAGACCAGGGTCGGGACGGCGTCGGTGCCGGGGCCGGACGCGCCACCGGGTCGTACCCTGCTGGCGCTGGACCGGGTGAGCAGGTGTGCCCGCTACGCCGGCACGGAGAGCGTGCTGACCGAGCTGGAGGCCGGCCTGCTGGCGGCCCTGCTGCGTCGACCGGACGCGGTGGTGGACTACCGGACCCTGGGGCGGGAGGTCTGGGGCACCGAGCACCTGGGGGACACCTCCCCGGTGCCGCCGGTGCTGCGGCGGCTGCGCGGCAAGCTGCGGACGATGGGGGCACCCGGTGAGGTGCGCACGGTGCGTGGTGTCGGCCTGCGGCTGGTCCTGGCCCCCGGGGTCGACCCCCTGGTCGCGGCCACCAGCTGAGGTCGTCGCGGTCCGTGCACCTGACGTTCAAGCCGCGGTCAAGTCTCCGTAAGGGCTTGGTCAAGGTGCTTGTGGTGCTCCGGGCACCCTCCTAGCGTGGCACCGCAGAGGGCCGGAGCACTGTCATCAGAGTGGCCCTCGGGGAGGTGAGGGGCGTCGTGGTGCCGACCGGCGAGACGACTGCAGATCCGACAGGGGGTCCTCAGGACCACCACGAACCGCTCGTCGTCGTGCTCTCCAGCGCCACGGCCGAGCACCTGACCGGTCTCGTCGACTCGGGCTGGCACGGCCCGGTGCTGATCGTCGGCTCGGTGGCCGAGGCCCGCGAGGCGCTGCAGGGTGAGGTGGCACCTGCGCGCGCGACCGCGTCCCCCACCACCACACCCCGGCAGGGAGCAGGTGGACCTGCGGCTGGTGCAGCCGCCGTCACCACCGTCGTGGACCTGGGTCGGCTGCGCCTCGACGTGGACCAGCGCCGGGTCGTCAACGCACCACTGGCCGAGTCGTTGACGCCCCTGGAGTTCGGCGTCCTCGAGGCCCTGCTCCGCCAGCCGGGGAGGGTGCAGCGCTTCGCCGAGCTGACCCGGTCGGTCTGGGGGGTCACCTACACGGGCGACTGCTCCCCGCTGCACGCCGTGGTCAAGCGCCTGCGCGGCAAGCTGGAGCTGGTGCGCGCACCGGTGCAGCTGTCGGCGGTGCGGGGCGTCGGCTTCCGTCTGGCACCCCGCCCGATCCGGGCCGAGCCGCGACTGGGGGGTGCGCTGGCCAGCATCTGAGCGCGCCGTCGGGTCCGAGGACGCGACGGCGTTGCCCGCTGCCCGGACGCCGGTGGTTGTCGGCCAACTGCCCCGTTCGTCGAGGATTTGTCCACGTCCTGTCGTTGTCCTCCCAGGTCACCTCTCCCTAGCGTCGAGGGCGTGGGTGGCGTCCTGCCGCCCGCCAATCCTGAATGGAGAGGACAACTTCATGGAACCGAACCCTCGACGACGCTGGTGGGCCATCATGGCCGCCGGCTCGCTCGTGGCCTCGGGGCTGGCCGCCACGGCGCCGGCCACCGCAGCCCCGGACGACCCCGAGCTCGGAGCGACCGTTGACGCGGAGGTGACGAGCCAGCTGGAGAGTGATGGACGAGCCGCGGTCTGGGTCCGCTTCGCCGACCGGCCGGACATGAGCCAGTTCGACACCATCGCCGACTGGGACAAGCGCGGTCAAGCCGTGGTGGACGCCCTGAAGGCATCGGCCGAGTCCAGCCAGGCGGGGCTGCGCGAGCAGCTCGACGCCGACGGCGTGGACTACGAGGCCTTCTGGGCGACCAACTCCGTCCGCGTGGACGCGGCCGACGCCGAGATGGTCACCTCGTTCGCCGCCAGCAGCGGGGTGGAAGGGATCTATCCCACGGTGGAGATCGAGGTCCCCGACCTGGAGCCCGCCGAGCCCGAGATGGCTCCTCTCGCGACGGAGTGGGGCATCGACGACATCAACGCCCCGCAGGTCTGGGACGAGCTGGGGATCCGGGGCGAGGGCATCGTCGTGGCCTCCATCGACACCGGTGCCCAGTTCGACCACCCCGCCCTGGTCAACCAGTACCGCGGCAACAACGGGGATGGCACCTTCGACCACGACTACAACTGGTTCGACGCCGCCGGGACCTCCCCCGACGAGCCCGCGGACACCGACGGGCACGGCAGCCACGTCACCGGCACGATGATCGGCGACGACGGTGGGGACAACCAGATCGGGGTGGCCCCCGGTGCCACCTGGATCGCGGCCAACGGCTGCTGCCCCTCGGACGCCGCGCTGATCAACTCCGGCGAGTGGATGCTGGAGCCGCGCGACCTGGAGGGGGAGAACCCGGACGTGAGCAAGCGTCCGCACGTCATCAACAACAGCTGGGGTACCACCGCGCCCTCGAACGCCCCCTTCATGGAGGACATCATCGAGGCCTGGGCCGCCAGCGGCCAGTTCGGCGTGTTCGCCAACGGCAACAGCGGGTCGGGCTGCGAGACCTCCGGCTCGCCCGGTAGCCGGATCATCAGCTACTCGGTCGGCAACTACAACAGCGGCCACACGATCTCCGGCACCTCGAGCCGGGGCGCCGGCCAGGACGGGACGATCAAGCCGAACATCTCGGCGCCGGGCAGCAACGTCCGGTCCTCCGTCCCGGGCAACGGGTACGCCAACTACAGCGGGACCTCGATGGCCTCTCCGCACGTCGCGGGCGCCGTGGCGCTGGCCTGGTCCGGCGCGCCGGCCCTGGCCGGTGACGTGGAGGGCACCCGCAACCTGCTCAACGGCACCGCCATCGACACCGAGGACCTGCAGTGCGGCGGCACCGTGGAGAACAACAACGTCTTCGGCGAGGGGCGCCTGGACGCGCTCGAGCTGATGAACGCAGCCCCGATCGGTGACAGCGGCGAGCTGGAGGGTGTCGTCACCGACGCCTCCACCGGTGACCCGCTGGCCGACGTCACGGTCGACATCATCGGCCCGATCGAGCGGACCGCGGTCACCAACGACGAGGGCGCCTACAACGCGGTGCTCTCGGCGGGCGACTACGAGCTCACCATGAGCCGGTTCGGCTACGCCACCCAGACGGCGGACGTCACGATCAGCCCCGGTGAGACCGCCACGGTCAACGCCGCGCTGGAGACCGTCGAGAGCGGCACCGTGACCGGCACCGTCACCGACGGCTCCGGGTACGGCTTCCCGCTGTACGCCCGGGTGTCCGCGGAGGGCACCCCGGTGGCCACCTACACCGACCCGGAGACCGGGGAGTACAGCCTGGACCTGCCCGAGGGTGAGACCTTCGAGCTGGAGGTCCAGGTCCAGTACCCGGGCTACACCGCCCCGACCGTCGAGGTCAGCGCGGGTGGCACCGGTGACGTGGCCGTCCCGGTCGACGCCAACACCTGCGTCGCCCCGGGGTATGCCTACGACGTGGACGGCGTGACCGAGTCCTTCGACTCCGGCTCGCTGCCCGAGGGCTGGGAGGTCGTCGACCACGCCGAGACCGGTGAGGTCTGGGCCTTCGACGACCCCGGCGCGAACGGCAACCTGACCGGTGGTGAGGGCGGCTTCGCCACCGTGGACTCCGACTTCTACGGGTCCGCCGGCGCGCAGGACACCAGCCTCGTCACGCCCAGCGTGGACATGTCGGAGCTGAGCAACCCGGTCGTCGGCTTCAGCCAGGACTACTGGCACCTCGGCGACGACCAGGCCAACGTCGAGCTCAGCGTCGACGGCGGCGAGACCTGGAGCACCGTCCTGACCCAGGACGCCTCCGTGCGTGGGCCGAACGAGGTCACCGTCCCCCTCGAGGAGGCTGCCGGGGAGGGCGACGTGAAGGTCGCCTTCCACTACCTGCAGGGTGACTACGACTGGTGGTGGCAGGTGGACGACGTCTTCGTCGGCAACCGCGCCTGTGCCCCCACCGGTGACGGCGGCTACGTGGTCGGCAACGTCTACGGCGAAGAGGACGGCGAGGGTGTCGTCGGCGCGACGGTCACCAACGTCGACGCCCCGGAGGAGTCCGGCACCACGACCGCGACCCCGTCCGACGAGAACCTGGACGACGGCTTCTACTGGCTGTTCTCGCAGAGCCCGGGCACGCACCCGTTCGAGGCCTCGGCCCGCGGGTTCTCCTCGGTCACGCAGGACGTCACCGTCGCCGCATCGGACACGGTCCGGGCGGACTTCACCCTGGGCTCGGGCTTCGTCGTCGTCGACGAGACCGAGATCGAGGTCTACCAGCCCCTCGGCTCCACCCGGGACCACCGGTTCTGGGTGAACAACACGGGCTCCGGCTCGGCCGAGGTAGAGCTGTCCGAGCAGGCCGGTGACTTCACCATCCTGCGGGCCGACGGCTCCACCGAGCAGATGGGCGCCAGCTACGAGGGCGACGGGGGTGAGGTCATCACGCTCGACGTGGAGACCTCGCTGTCCGCCGGCCAGAGCGGCATGTTCGGCAGCACCGGAGCTGCCGACCCGGTCCGCGTCGCGGCCGACCCGTGGACCCCGTTGGGCAACTACCCCCGGGTCACCATGGACAACCGCGTGGTGAACCTGGACGGTGACTGGTACACGCTGGGCGGTACCACCGGCTCGGCGGCCTTCGCCGACGTCAACCGCTACGACGCGGCCGGTATGGAGTGGGTCGCGGCGGCTCCGCTGCCGGAGGCTGCCTCGGCCATCACCGCCGGCGCGGTGAACGGTCAGATCGTGGTCACCGGTGGCTGGGTGGACGGCGGCGTCTCGGACGCCACCTACACCTACGACCCGGCGGCCGACGCCTGGGCGCAGGTCGCGGACGCCCCGGAGGCCCGCTCGGCCGCCGGGACCGCGGTGCTCGACGGGATGCTGTACTCGGTGGGCGGCTGCACCACTGCGGACTGCACCCCGATGAGCGACACCGTGATGGCCTACGACGCCGCCGGCGACAGCTGGCAGCAGCTGGCCGACTACCCGGTCGCGGCGGCCTTCGTCGTCTGCGGCGGAGTCGACGGCCAGGTCGTGTGCTCGGGTGGCAACCCGGGCAGCGCCGGGATCACCGACTCCTACGCCTACGACCCGGACGCCGACAGCTGGAGCGAGCTGCCGGACGCCCCGGCCGACCACTGGGCCGCCCAGGCCTCCGCCGCGAACGGCCAGCTGGTCGTCAACGGCGGGGTCCAGGGTGGTGCCGTCACCAACGCGAGCTTCGCGTTCGACGGCGCCTCCGGTGACTGGGTGGAGATGCCCGCCAGCAGCGCCGCGGTCTACCGCGGTGGCATGGCCTGCGGCATCGCCAAGGTCGGCGGCTCCACCGGGGGCTTCACCCCGATCGACGTCGCCGAGCACCTGCCCGGCTACGACGACTGCGGGTCCAGCGCCGCGGACGTGGACTGGCTGACGGTCGACCCGATGGAGTTCACCCTCGAGCCGGGTGAGCGGGTGCGGGTCACCGTCACCACCGACGCCAACGTCGCCCAGCCGGGCGACTACACCGCCGGGATCGACGTGCGGGCCAACACCCCGCAGTCGTTCGACACGATCCCGGTCACCATGCACGTCACGCCCCCGAACAACTGGGGCAAGATCCAGGGCATGGTGGAGGGCGTCGCGTGCGACGGCTCCGAGACCGGTCTGCCGGGGGCCGTCGTCGACATGACGAAGACCAACGGCAACCAGGACCACCCGGGCTACAGCCTGATCACCGACACCGAGGGGTCCTACGCGTACTGGATCCTCACCGGTCGGTACCAGACGATCGTGGCGAAGGACGGCTACCGTCCGACCGTCGACGACGTCCGGGTGCCGCGCGGCCGGATCGTGACGGAGGACTTCGCCCTCCGCGAGATCGGCTGCTGAGGCAGGTCGTACGTCACGTCCCGGTGACCCGGGACGACGACGCAGACACCGGCGGTGGCCCGTCCTGACCCTCGTGGTCGGGGCGGGCCACCGTCGCCGTTCTGCTACCATGGATGTACGACCAGTCCGGATCCTGCGCGACCGCCTCGAGCGAGGTGAGCGCGTCAGGGTATGGACGTGCAAGAGGGGCCATGCCCCCACCCGCGACGGCCCCCGGCCGCCGGGTCCAACGGTCCGGTGTCCCACGGGACGCCGACGGACGACCGGCCCACGCGTGAACCGCGAGGGACCGTGCGGCCGGACCGAGGGACAGGCCTCTTGCGCACCAGGTGCCAGGAGGCCTTTCTGGTGTCCGGGGTCGTCTGGACATACGACGACGAAGGAGCAGGCACATCAGCGAGCCTCGCATCAACGACCGCATCCGGGTCCCGGAAGTGCGGTTGGTGGGTCCCAACGGGGAACAGGTCGGCATCGTGCGCGTCGAGGACGCGTTGCGACTGGCGGCCGAGGCCGACCTCGATCTCGTCGAGGTCGCCCCGATGGCGCGTCCGCCGGTCGCCAAGCTCATGGACTACGGCAAGTTCAAGTACGAAGCCGCCATGAAGGCCCGTGAAGCCCGGAAGAACCAGATCAACACGGTCATCAAGGAGATCAAGCTCCGTCCCAAGATCGACGACCACGACTACGGCACCAAGAAGGGCCACGTCGAGCGGTTCCTCAAGGGCGGCGACAAGGTCAAGGTGACCATCATGTTCCGCGGCCGCGAGCAGTCGCGACCCGAGCTCGGGTTCCGCCTGCTGCAGCGCCTGGCCGAGGACATCGCCGAGCTGGGCTTCGTGGAGAGCGCCCCCAAGCAGGACGGGCGCAACATGGTCATGGTCATCGGGCCGGCCAAGAAGAAGGCGTCCGTGCGGCAGGCCAAGCGCCGCGAGGAGGAGGAGGAGCGCTCCTCCGCCTCCGGTGAGACGCAGGACGCCGCCACGGACGAGTCCGTCACCACCACCGACGCGCCGTGAGGCGACGGGCGCAGGGCGCCCGTCGCGACGCAGACCAGACCACGCCCGGACGCCCGGGCGCGACGAGATGAAGGAGATCGGCCCATGCCGAAGATGAAGACCCACAGCGGGGCGAAGAAGCGTTTCCGCGTGACCGGGAGCGGCAAGCTCATGCACCAGCGTGCGCGCCACGTGCACAAGTTCCAGGAGCGCACGAGCTCCGCCGCCCGTCGTCTCGTGAACGACAAGCCGGTCGCCGAGGCCGACGTCCGCCGGGTGAAGAGGATGCTCGGTCTCTGACCGTGCACCTGCACCCCTCTGTTCTTCCCCACCCCCCGAACTAGTCAAGGAGTACTCACGTGGCACGCGTGAAGCGGGCGGTCAACGCCCACAAGAAGCGCCGGGTCGTCCTGGAGCGCGCGAGCGGCTACCGCGGACAGCGGAGCCGGCTCTACCGCAAGGCCAAGGAGCAGGTCACCCACTCGCTGGTCTACAGCTACAACGACCGCAAGGCCCGCAAGGGTGACTTCCGTCGCCTGTGGATCCAGCGCATCAACGCCGGCGCCCGCGCCAACGGGATGACCTACAACCGGTTCATCCAGGGCCTGAAGGCCGCCGGTGTCGAGGTCGACCGGCGCATGCTGGCCGAGCTGGCGGTGCACGACGAGGCGGCCTTCGCCGCGCTCGTCGAGCTGTCCCGGGCCAACGTGCCGACCGGTGCCGAGTCCGCCGCCTGACCGCTTTTCCGCGACGCCCCGACGCATGAGCGCCGCCGACGCACCGCTGCTGGTCACCCCCCGTAGCGAGCGCGTCCGGCAGGTGGCCGCGTTGGGGCGTCGTGCTGTCCGGGACCGTTCCGGCACCTTCCTGGTGGAGGGCCCGCAGGCGGTGCGTGAGCTGCTGACGCACGCCGCCGGCTCCGCCCGGGCGTGCTACCTCACCGATGCCGCGCTGCAGCGCCACCCCGACATCGTCGAGGCGGTCGAGGCGGCGGGGGTCCCCACCTGGCGGTGCACCGACGAGGTGCTCGCGGCGATGGGGGACACCGGTGCGCCCCAGGGCATGGTCGCGGTGGCGGACAGGGTGGACGTGCCCCTGGACGTCGCCCTGGACGCGGTGGGTCCCGCGGGCTTCGCCGTCGTGCTGACGCACGTGCGCGACCCCGGGAACGCGGGCACGGTGCTGCGCGGGGCCAGCGCCTTCGGTGCCGCGGCGGTGCTGGTGAGCGAGGCCTCCGTGGACGTGCACAACCCGAAGGTGGTGCGCTCCACCGTGGGCGCCCTCTTCCACCTGCCGGTGAGCGTGGGGACACCCGCCGCCGAGCTGCTCGCCGCGTGCCGGGCGCGCGGCATCCGGCTGCTGGCGGCCGACGCCTCCGGCGGCACGCCGTTGCCGGACGCGGACCTGGGCGGTCCGCACGCCTGGGTGATGGGGAACGAGGCCTGGGGGCTGCCGCCCGAGGTGCTGCAGGGCTGCGACGACGTCGTGTCGATCCCGATCAGCCGGGCCGAGTCGCTCAACCTCGCGATGGCCGCCACCGTGTGCCTGCACGCCTCCGCCGCCCGCCCCTGACCGACCGGGCGAGCGTTCTGCACCGACCGGGCGAGCGTTGTGCACCGACCGGGCGAGCGCTGTGCTCCCTCCGGTATGCCCCCGATAACCCGGTCGATCCGGTCGGGCCCGCCCACCTACACTGGCGCTCGTGTCCGAACCTCAGCGCACCGACGACCATGACGCCCCGGAGCCCGGAGCGCCGGTCCCGGAGACGATCGAGCAGCAGGTGACCGACGCGCTGACCGCGATCGGGTCCGCCGCCGACCTCGAGGGGCTGAAGGACGCCCGGCTCGCGCACGCCGGCGAGCGGTCCCCGCTGGCCCTCGCCAACCGTGCGATCGGCGGACTCGCCCCGCAGGACAAGGCGGCCGCGGGCAAGCTCGTCGGTCAGGCCCGCGGACGGGTCAACCAGGCGCTGTCCGCCCGCCAGACGGAGCTCGAGGCCGAGCGCGACGAGCGGATCCTGGTCGACGAGGCAAGGGACCTGACGCTGGCCCCGGGGCGCCGGTCGCTGGGCCGGCGGCACGTGCTCACCGTCACCGCGGAGCGGATGGCCGACGTGATGGTCGGCCTCGGCTGGGAGATCGCGGACGGCCCCGGGGTCGAGGCCGAGTGGTTCAACTTCGACGCGCTCAACTTCGACAAGGACCACCCGGCCCGGCAGATGCAGGACACCTTCTTCGTGGACCCCCCGGAGGCCGGCCTGGTGCTGCGCACGCACACCTCTCCGGTGCAGGCGCGGGCGCTGCTGGAGCGGGGTGTGCCGCTCTACGTCGCGTGCCCCGGCAAGACGTACCGCACCGACGAGCTTGACGCCACGCATACCCCGGTCTTCCACCAGATGGAGGGCATCGCCATCGACGAGGGCCTGACGATGGCGCACCTGCGGGGGACCCTGGACCGGTTGGCCGAGGGGATGTTCGGCCCGGGCATCGTGAGCCGCCTGCGCCCGAACTACTTCCCGTTCACCGAGCCCAGCGCGGAGATGGACTTCCGCTGCTTCGTCTGCCGGGGTGAGCCGACCGCCTCCCCGTGCCGGACCTGTGGCGGCACCGGCTGGATCGAGTGGGGCGGCTGCGGGATGGTGAACCACAACGTGCTGCGCGCCTGCGGGGTGGACCCCGAGCGCTACCAGGGTTTCGCCTTCGGCATGGGGGTGGAGCGGACCGCGATGTTCCGCCACGGGATCTCGGACATGCGGGAGATGATCGAGGGTGACGTGCGCTTCAACGCGCAGTTCGGGATGGAGATCTGATGCGGGTTCCGGTCGACTGGCTCGGCGAGTACGTCGCCCTCCCCGAGGGCGTCACCGGCGCCCGGATCGCGGCCGACCTGGTGTCGGTGGGGCTGGAGGAGGAGGCCCTGCACACCAGCGGTGTCGGTGGGCCCCTGGTGGTGGGCCGGGTGCTGGAGATGACCCCGGAGCCGCAGAAGAACGGCAAGACCGTGAACTGGTGCCAGGTGGACGTCGGCGACCACGGCCAGCGCCTCACCGACGGCACCCCGCAGGGCATCGTCTGCGGCGCGCACAACTTCGCCGTCGGCGACCTGGTCGCGGTGATCCTGCCGGGCGGGACGCTGCCCACCCCGGGCGGCCCGCTCACGATCAGCGCCCGCAAGACCTACGGCCACGTCTCTGCCGGGATGATCTGCTCGGTCCGCGAGCTCGGCATCGGCGAGGACCACGACGGCATCCTGGTGCTGCCCCGGCTGCTCGGCCAGGAGCGCGTCGACGAGCTCGGGCTGCAGCCCGGCGACGACCTCATCGGGGTCCTCGGGCTGGACCGCGAGACGGTCGAGGTCAACGTCACCCCGGACCGCGGCTACTGCTTCTCGATCCGCGGCATCGCGCGGGAGTACTCGCACGCGACCGGGGCGGCATACCGGGACCCGGCGCACCTCGACGTCGACCCCGGCACCACCGGCGGGTATGCCGTGGAGCTGGCCGACGACGCCCCGCTCGGCGGGGTGCCCGGCTGCGACCGGTACCTGGCCCGGGTGGTGCGGGGCATCGACCTGACCCGGCGCACCCCGGGCTGGATGGCGCAGCGTCTCACCGAGGCCGGGATGCGCCCGATCAGCCTGGCCGTCGACGTCACCAACTACGTGATGCTGGCGCTCGGCCAGCCGCTGCACGCCTTCGACCTGGCCACCCTCACCGGGCCGGTCGTCGTGCGCCGTGCCGCGGCCGGTGAACGGCTGACGACGCTGGACGACGTCGACCGCGCGCTGCACCCCGAGGACCTGCTCATCACGGACTCCGGGACCCGCATCCTCGCGCTGGCCGGCGTGATGGGCGGCGAGGACGGCGAGGTGGCCCCTGGCCAGACCACGGACATCCTGCTCGAGTCCGCGCACTTCGACGCCCGCACCGTCGGTCGGACCGCACGTCGGCACCGGCTCTCCAGCGAGGCCGCGAAGCGCTTCGAGCGTGGCGTCGACCCGGACGTCACCGCCGCGGCCGCGCAGCTGGCCGTCGACCTGCTGGTCGAGCACGGGGGTGGCACCGCCGACCCCGCGGTCACCGACGTCGACCACCGTCCCGGCCGCGCGCCGATCGCCCTGGACCCCGGCCTGCCCAGCCGCTACGTGGGCGTCGACTACGGACCCGGGCGGGTCCGGGAGATCCTCACCACGATCGGGTGCGACGTCACCGACGGCGCCGGCTCGGGGGACGAGCGGCTCAGCGTGCTGCCGCCCAGCTGGCGCCCCGACCTCACCGACGCCGCGACCCTGGTCGAGGAGGTGGCCAGGATCGACGGGTACGACAAGATCCCCTCCGTGGTGCCCCGCGCCGTGGGGGGCCGAGGGCTCACCCACGCCCAGCGCAGCCGCCGCGCGGTGGCCGCCGCCCTGGCCGGGGAGGGCCTGCAGGAGGTGCTCACCTACCCGTTCGTGGGCGCCGCCAGGTTCGACGAGCTCGGCCTCGGCGCGCAGGACGAGCGGCGGCGGGCGGTGCGGCTGGCGAACCCGCTGTCCGAGGAGGCACCGCTGATGCGCACCGAGCTGCTGCAGACGCTCCCGGACGCCCTGCGGCGCAACAACTCCCGCGGGTCGCGGGACCTGGCACTCTTCGAGATCGACACCGTCACCCGTCCCGGCGACGGCCCAGGTGCCCCGGTGCCCGGGGTCGGCGCCCGACCGGCCGACGACGAGCTGGACCGGATCCGGGAGGCCGTCCCCGCCCAGCCGTGGCACGTCGCGCTGGTCGCGGCCGGCCAGGTGGACCGGGACGGCTGGTGGGGCGCCGGTCGCGGTGTGGACGTCACCGACATGGTCGGGTGGGCGCACTCGGTCGCGGACACGCTCGGCGTCCCCCTGCGGCGCTCGCAGACCGCCCGGGCGCCCTTCCACCCGGGGCGGTGCGTGCAGCTGACGCTCGCCGACGGGACGGGCGTCGGCTGGGCCGGCGAGCTGCACCCGAAGGCCACCCAACGGCTGGGGCTCCCGCCGCGCACCTGCGCCGCGGAGCTCGACCTGGAGGTGCTGGTCCGGGCCAGCGACCACCGGACGCAGGCCGCGCCGCTGTCCACGCAGCCGGTGGCCACCTCCGACGTGGCGCTCGAGGTGCCCCGTGCCGCCCCCTTCGGCGAGGTGGAGTCCGCGCTGCGCCAGGGCGCCGGTCCGCTGCTGGAGCGGATCGAGCTGTTCGACGTCTACGCCGGGGACCAGGTGGCACAGGACCGCCAGTCGCTGGCCTTCCGGATGCACTTCCGGGCCCCGGACCGGACGCTGACCACGGACGAGGTCAACGCCGCCCGGGACGGCGCGGTGGCGCGTGCCGCCGCCGACCACGGGGCGGTGCAGCGGTGAGCGGGCAGCGGGTGGCCCTGGTCACCGGTGCCTCCCGCGGCATCGGGGACCACCTGGTCCGAGCGCTGCTGGGCAGGGGGTGGGCGGTCGTCGGTCTGTCCCGCTCCGGTGAGGTCGCCGCGGGCGCCGAGGGTATGCCGTGCGACGTCACCGACGCCGATGCGGTGGCCTCGGTGGTGGAGCAGGTCGTGGACCGGCACGGACGGGTCGACCTGCTGGTGAACAACGCCGGGCTGATCGAGCCCGAGGTGCCGCTGTGGGAGTCCGAGGTTGACACCTGGTGGCAGGTGATGGTGACCAACGTCCGTGGTCCCTACCTGCTCACCCGTGCCGTGGTGCCGCAGATGATCTCCGCGGGCGGCGGACGGGTCGTGAACATCAACTCCGGCTCCGGCACCCGGGAACGGTCCGACCTGACGGCCTACTGCGCCTCGAAGTCCGCGCTGGCCAGGATCACCGGGGGAGTGGCGCAGGCCGGGGCGGAGCACGGGGTGCACGCCTTCGACCTGGCCCCCGGGGTGGTGGAGACGGACATGACGCACTCCATGCGGATGCACCAGGACCGCACCGAGTGGACGTCGCCGCAGCAGGTCACCGAGCTGTTCCTCGCCCTCGCCGAGGGCGAGCTGGACGCCTTCTCCGGCCGGATGGTGCGGGCCGGGGCCGACGACCTGGACACCCTGCGCCGGCACGCCGCCGAGGGATTGCCGGACGGCGCCCGGATGCTGCGGCTGCGGCCCTGGGGCGACGACGACCCGCTCTCGGGCTGAGCCGTCCCGTGCACGGCGTGCGGCTGACGTGGGGCGACCTACCCGAGCGTGTCACCAGCTGGGTGGCCCAGGAGCTCGGAGGGCCGGTCGTGCGCGCGCGCTCCCAGCCCGGGGGCTTCTCCCCGGGCACGGCCGACCGCGTCACCACGGCCCAGGGACGGCGCGCCTTCGTCAAGGCTGTGAGCCCGGCCCAGAACCCGGACACCCCGGCCCTGCACCGACGCGAGGCGACGGTGCTGGGCTCCCTCGCCGGGGTGGGCGGCGTGCCTCGTCTGCTCGCCTCGTACGACGACGGCCAGTGGGTGGCGCTGCTGATCGAGGACGTCGAGGGGGAGCACCCGCTGCCGTGGACCCACGCCCGGCTGGCGGGCGCCCTGGCCACGCTCGGCGAGGTCGCGGCCCGACCGGCCCCCACCTCCTGGCCCGCCCTGCACGAGGAGCTGGACGCCGAGATGCGGTGCTGGGACACGCTGCTGCAGACGCCACCGCCGGACCTCGACCCCTGGTTGCTGTCCCACGGCCCCGAGCTGCGGGAGCTGGCGGTCTCCACCCTGCCCCGGATGGCGGGTGAGCGGGTCACCCATACCGACGTCCGCGCCGACAACCTGCTGGTGGAGGCGGACGGCACCGTGCGCCTCGTGGACTGGCCGTGGGCGACCCGCGGAGCGCCCTGGTGCGACGCCGCGATGCTGCTGCTCAACGTGCGCTGGGCCGGGTCGCTGGACGTCCGCGACCACCTCGGGACGGTGCACGCCCTGGGCGCGGAACCGGAGGACGTGCTCGGCATCCTGGCCGGGCTGACAGGCTTCTTCACCTGGTCGTGCACCCGTCCGGCGTCCCCGGGACTGCCCACCCTGCGGGCCTTCCAGCGGGAACAGGCGCAGGCCGGGACCCAGCTCCTGCGCGAGCTCTGGCCCGCCTGAGGACGGCGGGTCCGACCGCATACTCATACGCTCGACGGTATAGTCCTGCAGGTGACGACGATCCCGATGACCCGCGCCGCGCGGCACCAGCGGATCAGCGACCTGCTGGAACGGCACGCGGTCGGTTCGCAGGGCCAGCTGCTCGACCTGCTCGCCGAGGACGGGATCAGCGTCACCCAGGCGACGTTGTCCCGGGACCTGGTCGACCTCGAGGCGGTCAAGGTCCGGCAGGGACGACAGCTGGTGTATGCCGTGCCCGGCCAGGGCGGGGACCCCACCCCCCGTCCCGCCCAGGACGCCGGCGAGGTGAGCGCCCGGCTGGCCCGGCTGTGCCAGGAACTGCTGGTCAGCGCCCGCTCGGTCGGCAACCAGGTGGTGCTGCGCACCCCGCCGGGGGCGGCGCAGTTCCTGGCCTCCGCGATCGACCGGAGCGACGCCCCGGACATCCTGGGCACGATCGCCGGGGACGACACCATCCTGGTGATCACCACCGACCCGGTGGGTGGGCCGGACACGGCGCAGCGGCTGCTCCTGCTGGCGGCCGAGTTCGAGCACGGGAACGGATCAGGGACACTGTCCTCATGAGCATGAGCCTGTGGGGAGGACGGTTCAGCGGCGGCCCCAGCGACGCCCTGGCCGCGTTGAGCAAGAGCACGCACTTCGACTGGCGGCTGGCGCCGTACGACCTGGCGGGCTCCCGGGCCCACGCCCGGGTGCTGCACCGCGCCGGTCTCCTCTCGGACGACGACCTGGAGGCGATGCTGGCCGGGCTCGGCCGGCTGCGCGCCGACGTCGAGAGCGGGGCGTTCGTCCCCGGCGAGGGTGACGAGGACGTGCACACGGCCCTCGAGCGCGGGCTGATCGAGCGCGCCGGCCCCGAGGTGGGGGGCCGGCTGCGCGCGGGACGCTCCCGCAACGACCAGGTCGCCGCGCAGTTCCGGATGTACCTGCGCGACCAGGCCCGGCTGCTCTCCGCACGGATCCTGGACGTGGTGCAGTCGCTGATCGATCAGGCGGGCGCCCACCCGGAGGTGGCGATGCCCGGCCGTACGCACCTGCAGCACGCCCAACCGGTGCTGCTGGCGCACCACCTGCAGGCCCACGCCTGGGCGCTGCTGCGGGACGTCGACCGGCTCGTCGACTGGGACCGGCGGGCCGCCGCCTCGCCCTACGGCTCGGGGGCGCTGGCCGGATCCTCCCTGGGCCTGGACCCGGAGTCGGTGGCCCACGACCTGGGGATGCCGCATGCGGTCGAGAACTCCATCGACGGCACCGCGGCCCGCGACTTCGCCGCCGAGTTCTCCTTCGTGATGGCGATGACCGGGGTGGACCTCTCCCGGCTGGCCGAGGAGGTCATCCTGTGGGCCACGGCGGAGTTCGGGTTCGTCACCCTGGACGACGCCTTCTCCACCGGCTCGAGCATCATGCCGCAGAAGAAGAACCCGGACGTGGCCGAGCTCGCGCGGGGCAAGTCCGGTCGGCTGATCGGTGACCTCACCGGGCTGCTCGCCACCCTGAAGGGGCTGCCACTGGCCTACAACCGGGACCTCCAGGAGGACAAGGAGCCGGTCTTCGACGCCGTCGACACCCTCGAGGTCCTGCTGCCCGCGGTGTCCGGCATGGTCGCGACGCTCACCTTCCACCCGGAGCGGATGGAGGAGCTCGCGCCCCAGGGCTTCTCGCTGGCGACCGACGTGGCCGAGTGGCTGGTCCGTGAGGGCGTGCCGTTCCGGGTGGCGCACGAGGTGGCCGGGGCCAGCGTGCGCTACTGCGAGGAGCGCGGCATCGGCCTGGAGGACATGAGCGACGACGACCTCGCGGCGGTCAGCGAGCACCTGCACCCCGGGGTGCGCGCGGTCCTCACCGTGCCCGGTTCGCTCGCCTCCCGCAACGCTGTGGGCGGCACGGCGCCGGTCCGGGTGACGGAGCAGCGGGCATACCTGATCAAGAAGGTGGCGCGGGTGCGCCACTGGGTGCAGGAGATGCCGGCGATCCGGGACTGAGGGTATGGGCACGGCTCTGGGGCGCAGCGCGTTCGCCGGCCCGGTGCTCGAGATGGCGCCGAGGTTGCTCGGCGCGGTCCTGCACCATGACGGGGTGTCGCTGCGGATCACCGAGGTCGAGGCCTACGGGGGCGCCGAGGACCCCGGCTCGCACGCCTACCGCGGGCCCACCCCGCGGACGCGGCCGATGTTCGGGCCGCCCGGTCACCTCTACGTCTACCTCTCCTACGGCATCCACCGATGCGTGAACGTGGTCACCGGCGCGCCGGGGGAGGGTGCGGCGGTGCTGCTCCGGGCCGGTGAGGTATGCCAGGGGCTGGACCGGGCCGAGCAGCGTCGCCTCCGCCCGGGTGCCCGTCCACCGTCGCCCGTGCAGCTGGCGCGTGGACCGGGGAACCTCGCCCGGGCCGTGGGACTGGGGGCCACCCACGACGGCGCCGACCTGTGCGGCCCGCACGCACAGGTCTGGGTCGAGGGCCCGCCCGAGCAGGTGGCCGGTGCCGTCCGTACCGGCCCCAGGGTCGGCGTCAGTGGGCCGGGCGGGTCGGGGGAGAGGTACCCGTGGCGGTTCTGGCTGGCAGGGGAGCCGACGGTCTCGGCCTACCGCGCCGGGACACGTAAGGTGGACCGGGCCGAGCAGCACCCACCCGCGCGAAAGGACCAGGACCGGTGAGCAACATCCTCGACGAGCTGCAGTGGCGGGGGCTGGTGGCGCAGACCACCGATGAGGACGCCCTGCGCCAGGCCTTCGACGAGGGACCGGTGACCGCCTACTGCGGGTTCGACCCGACCGCCCCGTCCCTGCACTTCGGCAACCTGGTCCAGCTCATCCTGCTCCGCCACCTGCAGCGGGCGGGCCACCGGGTGATCGCCCTGGTGGGCGGCTCGACCGGTCTCATCGGGGATCCCAAGCCGACCGCCGAGCGGGTGCTGAAGACCCCGGAAGAGGCAGCCTCGAACGTGAGCCGGATCCAGGATCTGGTGCGTCCCTTCCTGGACTTCGACGGGGACAACCCGGCGGTGCTGGTCAACAACCTGGACTGGACCGCGTCGATGAGCGCGCTGGACTTCCTGCGTGACGTGGGGCGCCACTTCCGGGTGAACCAGATGATCCGCAAGGACGCGATCGCGGCACGGCTCGAGAGCCAGGACGGCATCTCCTACACGGAGTTCAGCTACCAGCTGCTGCAGGCGCTGGACTACCTGCACCTGTACCGCGAGCACGGATGCACGCTGCAGACCGGCGGGGCCGACCAGTGGGGCAACCTCACGGCCGGCGTGGACCTGGTCCACCGCGCGGAGGGGGCGTCCGTGCACCTGCTGACCACCCCCCTGATCACCGACGAGGCGGGTCAGAAGTACGGCAAGTCGGAGGGCAACGCCGTCTGGCTCTCGCCGGAGATGACCAGCCCCTACGCCTTCTACCAGTACTGGATCAACGTCGCCGACGGCGAGGTCGCCAAGCTGCTGCGCGTCTTCACCGACCGGACACCGGAGCAGGTGTCCGAGCTGGAGACCAGTGCGCGGGAGCGGCCGCACCTCCGGGAGGGTCAGCGGGCACTGGCCGCCGACGTCACCACCCTGGTGCACGGGCCGGAGGCGACCGCACAGGTGGAGACCGCCAGCAGCGTCCTCTTCGGCAAGGGGGACCCGACGGCGTTGGAGGCACGGACCCTGCGGGACGCGACCGCGGAGCTGCCCGGGGCGGACGTACCGCCCGGCAGCTCGGTGATCGAGGCGCTGGTGGCCACCGGTCTCGCCGAGAGCAAGGGCGCCGCCCGACGTCTCGTCGCGGACGGGGGGATCAGCGTGAACAACGCCAAGGTCGTCGACGTCGAGGCGGAGCTGGCACCGGCGGCCTACCTGCACGGTCAGGTGGCCCTGCTGCGGCGCGGGCGCAAGAGCCTCGCGGCAGCCCGAAACCCGGGCTGACCTGCAGATTTGTCCCTCAGGGAGAACGTGCCCTAGAGTTACATCTCGCCGCACCGACAGGGAGGCACGGACACCGACACGGTGGCCGGTCCCGGGTCCGGCACAACTCATCTCGACCACCGGTTTCGCCCGGATGGAGATTTGACTCCGCAGAGTCGGGATGCGTAACCTGAAGAAAAGCCCCACAGGTCACGGCGCCACAAGCGCCCGGGATCGTGGTGTGCGTCCGATTCTTGAGAACTCAACAGCGTGTTTGTTTTTTGATGCCATTTGTTTGTTGCCATGGCGTCTGCCGGTTGTCGGTGGGTGTTGTGGTTGTTTTTTTGCTAGTGATCTGGCTCTGG